>NZ_JBGFSJ010000005.1:0-350395 GCF_041365695.1 Rhodosalinus sp. 5P4
TCTCCCGATGTTCCCAACACCGCGTCCCCGCGCCGCCGGTGAAGGCGTATTTACGGATCACAACACACCTCCGCAAGAGGAAAATCCGGCGCCTCGCGAAATTTTCGACATCTCGGATTTTTCTTATTTATCAGCGTGTTGCCACCCAACCACCGCCGCAGGGCTCTTGGATGCGGGGTCGTGACCTCGCGGCAAGCGGCGGTTCAGGCCGAGTCGGCGCGCCACAGACCGCGGCCCGCGCCGCGCGGGCGCAGCCGCAACGCCAGCAACGCCACAATCGCCCCCATGTAGAACAACGGCTCGAGATGGAGCCCCTTGGACAGCATGACGAAGTGCAGCGCGCCAAGCACCGCAACCGCATAGGTCACGCGATGCAGGCGCCGCCACATGGCGGCCCCCAGACGGCGCACGGCCCAGTCGTTCGAGGTAAGCGCGAGCGGAACCATGAGCAGGAAGGCGCCCATGCCGATGGTGATGTAGGGGCGTTTCAGGATGTCCGACCAGACCCGCGCCGGATCCTGAACGTCGAGCAGCAGCCAGACGGCGAGGTGCAGCGCGACATAGGTGAACGCGATGAGGCCCAAAGCCCGGCGAAAGCGCAGCAGGTTCACGCCGAGATGCCGGCGCAGAGGCGTGATCGCGAGCCCCGCGATCAGGAACTGCAGCGCGTAAAGGCCGAGGCGGTGCTCCAGGACCTCCACCGGCTCCACGCCCAGCCCGCCCGTGGCCCCGGCCCAGAAGAGCCATGGCACAGGCGCGAGCGCCACGGCCCAGACCGCCCAGACCGGGACGCGCCGCGCCCCGGCAGAGATCACCCGCGCGAGCGCCATCAGAAGAACTTCGTCAGGTCCATGCCGGCGTAAAGGAGCGCCACCTCATCGGCGTAACCGTTGAACATGAGCGTGGGCTGGCGCGCCGAGAAGAGCCCGCCGCCGATACGCCGCTCGGTCGCCTGGCTCCAGCGCGGATGGTCGACCTCGGGGTTCACGTTGGAATAGAAGCCGTATTCGCGCGGATTGGCCTTGTTCCAGCTCGTGGGCGGCTCTTCCTCGGTCAGCGTGATCCGCACCACGGACTTGATCGACTTGAAGCCGTATTTCCACGGCACCACGAGGCGGAGCGGCGCGCCGCTCTGGTTGGGAAGATCGCGGCCGTAGATGCCGGTCGCCATGATGGTAAGCGGGTGCATCGCCTCGTCGAGGCGAAGGCCTTCGACATAGGGCCAGTCGAGCACCGGGAAACGCGTGCCCGGCATCTCCTCGCGGTTCAGGTAGGTCTCGAACGCCACGTATTTCGCGCCGGGCTGGACGCCCGCCATATCGAGCAGGTCCGCCAGCTCGAAACCGTTCCACGGCACGACACGCGACCACGCCTCCACGCAGCGGAAACGGTAGATCCGCTCCTCCATCGTCATCCGCGCGAGGATATCCTCGAACGCGTAGTCCGCCGGGCGGTCCACCATCCCGTCGATCCGGATCGACCAGGGCGACACCGTCATCTGCCCGGCGCGGCGCGCGGGATCCTTCTTGTCCGTGCCGAACTCGTAGAAATTGTTGTAGGTGGTGATCTCTTCCCAGCTGTTGGGCTCAAGATCCTCCGCGGCCGCCTCGGCGCGGGGGGCGAGGCCCGCCAGCCCCAGCGCCGCGCCGCCCGCGATCAGGCCGCGGCGGCTGATCCAGGCGCCTTCCGGCGTCACGTCACGCTCCGTCAGGTCGTTCTTCCAGCGGTGGGACATGGGGCTCTCCCTGATCCAGTTATCGCTCGCAACATAGGTTGCGCCGCCGCGCCGCCCAATGCACGGCGCGTCACGATGGCGTTGGGATCGGCAGAGGCGCGGTGTCACGGTCGCAAGCCCCGTGGTGATGCAGCGCCCGCTCGCGGGCTGGCCATCGGCTGCGAGCCGGTTGGCCGGGTCGCCCGCATGTTGATTTGCCTCAATGTCACGCGGCCGCGGGGGCCTTACCGTCAAGACCGTATTGGCGGCCCGGTCCCTCCGCGCCGCGCACCTTTCTGGGAGGACACCATGACCGCATTCGCCCGCGCAGCCGCCGCGCTGTGCCTTGCCGCCGGCCCGGCCCTTGCCGAGGACATCGTCACCTACGACACGGATCTGTCCTACGGCGATGTCGTGTTCGGGCTCGAGAACGCGATCCTCGACGAGGGGCTGGTGATCGACCACACCAGCCATGTGGGAAACATGCTGGCGCGCACCCGCGAGGATGTGGGCTCGGACGTGCAGCTCTACGAGGCCGCGGACGTGTTCGGCTTCTGCTCGGCCAAGGTCTCGCGCAGCGTGATGGAGGCCGATCCGATGAACGTGGCATACTGCCCCTACCATATCTTCGTGGTGCAGCAGGCAGGCGAGGACCGGGTGATGATCGGCTATCGCGGCTTCCCCGACGGATCGATGCAGGAAGTCGAGGATCTTCTCGACAGGATCACGCGCGCAGCCATCGCCGAGTAACCGGCGATCACGGCGGATCACAAAAATTTAAGTCGAAACCTGCGAAGCACCGCGCTTAGCGCGCCGCCTTGCGATGTCAAGCCGCATCGGCGGAAATCCCCGGTGAACCGGACCGGTCCGCGTGCCGTAATCTGCAATGGATGATCGGTGCGGCACGCCGCCGCCCCGGCACCAAGGCCTGCGCCATCGAGCGCAGGGACATGACGTTCAAGGAGGAAACTCGAATGTTCCGCAGAACTTTCTTCGCGATGACCGCTGCAACCGCCCTGGCCGCGCCGGCCTTCGCCGACAACCACATGGGCAAGGACATCGTCGACACCGCGGTCGAGGCCGGCAGCTTCACCACGCTCGCGGCCGCACTCGAGGCGGCAGGCCTCGTCGAGACGCTGAAGGGCGAAGGCCCGTTCACCGTCTTCGCGCCGACCGATGACGCCTTCGCGGCGCTGCCCGAGGGCACCGTCGAGGGCCTGCTCGAGGATACCGATGCGCTGACCGCGATCCTCACCTACCATGTCGTGCCGGGCAAGGTCATGTCGGGCGATCTGTCGGACGGCATGATGGCCGAGACCGTGAACGGCCAGTCGGTGACCATCGGCACCGAGGGTGGCGTGACCGTGGACGGCGCGAGCGTCATCCAGGCCGACGTGGAAGCCTCGAACGGCGTCATCCACGTGATCGACGCGGTTATCCTGCCGGAGTGATCCGGCGCGAACCGCAACGATCTTTTGGCGCGGGGCGGCTCAGCCGCCCCGCCGTCGTATCCTGACAGTGCATTTCGAAAGGAGACAGTGATGAACCGCCGTTTCGCACTTCGCGCCCTCGCCGCCACGGGCCTCGCCGCGGGCCTCGCCGCCTGCGCACCGGCGCCCAGCCAGCCCGATATCGTCGGCGTCGCCGCGTCGAACGACCAGTTCTCGACCCTCGTGACCGCGGTGCAGGCCGCCGGCCTCGTGGAGACGCTTCAGGGCCCGGGGCCCTTCACGCTCTTCGCGCCGACGAACGCGGCATTCGAGAAACTGCCCGCCGGCACGGTCGAGTCGCTTCTCCAGCCGGAGAACCGCGACCAGCTCGTGAGCGTTCTGACCTACCACGTCGTGCCCGGTGCGGTGACGTCCGACCAGCTTGCCGGCAAGCGCCTCAGCGCCGAGACCGTGCAGGGCCAAAGCCTTCACATCAACGCGACAGGCAGCGCCGTGCATGTCGAGAACGCCCGCGTCACGCAGGCCGACATCTCGGCATCGAACGGTGTCATCCACGTGATCGACACGGTGCTTCTGCCCGAGTGAGCCGCCGGTCCGGCGCGTGAAAAAAGGCCCCCTGCCAATCGCGGGGGGCCTTTGCGTTTTCGAAGGCCCGCGCGCCTCAGTGCAGGACCGCGTCCTGCGGCGGCTCGCTTCCGGAACTGGCGACATGCCCGCCGATCTCCAGCCCGTCCGGGCCGGCCGTCACCGTCAGCACATCGCCGTCGCGCACGTCGCCGGCCAGCAGCTTCTCGGCCAGCGGATCCTGCAACGCGCGCTGGATCACCCGCTTGAGCGGCCGTGCGCCGAAGACCGGGTCATAACCCTCGTCGGCGAGCCACTTGCGCGCCGTGTCGTCGAGCTCCAGCCGGATCTTGCGGTCCGCGAGACGCCGCGCGAGGCGCGAGAGCTGGATGTCCACGATGCCGGTCATGTCCTCGCGGTCCAGCCTGTCGAAGACGATGATCTCGTCGAGCCGGTTCAGGAACTCGGGGCGGAAGTGGTTGCGCACCGCCTCCATCACCTCGGCCTTGGCGGCCCCCGGATCGGCGCCCTCGGGCAACTGGCTCAGCGCCTGACTGCCGAGGTTCGACGTCAGCACGATGAGCGTCTGCTTGAAGTCCACCTTGTGGCCCTGCCCGTCGGTGAGCTGACCGTCGTCCAGCACCTGGAGCAACACGTTGAACACGTCCGGGTGCGCCTTCTCCACCTCGTCGAAGAGCAGCACCTGGTAGGGCCTGCGGCGCACCGCCTCGGTCAGCACACCGCCTTCCTCGTAGCCGACATAGCCCGGCGGCGCGCCGATCAGGCGGGCGACGGAGTGCTTCTCCATGAACTCCGACATGTCGATGCGAACCATCGCGCCCTCGTCGTCGAAGAGGAAGTCGGCAAGCGCCTTCGTGAGCTCGGTCTTGCCCACGCCGGTGGGGCCGAGGAACAGGAAGGAGCCGAGCGGCCGGTTCTCGTCCTGCAGGCCGGCACGCGCCCGCCGCACGGCGTTCGACACCGCCCGCACCGCCTGCGCCTGGCCGACCACCCGGGCGTGAAGCTCCTGCTCCATGCGCAGCAGCTTATCGCGCTCGCCCTCAAGCATCTTCGACATCGGGATGCCGGTCCAGCGTTCGACCACCGCCGCGATCTGCTCGGGGCGCACGGCCTCCTCGACCATCACGTCGGCCTCGCCCTCGACGGCCTCGGCCTCGGCGAGCTGCTTCTCGAGCTGCGGGATGACCCCGTAGCTGAGCTCGCCCGCCCGCGTGAGGTTGCCCTCGCGCTTGGCCTGCTCGAGCTCGTTGCGCGCCTGGTCGAGCTGTTCCTTCAGCCCGCGCGCCGAGGCGAGCTTGTCACGCTCGGCCTGCCATTTCGCGGTCATCTCGGCCGACTGCTCCTGCAGGTCCGAAAGCTCCTTTTCCAGCTTCTCCAGCCGGTCGCGCGAGGCCTGGTCGTCCTCCTTCTTCAGCGCCTCGGCCTCGATCTGCATCTGCAGGATCTGCCGGTCGAGCGCGTCGAGTTCCTCTGGCTTGGAGTCGACCTCCATCCGCAGCCGCGATGCAGCCTCGTCCATGAGGTCGATCGCCTTGTCGGGCAGGAAGCGGTCGGTGATGTAGCGGTCGGACAGCTGCGCCGCAGCCACCAGCGCGGAATCCGAGATCCGCACCCCGTGGTGCAGCTCGTACTTCTCCTTGATGCCGCGCAGGATCGAGACCGTGTCCTCGACCGTCGGTTCCGCCACGAAGAGCGGCTGGAAGCGCCGGGCGAGCGCCGCGTCCTTCTCGACATGCTTGCGATACTCGTCGAGCGTGGTGGCGCCGACGCAGTGAAGCTCCCCGCGCGCGAGCGCCGGCTTGAGAAGATTCGACGCGTCCATCGCCCCGTCGGCCTTGCCCGCGCCCACGAGCGTGTGCATCTCGTCGATGAAGAGGATGATCTCTCCCGCCGCCGCGGTGACCTCCGAGAGGATCGCCTTCAGACGCTCCTCGAACTCGCCGCGGTATTTCGCGCCGGCGATGAGCGCGCCCATGTCGAGCGCCAGAAGCTTCTTGTCCCTCAGGCTTTCGGGCACGTCGCCGTTCACGATCCTCAGCGCAAGGCCCTCGGCGATGGCGGTCTTGCCGACGCCGGGATCGCCGATGAGAACCGGGTTGTTCTTGGTGCGCCGCGACAGCACCTGCATCGCCCGGCGGATTTCCTCGTCGCGGCCGATGATCGGGTCGATCTTGCCCTCGGCCGCGGCCTCGGTCAGGTCGCGGGCGTATTTCTTCAGCGCGTCATAGCCCTCTTCCGCGCTCTCGGTGTCGGCGGTGCGGCCCTTGCGCAGGTCGTTGATCGCCTCGTTGAGCTTCTGCGGGTTCACCGCACCGGCGTCGAGCGCGTCTTTCGCGGGCGAGCGCACCAGCGCGAGCGCGGTCAGGATGCGTTCCACGGGGACGAAGCTGTCGCCCGCCTTCTTGGCAAGCTTCTCCGCCTCGTCGAGCACCTTGGCGGTCTGGGTGTCGAGATACATCTGCCCCGCCCCGTCGCCCGAGACCTTGGGCAGCTTGGCCAGCCCGGCCTCCGCCGCCTCGAGCACGCGCTCCGGCGCGCCGCCGGCGCGGCGGATTAGATTTGCGGCGAGCCCCTGCTCGTCGTCCATCAGCGCCTTGAGCAGATGCTCGGGGCCGAGTTTCTGATGTCCCTCGCGCACCGCGATGGTCTGTGCCGCCTGGACGAAACCGCGCGAGCGTTCCGTGAACTTGGACAAGTCCATGGGTCTTTTCTCCTTTCATCAAGCACCCTTGCCGGGGCCGCCCGCCTTGCGGCACGCCCCCATCGGGCCTTCTGTTGCAAGATGGCGACACCCCATCGAGGCTTCAAGACGCGGGCCGCGCGTTTTTTCGGCGGCTTGCTCCCGCGCGCGCTTTGCGGCAAGCGGAACGCGTGACAGGAAGGGGACCCGCATGAGCGACAACCGCCTCATCGTGGCGCTGGACGTGCCCGACGCGCATACCGGCCTCACCCTCGCGCAGCGCTTGGGCGACGCGGTGGGCTTCTACAAGATCGGGCTCGGCATGCTCACGGGCGGGGGCCTTGCGCTCGCCAACGAGCTGAAGGGTGAGCACGGCAAGCGCATCTTCCTCGACATGAAGCTCTTCGACATCGGCGCCACGGTCGAGGCGGCGGTGCGCGGGCTGGCGCGGTTCGATCTCGATTTCCTAACGGTTCACGGCGATCCTCATGTCGTCCGCGCCGCGAAGGCGGGCGCGGCCGGGTCCGGGATGAAGATCCTCGCGGTCACGATCCTGACCTCGCTCGACCGTGCGGACCTCGACGCGAGCCTCATCCGCGCGGGCGCGGTTCCCGACCTCGTGGTGGAGCGCGCCGCGCGGGCCTTCGAGGCCGGGGCGGACGGCGTCATCGCGAGCCCGCAGGAAGCGGCGATAATCCGCGCGCGGCCCGAGGCGGCGGGCCGGCTCATCGTGACGCCCGGGGTGCGGCCCGCAGGCGCCGGCCTGGGCGACCAGAAGCGCGTGGCCACACCGGCGCAGGCCATCGCGGGCGGCGCCGATCACATCGTCGTCGGCCGCCCCGTCTGGCAGGCGGCGGACCCGCGCGCCGCGGCAGAGGCGATCCTTTCCACCCTGCCCTGAGCCGCCCGGGATCGCGGCTCGGCCGGCGGCGCGCCCCGAAGACCCTGTGCGCGCCGCCGCGCAATGCTATGATCGCGCCATGCCCGCCCTCTGCCGCGACTGCCTGACCACCTTCGAGACCGGACGTCGCTGCCCTGCCTGCGGGCGGCCGCGGGTCACGTCGCATCCCGAACTCTTCGAGCTGTCCATCGCCCACATGGACTGCGACGCCTTCTACGCCAGCGTCGAGAAACGCGAGAACCCCGAGCTGGCCGACCGGCCGCTCATCATCGGCGGCGGCCGGCGGGGCGTCGTCTCCACCGCCTGCTACGTCGCCCGGATCCGCGGCGTGCGCTCGGCCATGCCGATGTTCAAGGCGCTGGAGCTCTGCCCCGAGGCGGTGGTTATGAAGCCGCGGATGGATCTTTACGCCGAGGTCAGCCGCGCGATCCGCGCGATGATGACGGAACTCACCCCCGCGGTGGAGCCGCTGTCGCTCGACGAGGCGTTCCTCGATCTCTCGGGCACCGAGCGGCTGCACGGGCACCCGCCCGCCGTGATGCTCGCGCGGCTCGTCCGGCGGATGAAGGACGAGCTGGGCGTCACCGGCTCGATCGGGCTTTCGCACAACAAGTTCCTCGCCAAGGTGGCCTCCGACCTCGACAAGCCGCAGGGATACTCGGTCATCGGACGGGCCGAGACGCAGGATTTCCTGCACGACCGGCCCGTGCGCCTCATCTGGGGCGTGGGCGAGGCGGGGCAGGAGGCGCTCGCCCGCGCCGGCATCCACCGTTTCAGCGATCTGCGCCGCTGGGAGAAACTGGCGCTCGAGGCGCGCTTCGGGTCCATGGGCGGGCGGCTCTGGCATCTCGCGCGGGGCGAGGACACGCGCCGCGTCTCGGCCGACGGGCCGGTGAAGTCGATCTCCAACGAGACGACCTTCGGGGAGGACACCGCCGACCCGGATCTGCTGGACGGGCATCTGTGGCGCATGTCGGAGAAGGTGTCGGACAGGGCGAAGGCCAAGGATCTGGCGGGCCGCGTCGTCACGCTGAAGCTGAAACGCGCCGATTTCCGGACCGTGACGCGCCGCCAGTCCCTGCGCGACGCGACCCAGCTCGCCGACCGGATCTACCGTACCGCACGCGGGCTTCTGGACGCGGCGGGGGCGGACGGGCTCTACCGGTTGCTGGGCGTCGGCCTGTCGGAGCTTTGCCCGGCGGCCGAGGCCGAGCGGTCGGGCGACCTGCTGGACCCACAGGCGGCGCGGCGCGGACAGGCAGAGCGCGCGGCCGACACGATCCGCGCCCGGTTCGGACCGGCGGCGATCCTGAAGGGGCGGTCCTTGCGCTAGCGCCTCACTCGGCCGCGAGCGGCCGCGCCTCCGCCTCTCCGATCGCCGCGATGTCCGCGATCACGCCGCGCAGAAGGTCGCGGAAGGCGTTGAAGTTCGCGTTGGGCCGGATCACCTGCTCGTTCATGTAGAGCGCGCGGTCGATCTCGATCTGGACGGCGTGCTGGTTGCGCGAGGGGCGCCCGTAGTTCTGCGCGATGTAGGCGCCGGCGAAGGGCGCGTTGCGCACCACGACCAGCCCCGCGGCGGAAAACGCCGCCTCGATCCGGTCCACGATCTCGGCCGAGGACGAGGCGCCGAACCTGTCGCCCAGCACGATCTCGGGCCGGCGGGCGCCGGCGCGCGTGATGCCGTCCACCGCCTCATGGGGCATGGAATGGCAGTCCACCAGGATCGCCCGGCCGAAAAGACCGTGGGCCTGCGACAGCTGGTGCTGCAACTCGCCGTGATAGGGCCGCCAGTAAAGCGAGATGCGCCGCTGCGCCTCTTCCAGGGGGATCTTGCCGCGATAGATTGCGCGGCCGTTGGCGACCACGCGCGGGATCACCCCGAGGCCCGAGGACACCCGCGGGTTGTGGCTCGTCCGGCGCACGCCCTCGATGAGCGCCGGGTCGAGCTCCTCGGCGGAGCGGTTCAGGTCCACGAAGGCGCGCGGCACACCGCCCTTGAGCAGGGGCGCGCCGAAGTCCGGCGCGCATTCGAAAAGCCTGTCGACATAGGCGTCCTCCGACGAGCGTATGGAATGCTCGTCGAGAACGGTCCGGCGCAGGAAGCTCCAGGGATAGTCCCGTCCGCTGTGGGGAGAGGCGAAGACGACGCACGATGTGCGCTGCCGCGGATGGCTGATCTGGTACGGCGAATGGGCCACGCGTTTCTCCCTGCTGGCGGGGATGATAGCGCGATTGCACGCCCTGCCAAAAGACCTTGATCCACCCCACGACTCCTTTTATAGAGCGCGCTACCGGCGCGGACACCCGCGCCCCGTTTTGTTTGGGGGCATGGAATCGGTGCCGGTTTTCGGGCGGTTAGCTCAGCGGTAGAGCACTACGTTGACATCGTAGGGGTCACTGGTTCGATCCCAGTACCGCCCACCACCGGCCGCTCCGCCCGCAAGGGCGGCCCGACACAACGGTCTGGCGCATCCGGAAGGCACGCGCCGCGCGAAGAAGGAGAGGACCATGAAGGTCAGAAACTCGCTGCGCTCGCTCAAGACGCGCCACCGCGATTGCCGCGTTGTGCGCCGCAAGGGCCGCGTCTACGTCATCAACAAGTCCCAGCCGCGCTTCAAGGCCCGCCAGGGCTGAAAGAACACCGGCCGCCGTCAGGTGGTCGCCGGGCCGCGCCAGCCGGCGCGGCCCGTTTTCATGTGCGCGGACGCGTCTTCTGGATGATGCGTCATGAAACTGGCATGTTCGGCTGGCACCAAGACGGAAACCAGCACGACAAGACCCCATGCCCGACGACAAAGCACCCCGCCAACGATTTTCCCCGCCGCCCACGAGCGACGCGCCACGCAACCCGACGCCATCTCCCGCGCCGCGCGCGTCGCACCGCGCGCTCGATCATCCCCACGAGACGCTCGACCGCGCCACCCGCGCGGTCCTCGCGCGGCAGACCGGCGGGATATCCCCGCACGCGGCCTGGGCCGCCTGGGCGGACTGGGCCACGCATCTTGCCCGCGCGCCGGGCCGCCAGCTCGAACTCGTGGAGCGGGCCCAGCAGAACTGGTGGAAACTCGCAGGCTTCGCCGCCGCCGCGACGAACGCCGAGGCGTCACCCCCGTTCGAGCCGGGCTCCAACGATCACCGCTTCGGCCATGCCGACTGGGGCCGGTTCCCCTTCAGCCTCTACCAGCAGGGCTTTCTTGCGGCGCATGACTGGTGGGACCTCGCGACCCAGCCGATCCGCGGCGCGCGGCCCCAGAGCGCGAAGCGCGCGGGCTTCATGGCGCGCCAGATGCTCGACGCCGTCTCGCCCTCGAACATGCCCTGGCTGAACCCGGAGATCCTGGAGACCGTGCGCGAGACGCGGGGCCATGCCGTCCTCGACGGGGCGCGGCATCTCGCCCGCGACATGGGCGACGCGCTGACCGGAGAGACCAGCGAACCGGACTCGGAGTACCGCGTGGGCGAAACCCTCGCCTGTACGCCCGGCCAGGTGGTCTTCCGCAACGACCTCTTCGAGCTGATCCAGTACACACCTCAAATCGAGACCGTCCAGGCCGAGCCCGTGCTCGTCGTGCCGGCCTGGATCATGAAATACTACATCCTCGACCTGCGCCCGGAGAATTCGCTCATCAACTGGCTCGTGGGCCAGGGCTTCACGGTCTTCGCCATTTCCTGGGTGAACCCCACGGCAGAGCACCGGGACCTGTCGCTCGACGATTACCGCCGGCTTGGCGTGATGGCGGCGATCGACGCCGTCTCGACCATCTGCGAGGGGCAGCGCATCCATGCCTGCGGCTATTGCCTGGGCGGCACGATCCTCTCCATCGCGGCGGCCACCATGGCGCGCAACCATGACGACCGCCTCGCCTCGATCACCCTTCTCGCGGCGCAGACCGACTTCTCCGAGGCGGGCGAGATCATGCTTTTCGTGGACGAAAGCCAGCTCGCCTTCCTCGAGGACATGATGTGGGACCAGGGCACGCTGGACAGCGATCACATGAGCGGCGCATTCCGCGCGCTGCGCCCCGAGGACCAGATCTGGACGCGCTGGGTGCGCCGCTACCTCATGGGCCAGGAGGAGCCCGACGCCGACATCCTCGTGTGGAACCGCGACACCACCCGGATGCCGGCGCGCATGCATTCGGAGTATCTGCGCGCGCTCTTCATGGAGAACCGCCTGACCGGAGGCCGTTTCGCGGTCGAGGAGCGGGTGATCGCGCTGCGCGACATCTCGGCGCCGATGTTCGTGGTCGGCACCGAGAAGGATCACATCGCGCCCTGGCACTCGGTCTACAAGGCGAAGCTCTTCACCGACACCGACATGCGCTTCGTGCTGACCTCGAGCGGCCACAATGGCGGTATCGTGTCGGAGCCCGGTCACCCGCACCGGCATTACCGGATCGGGCACCGCGCCCCCGGCGCGCACTACATGGACCCCGACACCTGGCTTGAATGCGCCGTGAAGGAAGACGGCTCCTGGTGGCCGGAATGGGCGCGCTTCCTGCGCGAGCAGGGCAGCGGGGTCGAGATCCCGCCCCCGCCGATGGGCGCGCCCGGCAAGGGGCTCCGCCCGATCGAGCCCGCACCCGGCAGCTACGTCTTCCAGCGCTGAGCCCCGCGCGCGGCGCGGATCAGTCGTATTTGCGCCGGTCCTCGATCACGAGGCCGTCGCGCGGCAGGCTGCCGGGCGGCACCACCTCGACCTGGCCGCGCATCTTCAGAAGTTCCGCGACGCTCGCCTCGAAGGCGGCGGCGTCGCCGCCCTCGGCCTCGACCTGCACGGTCATCGCGTCCATCTCTCCCTCGCGGCGGGCGATGACGCGGGCCTTCGCGATCTCGTCGTGGCGCGCCACCAGCGCGGCCACCTGCTCGGGGCGCACGAACATGCCCTTGATCTTCGTGGTCTGATCGGCGCGGCCCATCCAGCCCTTGATGCGCGTGTTCGTGCGGCCGCAAGGGCTTTCGCCCGGCATCACCGCCGAAAGGTCGCCGGTCGCGAAGCGGATCAGCGGGTAGTCGGGGTTGAGCGTGGTGACGACGACCTCGCCCACCTCGCCGGCCGGAACCGGGTCGCCGGTGCCCGGGGTCACGATCTCCACGAGGACATGCTCGTCGAGGATCATCCCCTCCATCGCCGCGCTCTCATAGGCGATGTTGCCGAGATCGGCGGTGGCATAGCACTGCAGGCAGGCGATGCCCCTGTCGGCGTATTCCTGGCGCAGCGACGGGAAGAGCGCGCCGCCCCCCACAGCCGCCTTCGTGAGCCTCAGCCGCTCGCCCATCTCGTCGGCCTTGTCGAGGATCACCTTCAGATAATCGGGCGTCCCGGCATAGGCCGTGCTGCCGATATCCGCCGCGGCGCGCACCTGAAGCTCCGTCTGCCCGGTGCCCGCAGGCAGCACCGCCGCGCCAACCGCCCGCGCACCGGACTCGAAGATCATGCCGGCGGGCGTCAGGTGATAGCCGAAGCAGTTCTGCACGATATCGTCCGCGCCCACGCCGCAGGCATGCAGGAAGCGGCCCATCCGCCACCAGTCATGCGCGTCGCCGCCCGGCTCATAGATCGGTCCGGGCGACTGGAACACATGCGCGAAACCCGAGGCCGGCCGGGTCGTGTAGCCGCCAAAGGGCGGGTCGCCGGCCTGTGCGCGGCCCAGCCGCGCCTTGCGCAGCACCGGCAGCGCGGAAAGCGCCTCGGCCGATGTGATCGCCTCGGGATCCACCTCCGCGAGCGTCTCGGCATAGCCCGGAAGCGCCTTCGCGCGGGCCATCTGCGCGGGCAGCGCCCCGGCGATCCATGCCGCGCGGGCATCGGCGCTCCGGGTTTCCAGCTCGTCGTAATGGGTGCCTGTGCGGGCCGTGTCCATCGCCGTCTCCCTTGCTCAGAGCCACCGCTTGCGACGGCGGTAGGAGCGCACGTCGCGGAACGACTTGCGCCCCTCCTCGGACATGCCGAGGTAGAATTCCTTCACGTCCGGGTTCTCGCGCAACTCGTCGGCGGGGCCATCCATCACCACGCGGCCCGATTCCAGGATGTAGCCGTAGCGCGCGAAACGCAGGGCCACGTTGGTGTTCTGCTCGGCCAGCAGAAACGTCACGCCCTCGTTCTCGTTCACCGACTTCACGATGCCGAAGATCTGTTCGACGAGCTGCGGCGCGAGGCCCATGGACGGCTCGTCCAGCAGGATCGTCTCGGGGCGCGACATCAGCGCGCGCCCGATCGCCGTCATCTGCTGCTCGCCGCCCGAGGTATAGCCCGCCTGGCTCTTGCGCACCTGCTTCAGACGGGGAAAGTACTCGTAGACCATCTCGAGATCCTGCTGGATCGCCGCGGCCCCCGCGCTGCGCGTATAGGCGCCAGTCAGCAGGTTTTCCTCCACCGTGAGGTGCTCGAAGCAGTGGCGCCCCTCCATCACCTGGATGACGCCGCGTTTCACCAGCGCGGAGGGGTCGAGATGCTGCACGCGTTCCCCGCGGTAGACGATGGAGCCCTTGGTGACCTCCCCGCGCTCGGAGGCCAAGAGGCTCGAGATCGCCTTGAGCGTCGTGGTCTTGCCCGCCCCGTTGCCGCCGAGAAGCGCGACGATGCCGCCCTTCGGCACGGAAAGGCTCACGCCCTTCAGCACGAGGATCACGTGGTTGTAGATCACCTCGATGTTGTTGACCTCGAGGAGCGCCTCCTCCGTGCGGCCTGCGTCGAGCATCCTCGCCTCTCTCGTTTCGGGGCCGGTCGGGGCGGCGGTGCCGACCGGCCGGTCCTCGCTCCCTGGATACCGGGTGCCCGGCCGCCCTTGCAGGCGGGCGGCCGGGGCGGCCGGTTCAGCTCTCGTTGCAGCGCAGATCGATGTCGTTCTCCGCGGCGAAGGCCATGGAGTCCTCCTCGATCAAGGGCTGCAGGATCTCGTCGTCGGGCGCGATGTAGTCGGTGAGCGCCTTCCACTCGCCGGCCTCGGCATCCCACTGCTGCACGATGCCGCCGCCGGAGCCGCCGTGGTTCGAGCAGGTCACGCCAAACTCGGGCCCGATCCCGGGCGCGCCCAGCGCCTCCATCTTCGCGGCCGTCATCTCCAGCGCTTCCATGCCGTCGCGCATCATCGCCGCGTCGATCTGGTCGGTGCCGTGGATCTCCTGCGCGGTCTTGGCCGCCTCGACGGCGAGCATGGCCGCATACATGCCGCGGGTATAGAGCACCTTGCCCACGTTGGATCCGTCGCCGGCCGCGAGGCCCTTGTCGATCACGTGGGTGCGGATGTCGGCGAAGACCGGGTAGTCCGCGATCCGGTTCATGTTGAGCGACTTGTAGCCGTCGGCGGCGGCGCCCGCGGGCGTCACGTCATGCTCGGCGCCCGCCCACCAGTTGCCGATGAAGTTCTCCATCGGGAAGCGGATGTTGGCGGCCTCCTGGATCGCGACCTGGTTCATCACGCCCCAGCCCCACATGATCACGTAGTCGGGCCGCTCGCGCCGGATCTGAAGCCACTGGCTCTTCTGTTCCTGGCCGGGGTGGTCCACCGCGATGGTCGTGAGCTCGTAGCCGTGCTTCTCGGCCAGGCTTTCGAGCGTGCGGATCGGCTCCTTGCCGTAGGCGGAGTTGTGGTAGAGCAGGGTGATCTTGCTGTCCGAAAGATCGCCGCCGTTCTCGTCCAGCAGGTACTTGATTGCCACCGAGGCCGCGTCCCAGTAGTTCGCGGGGTAGTTGAACACCCACTCGAACACCTCGCCGTTCTTCGCCGAGGTGCGACCGTAGCCCATGGTGTGAAGCGGGATGCCGTCGGCCGAGACCTTGGGGATCAGCTGGTAGGTGATCCCGGTCGAGAGCGGCTGGTAGATCAGCGCGCCCTCGCCCTTCGTGGCCTCGTAGCACTCGACCCCCTTCTCCGTGTTGTAGCCCGTCTCGCACTCGATCACGCGGGCGGGCACGCCGCCGATGCCGCCGTCGCGCTCGTTCACCATGGTGAAGTAGTCGCGGTAGCCGTCCGAGAACGGGATGCCGCCCGCGGCGTAGGGGCCGGTGCGATAGCTCAGGTCCGGGAACACCAGGTCGGCGAGCGCCGGCCCGGCGGCCATGCTGGCGGCAAGCGCCAGGGCAGTCAGTGTCTTTCTCATTGGGGTTCTCCTCCCTTTCGATCTTCGTTCAGTGACGGCGGCTCCTCTTCCGCCGTGCCCGCCCCCTCAATAGGGGAAGGGCCAGAGCCTCAGCTTTTCCTTCGCGAGGCGCCAGAGCTGGGCGAGGCCATGCGGCTCGGCCACCAGAAAGAGCACGATGAGCCCGCCCACGATGATGAGTTCCAGATGCGCGGCAAGGTCCGACGGCCAGCCAAGCATGCCCACCAGCACGTTCTTCAGGAAGACCGGCAACAGCACCAGGAAGGCCGCGCCCGCGAAGCTTCCGAAGATCGAGCCGAGGCCGCCAATGATGATCATGAAGAGCACCAGGAACGACTTCTGGATGCCGAACGCCTCGCCCACCTCGACCGCGCCCAGGTAGACGGCGAAGAAGAGCGCGCCCGCGATGCCGATGAAGAAGGACGAGACGGCGAAGGCCGACAGCTTGGCGGCCAGCGGGCTCACCCCGATGATCTCGGCGGCGATGTCCATGTCGCGGATCGCCATCCATTTGCGGCCCTGCGTGCCGCGGGTCAGGTTCCGCGCGACGATCGCCAGCACGGTGACGAAGACGAGGCACAGAAGATAGGCCGCCCAGGCCGGGGCCTCGGGTCCCGTGACGGCCACGCCGAAGACCGTGCGCTCCGGCGCGGTGATCTGCCCGGAGGCGGAGTAGTTGTAGAACCACGGCACCTTGTTGAAGAGCCAGACGAGGAAGAACTGCGCGGCGAGCGTGGCGACGGCCAGATAGAAGCCCTTGATCCTGAGCGAGGGCAGCCCGAACAGCACCCCCACCGCCGCGGTGATCCCCCCGGCGAGGACGATGTGAAGGACGATCGACACGTCGGGAAAGGCCGTCATCAGCTTGTAGCAGCCGTAGGCCCCCACCGCCATGAAGCCCCCGGTGCCGAGGCTCACCTGCCCGCAATAGCCCGTCAGGATGTTCAGCCCGATCGCCGCGATGGCGTAGATCAGGAACGGCAGCAGGACGGCGTTGGCCCAGTAGTCGTTGACGACGAACGGCACGACGAGGAACGCCACGGCCAGCACCGCGTAATAGCGCCAGCGATCGAACCGGATCGGGAAGGTCTGACTGTCGGCGACGTAGCTCGTCTTGAAGTCGCCCGCCTCACGATAGAGCATCTCGAACCTCTCCTTGTTCCTGTGCCCTGGCGCGCGCCTGCGGCGTCAGCTGCTTCGAGGGTTTCGCGTAGCCCGTGGCCTCCGCCGCCCGCGCGAGCCAGAGCCAGCAGGTCACGCCCGTCGCAAGCCCGGCGAAGGCCAGCAGCGCCGCGACGGCGATCTGCCCGCCCGACAGCTCCCCCGCGGAGGCGAGGGCGAGGTAGCCGAAGGCCCAGAAGCCCGACCAGGCGACGACATTGGCGATGGCGATCAGCTTGCCCACGGGCTCAGACCCTCTCGATGATCTTCTCGCCGAACAGGCCCTGCGGCCGGAAGACGAGGAAGACGAGCGCGAGCACATAGGCAAACCAGTTCTCGGTGGCGCCTCCGACCATGGGGCCGATGAGGAACTCGAAAAGCTTCTCGCCCACGCCGATGATGAGGCCGCCGACGATCGCGCCGGGGATCGAGGTGAAGCCGCCCAGCATCAGCACCGGCAGCGCCTTCAGCGCGATGAGCGAGAGCGAGAACTGCACGCCCATCTTCGTGCCCCACATGATGCCGGCCACAAGCGCGACGATGCCCGCCAGCGACCAGACCATGACCCAGATGAAGTTGAGCGAGATGCCGACGGAAAGCGCGGCCTGGTGATCGTCGGCCACGGCGCGCATGGCACGGCCCTGCTTGGTGTATTGCGCGAAAAGGATCAGCAGCGTGACCAGCGCCGCGGCGATCAGCGTGGCCGCGATGTCGAGATTGTCGATGAAGAACCCGTAGCCGAACCAAGTGTAGGTCATCTCGTCGATCGTGGTGTTGATGCCCTGCGGCAGCCCGACGTCGAGGTTCTTGATGTCGGCGCCCCACATGACGTCGCCCAGCCCCTCGAGGAAATAGGCCAGGCCGATCGTCGCCATGAACAGGATGATCGGTTCCTGCCCCACGAGGTGGCGGAAGATGAGCTGCTGCACCGCCCAGGCCAGCCCCACCATGACGAGCGCGGTCAGCAGGATCGCGGCCAGCGCCGGAAGGTGCCAGCCGAAATGGTGGATCTCGGTTCCGAAGACGGCGTTGATGAGATGCGAGAAGGGCACCTGCCCGTCCATGATGCCGACCAGCGTCAGCGCCGCGAAGAGCGCCAGCACCCCCTGGCTGTAATTGAATATCCCGCTCGCCTTGAAGATCAACACGAAGCCCAGCGCGACGAGCGCGTAGAGCACGCCGGCCATCAGGCCGTTCAGCACGACCTCGATGCCCCAGAAGAACTGTTCAGGCATCGCTCGCCTCCCTTGCCGTTCCCGACGCACCGCGCGCCACGCCCGCGGGACGGCGGGCGGGGCGATGGCGAAGCCGAGCGCCGTCCGTCCGTCGCTCAGTCATGGGCCACCCCCAGATAGGCATCGATCACCTCCTGGTTGTTGCGCACCTCGTCGGGCGTCCCGTCGCCGATCTTCTTGCCGTAATCCATCACCACCACCCGGTCCGAGAGGTCCATGACCACGCCCATGTCATGCTCGATCAGGGCGATGGTGGTGCCGAACTCGTCGTTCACGTCCAGGATGAAGCGGCTCATGTCCTCCTTCTCCTCGACGTTCATGCCCGCCATCGGTTCGTCCAGCAGCAGCAGCGCCGGCTCGGCCGCGAGCGCGCGGGCCAGTTCCACCCGCTTCTTCAGCCCGTAGGGCAAACGTCCGACGGGCGTCTTGCGGATGTGCTGGATCTCGAGAAAGTCGATGATCCGTTCCGCGTTCTCGCGGTTTTCCACCTCCTCGCGCTCGGCCGCGCCCTTCCAGAGCGCCTGCGCGAAGATCCCCGTGCGCATCTGCGTCAGCCGCCCGGTCATCACGTTGTCGAGGACGCTCATCCCCTCGAAGAGCGCGATGTTCTGGAAGGTGCGCGCGATGCCCTGCCGCGCGACCTGGTAGGGCCGCATCCACGGGCGCTTCTCGCCGCGGAACCAGACCTCGCCCTCCTGCGGCAAGTAGAAGCCCGAGATGACGTTCAGCATCGAGGACTTTCCCGCGCCGTTCGGCCCGATGATCGCGCGGATCTCGCCCTCGCGGATGTCGAAGGAGATGTCCCTGATCGCGGTGACGCCGCCGAAACGCAGGGTGATGTTCTTCATCTCCATCACCACGCCGCCGATCGTGCGGCCATCGGCGGTGACATGGCCCGCGTCGCGGTGCGCGCCGCCCTCATGGGTGCTTTCATGCACCGTTTCGGCAAGATCGTCGCGGCTGACGACGGGATCGGCGCTCATTCCGCGGCCTCCTTCCGTGGCGTGCGCACCGGCACGACCTCCGCGTCGCGGATCTCCAGCGTCGCCTTGATCTTGCCCTTGCGGCCGTCCTCGTAAGTGACTTCCGTCTCGGTGTAGACGCTCTCCGAGCCGTCGTAGAGCGCGGTCACGAGGTCGTCGAACTTCTCGCCGATGATCTTGCGGCGCACCTTGCGGGTGCGGGTCAGCTCCCCGTCGTCGGCGTCGAGTTCCTTGTGCAGCACGAGGAAGCGGTGAACCTGGCAGGCCGACAGCATCTCGTCCTCGGCGATGGAGCGGTTGGTCTCCTCGACGTGGTTCTGGATCATCTCCAGCACCCGCGGGTGGCCCGCCAGCTCCTGGTAGGAGGCGTAGGCGATGTTGTTGCGCTCCGCCCAGTTGCCGACGGCGCTGAGGTCGATGTTGACGAAGGCGCAGCAGCGGTCGCGGCCCGCCCCGAACACCACGGCCTCCAGAATGTTGGGGTAGAACTTGAGCTTGTTCTCGACGTATTTCGGCGCGAAGAGGCTCCCGTCCGCCATCTTGGCCACGTCCTTCGCGCGGTCGATGATGCGCAGGTGCCCGGTATCGGGCTCGAAGAAGCCCGCGTCGCCCGTGGCCACCCAGCCGTCCGGATCCTTCGTGTCGGCGGTGGATTCGGGGTTCTTGTAGTACTCGACGAAGACACCCGGGCTGCGGTAATAGACCTCGCCGTTCTCGCGCACCTCGACCTCCACGCCCGGGGAGGGCACGCCGACGGTGTCCGAGCGTACCTCGCCGTCGGGCTGCTGGGTGATGAAGACCGACGCTTCCGTCTGGCCGTAGAGCTGTTTCAGGTTGATCCCGAGGGAGCGGTAGAAGTCGAAGATCTCCGGCCCGATCGCCTCTCCGGCCGTGTAGCCCACGCGGATGCGCGACAGGCCCAGCACGTTCTTGAGCGGCCCGTAGACGAGGATGTTGCCGAGCCAGTAGCGGAACCGGTCCCAGCCGCCCACGGGCTTGCCGTCGAGGATCGCCGGCCCCACCCGGCGGGCGTGCGCCATGAAGGCGTCGAAGATCCGCTTCTTGATCTTCCCCGCGTCCTCCATCCGGATCATCACGGTGGTCAGCTGCGTCTCGAAGATGCGCGGCGGGGCGAAATAGTAGGTCGGGCCGATCTCGCGGAGGTCGGTCATCATCGTGTCGGGGCTTTCGGGGCAGTTCACGCAGAACCCCGCCCAGTAGGCCTGCCCGATCGAAAAGATGAAGTCGCCCACCCAGGCCATCGGCAGGTAGGCCAGCACCTCCTCCTGCCGTGTCAGGGCGTCGAACTCGGCGGAGGCCTTCGCCGTCTCGATGATGTTGCGGTTCGAAAGCACGACGCCCTTGGGCTTTCCCGTGGTGCCCGAGGTGTAGAGCATCACGCAGATGTCGTCGTAGGTCAGCCGCGCGCGGCGCCGCTCCAGCTCCGGCGCGAACTCCTCTTCCGCGGCGCGGCCCTGATCCTGAACGTGGCTGAACTGGTGCAGCCGCGAATGGTCGTATTTCCGAAGCCCGCGCGGATCGATGTAGATGATGTGCTCGAGCTGGTGCAGGCGCTCCTGCACCTCGATGAGCTTGTCGACCTGCTCCTGGTCGGCGACGACGGCGAAGCGCGCGCCGCAATGCCCCATCACATAGGCCATCTCCTCGGCGACGGCGTCCTGGTAAAGCGGCACGGGCACCGCGCCCACCGACTGCGCCGCCACCATCGCCCAGTAGAGATAGGGCCTGTTGCGCCCGATGACGGCGACGAAATCTCCCTCCGCCACGCCAAGGTTGAGAAGCCCGAGGGCGAACGCGTCGATCTCGCGCGCGGCCTCGGCCCAGCTCCAGCCCTGCCAGATGCCGAATTCCTTCTCCCGGTAGGCCGGGGCGTCGCCGAACGCGCGCACATTCCGCTCTAGTAGCGCCGGGATCGACCGAAGATCCGCCGCGCCCGCTGGTGTCGTCGCCAAGATGTCTCCTCCCAGTCCCGGGGTCGTCTCCGGGGCGCCGCCCTCCCAAGCGACGAGGTCATATCTGACCCGTGGGAAAGGCTCGGCGTCAACCTTTTCGGGAAAATGTCGAAATCCTTGCAAATTGTAACAGGCCCGCTGCGGAGGCCCTTTGCGCCCGATGCGTCCGGTGCTAGCCATTCCATCCGGGAGGAGAGGACGCCGATGGCCGAGCACGCGCGCGGCACCGAGGCCCTGATGATGGCGGGGCTCAACCTGATCCAGCAGGCGCTGTCGATCTACGACAGCGATCTGCGCCTTGCGGCCTGCAACCGCCGCTTCCAGGAGATGTTCGACCTGCCGCGATGGCTGGTGGAGCCGGGGGCGCGCTTCGAGGACACGATCCGCCACCTCGTGACGCGCGGCGAATACGGACCCGTCGAGGACGTGGAGCAGGCGGTGCGCGACCGCGTCGACATCGCCCGCGCCTTCGAGCCGCATTACATGGAGCGTACCCGCGCCAACGGGCGCACCATCAGCGTCGAGGGCGCGCCGCTGCCCCAGGGCGGCTGGGTCACCGTCTACACGGACATAACGCCGGCCAAGCAGCACGAGGCGCTTCTGCGCGCGCGCTCGGCCGAGCTGTCGGACCGGCTGATCGCCCATTCCGAGGAACTCGCCGCCACGAACCGGCAACTCGCCGCCACGAACGCCGCGCTCGAGGAGGCGACGCGCCAGCTCACCGAGATGGAGGCGCGCACGCGCCTGACCGCCGAGATGATGCCGGCGCACATCGCCCATGTGGACGGCGAGCGGCGTTACACCTACTCGAACCGGCGGCTGTCCTCGGTCATGCCGGGCCGCCCGCGCGACATCGTGGGCCGGCCCATCGCCGAGGTTCTGGGGCTTCAGGCCCATGCCCGGATCCGCCCGCGCCTCGACGCCGCCTTCGAGGGGCGCGAAAGCGTCTTCGAGTTCACCGACGAGATCAGCCAGCGCCGCATCCGCGCGGCCTTCACGCCGGACCGGCGCGCGGACGGGATCGCGGGCGTCTACATCCTTTCGATGGACGTGACCGAGGAGACCCAGGCGCGCGCCACGCTCCAGCAGACGAGGCGCCGGGAGATGGCGGCGCGGCTCACCTCGGGGCTCGCGCATGATTTCGCGAACCTGCTCACCATCATCCTCGGCAGCCAGGCCCAGCTCGCGCGGCGGCCGCTCGACACGGACGCGCGCGCGCTGGTGGAGGCGACGCTTTCCGCGGCGCACCGGGGCGGCACGCTGCTCGACCGGCTGGCCGATCTGACCGGCGCGCGGGACTGGCGCCCACGGCCGTGCGACACGTCCGCCTTCCTCGGCGATCTCGCGACGCTGGCGCGCGCCGCGCTGCCCGACGGCGTCGCGCTCTCGGTGGTGAACGGGCTGGAGGGGCGCCGGATCCTGCTCGACGCCGGGCTCGTTCAGGACGCGCTCCTCAACCTCATCCTGAATGCGCGCGACGCCTGCGGCGGCGCCGGGCGCATCTCGGTCGTGCTGGAGGAGGTGCAGGCCACCTGGGCCGAATTCAGCGTCAGCGACACGGGCCCGGGCTTTTCCGATGCGGCGCTCGCCCGCGCGCTGGAACCGTTCTATACCACCAAGGGCGGCGAGGGGTCCGGCCTCGGCCTCGCGATGGTCTACGACATGGCGAAGCTCGCCGGCGGGCGCGTGACGCTCGGCAACACCCTCTCCGGGGCGCGGGTGGCGCTGCGGCTTCCGCTTCGGCCCGCGCCGACGCTGGGCGATGGCCGGCTCGTGCTGCTGGTGGAGGACAGCGCCGATCTGCGCGCGTCGCTCCGCGCCATGCTGACGGGACTTGGCCACGCGGTCGCAGAAGCGGCCTCCGTGGCGGAGGCGCGCGCGCTTCTCGACGGCCTGCCGGAAATCGGCGCGGTGCTTTCCGACATCTCGCTCGCCGGTGCCGAGACGGGCCTCGACCTCGCCCGCGCGCTCGGCCCCGACGGCCCGCCGATCTGGCTGATGACCTCGCTGCCGCCCGAGGATCCCCGCCACCGCGAGGCGCTGTCGCTCGCGCCGGTGCTGGCCAAGCCCTTCGGGGTGGAGACGCTCGCCGCCGCGCTCGGCCCCCAGGCCGCGGCATGAGCGCGCCGCTCGTCACCATCCTCGACGACGAGCCGGCGATCCGCGCCATGCTCGCCACCGCGCTGGAGGAGGCGGGGTTCCGCACCATGAGCTTCGCCCGGGCCACCGAATTCGAGGCCGCGCTGCGCCAGTCCGTGCCGGATGTCTGCCTCGTCGATCTCGGCCTGCCCGACCGCGACGGGCTGACGCTCGTGCACCGGCTCGCGCTGCAAAGCGGGGCGGCGGTCATCATCATCTCGGGCCGCGCGCAGGTGCAGGACCGGGTCACCGGGCTGGAACTCGGCGCCGACGACTACATCATAAAGCCTTTCGACCCGACCGAGGTGGTCGCCCGGATCCGCGCGCGGCTGCGCAAGCGCGCGCCCGCGCCCGCCGCATCGGAGACGGCGCGCTTCGAGGGCTGGACCGCGCATTTCGACCGGTACACGCTCGAGGACGACGCCGGGACGGAAACCCCCTTCAGCCATGCCGAGGGCGAGGTGCTGCGGCTTTTCCTCGAAAGCCCGCGCCGGCTCATTTCGCGCGGGCACATGCAGGAGGCGCTCGGCGGCGCGGCCGGCGAAAGCTTCGACCGCGCGATGGATGTCCGCATCTCGCGGCTGCGCACCAAGCTGCGCGAGGATCCGCGCAACCCGCGCCTGATCAAGACGGTCTACGGCGCGGGCTACATCTTCCTCGGCGAGGTGCAGTGGGGCTGAGCCCATGCGCGGCCGCGCGGCGCTTTCGCGCAACGGTTTGGCAAGCCCCGCGAAATCGGCTAGGCGCTGTCGCCGGAACAAGGCGGGACCTTCATGGGCGAGATCATCCTGATTCGGCATGGCCAGGCGAATTCGGCAGCGGCGGACGAGGCGTCCTACGACCGGTTGTCGCCGCTCGGCCACCAGCAGAGCCAATGGCTCGGCAACCACATGCGCGAAACCGGCGAGACCTTCGACGCGGTGCTCACCGGCACGCTGCGCCGCCACCGCGAGACCCACACGGCCATGGGAGAGCTCGGCCCCGCCCCCGAGGCGGATCCGCGCCTCAACGAGATGGACTATTTCAACCTCGGCGACGCGCTGCGGCAGCACCGCGGCACGCCGATGCCGCGCAGCGACGAGGAGTTCGCCGCCCACATCACCGAGGTCATGCAGGCCTGGCACGACGCAGAGATCATGGGCAACGAGACCTTCAGCGAGTTCGAGCTTCGCGTCACCGACATCCTGCACGAGGCCGCGCAGCCCGGCCGCCGGGTGCTCTGCGTGACCTCGGGCGGGGTGATCGGCATGATCGTGCGCAGCCTTCTCGGCCTCGACCCGAAGAGCTTCGCGCGGATCCTGATGCCGATCCTCAACAGTTCGGTCCACCGGATCCTCGTGACCGACCACGGCACGATCCTTTCCGGCTTCAACGCCGTGCCGCATCTCGACCGGCCCGACCGCGCCCACGCGCGCACCCATTACTGACGGAGGCGGCATGGCGCATCTCTGGGTCAGGGCCGAGGCGCGGCCGAACGAGCGACGGGTCGGCATCACGCCCGCCGGCGCGGCCGATCTTCTTCGGCGGGGCATCCGGGTGACGGTGGAGGACAGCGCGACCCGCGTGATCCCGGCCGCCGACTACGCCGCCGCCGGCTGCGGGCTGGCCGAGGCCGGAAGCTGGCGGGAGGCGCCGCGCGACGCGCTGATCTTCGGCCTGAAGGAGCTGCCGGAGGACGGCACGCCGCTCGTGCACCGCCACATCATGTTCGGCCACGCCTTCAAGGGACAGCACGCGGGGCAACGGCTGCTCGCGCGCTTCGCGGCGGGGGGCGGGGCGCTCTACGACCTCGAATATCTCGTGGACGAGGCGGGGCGCCGGGTGGCGGCCTTCGGGTACTGGGCGGGCTACGCCGGCGCGGCGGTCAGCCTCACGGCCTGGGCCGCGCAGGCCCGTGGCGGTCTCTGCCCGCCGGTTGCGCCCCGCGACGACACGGCCGCGCTTCTGGACGAGCTGGGGCAGGACATGGCGGGCCTCGACGCGCCCTCGGCCATCGTGATCGGCGCGAAGGGGCGCGTCGGCACGGGCGCGGCCGACCTCTGCGAGGCGATGGGCATCGCGCCCACGCGCTGGGACATGGAAGAGACGGCCCATGGCGGCCCCTTCCCCGAGATCCTCGGGCACACGCTCTTCTTCAACTGCATCCTCGCGCGGCCGGGCACGCCCGTCTTCGTGGGGCCCGACGCGCGCGATACGGGGCGCGAACTGCGGGTGATCGGCGATATCGCCTGCGATCCCGACAGCGACTACAACCCGATCCCGCTTTACGACGCGGCCACGAACTGGGCCGCGCCGGTGGTGCGCGTGCACGACGCGCCGCCGCTCGACGTCATGGCCATCGACAACCTGCCCTCGCTCCTGCCGCGGGAGTCCTCGGAGGACTTCGCGGCGCAGCTCTTGCCCTCGCTCCGGGCGCTCGACAAGCTGGAGAGTGGCGTCTGGGGCCGGGCGCGGGCGGAATTCGACAGGCATGTGAGGGAGGTGCAGGCATGACGATCCACTGGTGCGGAACGGGGCTTTCGGCGGTGCCCGGGCTCAGGCGGCTGATCGAGGCGGGCCACGACGTCCATGTCTGGAACCGCACGGCGGAAAAGGCGCAGGCCGCGGTGGGCGACCTGACCGACCGGATCTCGGCCTTCGACATCGACGCGCTCGCGGCGGCGCTGGAACCGGGCGATGTGGTGGTGTCCATGCTGCCGGGCGACTGGCACGTGCCGCTGGCCGAGCGCGCGATCGCGGCCGGGGCGGGCTTCGTCTCCTCCTCCTACATCTCGCCGGAGATGCGCACGCTCGACAGCAAGGCGCGGGCGGCGGGCGTGGCGCTCGTGAACGAGGTCGGGCTCGACCCAGGCATCGACCACCTGATGGCGCATCACCTCGTGGCCGAGTACCGCGCCTCGCCGGCCTTCGACCCGGAGAACACGCTCTCCTTCCTGTCCTATTGCGGCGGCATCCCGAAGCAGGCCAACGCCTTCCGCTACAAGTTCAGCTGGTCGCCCCTCGGGGTGCTGAAGGCGCTCCGCTCGCCCTCGCGCTCGATCCGCGACTTCAGCGAGCTTCGCGTGACCCGGCCCTGGGACGCGATCCGCCGCTACGACGCACCGTTGCCGCGCCCCGAGAGCTTCGAGGTCTATCCCAACCGCGACTCGCTGCCCTTCATGGAGGAATACGGCTTCGAGCCGCGCTGGAAGGTGAAGGAATTCGTGCGCGGCACGCTCCGGCTCGAAGGCTGGTCGGACGCCTGGGCCGACATCTTCCGCACGATCGAGACCCTGCCCGAGGGCGAGGAGGGAGAGACGATCCTCCGCGATCTCTCCGAACGGCTCTGGGCCGAGAATGCCTATGACGAGGGCGAGGCCGACAGGGTCGTGCTCTGCGTCTCGCTGCTGGCCGAAAAGGCGGGCGCGCCCGTCTGGCACAAGACCTACGTGATGGATGCCTGGGGCGACGCGCGCGGCACCGCCATGGGCCGTCTGGTCAGCCGGACCGTCGCGCAGGCGGTCGAGTCCGTTCTCGCGCGTGAGATTCCCGCGGGCGTTTCCGCCGCACCTTCGGATCCGCGCCTCGTCGCGCGCTGGCTGGAGGAGATCGACCGGCTGGCCCAGCACCTCGAGGTGGTGGACTTCCTTCGCTGAGGGCGCGCCGCGCCTAGCTGTGCCCGAGAAGATCGTCCTCGTCGTCGGCGAGCGGCAGGCCCAGCGCCTCCATGCCCGCCTCGAGGTGATCGGACAGATGCGGCGTGCCGATGAGGTAGTCGGCGGTGGGCGTCGACGCCTCCGCCTCGGCGGTGCGGACCGCTTCCCCGAGCTCCTCGGCGTCGAAGGCGCCCCGGCCGATCCACATCACCGCCACGAGTTCGTATTTCTCGTCCTCGGGCAGGTTGTCGATGAAGGCGCGCAGCTCCGCCTCGGCCCGCCCGAGCTCGCGGTCCATCAGCACGACCTGCGCGACCTTGCGCGACGAAATGCTCAGCATCCTTTCTCTCCTTCCGGCTGGGCGGCGGCTGCCGCGAAGCCGCTCATGCTATGAGAAGACACGGTAGTAAAGCCAGTCCGGCAGAAAGAGGCTTCCCCGGAACAGAAGCGAGAAGAGCGTGGGAAAGTTGCGCGCGAAGCCGCCCGCGCTCATGTGCTCGAAGATCTCCCGCGCCGCGTGCTCGGGTTCCATCAGGAAGGGCATGTGGAACTCGTTCTTGTCGGTGAGCCGCGTGCGCACGAAACCCGGGTTGACGAGTTGCACCTCGACGCCCGTCTTTCGCAGGTCGCAATGCATGCTTTCGGCCAGCGCCATGACGCCGGCCTTCGAAGCGGCGTAGCCGATGGCGCTGGGCAGACCGCGGAACCCCGAGAGGCTGCCGGTCAGCACGATGTGGCCCCGATCGCGCGCCACCATCGCCGGCAGCACCGCGCCCACCGCGCGCACCGCGCCGGTGAAGTTCACGTCGGCCATGGCCTCGACCTGCTCGGGCTTCCACTCCTGCGACGGCATCGGCCAGTAGACCCCGGCGAGGAACACCATCCCGTCGATCTCTCCGATCTCGGCCGCCGCGCGCTCGAGGCTTTCGCGATCGGTCACGTCCACCGGCACGGCCGAGGCGCGGCCCGGCAGGTCCTCGGCCAGCGCCTCGAGCTTTTCTGCGCTGCGCGCGGACAGGATGAGTTCCACGCCCGCCGCGCTCATCTTGCGCGCGAGCGCCTCACCGAGCCCTTCGCTCGCCCCGATCAGCCAGTAGCGTTTACCAGTCCAGTCCTTCACGCCGTCTCCTTTCCATGAGTAGTCGCCGGTTCCGCCCGAACGGCCCAGCGGCTGCCGACCGCGTCCGCGTCTTTGCCGTCCGCCGCGCGGACCCGCCGGGCCGCAGCGGCGGCGCGCGCCCGGATGCTTGCCGCGGGCGGACGGGTGCTGCCGCGTCGCGTGCCCGTCTCGCATTTGTGCCAGCCCGGCTGCGCGTCCACAACATCCACGATGCCGGCGCGGGCGTGTCCGTCCGTGCCGGTCACGGCGTTCGGGCGGACATTCATCGCCTCACTTCTCGTCGAGGGGCGCGGTGACGAGCAACCCCATGGCCAGGAGTTTCAGCACGCAAGGTACGCCCGCGTAGAGGAAGGTCAGCGTCCAGAGGGCGGTTTCGTCGTTCTCGGTGCCGGCCTCGAAACCCGCGGCCTCGAGCGCGGGCAGAAGCGAGACCGCCGCGATCGCCAGCGTGGCCTTCGACACGAAGGACCACAGCCCGAAGCCCTCCGCCGCCCCGGGCGCGACCACCGCGAGACGGCTCGCGAAGAGCGCGGGCAGCACCACCATGTCGGCGCCGAGCGCCGCGCCGGTGATCACGCAGATCACCGCGAAGGCCGGCCAGTCCCCCGCGCCGAGCCCGAGCGCGAAGATGAAGCCCAGGACCGACAGCGACATCGCGCCAAGAAGCACGCGCCGCGCCCCGTAACGGTCGGCCGCCACGCCCCAGGCGGGCGCCGCCCCGGCCGCGGCCATGAAAAACAGCAGCAGCAACGGCCCCTCGTAGCCCGGCGCCTGAAGGCGGCTTTCGACGAAGAACAGGAAGAGCGTGGATGTCACCGCCACGGGCGTCGCGTTCGCGAGCGCGACAAGCAGCAGCCGGCGCGCGCCCGGGTCGGCCAGCACGGGTCCGAATCCGCCCCCGCCCAGCGCGTCGCCGGCCGGGCCGCGCCATTCGCGCCGCATCGAAAGGCCCGCCGCCAGCGCCAGCGCGGCGAAAACCCAGGCGAAGACCGAGAATCCCAGCACGGCGGGGGCCACCGCCGCCGCGGAAACGCCCAGAAGGGCGCCGGTCTCGCGCCATCGCGCGACGCGAAGATGCCCACCCTGTCCGAGGTCGTCCGCCTTGGTCACGCCTTGCGCGTAGAAGGCGATGGTCAGGAAGCTGAACGCGGAGAAGACGAATGTCAGCATCAGCGCGAACCACAGAAGCGGGGCCACCGGCGGCGTCACGCCGAAAAGCCCGACCATCGCCGCGCCGATGATGGCGACGCCTGCCGCGACGGCGATCCGCCGGCGGCCCCGCAGCATCGCGACGAGCCGGCCGAGCAGCGGATCCTGCACCACGTCCAGAAGGCGCAGACCGAAGAGCACCGCGCCCAGCGCCGCAAGGCTCACGCCGTATTCGTCCACATAGACCTTCGGCGCGTGGATATAGAGCGGAAGCCCGGCCGACGCGAGCATCGCGGCGAACAGGCCATAGGCCGGGAGGCGCTGGGTCATCGGGTGATCTCGGCCTCCGGCGGCTCGGGGCGGGAATGGAAGCGTGCGCCCTTCCACCACAGCTTCAGCGCCTGCCAGTGAATGAGCGCGAGCACCCGCCGCGAGCCGAAGGGCCGGCGCAGACCGGTACCGAGAAGCCGGCGGGTGGTCAGCGGGCGGCGATGCCCCGTCAACGTCGCCAGAAGGCCGCCATCCTCCCGCAGGTAGTCGATCCACACGCCGACACGCTCGCGGGTTATGTCGAAGCGGAAAGTGTAGTCGCCCTCCACCGGCTGGAACGGCGAGACGTGGAAGATCTTGCGCGAGGTCAGCCGGTCCTCGGCCGCGATCGGGCGCAGGTCGTCGTGATGCACGAGATAGGAGTGACGGTCGCCGAAGGTGTTGTTGACCTCCGCGATCACCGCGCAAAGCCGCGCCTCCGCGTCATGGCACAGCCAGAAGCTGACCGGGTTGAAGACGTGGCCCAGTACCCGCGGCTGCGCGAGCAGCAGCACCGGTCCCGGCAGATCGAGCCCGTGGGCGGCAAGCACGTCGCGCACCCAGGCCGCCCCGCGCCCCGCGCCCCGCGCCCCGCCGTGATCCACGTCCCAGAGCGAGACGAGGTTCCGCGCGTTGCGGGAAAAGAGCCGCGGCGCGGCAACCTCTGCCTCCGCGTCGAGCAGAAGGTAATCCACGCCGTAGCGGAACGCGTTGCGGACCTCGCCCTTCCGCCCGTGGAAGGTCTGCCCGGCGATATGCTCGATCCGCGCGGTCACGCCGCCGCGATCCCGGCGTCGCGGGCAAGGATTGTCCGCGCCACGTCATGGGCGCTCGACAGGCCGTCCTCGTGGAACCCGTTCTTGACCCAGGCGCCGCAGAACCATGTCCCGTTGGCGCCCTGGAGTTCGGGCAACCGCGCCTGCGCCTCGAGCGCCGCGGTGTCGTAGACCGGGTGCGCGAAGGTGGTCTCTTCGTGGATGAGCTCTTCGCGGATGGGGCGCGCGTCGTTCAGCGTCACGAAAAGCGGATCGTCCTCGGGGATCGGCTGAAGCGAGTTCATCCAGTAGCTCACCCGGATCCGCCCCTGCGGCCCGCCAGGGTCCTCGGTGTAGTTCCACGACGACCAGGCGAGCCGCCGGCGCGGCATCACGCCGGTGTCGGAATGCAGCACCACGCGGTTGGGCTGGTAGCCGATGCGCCCGACCGTGGCGCGCTCCTCGGCGGTCGGATCCGACAGAAGCCGCATCGCCTGGTCCGAATGGGTGGCGAACACCACTTCGTCGAACCGCTCGGGCGGGCCGCCGGGCACCGCCACCTCCACGCCGCCGGCATCCCGGCGCACGGAACGCACCGCGCAGCCCTTGCGGATGTCCACTCCCTGGCCGCCGAGCGCCGCCTCGAGGCGGCGGACATACTCGATCGAGCCGCCGGCCACGGTGTACCACTGGTGCTGTCCGGTGATCCCGAGCAGGTGGTGGTTGCGGAAGAATTCCAGCATCGCGCGGGCCGGGAATTCCAGTATCTGCGCCTTGGGCACCGACCAGATCGCGCCCGAGAAGGGCAGCAGGTAGTAGTCGCGGAACCAGCGGCCCGAGCGCAGCCGGTCGAGCAGGCCGCCCACGGTCAGCCCGGCCTCCTGCGCGGTGTCGTACCCCCGCGCGTTGAAGCGCAGCACGTCGCGGATGAGCCGCCAGTAGCGCGGGTCTGCGAGATTGCGGCGCTGCGCGAAAACCGACCCGAGGCTGGAAAGACCGTACTCGAAGCGCCCCCCGTCGATCGAGACACCGAAGCTCATGCGGCTTTCCGTCACGGGGACGTCGAGCTCGTCGAACAGCCGGGTGAGAAGCGGGTAATTGGCGTTGTTGAAGACGATGAAGCCCATGTCCACCGGCTGGTCGCCGTGCTTGCCCGCGAGCACCGTGCGCGCATGGCCCCCCAGCCGCGGCTCCGCCTCGAAGAGCGTCACGCGGTGCGCGTCCGCCAGGTAATGCGCCGCGCCCATGCCGGAAATGCCTCCGCCGATCACGGCGATCCTGCGGGGGGTGGTGGGGGGCTGCTCGAATGGCATGAGGGGCGGACTCCGTCTCTTGGGTTGTCTTGTGCACTTCATTACGGTGATCTTGGCCGGGCCGATGACAAGGAATCTTTCGGCCCGGGTGATCCACCGCTTTCGGCGACCCGTAATAAAGGTATGTTTACGGATGTCGACACACTCGACCACGCATTCACGCCGCCTCCGGCGCCTGTGCTTTCCAGCTGTCCGGGCGGGCGCGCCGATGCAGCGCGGGCCGCGATCGTGACGGGTGCGGGAGACGCCAAGAGCGATGCCGCCTGTGACTGGACCGCGCATGTCCATCGCATCCGGGACACGCGCGATCAGGGCGCCTTCGCCGAGCTTTTCGGACATTTCGCTCCGCGCGTGAAGGCGTTTCTGATCCGATCGGGCGCGGATGCCGGCCTTGCCGAGGAATGCACGCAGGAAGTGATGGCGACGCTCTGGCAGAAGGCGCACCAGTTCGACCCGGCCCGCGCCAGCGTCGCCACCTGGGTGTTCACGATCGCGCGCAACCGCCGTATCGACGCGCTGCGCCGCCAGCGCCGCCCCGAGCCCGAGGATCTTCCCTGGGGGCCCGAGGCGGACCCCGACCAGGAAGAGGTGGTGACGCTTCAGCAGGAGACGGACCGCCTGGCCGAGGCGCTGCGCGCGCTGCCGGACAAGCAGAGATACCTGATCGAGCGCGCGTATTTCGGGGAACTCAGTCACACCGAGATCGCCGCCGAGACGGGCCTGCCGCTCGGCACCATAAAATCGAGAATTCGCCTGGCGCTGGAGCGCCTGCGCCACGAAATGAAGTGACCATGCCGATGACTGCCAAGATCAAGCATCACCTGAGTCCGCAACTGCTGATGGCTTACGCCGCCGGCGCCCTGCCCGAGGCCTTCGATCTCGTGGTGGCGTCGCACCTGTCCCTGTGCGACGCCTGCCGTGCCGAGGCCGAGAGCTACGAAACCCTGGGTGGCGCCGTGCTCGAAAACGAGGACGCGGTGGCGCTCGACGAGGACAGCCTCGCCGCGACGCTGCGCCTGATCGAGACGGGTCTTCCCGAACCGGCCGAGGCGGCCGTTCCGGCCGCCGCGCCCGGCGAGGCGTTGCCCGCGCCCGTTCGGGTCTATGTCGGCGGCGGTCTCGACGACGTGCGCTGGCAGAACATCGGCCGCGGCGTTAAGCAGGCCCTCCTGCCCATGACCGGCGAGGCGCGCGCGCGTCTTCTCTACATCCCCGCAGGCATGGCGGTTCCGGATCACGGGCACAGCGGTGCCGAGGTCACTCTCGTCCTGCGCGGCGCATTCAGTGACAAGACCGATCGCTTCGGGCCGGGCGACGTCGAGATCGCCGACGAGAAGCTGCACCACAGCCCCGTCGCCGAAGAGGGCGAGGATTGCATCTGCCTCGCGGTCACCGACGCCCCCTTGCGGTTCTCGGGCCTCGTGCCGCGGCTCGCCCAGCCCTTCCTGCAAATCTGATCCCGGGCGGCGGGCCGCTCACTCCGCCGCATCGGGGGACGGCGGTCCAGCCGCCGCCTCATCGATCGGGTCGTCGAACTCGAACCGGTCGAGCCGGTGGGCCCGGGCGGCCGCCTTCTCCGCGCTCAGCTTGATCTCGGCCACGTCCCGCGCCGCCTGCCCGAAGTGGCGGTCGAGATTCTCCACCCGCTGGCCGAGCCGGGCCATGTCCGACCCCAGTAGCGACAGTTCCCGGCGGATGCGCGCGGCCTCGGCGCGCAGCCGCGCGTCCTTCAACACCGCGCGCATGGTGTTGAGCGTGGCCATGCAGGTGGTGGGCGACACGATCCAGACATGCGCCGCGAAGCCCTCCCGCACGAGGTCCGGGAAGTTGCCGTGAAGCTCTGCGTAGACGGCCTCGGACGGCAGGAACATCAGCGCCCCGTCGGCCGTTTCGCCCTCGACGATGTATTTCTCCGCGATCGTGCGGACATGGGCGCGTACGGCCTGCCGGAACGCTTGCGCCGCGCGCTGCGCCGCCTCGCGCGTTTCCGCGCGCCGCAGCGCCTCGTACGCCTCGAGCGGGAACTTGCTGTCGATGACGATGGGCCCGGGCGGGTGCGGCAGGTGCACGAGCGCATCGGGGCGCGCGCCCGAGGCAAGCTTGCCCTGCACCGAATAGCTGTCGCGCGGCAACGCCTTGGCGAGGATGTCGTAAAGCTGGATCTCACCGAACGCCCCGCGCGTCTGCTTGTTCGACAGGATGTCCTGCAGGCCGAGCACATCGCCGGAAAGCTGGGTGATCTTCTCCTGCGCGCGGTCGATGGTCTTCAGACGCTCCTGAAGCTCGCCCAGCGAATGGGCGGTGCGCCGCGCGCTGCCCGAGAGGCTCTCGCCGATCCGCTCGTTCACCTGCGCGAGGCGCTCTTCCATCAGGCGCAGCGTCTCCGTCTGTGAGCGGGCCTGCGCTTCGGCGACGTGGGTCAGCCCGCCCGAAAGCCGGTGCTGCCCGTCGCCCAGTTCGCGCACCCGCTGGCCGAGCGCGCCCAGTTGCCGTTGAAGCGGCTCAACCGTGCGCGCCGCCCGGCCCGCGGCGCGCGCGGTCACGACCAGCAGCCACAGGGCAAGCAGGAGAAGCGCCGCCCCGCCGATGAGCGCGAGGGCGAGGGGGTCGTCAAGCGCCACGGCGCGGTCGCCGAGCTCGATCATCGCCGTCCGAAAAGCCGCTCGATGTCGGCAAGCTTCAACTCGACGTAAGTGGGCCGCCCGTGGTTGCACTGGCCCGAAAGCGGCGTCGCCTCCATCTCGCGCAGCAGGGCGTTCATCTCCTCGGCCCGCATCCGCCGTCCCGCACGGATGGAGCCGTGGCAGGCGGCGCGGCTCAGCACCGAGAGCAGCCGCGTCTCGACCGCCTGGCTTTCGCCCTCGTCGGCCAGCTCGTCGGCCACGTCGCGCACGAGCGCGCGCGCATCCACCGCGCCCAGCGCGGCCGGGGTCGCGCGCACCGCGATGGCGTCGCCGCCGAAAGGCTCGAGCGCCAGCCCGAGACGGGACAGATCCTTCGCCGCGTCCAGAAGGCGCGCCCGGTCCGGGCCGGCCAGCGACACGATCTCGGGAATGAGCAGGGCCTGCGACGCGACATCCGCCTCGGCGAGCTGGCGCTTCAGCCGCTCGTAGACCAGCCGCTCATGCGCCGCGTGCTGATCCACGATCACCACGCCGTCTTCCGTCTGCGCGACGATGTAGGTCTCGTGAAGCTGCGCGCGCGCGGCGCCGAGCGGCAGCCGCTCCGCGGGCGCCGCCTGCGCGGTTGGCGCGTCCTCGGCCACGTCCTGCGGCGCGTCGATCCGCGCGCTCCAGTCGTCCGCCATCTCGGCGAAGCCCGGTGCCTGGGCCATGTAGGAGGCGGCCCGCGCCCCGGCGGAGGGCCGGTCCATCTGGTAGCGGGGCGCGGCCGGCGCTTCGGGCCGCGCCGCGCCGAGCGCCGCCCCCGCCACGGTGGTGGACGCCCGGTGCCCGGCCTCGGCCAGCGCATGGCGAAGCGCCGAGACGATCAGCCCGCGGGCCACGCCCGGGTCGCGAAAGCGCACCTCCGTCTTGGCGGGATGCACGTTCACGTCCACGAGCCGCGGATCGCAGTCGACGTAAAGCGCGGCCACCGCGTGGCGGTCGCGCGGCAGCACGTCCATGTAGGCGGCACGCAGCGCGCCCACCAGCATCCGGTCGCGCACCGGGCGGCCGTTCACGAAAAGATACTGCGCCACCGCCGCCCCGCGCGAATAGGTGGGAAGCGCCGCGTAGCCGCGCAGCCGCAGCCCCTCGCGCTCGGCCTCGATGGGAAGCGCGTTTCGCAGGAAATCCTCTCCGAGGACCGATGCTAGCCGCCCGGCAAGCGCGTCGAAAAGATCGCCGGTCTCCGCGTCGGCGCGGAAGCTGACCCGCCCTTCGCCGCCGCCCGTCACGTCGCGCAGCGTGAAGCCCACGAAGGGTTCGGCCATGGCGAGGCGGCGCACGGCGTCCGCGATGGCCTGCGCCTCTGCGCGGTCGGTGCGCAGGAACTTCAGCCGCGCGGGCGTCGCACGGAAGAGGTCGCGCAGTTCCACCACCGTGCCGCGGTCGAGCGCGGCGGGCCGCACCGGGCCCATGTCGCCGCCCGTGACGGTCAGCGACGCGGCCTCCGCGCCCTGCGCGCGGCTGGTGAGCGTCAGCCGGCCCACCGCGCCGAGCGAGGCCAGCGCCTCGCCGCGGAACCCGAAGCTGCGGATATCGAGGAGGTCCGACCCGTCGATCTTGGAGGTGGCATGACGCGCCACCGCGAAGGGAAGGTCGTCCGCCGTCATGCCGCAGCCGTCGTCGCGGACACGGATCAGCGTCTTGCCGCCGTCGGCCTGGGCGATCTCGATCCGCCCGGCACCGGAATCGATCGCGTTCTCCACAAGCTCCTTCACCGCCGAGGCGGGCCGCTCCACGACCTCGCCGGCGGCGATGCGGTTGATGGCGGCCTCGTCGAGCGCACGAATGACCGGGCGCGACGCGGTTATCTTGTGGCTGAATTCGTTCATTCAACAAGACCTAGCACGCCCATGCACGATTCGACCACCCGGCACGGCCGCGTCGCCGCCCTCTGTGCGGCGGCGCGGCGAACCGCTAGTCTTGGGCGCGCGGGGCAGCCTTCGGACCCCGACCGACCATGCAGCCAAGGAGACGTTCATGAAGACCGAGACCGTCGGCGACGCCAAGCTCGAGACCTGGAGCCCCGAGGAGGTGTCCCGAGCCGCCCGGGCCGGGGAGATCGTGCTGATCGACGTGCGCACACCCCAGGAATACATGTTCGAGCACATCGAGGGCGCGCTTCTGATGCCGCTCGCCTTCTTCGACGCGAAATCCCTACCCGGCCAGTCCGAGAAGCGGCTCGTGTTCCACTGCGGCTCCGGCGTGCGCTCCGAGAAGACCGCGCGCGCCGCGATCGAGGCGGGTTTCGACCGGATCGCGCACATGGAAGGAGGGTTCGCCGGATGGAAGACCGCGAAACTTCCCTATGTCGGCACGAACATGGCAAGCGGCGCGCCGCAGAAGGTCGAGCCCTGAGCCCCGCATGACCGACGGAAACGAAGAAGGCCCGGGCACGACCATGCCCGGGCCTCTTTTAAGGTTCTCTCGGGATCGGCTCAGGAAGATCCGCCCTTGGAGAACTCGGGGTAGGCCTCCATGCCCAGCTCGGAAACGTCCAGGCCGTTGATCTCCGCCTCCTCGTCGACGCGGATGCCGATCACGGCCTTGAGGATCAGCCAGACGATCAGCGACAGGACGAAGGTCGCGCCGATGATGCCGACCATGCCGAGGATCTGCGGGCCGATCGTGGAGGTGCCGGTCAGCACGACCGCGAAGGTGCCCCAGATCCCGGCGAAACCGTGCACCGGGATGGCGCCGACCACGTCGTCGATCTTGAACTTGTCCAGCATCGGGACGGTCAGCACCACGATCACCCCGCCCACGGCGCCGATGATGCCCGCGAGCAGAAGCGAGGGCGCGAGCGGCTCCGCGGTGATCGACACCAGACCGGCCAGCGCGCCGTTGAGCACCATGGTCAGGTCGGGCTTGCCATAGAGCACTTGCGTCAGGATCAGCGCGGTGACGGCGCCCGATGCCGCGGCCATGTTGGTGTTGGAGAAGATGCGGGAGACATCCGCCACGTCGCCGACCGACCCCATGGCGAGCTGCGAGCCGCCGTTGAAGCCGAACCAGCCGAGCCACAGGATGAACATCCCGAGCGTCGCCAGCGCCAGGTTGGAGCCCGGCATCGGGTGCACCTTGCCGTCCTTGTCGTACTTGCCCTTGCGCGGGCCGAGCACGATCGCGCCGGCAAGCGCCGCGGCCGCGCCGCAGGCATGCACGACGGTCGAGCCGGCAAAGTCGGAGAACCCGGCCTCGGACAGCCAGCCGCCGCCCCACTGCCAGGACGCCGTGAGCGGGTAGATGAAGCCCGTCAGGACGATCGTGAAGATCAGGAACGGCCAGAGCTTGATCCGCTCGGCGAGCGCGCCCGAGACGATCGAAGCGGTCGCCGCGCAGAACATCAGCTGGAAGATGTAGTCCGATCCGGTGGAGGCGTAGGAGGCATCATCGGCGTCCGCGAGCGTCACGCCCACGGGCTCGAGCACCGCCCAGGCCGGGAAGAGGCCCGAGAACCAGCCCTCGATCGCCCAGTCGCCCAGCGGATACATCAGGTTGTAGCCGATCAGCCAGTAGAAGATCGCCGCGAGCGAGAAGAGCCCGACGTTCTTCGTCATCTGCATGGTCACGTTCTTAGAGCGGACGAGCCCGCCCTCGAGCATGGCGAAGCCGGCGGCCATGAAGAACACCAGGAAGCCGCCGATCAGGAACAGCAGCGAGTTCATGATCCAGACGAATTCGTCCGTCGCCAGCGGCGCCGGCGCCTCGTCCTGCGCCATGGCGAGCGCGGGCAGCGCCGCCAGCACGCCGGCCAGGGCAAGAGTTCTCGTGAGTTTCATAGGTTTTTTCCCCTCTTTCATCCTGTGACCCGCGTCAAAGCGCGTCCGCGTTGGTTTCGCCCGTGCGCACCCGAACGGCCTGCGCGAGATCCAGGACGAAGATCTTCCCGTCGCCGATCTTTCCGGTGCGCGCGGTCTTGGCGATGGTCTCGACCACCTGGTCGACCATGCCGTCGTCCACCGCGATCTCGAGCTTGACCTTGGGCACGAAGTTCACGGCGTATTCCGCGCCGCGATAGATCTCCGTATGGCCGGACTGCGACCCGAACCCCTTGATTTCCGTGACCATCATGCCGCGGACGCCGACGGAGGTGAGCGCCTCGCGCACCTCCTCGAGCTTGAACGGCTTGATCGTTGCTATGATCAGTTTCAACGTCATCCCCTTCGCTTAGGCAGCTGCCGCTGCTCCTGTGCAGATGCAGAAAATCGGTCAGGGGAGGTGGTGCAAAGATTTGCCCCCGCTCGGGGACGGCAAGGCGCGAACATATGCGTAATTTTTGAGCATTTATAAAAATATGCATTATTTTTAACCTACACGTGAAGCTGCACCGCGGCACGGACGCCCTAAACATCGCGCCGTTTAGAGGATATGCTCGCCCCCAGAGCAGGCGCCGAGAGAAGCATAATGAGTGATTCAGGCCGCAGGCCGCCCCGGCTGGTGGCGGATCGCCGGGGCAAGGGCCGCGGGAAGCCCCCCTCCAGGACCGCCGCGCGCAAACCCGCGCCGCGCAAACGCAGGACTGGCAGCCGGCGCAAGGCGCCGCGCAATCCCGTCGTGGCGGCCGTCACGGGCCTTTTCGCCTTCGTCACGCGGATGCTCTGGGGGCTGACCTGGCGCGTCACCCTCATCGTCGCGCTGCTGATCGGCGGCGGCGTCGCCTATTATTACGCCACCCTGCCTCCCTACGAGCAGATCCTGGACGGGCGGGCGCGCGGCTCGGTCACCCTGCTCGACCGGCAGGGCGAGGTGTTCGCCTGGCGCGGCGAGGTCTTCGGCGGCGTCGTGACGGCCGATACCGTGGCGCCGCATCTCAAGAACGCCGTGATCGCCACCGAGGACAAGCGCTTCCGCCTGCATCCCGGGGTGGACCCGATCGGCATCGCGGGCGCCATCCGCATCAACCTGTCGGAAGGGCGCGGGCCGCTTCAGGGTCACGGCGGCTCCACGATCACCCAGCAGACCGCGAAGCTGCTCTGCCTCGGCGTGCGATACGACCCCGCCGCATGGGAAACTCAGGCCGCCTACGAGGCCGACTGCCGGCAGACAACGCTCTGGCGGAAACTGCGCGAGGCGCTTTACGCCATGGCGATGGAGGCCAAGTACTCCAAGGACGAGATCCTCTCGATCTACCTCAATCGCGCCTACATGGGCGGCGGCGCGCACGGCGCCGAGGCCGCGGCGCAGCGCTTCTTCGGCAAGCCTGCGCGGAACCTCGAGCCGTCCGAGGGCGCGATGCTCGCGGGGCTGCTGACCGCGCCCACCGCGCTTGCACCCACCAACAACCTCGAACGCTCCCGCAACCGCGCGGCCACGGTGATCCGGCTGATGGAAGAGCAGGGCTACCTGACGGAGGCGGAGGCCGCGGCCGCGCTCGCGCAGCCGGCCGCGCTCTCCGAGACCGCGGAGGCCAAGGCAGGGGGCTATTTCGCGGACTGGGTGATGTCCTCGACGCCGGAATACTTCACGCGCGACACCACCGAGGACGTGGTCATCACGACCACGCTCGACCGGGCCATGCAGCGCGCCGCCGAAGAGGCGCTGCTGCACATCTTCGAAACCAAGGTGCGCGAGGGCTCGGAGGCGCAGGCCGCCATCGTGGTGATGTCGGCCGACGGCGCGGTGCGTGCCATGGTGGGCGGCCGCAAGACCCGCGTCTCGGGCGTGTTCAACCGCGCGACGCAAGCCAAGCGCCAGACCGGATCGGCCTTCAAGCCCTTCGTCTACGCCACCGCGCTCGAACTCGGCTACCACCCCAACGACATGATCCGCGACGAGCCGCTCACCATCGACATTCCCGGCTCGGGCCCCTGGTCGCCCGAGAACTACACCAACGACTACGCGGGGCTCGTGACGCTCACCGAGGCGTTCAAGCGCTCGCTGAACATCCCGGCGGTGAAGATCTCCGAACATGTGGGGCGCGAGAACGTGCGGCGCGTGGCCGCCGATTTCGGTATCGAAAGCGATCTCGCCGCCGGCCCCGCGCTGGCGCTCGGGGCGTCGGAGTCGACGCTGCTGGAGATGACGGCCGCCTATGCCGGGATCCTGAACGGCGGATCCTCGGTATCGCCCTACGGCCTGATGGAGCTGCGGCTGAAGGGCGACGCGGGGGCGCTCATCGACAATTCGGAAGGCGGCATCGGCGAACGCGTGATCCGCGAGGAGGCCGCGCGCGAATTGATCTACATGATGGAGAAGGTGGTGAGCGAGGGCACGGGCCGCCGCGCCGCCCTGCCCGATCGCGAGGCCGCGGGCAAGACGGGCACCACGCAGGCCGCGCGCGACGCCTGGTTCGTGGGCTTCACCGCCGATTACGTCGCGGGCGTCTGGATGGGATACGACGACAACACCCCGCTCTCAGGCGTCACCGGCGGCGGGCTGCCCGCCGAGATCTGGCATGAAACCATGCGCCGCTTGCACGCGGATCTGCCGCCGCGGCCCCTGCCGATGCTGCGCCCGGCGGAACGCGCGCCCGCGGCATCGCGCGACGGGCCCGCCGCGGAGCGGCGCGGCCGTGACGATGTCGCCGATTCGGTGCTGGAGCAGGTGCTGCGCGATCTTTTCGGCGCCAATTGACCGGACCGGCGCTCAGCCCGCGCCGCGCAGCTCCGCGATGAGCCGGTCGATGTCGCCGCCCCGCCGGTCGAGCATGGCGCCGATCTCTTCGCGCTCCGTCAGGAGCATGTTCACGCCTTCGATGAACATGTTGAAGAAGAGATCGCGGCCCGACCGGTCCGAGACGTGGAAATCCACGATGAAGGGCGACTGGCCCGGCAGGTAGGCGGTGGTGCGGACCTGGTAATAGTTCTTCACCCGGCTCACGGTCTCGACCTCGAGCCGCCCTCCGGAAAACTCCCGGAACCGCTTGCCGTACTTGCGCGAGATGTAACCGGTGAACGCCTCGGTGAAGGCGCGCATCTGCGCCTCGCTCGCCCGGCGCCGGTCCACGCCGAGGGCGTAGGCCGCGATGGTCGGCACGTCGGCGTAGCGCCGGAAGATGCGCTCGAATTCTGGGTACATCTGCCGTTCCGACCGTCCGGACGAGATGACCGCGTTGATCTCTTCGACGAGGCTGTCGACGAGGCCGCGCGCCCGGCCCTCCGTCAGCGCGAAAGCGGGGCGCGGCGCGAGGACGGCGGCGGTAGCAGCGCCGGCAAGGAAGCCGCGGCGGGAGATGTCAGTCGCCATAGAGTTCCTCGTAGGGATCGGTGAAGGTCTCCTCGGCCGGCGCGCCGCCGCTGCGCGCGCCCAGCTCGAAGCGCCGGTTCTGGAGATAGATCAGGCGGGTCTGCGCATAGCTGTCGGCACTTTCATGCAGAACGGAATCGTAGGTGTCCGAGAAGCGCCCGCGCTCCGTCAGCCCGCCAAGGCCCCGCGCCACGAGCCCCGAATACCGTTCGGGCCGCGGCAGAGCGATGTCGAGCGGGTTGAGGAACCAGCCCACGAGGCGGCCCGCCGAGTCGCGTTCGGTGGAGGGCCCGAAAACGGGCGACACGCGATAGGCGCCCTCCGGAACGCCCCAGACCGCCAGCGTCTCGCCGAAATCGGTCTCGTCGGCCGGCAGCCCGAACTCCTTGGCGACATCGAAGATGCCCCCGAACCCGAGAACCGCATTCGTCGCGAACCGCACGGTGTTGAGCCCGGCGCCCCTGAGATCCCCCTGCAGAAGGCGGTTCACGGCATAGCCCGGGGTCGAGAACGTGTCGCCGAACTGAACGATGCTGTCCTCGATCCCGTCGGGCACGGCCCGGGTGTAGCCCCGCGCCAGCGGCCGGACCACGGAGCGGTCGAGGCTCTTGTTGAACTCGTGAACCCGCCGGTTCGCCGGCTCGTAGGGATCGTGGATCCCGCCCTCGTTTCCGGGCTCGGGCACGGAACACGCGGCCAGAAGCGGCAATGCCAGAAGCATCACGAGGCGGCGAAGGCGCAAAGGGGACACCATGGATTTCCTTCAAGGATCATCTAAGCGCGGAAGAGACCCGCCCGGCGCAGACTAGGCGCTTTCATGAGGACAAGCGAGCGGAATGCCCATCACCCTCCGCGCCGTCTTCGCCGCGCTGTGGCGGATGCGCGACAAGTGGACCCGCCCTGCAAACTCTGGCAAAAGCACGCTGAGCGGACAAGAGCGCAGGGCGGAACGACGCGTATGAGAAAGATCGATCCTTCGCCCGGGCTGGAAGAGCTTCGGGCGGCGCGTCGCGAGAACCGCGGCTATTTCTGGTTCGTGGGCGTTTTCAGCTTCTTCGTGAACCTGTTGATGCTGACGGGGCCGCTTTACATGCTCCAGCTTTACGACCGTGTCCTGAGTTCGCGGTCCGAGGCGACGCTCGTCGCGCTCTCGATCCTCGTTGTCTTTCTCTACGGCATGATGGGCTTTCTGGATTACGCCCGCTCGAGGATCATGGCGCGCGTCGGTGCGCGCTTCCAGTCGCGGCTCGACAGGCGGGTCTTCGACGCGGTGATGCGCAAGTCGGCCATCGCGCCCGACCAGCGCTCCGGCACCGGGCTGCGCGATCTCGAATCGGTGCAGCGCCTGCTGACGTCGCCGGGGCTCATGGCCTTCTTCGACATCCCGTGGACCCCCTTCTTCCTTTTCGGCATCGCGCTCTTCCATCCCTGGCTGGGCATCCTGGCCGTGGCCGGCGGCACGCTGCTCATCGCCTTCACGGCGATCAACCAGTGGCTCTCGCGCCGCCCGCTCGACAAGGGCAACGCCGCCGTCTACCGCGCCGAGACCATGGCGAACCAGATCCGCGACGAGGCGGAGACGGTGCAGAGCCTCGGAATGCGCGGCGCGGCCTTCGATCGCTGGCGGCAGGCGCGCGACGAGGCGCTCGACAACCAGGTCGGCGCCTCCGACGTGGCCGGGACCTTCACCTAGCTGATCAAGACCTTCCGGCTGATGCTGCAATCGGCGATGCTGGGCCTCGGCGCCTGGCTGGTGCTGCGCGGGGAGCTGACGCCCGGCGCGATGATCGCGGGCTCCATCCTGCTCGGCCGGGCGCTCGCGCCGATCGAGCTTGCCATCGGGAACTGGCCGCTGATGCAGGCCGCGCGGCGCGGCTGGGCCTCGCTTGCCGAACTCCTGTCCGAGGTGCCCCCCGAGACGGCGCGCACCAGCCTGCCCGCTCCGCGCGCGAAGCTCGACGTGCAGCAACTGACCGTCGTGCCACCCGGCCAGACGCAGGCGGCGCTCCGGATCGTCAGCTTCGCGGTGAACCCCGGCGAGGCGCTCGGGGTCATCGGGCCGTCGGGCGCGGGCAAGTCCACGCTCGCGCGCGCGCTCACCGGGCTCTGGCGGCCGGCAGGCGGCAAGGTGCGCCTCGACGGCGCGACGCTGGACCAGTACGCGCCGGAAGTGCTCGGGCGCCATGTGGGCTACCTGCCGCAGAGCGTGGAGCTTTTCGACGGGACGGTCGCCGAGAACATCGCCCGCCTGTCCCTGACCCCGGATCCGGACGCGGTGGTGAAGGCCGCCAAGCTCGCCGACGCCCACGAGATGATCCTGAAACTTCCCGATGGCTACGACACCAAGCTGCGCAACATCGGCGGGCGGCTTTCGGGCGGCCAGACCCAGCGGATCGGCCTCGCCCGCGCGCTTTACGGCGATCCGGTCCTGCTCGTGCTCGATGAGCCGAACTCCAATCTCGACAACGAGGGGAGCCTCGCGCTCAACGCGGCCATCCGCGGCGTCAAGGCGCGGGGCGGCGCGGTGCTCATCATGGCGCATCGCCCGGCGGCGATCGTGGAATGCGACATGCTGCTGATGCTCGACCAGGGCAACCGGGTCGCCTTCGGCCCCAAGGACGAAGTGCTTCAAAGCCAGGTCAAGAACCATCAGCAGATCCTGAAATCCGCGACGCCGGGAGGCATGCGATGAGCGACGAGGCGACCTCTCCGCGCTTCCGGATGCGGATGCCCATGGCCGTAGGACTCGTCGCGCTGGTCACGCTGGTGGGCGGCTTCGGAACATGGTCGGCGATGACCGAGATCTCGGGCGCCGTCGTCGCCTCCGGCCAGATCGAGGTCGAGCGCAACCGGCAGGTGGTCCAGCACCCGGACGGTGGCGTGGTGGAGGGCATCCTGGTCGACGAGGGCGACACGGTGCAGGCCGACCAGGTGCTGATCCGCCTCGACGCCGGCGAAATGCGCTCCGAACTTGCCATCGTCGAAGGCCAGCTGTTCGAACTGATGGCCCGTCGCGGCAGGCTCGAGGCCGAACGCGACGAGGCGGATGCGCCGGTCTTCGACAGTCTGCTTGTGGAACGGGCCGACATCAGCGCCGAGGTGCGCGGCCTCATCGACGGGCAACTGCGGCTCTTCGAGGCGCGGCGCGAATCCGTCGAGACCGAAGCCGGACAGCTGCGCCGCCGCGCAGAGCAGATCGGCAACCAGATCGAGGGGATCGACGCGCAGCAGACGGCGCTGACGCGGCAGCTGAGCCTGATCGAGGAAGAGCTTTCCGACCAGCAATCGCTTCTCGATCGCGGCCTCGCGCAGACTTCGCGCGTCCTCTCGTTGCAGCGTGAGGAAGCCCGGCTCAGCGGGCTGGTGGGCGAGCTGACCGCCCAGCGGGCGCAGGCGCAGGGGCGCATCACCGAGATCGAGATCCTGAACCTGCGCTCGCGGCGACGCGAAGAGGCGATCACCCGGTTGCGCGACCTGCAGTTCCGCGAACTCGAACTGTCCGAGCGCCGCCGCACCCTCGTCGAGCGGCTTCGCCGGATGGAAGTGCGCGCGCCTGTCGCGGGCATCATCTACGGGCTTCAGGTCTTCGCGCCGCGCTCGGTGATCCGCCCGGCGGACCCGCTGCTCTACATCGTGCCGCAGGATCGCCCGCTCGTGATCGCGGCGCGCGTGGCGCCCATCCACATCGACCAGGTCTATCCCGGGCAGGACGTGACGTTGCGCTTTTCCGCCTTCGATCAGCGCAGCACGCCGGAACTCTTCGGGCAGGTGACGCAGGTCTCGGCCGACATCTTTACCGACGAGGCCACGCAGAAAGCCTACTACCGGGCCGAGATCACGCTGTCGGAAGCTGAACAGGACCGATTGCCAGACGACCTGGTGCTCGTGCCCGGCATGCCGGTCGAGGCGTTCATCCGGACCGATGACCGCACCCCCATCGCCTATCTGCTGAAGCCGCTCACGGACTATTTCTCGAAGGCGTTCCGCGAACGCTGAGCGGGCCGCGCCGAACGCCCCGCGCCCGGCCCGATTGGCGCTTTTCCCGGCCGCCGCCAGACTGTAGCGTCCGCCACGACTCTGGAGGAATGCGGGAGGACAGCATGAGCGGAAAGATCGAGGCACGGCTGGAGGAGCTTGGGGTGACGCTGCCCGACGCGCCGGCCCCGGCGGCGAATTACGTGCCTTACGTGCAGACCGGGAACCTGGTGCACGTATCGGGCCAGATTTCCATGGACGAGGGCGGCGCGCTCATCACGGGCAAACTCGGCGCGGAGCTTTCCACCGAGGCCGGCGCGGCCGCGGCGCGGCGCTGCGCGCTGTCGCTTCTGGCGCAGCTGCGCGCGGCCTGCGGCGGCGATCTGGACCGGCTGACGCGGGTGGTGAAGCTCACCGGCTTCGTCAACTCCACCGCCGACTTCACCGAGCAGCCCAAGGTGGTGAACGGCGCGTCGGACTTTCTCGTCGAGGCGTTGGGCGATGCCGGCCGGCACGCGCGCTCGGCCGTCTCGGCGGCGTCGCTGCCGCTGGGTGTCGCCGTCGAGATCGAGGGGATCTTCGAGATCGCATGACGGCGCTCGACCCGGTCTTCCTGAAAACGCCCATCGCCCACCGCGCGCTTCACGGCGAGGGCCGGCCCGAGAACAGCCGCGCGGCGGTGCGCGCCGCGGTCGCGGCGGGCTACGGTATCGAGATCGACCTGCAGCCCTCGGCCGACGGCGAGGCGATGGTGTTTCACGACTACGACCTGCGGCGGCTGACCGGCGAAACCGGCGTGATCCGCACGCGCGACGCGGCGGAACTCGGGCGCATCGCGCTGTCGGGCGGCGACGGCGAGGGCATCCCCACGCTGCGCGAGATCCTCGCGATCGTGGGCGGCCGCGTGCCGCTGCTGGTCGAGCTCAAGGACCAGCACGGTCGCATGGGGCCGACCGACGGCGCACTGGAGGCCGCGGCCGCGCGCGCACTTGCCGGTTACGCGGGACCGCTGGCGGTGATGTCCTTCAACGGTCACGCCGTCGCGCGCATGGGCGCGCTTCGGCCCGACATCCCGCGCGGCCTCACCACCAGCGCCTTCGACGAGGCGCTCTGGCCGCACATGCCCGAGGAACTTCGCGCCCGACTGCGCGAGGCGCCCGAATTCGAGCGCAGCGGCGCGATGTTCATCAGCCACGAGCATACCGACCTCGATCGCCCGCGCGTGGTCGATATCCGCGCGACCGGCGTTCCGGTGCTGTCCTGGACGATCCGGTCGGAGGCCGAGGAACGCGCGGCGCGCCGGCTGGCGCAGAACGTGACCTTCGAAGGCTACCGCGCGGCGGTTCCGGCTTGATCGCGGACCGTCGCGGCCCAGTTTCCCGCATGATGGACGACGGTGCACAGAACGAGCCGATCGAGGTCACGGCCCATGCAAGCCTCGCCGACATTCCGGCGGAGGACTGGGATGCCTGCGCCTGCCCCGAGGCCGCCAGCGGCGGTCGGCCGATCGACCCCTTCACGACCCACCGCTTCCTTTCCGCGCTGGAGGAAAGCGGATCGGTCGGGCCCGGCACCGGCTGGGAGCCGCGCCACCTCGTGGCGCGCTCCGGTGGGCGCGTCATCGCCGTGGCACCGCTTTACGCCAAGGGCCACAGCCAGGGCGAATACATCTTCGACCACAACTGGGCGCACGCCTACGAGCGCGCCGGCGGGCGCTACTACCCGAAGTTCCAGATCGCGGTACCGTTCACGCCCGCCACCGGGCGGCGTCTTCTGGTCCGCCCCGGTGAAGAGCTCCGGGGCCGCGCGGCGCTGGTGCAGGGGGCGGTGCAGCTTGCCGCCGACAACGGGCTCTCCTCGGTCCACGTCACCTTCTGCACGGAAGAGGAGGCCGCGGCGGGCGAGAAGATGGGGCTGATGCGCCGCGTGACCGAGCAGTTCCACTGGCAGAACCGCGGTTACGCGGATTTCGACGCCTTCCTCGCGGACCTCTCCTCGCGCAAGCGCAAGACGATCCGCAAGGAGCGCCGACAGGCCAACGAGTTCGGCGGCGAGATCGAGATGTTGACGGGCGACGCGATCCGGCCCAGGCACTGGGACGCCTTCTGGCGCTTCTACCAGGATACCGGCGCGCGGAAATGGGGCCGCCCCTACCTCACACGCGCCTTCTTCGACCTCGCGCAGGAGCGGCTTCGCGACGACATCCTCCTGGTGATGGCCCGCCGCGAGGGCGGCCATGTCGCGGGCGCCATGAACCTGATCGGGCGCGACACGCTTTTCGGCCGTTACTGGGGCTGCGTGGAGCATCACCCCTGCCTGCATTTCGAGGCCTGCTACTATCGCGCGATCGACTTCGCCATCGCGGAGGGTCTTTCCCGCGTCGAGGCCGGCGCGCAGGGGGAACACAAGCTTGCCCGCGGCTACCTGCCATGCGAGGTGCATTCCCTGCACTGGATCGCCGATCCGGGCTTCGCCGACGCGGTCGCGCGCTACCTCGAGGCCGAGCGGCGCGCGGTGACGCAGGACATAGAGGTGCTCACGGCCTACGGGCCATTCCGAAAGGCAGATGTGGAGGAACCCGAATGACCGAGAAGCTCAGCGATACCGCACGCAAGACCGTGTTGCAGCCGCTCCTGGACGCCGGCTGGCAGATGGTGGACGGGCGCGACGCGATCACCCGCACCTACCAGTTCGACAATTTCGTCGAAGCCTTCGGCTGGATGACCCGCGCGGCCTTCTGGGCGGAGAAGTGGGACCATCACCCGGAATGGTCCAACGTCTACAAGACCGTCATCGTCACCCTGACGACCCATGACGTGGACGGGCTGTCGTCGCTCGACGCCAAGCTCGCGCGCAAGTTCGACCAGCTCGCCGGCCTGGGGTGAGCGAGACGCACGGGCCGGCCCCCTTCGGACAGGGCACGCGGCTGCGCCCGGCGGAGGGATCGACGGGCGAGGCGGTGCTCGCCGCCCTGCCCGCCGTGGCGCTGGTGGCCCTGCCCGGGCTCTGGGCGCTCGCGACCGGAACGGAGCTGCCCGGCCCGCTCGCCCGTGCACTGCCCACCATCGTCGCCGCGCTCGGCCTCGCCGGGATTTGGGTCGGCGTCCCGCGCTGGGCGCTCGGCTATCTCGGTTATCCGGTGATCCTCGCAGCGGTGGGCGGGCTGATCTTCGCGCTGAAACGCCTGCCGGGGCTGGAGCCGATGGGCTGGCTGGCGTCGGCGCTTTTTCTCGCAGGCCTGCCCCTCGCGCTCGGTGCCGGGCTGGTGGCCGTCGGCCATCGCTGGCTCAGGGCGCGCCCGGCAGCGATGGCGGCGCGCGCCGACCCGTCGCATCTCGCGCTGGTATTCTTCCCGGCGGCGGCCCATGCGGTGCTGGTGGGCGCCAACCTGCCCCCCGCCGCCGCATCCGCGGCCGCCACGGCGGGCGCGGGCGCGTTGATCGCCGCCGCACAAATCGCGGCGCTGCGGGCGCGACGGCCGGCGGCCCGCGTCGTCCTTCTGTCCGGCGCGCTTCTGGCTGTCTGGGCCGGCACCGCTCTCCTGGGCGGGCGCGGGGCGGGCAGCGGCCTTTCGGCGATCCTGTTTCTGGCGCTTCTCGCAGCGCCGCTCCTCGCAGGGTCACGGGGCCGGGGCTAAGCCCGCGGCCCCGCGCCCTTCACATCGCGGCGAGAAGCGCCTCGCCCGCCGAGCTTTCGCAGGCGCCGGGATTGTCTTCGACATGCAAGAGCTTCACCTCGCCGTCCTCGACAAGCATGGCGTAGCGCTTGGAACGCGCGTGCAGCCCGGCGGGCGGCGCGTCGAAGTCCATGCCGATCGCCCTGGTGAAGGCGGCGTCGGGATCGCCCAGCATGGAAAGACCCGCCGCGCTCGCGCCGGTGGCCTCGCCCCACGCGCCCATCACGAACGGGTCGTTCACCGCGACGCAGACGATCTCGTCCACGCCCTTGCCCGCGAACTCGTCCTTCGTGCGCACGAAGCTCGGCACATGGGCCGAATGGCAGGTCGGGGTGAAGGCGCCGGGCACGGCAAAGACCACGACCTTGCGGCCCGCCGTGATATCCTCGAGCGCCACCGCCTCGGGGCCGTCCGCGCCCATGCGCATCAGCGTCGCGGCGGGCAGCTTCTCGCCTGTGGAAATGGTCATGTCTGTCCCTCTCTCCAGTTTCATTGCACCTGTCTCCAGCCCCGATATAGGCTCCGGCGCGGGGCAGGACCACGGCAAACGGGAAGGGATGCGGGATGGAGCGGATCGTCATCGTCGGCGCGGGGCAGGCGGGCGCGTCGCTCGCCGCGCGGCTCAGGGCCGAGGGACATGAGGGCGCGATCACCATGATCGGCGAAGAGCCCGTGCCGCCCTACCAGCGCCCGCCGCTGTCCAAGCAGTATCTCATGGGCGAGATGGCGCTCGAGCGGCTCTTCCTGCGGCCCGAAAGCTTCTACGCGGAAAACGGAATCGACCTGCACCTGAGCGAAACCGCGGTGGCGATCGACCGCGCCGACCGGACGGTGATCGCGGGCGGCCACACCCATCCCTACGACGCGCTCGCGCTCTGCACCGGCGCGGTGCCGCGGCGGCTGCCCGGCGCGATCGGCGGGGAACTCGCGGGCGTGCATGTCGTGCGCGACCTCAAGGACGTGGACACCATGGCCCCGGCGATCCGGGCGGGCGGGCGCGTCCTCGTGGTGGGCGGCGGATATATCGGGCTCGAGGCCGCGGCGGTGTGCGCGAAGGCGGGCATGGAGGTCACTCTGGTGGAAGCGGCCCCCCGCATCCTGGGCCGCGTCGCCTGTTCCGAGACGGCCGACTACTTCCGCGCGCTGCACCGCGCCCGCGGCGTGGACCTGCGCGAAGGCACCGGGCTCGAACGCCTGGTGGGCGAGGACCGGGTGACGGGCGCCGCGCTCTCCGATGGCACCGAGCTTGCCCTCGACATGGTGATCGTGGGGATCGGCATCACGCCCGCGACCGCGCTGGCCGAGGCGGCGGGGCTTGCGATCGAGAACGGCATCCGCACCGACGCGGAGGGGCGCAGCTCCGACCCGGCGATCTGGGCAGCGGGGGATTGCGCCTCGTTTCCCTGGCGCGGCGGACGCCTTCGGCTGGAAAGCGTGCAGAACGCGATCGACATGGCCGAAACCGTGGCGCGGAACATGCTGGGCGCGGGCGTGGCCTACGATCCCACGCCCTGGTTCTGGTCCGACCAGTATGACGTCAAGCTCCAGATCGCCGGGCTCGGCCAGGGGCATGACCGCGTGGTGGTGCGCCCCGGGACGACCGCGGGATCGGTGTCGCACTGGTATTTCGCGGACGATACGCTGCTCGCCGTGGACGCGATGAACGCGCCCCGCGACTACATGGTCGGCAAGCGGCTGCTTGAGGCGGGCCGCTCGCCCGACCGGGCCGCCCTCGCCGATCCCGGGACCGACCTCAAGGCGCTGCTCGCGGCGTGAGGATCGTCGGCGGACGGTGGCGGGGCCGGGCGCTTGCGGGGCTCGGCGCGGGGGATGCGGGCGCGCATCTGCGCCCGACGCAGGACCGTGTGCGCGAAAGCCTTTTCAACGTGCTGGGCGGCGGGCGCTTCGGCGATCCGGTCACCGGGGCGCGGGTGCTCGACCTCTTCGCCGGCACCGGGGCGCTCGGGCTCGAGGCGCTGTCGCGCGGGGCCGCCCACGCGATATTCGTGGACGAGGGCGCCAAGGCACGCGCGCTCTTGCGCCGCAACGTCGAGATCTGCGGCGCGGGAGGTGTCACGCGGATCTGGCGGCGCGACGCCACGCGGCTCGGAGAGAACCCGGGGGAGCCCTTCGACCTCGTCTTCCTCGACCCGCCCTACGGCAAGGCCCTGGGCGGGGCCGCGCTGGAGGGCGCACGGCGCGGCGGCTGGCTCGCGCCCGGCGCGCTCGTGGTTTGGGAGGAAGGCGGGGCGGTGGTGCCGCCCGAGGGTTTCGAAACGCTCGAAGCGCGGCGTTACGGCGACACGACCGTCACGCTTCTCCGGGCGCCCTGACCGTCACCGGCGCCCCGGCGGCGAAAGCGCGCGACGGGCGATCCCCGCCGCGCGTGCCGTCCCGATCAGGTGGTCGGGATGATCACCACCTCGACGCGGCGGTTCTGCTGGCGCCCCTCGGGCGTCAGGTTGCTCGCCACGGGCTGGTCCTCGCCGCGACCGATGATGCGCAGGCGCTGGGGCCGCACGCCGTCCGTCACTAGGGTCGAGGCCACCGCCTCCGCCCGGCGCTCGGACAGGCGCTGGTTGTAGGCCGCCTCGCCCGTGTTGTCGGTATGACCGATCACCTGGACGGCGCTGTCGGGGTAGCGTTGCAGGCTCTGGGCCAGCACCGAAAGGTCGCCGCGCAGGCCGGGGCGGACCGCCGCGCTGTCGGTGTCGAAGAGGATGCCGTTGGGCATCGTCACGATCAGGCGGTCGCCCGTGTTCGTGATGCTGATGCGATCGTCGTCGAATTGCTGGCGGAGTTCCCTTTCCTGTCGGTCGAGGATGCTGCCGGTGATACCGCCCGCGGCGCCGCCGATGATCGCGCCCGCGACCGCGTTCCGCCGGCGCTCCTCGGGGTTGTTGCCCGCGATCGCGCCCGCTGCCGCGCCCAGCGCGCCGCCGAGCAGAAGGCCCTGCTGGGTGTTGCGGTTGGGATCGTTGGGGTCCGTGGTGCAGGCCCCGAGAGCCATCGCCGACGCGGTGGCCAAAATCAGGGAACGCTTCAGTGAAGTCATGTCTGTGCCTCGTCTTTCTGGGTCCGTGTCGGCCCGGTTCCGACACAGTATGCCAAGAGCCCGGCGCCTCCGACACCGGTTTTCCACGAGTCTGGGCGGTTCTCCGCCGGTCGGCATGCGCCGGTCACGCCTCTGCCCGGGCCGATTCCCAGGCGAGTATGGCACGCTTGACCGGCAGGCCCCAATGATATCCCGCAAGCTTGCCGGACCCCGCGATCACGCGATGGCAGGGGATGAGCCAGCCGACCGGGTTGCGCCCCACCGCCGCGCCCACCGCGCGCACGGCACGCGGGCTGCCGATGGCGCGCGCAATCTCGGCGTAGGTCGTCACGTGGCCCGAGGGCACGGCGAGCAGCGCCTCCCAGACCTTGATCTGGAAGGGCGCGCCCAGGACGTGCAGCGCCGCGCGCCCGCCGCCGCCGAAGGCGGCCTCCACCGAGGCGCGGAGCGGGTCCGCATCCTCGGCGAAGCGCGCGGCGGGCCAGCGGGACGAGAGATCCTCGAAAGCCGCCTCGCGCCCCGTCTCATCGGTGAAGGCCAGCCCGCAGAGGCCGTGCGCGGTGCCCATGGCGAGCACCTCGCCGAAAGGGCTGTCGAAACACCCCCAGCGGATCGAAAGACCCGCACCCCGTCGCGCGTAGTCGCCCGGCCGCATCGCCTCCCAGCGCAGGAACAGGTCATGGAGGCGCCCGCCACCGGAAAGCCCCGCGGCATGGGCGGCGTCGAGCGTGGTGAAACGCTCGCGCAGAAGCGTCTTGGCGTGGCCGAGCGCGAGGTATTGCTGGAAGCGCTTGGGCGAGACGCCCGCCCAGCGCGAGAAGACGCGCTGGAAATGGGCCGGGCTCATGTGCATCCGGGCCGCGAGTTCGTCGAGCGACAGCGGCGTCTCCGCCGCGTCGATCTCGGCGATGGCGCGGCGCACCAGCTGGAAGTGATAGCCCGCCCCCGCCCCGGGGTCCGCGGTACCGCCGGTTTCCGCGTTGCCGTCCATGCCGTCCTCCCGCGACCGGTGTCCTGATGGCGACAGGGCTAAGCCCGGACGCGCGCCCGCGCGACCCGGTTGTTGCGCATCCCGCCCCGGCGGGGCATGAGGAGCGCCATGGCCGCGCAACTCGACTACCACAGCATCCGGGAGATCTTCACCCGCTTTCGCGCGGCCGAGCCCGAGCCGGAGGGCGAACTCGAGCACACCAACGCCTTCACGCTGCTCGTCGCGGTGGCGTTCTCGGCGCAGGCCACCGACGCGGGCGTGAACAAGGCGACCCGCAAGCTCTTCGAGGTGGCCGACACGCCGCAGAAGATGCTGGAGCTGGGCGAGGAGGGCCTGATCGAGCACATCCGGACGATCGGCCTTTACCGCAACAAGGCGAAGAACGTCCTGAAGCTCTCGCGCATTCTCGTCGAGGCGTTCGGGGGAGAGGTGCCGTCCTCGCGCGCGGCGCTCCAGTCCTTGCCGGGAGTGGGCCGCAAGACGGCGAACGTGGTTCTGAACATGTGGTGGCGCCATCCCGCGCAGGCGGTGGACACCCACATCTTCCGGCTCGGCAACCGGTCGGGCCTCGCGGTGGGCAAGGACGTGGTCGCCGTGGAGCGCGCCATCGAGGACAACGTGCCCGCCGAATTCCAGCTCCACGCCCATCACTGGATGATCCTGCACGGCCGCTACGTCTGCAAGGCGCGCAAGCCCGCCTGCGCGGCCTGCCTCATCCGCGATCTCTGCGCCTACGAGGAGAAGACCCTGTGAAACGCTACCAGGTGGTCGGCATCGGCAACGCCATCGTCGACGTGATCAGCAACTGCGACGACGGTTTCCTTTCGCGCATGGGAATCGAGAAGGGGATCATGCAGCTGATCGAGCGCGACCGCGCCGAGCTGCTCTACGGCGCGATGGAGAACCGCTGGCAGGCGGCGGGCGGGTCGGTCGCCAATACCCTCGCGGGGCTCGGCAATCTGGGGCTGCGCACCGCCTTCATCGGGCGCGTGCGCGACGATGCGCTCGGCCGCTTCTACGCCGAGGGCATGGCGCGGGACGGCACCGCCTTTCCGAACCCGCCCGTGGCAGAGGGGGAGCTGCCCACCTCGCGGTCAATGATTTTCGTCTCGCCGGATGGCGAGCGGTCGATGAACACCTATCTCGGCATCTCGGCCGAGCTTGGGCCCGGCGACGTCGACGCGGGCGTGGCGGGCGACGCCGAGATCCTGTTCCTCGAGGGTTATCTCTACGACAAGCCCGCGGGGAAGGCGGCCTTCATCGCCGCGGCGCGCGCCTGCCGCGCCGCGGGCGGCATGGCGGGCATCACCCTGTCGGACCCCTTCTGCGTGGATCGCCACCGCGAGGACTTCCGCCAGCTCGTGCGCGAGCTCGATTTCGTCATCGGCAACGAGCACGAATGGGAATCGCTTTACGAAACCGATCTCTCTGCGGCGCTCGAGCGGGCCGCGGCGGAGAGCGGGCTGGTGGTGTGCACCCGCTCGGGCCACGACGTGGTGCTGGTGCGCGGCGAGGAGGAGGCAGTGGTGCCGGTGGAGCGTGTCACCCCCGTGGACGCCACCGGCGCGGGCGACCAGTTCGCGGCCGGGTTCCTCTACGGCCTTGCCGGCAACCAGTCGCTGGAGATCGCGGGCCGCATGGGCGTGGTTGCGGCCGGGGAGGTGATCTCGCATTACGGCGCGCGCCCGGAGACGGAGCTGAAGGCGCTGTTCGCCGAGGCCGGGCTGCCGGTCTGAGCCGAAACGCAAAAGGGGGGCTGTCCGCCCCCCTCGGCCCGTTCCGGGCCTCACCCCCCCGAGAGTATTTCCACCAAGAAGAAGCAGCGCGGGTCGCGCCGCCCCCGCGTCAGGCCGCCGAGAACCCCTTGTCGAGCGCGTCGAGAATCGTGTCGACCTCCGCCTCGGTGATGGTCAGCGGCGGCGACATCAGGATGTTGTGCATGCCGAGCCGGACCATGGCCCCCGCCTCGTAGGTGGCCTGGTGGATGCGCTTCATGGTGACCGCATCCATCGGCGTCCGGGCGGCGCGGTCCGACACGATCTCGATGCCGGTCATCAGCCCGTGCCCGCCGCGCACGTCGCCCACGATGTCGTGCTTCTCGGCAAGCCGCTTCGCCCCCTCGTAGAGCTGCGTGCCGCGCGGGCCGGCGTTCGAGCGCGTGTCGAGGCGCAGCGTCTCCTCGAGGCAGGCCACCACCGCCGCCGCGCCCACCGGGTGGGCGGAGTAGGTGTAGCCGTGGAAGATCGCGCCCTCGGCGTCGGCGGTTTCGAAGACCTCGGCCACCTTCTCGTTGACGAGCGCGGCGCCCACCGGGAAGTAGCCCGAGGTGATGCCCTTGGCGACGCTCATGAGGTCGGGCTTCACCCCCCAGTGCCGCGCGCCCGACCAGTCGCCGGTGCGCCCGAAGCCGGTGATCACCTCGTCCGAGATCATCAGGATCCCGTGACGGTCGCAGATGTCGCGCATGAGCGGCATAAGCGTCTCGTGCGGCACGATGACGCCGCCGGCGCCCTGGATCGGTTCCATGATGAAGGCGGCGATGGTGCCCGGCCCCTGGAAGGCGATCTCGTCCTCGGCGATCGCGGCGATCTTCTGCGCGAGCCGCGCCGGGTCGATCTCGTCGAAGGGATTGCGGTAGGTGTAGGGCGAGGGCAGGTGGAAGCAGCCGGGCAGCAGCGGCTCGTAGTTGATGCGGAAGCGGTTGTTGCCGTTCACGCTCGCCCCGCCCCAATGGGTGCCGTGATAGCCCTTCTTGAGCGACAGGAACTTGGTGCGGCCAGGCTCTCCGCGAAGCTTGTGGTACTGACGCGCGAGCCGCAGGCAGGTGTCCACCGAATCGGAGCCGCCCGAGGTGAAGAAGACCCGCGCCATGCCGTCTTCCGCGAAGAACTCGCGCACCATCCAGGAGGCCTCGATGGCCGGCGGGTTCGAGGTGCCGGCGAAGGCGGAGTAGTAGGGCAGTTCCTGCAGCTGGCGGGCGATCGCCTCCTTCACCTTGTCGTTGGAGTAGCCGAGATTGACGCACCAGAGCCCGCCCACGGCGTCCACCGCCTCGTGGCCGTCGATGTCGGTGATGCGCACGCCCTGCGCCTTGCGGATGATCTTCGGCGCATCGGTCTGCGCCGCGCCCGGATGGCCCATCGGGTGCCAGAGATGGCGGGCGTTGTTTTCCTTCAGGAAGTTATCGTCCTTCATGGCGGACCTCGCTGTCATGATTTGATCAAATCCTACCAGTCCCTGCGGCAACGTCCAGCCCGCGCGGCGGAAGATGGACAGCGCGCGCCCGCACATGTAGGACACGCCGGTCATGGCGAAGACGAACGCGAAAAAGGACGACGGCAATTACAGGGTCGTGGCGGAGAACCGGCGCGCCCGCTTCGATTATGCGATCGAGGAGGATCTCGAATGCGGGATCGTGCTCGAAGGCTCCGAGGTGAAATCGCTCCGCCAGGGCGGCGCCAACATCGCCGAGAGCTACGCAACGGTGGACGACGGGGAGCTCTGGCTCGTCAACAGTTCCATCGCGCCCTATGCCCAGGCCAAGACCTTCGGCCACGAGGAGCGGCGGCGGCGCAAGCTTCTCGTCAACAGGCGCGAGCTCGCGCAGCTGTGGTCCGAGACCCAGAGGAAGGGCATGACGCTGGTCCCGCTCGTGCTCTACTTCAACCACAAGGGCGTCGCGAAGCTGAAGATCGGCATCGCGAAAGGCAAGAAGCTCGCCGACAAGCGCGAGACGCAGGCCAAGCGCGACTGGCAGCGCCAGAAGGCGCGGCTGCTCAAGGAGCACGGCTGAGCCCCGCCGCAGGCCGCCAGCCGGCCCCAACCTTGCTCTTGCGTGCCCCGGGTAGTAGGCAATGCGCGACGCGGCTGAACGACGGGTGAAGGCGGTGCAGGACGATCCGAAGACGCTGGTTTCCACGGGCTGGCTTGCCAGACACCTCGACGATCCCGACATGAGGGTGCTCGACGCGTCCTGGTACCTGCCCGACAAGGGCCGCGACCCGCGGACGGAGTACGACGCGGCCCACATCCCCGGCGCGCGCTTCTTCGACCTCGACGACATCTCGGACGCGCGGTCCGAGCTGCCGCACATGGCGCCGCCCGTTGAGAAGTTCATGAGCCGGATGCGCGCCATGGGCGTGGGCGACGGCCACCAGGTCGTCGTCTACGACACCGCCGGCCTCTATTCGGCGGCCCGGGTCTGGTGGCTTTTCCGGCTGATGGGCAAGGACGACGTGGCCGTGCTCGACGGGGGCTTTCCGAAATGGCAGGCCGAGGCGCGGCCGGTGGAGGACCTGCCGCCGGTCCCGCGCGACCGGCACATGACCGCGCGCCGCCAGAACTACCTCGTCAAGGACGTGACGCAGGTGGCCGCGGCCGCGAAACTGGGCGACACGGAAATCCTCGACGCGCGCCCGCCCGAACGGTTCCGCGGCGAGGCGGAGGAACCGCGCCCCGGCCTGCGCGCCGGGCATGTTCCCGGCTCCCGCAACGTGCCGTTCCAGGCGCTTCTGAACGGGGACGGCACGATGAAGGACGCGCCCGGCCTGCGTGTCGCCTTCGAGGCCGCCGGGGTGGACCTGTCCCGGCCCGCGATCACCACCTGCGGTTCCGGGGTGACCGCGGCGATCCTGAACCTCGCCCTGGAACGGCTCGGCAAGACCGATCACGCGCTCTATGACGGCTCCTGGGCCGAGTGGGGCCAGTTCGCCACGCTGCCCGTGGCCACCGGAGAAGACTGATGTTCGAAGAGCTCAAGGCGCTACCCGCCGACAAGATCCTCGCCCTGATGAAGGCGTTCCGCGAGGATCCGCGCGACGACAAGATCGACCTTGGCGTCGGCGTCTACCGCAACGCCGAGGGCGTCACCCCGGTGATGCGCGCGGTGAAGGCCGCCGAGAAGCGGATCTGGGAGGCGCAGACCACCAAGGCCTACACGGGGCTCGCGGGCGATCCGGCCTTCGGCGACGCGATGGTCGACCTCGTTCTCGGCGGCGCAGTCCCGCGCGAGCGGGTGGCGGCGGTGGCGACGCCGGGCGGCACCGGCGCGGTGCGCCAGGCGTTCGAGCTTGCGCGGATGGCCAATCCTGGGCTGCGCGTCTTCGTCTCCGACCCGACCTGGCCCAACCACGTCTCGATCCTGAAATATCTCGGCATCGAGATGGTGCCCTACCGCTACTTCGACGCCGAGACCGGCGGGGTCGATTTTGCGGGCATGCTTGCGGATATCGGCGCGGCGCGGCCGGGCGACGTGGTGCTGCTGCACGGCTGCTGCCACAACCCCACTGGCGCGAACCTCAACCGTCCCCAGTGGGCCGAGGTGATCGCCGCGCTTCAGGCCACCGGCGCGACGCCAATGATCGACCTGGCCTATCAGGGTTTCGGCGACGGGCTGGAGGCGGACGCGGCGCCCACGCGCCAGGTCGTCGCGTCGATGCCGGAGACGCTCGTCGCGGCGAGCTGCTCGAAGAATTTCGGCGTCTACCGCGAGCGCACCGGCATCCTGATGGGCACGGCGGCGGATCCGGGGCTGCTGCAGGACACGATGGCGTATCTCAATCGCCAGAACTTCTCCTTCCCGCCCGATCACGGGGCACGGATCGTGACCGAAGTGCTGACCGACCCGGAGCTTCGCGCCGACTGGGAGGCCGAGCTCGAGGAGATGCGCACCGGAATGCTGGAGTTGCGCGAGCAACTGGCGGGCGAGCTTCGGCAGCGCTCCGGCTCGGATCGTTTCGGCTTTCTCGCTCAGCATCGGGGCATGTTCTCGCGGCTGGGCGCGGATCCCGACAAGGTCGAGACGCTGCGCGCCGATCACGGCATCTACATGGTGGGCGATTCGCGCATGAACATCGCGGGGCTGAACCGCGAGTCGGTGCCGAAGCTGGCCCAGGCGATCATCGCCGCCGGGCTCTGACCCGTCCGGCGCGGCCCGGCTCACACCGGGACGCGCCCGCGCGGCCCCAGAAGGAAGGCGTCGTCGCCTTCGAAAACCGCGGGCACGAGGTCTCGGCCCCATCCCGCGCCACCGTCCAGATTGACGCGGTTGCCGTAATGGCGCGGATACTCGATCGCGGTATGCCCGTGCACCACGAGCCAGGGGAACGCGCGGGCGTGGTCCAGGAACGGGTCGCGAATCCAGAGAAGATCGTCCTCCGTCTGCTCCTCGAGGGGGACGCCGGGCCGGATACCGGCGTGGACGAAAAGCAACCCGCCGGCCATGTGCCAGAGCGGGCGGGCGCGCAGGAATTGCAGATGCGACGCCGGCACCGCGTCGCGCGCCTCGGCCAGCACCTCCAGCGGGGGGCGGTCGTCGGCCTTTATCCCGTAGGAGGCAAGCGTCGCCGGCCCGCCAAGCTGGGGGGTCAGCCAGCCCCGCCCCGACAGGACGCGCGGATCGTGCTCGGCGCCGTGATCGAGGAACCGCTCGAACAGCCGGTCATGGTTGCCCTTCAGGACGATCCAGGGCCGCCCCTCGGCAAGGCCCCGGATCAGCAGGTCGATGACGCCGCGGCTGTCGGGGCCGCGGTCGACGAGGTCGCCCAGGAAGACCACCGGCGCGTCCGGCGCGCCGGGGTCGTCGTCGATGCGGGCCAGCGCTTCTTCCAGCGCGTCACGGTAGCCGTGGATGTCGCCGACGGCGTAGATCGTCATGAGCCATTCCCATTCAAGCCGGACCCGGCCAGACCGCGCCGCGCGGGGGCGGTCACGCCACGTCGAACTCCAGCGGCTTCACCTGACCGAAAAGACCGGTCGCCCGCAACTCCTCGACCGCCGGGGCCGGGATCGGCGCGTCGACATAGAGAAGCGCGATGGCCTCGCCCTTCGCGGCTTTCCGCCCCAGGGTGAAGTTGGCGATGTTCACGCCGTTCTTGCCCATGGTCTGGCCGAGCGTGCCGATGATGCCGGGCACGTCCTCGTTGGTGGTATAGACCATGTGCCGCCCGATCTCGGCGTCGATGTTGATGCCCTTGATCTGGATGAAACGCGGCTTGCCGTCGGAAAACACGGTCCCGGCGATCGAGCGTTCGCGCTTGCCGGTCACCACGGTCACCTTGACGTAGCCTTCGAATACGCCCGATTTCGCCTGGTTGGTCGTCGAGGTCTTGATGCCCCGCTCCTGCGCGATCAGCGGCGCGGAGACCATGTTCACGTCGGGATTGGCGCGCTTCATGATCCCGGCGATGACCGAGCAGTTAAGCGCCTCCAGGTTCATCTCGGAGACCGAGCCGTCATAGAGGATGTTGATCGCCTGGATCGGCTCGTCGGTCATCTGGCCGATGAAGCTGCCCAGATGATCGGCCAGCTTGAGCCAGGGGCCCATCACCTTGGCCTCCTCCGCGGTGACCGACGGCATGTTGAGCGCATTCGTCACCGCCCCCGTCAGCAGGTAGTCCGACATCTGCTCGGCCACCTGGAGCGCGACGTTCTCCTGCGCCTCGGTGGTGGCCGCGCCCAGATGCGGCGTGCAGACCACGCCCGGCAGGCCGAAAAGCGCGTTCTCGGTGGCGGGCTCGACCTCGAAGACGTCGATGCCCGCGCCCGCGACATGGCCGGATTTCACCAGCTCGGCCAGCGCCGCCTCGTCGACCAGCCCGCCGCGGGCGCAGTTGACGATGCGCACGCCCGTCTTCGTCTTTTCCAGGTTCTCGCGGCTCAGGATGTTCTTCGTCTGGTCGGTCAGCGGCACGTGCAGCGTGATGAAGTCGGCCCGGCCGAGCAGCTCGTCGAGCTCGACCTTCTCCACGCCCATCCTGTCGGCCTTCTCCTGGCTGAGGAAGGGATCGTAGGCCACGACCTTCATCCGCAGGCCGCGGGCGCGATCGCACACGATGGAGCCGATGTTCCCCGCCCCGATCACGCCCAGCGTCTTGGCGGTAAGCTCCACGCCCATGAAGCGCGATTTCTCCCACTTGCCGGCATGGGTCGAGGCGCTGGCCTCGGGGATCTGGCGGGCGACGGCGAACATCAGCGCGATGGCGTGCTCGGCGGTGGTGATCGAGTTGCCGAAGGGCGTGTTCATCACGATCACGCCCTTCTTGGAGGCCGCCTCGCGGTCCACGTTGTCCACGCCGATGCCGGCGCGGCCGATGACCTTCAGGTTGTCCGCCGCCTCCAGGAGCTTCGCGGTCACCTTCGTCGCCGAGCGGATCGCGAGGCCGTCATAGCCGCCGATGATCTCCTGCAGCTTTTCCTTGTCCTTGCCCACCTCGGGCATGAAATCCACCTCGATCCCCCGGTCGCGGAAGATCTGCACGGCGGTGTCCGACAGCTTGTCGGAAACGAGAACCTTGGGAGCCATTTTTGTTTTCCTCGAAGAACGGCGCGTGCCGGGCACGCACCCTGCTGTTGGGTTGCTGGTCCCGGCGCCCTTCACGACGCGCCGGGCGGGATATCGGGGGTGGGGCGCGTGCCAGGCACGCGCCTTCGGGATCACGCGGCCTGGGCCTGCTCGGCGATCTGGGTCTCGAACGCCCAGTCGAGCCAGGGCAGCATCGCCTCGATGTCAACAAGCTCCACCGTGGCGCCGCACCAGATGCGCAGCCCCGGGGGCGCGTCGCGGTAGGCGCCCACGTCGAGCGCCACGCCCTCCGCCTCCAGCCGCTTGGCCACCGCCTTGGCGAAGGCGGCGCCGTCGGCGATCCGCGCGTCGGCGAACTTCAGGCAGACGGAGGTGTTCGACCGTGTCGCCGGATCCTTGGCGAGGTTCTCGATCCAGTCGCGGGCCTCGCAGAACTCCCAGACGGCCTTCGCGTTGGCGTCGGCCCTGGCCTTCAGCCCCTCGAGCCCGCCGATCTCGCGCGCCCAGTCGAGCGCGAGAAGGTAGTCCTCCACGCAGAGCATCGAGGGCGTGTTGATCGTCGCGCCCTCGAACAGCCCCTCGTTGAGCTTGCCGCCCTTCGTCATGCGGAAGATCTTCGGCAGCGGCCAGGGCGGCGTGTAGCTTTCGAGCCGCTCGACCGCGCGGGGGGAAAGGATCAGCATCCCGTGCGCCGCCTCGCCGCCCATGACCTTCTGCCAGGAGAAGGTGACGACGTCGAGCTTCTCCCATGGCAGGTCCTGCGCGAAGGCGGCGGAGGTCGCGTCGCAGATCGTCAGGCCGGCGCGGTCGTCCGGGATCGCGGCGCCGTCGGGCACGCGCACGCCGCTTGTCGTCCCGTTCCAGGTGAAGACCACGTCGGCGTCGAAATCGACCTGCGAAAGGTCCACGATCTCGCCGTAGTCGGCCTCGCGCACGGTGGCGTCGAGTTTCAGCTGCTTGACGGCGTCCGTGACCCAGCCCGCGCCGAAGCTTTCCCAGGCGAGCATCTCGCATGTCCGCGCGCCGAGAAGCGACCACATCGCCATCTCGACCGCCCCGGTGTCGGAGGCGGGCACGATCCCGATGCGGTAGTCGTCGGGCACGCCGAGGATTTCGCGCGTGCCCTCGATCGCGGCCTTGAGCTTCTCCTTGCCCACCGCGGCGCGATGGGAGCGCCCGAGCGGCGCGTCGGCCAGCCTGTCGAGGGTAAAGACGGGGGGTTTGGCGCAGGGGCCGGAGGAAAAACGCGGATTGCCCGGCCGCGTCTCCGGTTTGGTCGAAGCCGTCATGTCGATATCCTTCCAGATATTCGCCCCTCGTTGGGGAGGGGTGTCCCGCGAACGGGGTTAGGACCGTTTCGCGCCTTTCACAAGATGGAAAATGTCGCTAGATCGCGCGAAAGCGTCGCATCGGCTCGATGCGCGCCCACGATAGGAAACGCCCCGCCCCCATGCAGACCGTCACGCTTCTGACCGACCCCGCCCGCCCGACGCTGGACACCGCGCTCGTTGAGAGCCTTCGAAACGCCTGGGGCGGAGGGGTCGCACGCTGGCTTTCGCCCGGCGAGGCGGCGGAGTTCGAGGTGCCCGCGCCGCCCCGCAACCTCCGGGATGTCTGGGAGGAGCTTCAGCGCCTCGGCGTGGACCTCGCGGTGCAGCAAGCGGGCGATCGGCGCAAGAAGCTGCTGGTGGCGGACATGGACAGCACCATGATCCGGCAGGAATGCATCGACGAGCTGGCCGAGGTCGCGGGCGTGGGCGCGCATGTCCGCGAGATCACCGCGCGGGCGATGAACGGCGAGCTGGATTTCGAGGGCGCGCTCACCGAGCGCGTGGCCCTGCTCGAGGGGCTCGACGAAGCGGTGATCCAGGAGGTGCTCGCCTCGCGCATCACCCCCATGCCGGGAGGCGCTGCGCTGGTGGCGACGATGCGCGCGGCCGGCGCGCACACGCTTCTCGTCTCGGGGGGCTTCACGGCCTTCACCGGGCCGGTGGCCGAGGCGATCGGCTTTAACGAGGCGCGCGCGAACCTGCTGGAAAGCGAGGACGGCAGGCTCACGGGCACGGTCGCGCGGCCCATCCTGGGACGTGACGCCAAGGTGCGCGCGCTGGAGGAGACCGCGGCGCGCCTCGGGATCACGGACTCCGAAGTGCTGGCCGTGGGCGATGGCGCGAACGACCTCGGCATGCTGGGGCGGGCGGGCCTCGGGGTCGCGCTTCATGCCAAACCCGCCGTGCAGGCGCTTTGCGAGGTCCGCGTGAACCACGGCGACTTGACGGCGCTTCTTTACCTGCAGGGATACGCGCGGTCGGAGTTCACCGCGGCCGGCCGCTAGCGGATGGTGGACGCGGCCGCGGGGCGCGCGCGGTCACGGCGCGGCGCTGCGCGTCGTGGCGGGGGCCCGCAGCGCGTCGGCGGGCCGGATCGATCCCGTCTCGATGCCGCGCCGGTTCCGGATCGGCGCGTCCATCCGCCGCCGCACCGCCGGGTCGCCCGCCTCCAGCACGCCGAGCCGCACGAGCAGTGCGGCCATCGCGCATTCCGAGGCGCGCGTTGCACCATCGGCGATCTTGAGCGCGATGCCGAGGCCCATCTCGGGCAGGATCGCGGTAAAGACGCCCTCGGCCCCGGTCTTGATCGCCGCGCGACCGCCGGCGGCGCGCATGAGTTCGGTGCAGGCGCGGCCCTCCCCGGCCACGAGATCCGGATGCGCCGTCATCGCCGCCACGAGCTCCGCCGCCGCGCGGCTGGCGGTGTCGGCCCGCTGCTCCGCCGTGGCGAACCACGCCATCGCCCGCGCGAGCGCCGAAAGCCGGGTCGCGAAGTTCGGGACCGAACAGCCATCGATGCCGTAGCCGGGGCTCGGCTCGCCGGTCACCTCCTCGAAGGCGGACCGGCAGGCGCGCTGCACGGGATGATCGGGGTCGACGTAGTCCGGTCCTGCCCCCAGGTGGCGGGCCAGCGTCAGCATCCCCGCATGCTTGCCCGAGCAGTTGTTGTGGATCTGCGAGGGCTGCTCATGGGCGCGGATCAGGGCGAATTTCGCCTCCCTGTCATCGGGCATCTGCGGCCCGCAGCGCAGCTCCGCCTCGCCCATGCCGAGGCTGTCGAGCCACGCCGCGACCCGCCCGGTGTGGATCGCCGCGCCGTTGTGGGAGGCGCAGGCCAGCGCGAGCTGCTCGCTCCCGAGTCCCGCCTCGCGCGCCGCGCCCGAGGCGACGAGCGGAAGCGCCTGGATCATCTTCACCGACGAGCGCGGCAGGATCACGGCATCGGGATCACCCCAGGCCTCCAGCACCCCGGAAAGGTCCGCGATGACCGCGTGGCCGGCGTGCCGGCTTTCCAGGAACGGGCCGCGGTGGACCTCTGTCATCAGCGTTGCGTCCGGCATCCGTTTTTCCCCTCACGAAACGGCGATTTTCCGCCAACCGCTCTTTCGCGCGCCGAGGCTTTGACGCTAGATTGCGCCATGCCACATAGGCATGTGACCGCCCGCGCGCCCGCAACAGAGCCGGCCAACGGCTAGCGCGGCAGGCGGTATCGAGGCAAGGACGGCATGGAGGCTGGAGGCATGATGTCACGGATCGCGCTGGGCGTCGTCGGCGCGCTGGCCCTTTTGGCGCCCGCCGGCGCGATGGCCCAGGACGAGCAGAGCACCAACCGGGTCGCGGCGGAGACGGACTGGAGCGTCTTCGTCGAGGATGATCCCACCGAATGCTGGGCGGTGTCCCAGCCCAAGGAGACGGTGAACACCCGCGACGGCCGCGTCGTCGCCGTGCGCCGCGGCGACATCCTGCTCTTCACCTTCTTCCGCCCCGGCGCGGGGATCGAGGGGCAGGTGACCTTCACCGGCGGCTACCCCTTCGCCGAAGGGTCCACGGTGAACGTGAACATCGGCGGCACCGAATTCGAGCTTTACACCGATGGCGAGTGGGGCTGGCCCGCCACCGCGGAGGACGACCGCCGGATCATCGAGGCGATGAAGGCGGGTGTGGATGCCGTGCTCACCGCGCGCTCGAGCCGGGGCACCACCACGAAGGACACCTTCTCCCTCCTGGGCTATACCGCCGCGCTGGAAGAGGCCCAGCGGCGCTGCTCGGGCGACTGACCGGGCGCGCGCCCTGCGCCGGACGCGTCCACCGCCCCGCGACCCCTTTGGCGCGGGCGCGCGAATCCTATATGGGTGGGACGTCTTTCAGTCAGGATAGCCAGATGTCAGCCAGCGCGCCGATCACGCAGGATCTCGTCACCATCCCCCGGAAACTGCCGGAGGGACGGATCAATCTCGTGGGCCTCACCCGCGAGGCGCTGCGCGAGACGCTCGTGGCCCACGGCACGCCCGAGAAACAGGCGAAGATGCGCGTGGCGCAGCTCTGGCAGTGGATCTACCATCGCGGCGCGCGCGACTTCGCGGAGATGACGAACCTCTCCAAGGCCTACCGCGCCGAGCTGGCCCGCCATTTCACCATCGAGATCCCCGAAGTGGTCTCGAAACAGGTCAGCGCCGACGGCACGCGCAAGTATCTCGTGCGGATCGCCGGCGGCCACGAGGTGGAGACGGTCTATATCCCCGAGGAAGGGCGCGGCACGCTCTGCATATCGAGCCAGGTGGGCTGCACGCTCACCTGTTCCTTTTGCCACACCGGCACGCAGAAGCTGGTGCGCAACCTGACCGCCGGCGAGATCGTGGGTCAGGTCATGGCCGCGCGCGACGACCTGGACGAGTGGCCCAGGCCCGGCGAAGGCATGGGCGAGCGGCCGCGCCTGATCTCCAACATCGTGCTCATGGGCATGGGCGAGCCGCTCTACAATTTCGAGAACGTGCGCGACGCCATGCAGATCGCCATGGACGGCGAGGGGATCTCGCTCTCGCGCCGTCGCATCACGCTGTCCACTTCGGGCGTCGTGCCCGAGATCATCCGCTGCGCCGAGGAGATCGGCTGCCTGCTGGCGGTGAGCTTCCACGCCACCACCGACGAGGTGCGCGACCGCCTGGTGCCGATCAACAGGAAGTGGAACATCGCCACGCTGCTCGACGCGCTGCGCGCCTATCCGCGGCTGTCGAACTCAGAGCGTATCACCTTCGAATACGTGATGCTGAAGGACGTGAACGACAGCGACGCGGACGCGCGGCGGCTTGTCAGACTGATCGCGGGCATCCCCGCCAAGATCAACCTGATCCCGTTCAACGAATGGCCGGGCGCGCCCTACGAGCGTTCCGACTGGGAGCGGATCGAGGCCTTCGCCGACATCCTGTACAAGGCGGGCTACGCCGCGCCGATCCGCACGCCGCGGGGCGAGGACATCATGGCCGCTTGCGGCCAGCTCAAGTCCGCGACCGAGCGCGCGAAGAAGCGCCGCGCCGAGATCGAGGCAGAGGCCGGCCTCTGAAAGGCGCCGCAGCTCTCGCATCACGGCATGAGGCGGGGTATGTCGGCGCCATGACTCGCTTCGCTCCCCTTCCCAGCCCCGAGAACAGCGATGGGCACGCCCGGCGCACCGGCGTCGAGGTGGAATTCGGCGGGCTGAGCGAGATCGCGGCGGCGGATGTGATCGCGAAGCATCTCGGCGGGCGCGTGGTGTCCGTGGGCGGTCACGACCGGCGGGTTGAGGACAGCCGCATCGGCGGCATCGATGTCTACCTCGACACCGCGCTCCGGGAAAAGCTCGCCAACTGGCCGCGGCTTCTCGATGCCGGGCGCGAGCTGGCCCGCGAGGTCGTTCCGGTGGAGATCGTGACGGAGCCGCTCGACCGCGACGGGCTTCTCGCGCTCGACGACGCACGCAAGGCGCTGCGGGAGGCCGGCGCGACGGGCAGCCGCGCCGGCGTGGTCTTCGGCTTCGGCGTGCATCTCAACGTGGAAATCGTCTCGGACGCGGCGCAGGACGTGGTGCGCCCGCTCATGGCCTACGCGCTCGTGGAGGATTGGCTTCGCCTCGCCGCCCCGATCAACGAGGCGCGCCGCGTGCTGCCCTTCACCGACCCCTATCCCACGAGCTTCGTCCGGCGTCTCGTCGCGCTGGGCCCCGAGGCCGGGCTGGCGCCGGTGATCGACATCTACCTCGAGGAGACGCCGACGCGAAACCGCGGTCTCGACATGCTGCCGGTCTTCGCCCATCTCGACCCCGATCGCGTCGCTGCGGCGATCACCGGCGCCACCTCGGCGCGCCCGGCCTTCCATTTCCGGCTGCCCGATTGCCGGATCGACGAGTCCGACTGGTCGCTCGACCTGCCATGGCGGCAATGGCGCACTGTCGAACGGGTCGCCGCGGACGGCGATCTTCTCGGGACGCTCGCGACACGGTGGGAGGCTGCGCATGGCGCCGTGACCCTGTTCCGCGGTGCCTGGGGCGAGGAGGCGGGCGCGATCCTCGCCGCCAGGGGGATAGAGACGCCGTGAGCCCCCCGCGCATCGCCGTGACCGTCTCGCGCCGCTCGGGATGGCGGATCTTCCCGTGGATGGCGCTGAACATCTGGTGGGCGGGCGGAAGGGCCGTGCGCTGGGAGGCGGGGCGCCCGGCCGACCTTGACTCGGTGGACGGGCTGGTGATCGGCGGCGGCGACGACATCTCGCCCGATCTCTACGGCGGCCGGATCGTCACCTCGGCCCGCCTCGACCCCGACCGCGACGCGCTGGAACGCGAGCTCGTCAAGGCGGCGCTCGTCCGCGACAAGCCCGTGCTGGGGATCTGCCGCGGCAGCCAGATGCTCAACGTCGCGCTGGGCGGCTCGCTCCACCAGGACGCCTACGCGGTCTACACCCGCAGCGACCGCCGCTGGACGGTGCTGCCGCGCAAGCAGGTGCACGTTCACCCCGGCACGCGGCTTGCCGCGCTCGCCGGCCACGAGCCCATGCGCGTGAACGCGCTTCACACCCAGGCGGTGGACCGGCTGGGGGACGGGCTGCGGGTCGCCGCGCACGACCTCGGCGGCATGGTGCAGGCGATCGAACGGGTGGAGGAGCCCTTCGCCCTCGGCGTGCAGTGGCATCCCGAGCACCTGATCTACGCGCGCCGCCAGCGCCGGCTTTTCCGCGCGCTCGTCGAGGCCGCGGGGGCGCGGCAGCAGGCGGCGCGCCAGATGCCGGCGGTGGACCGGATCGACTGACCGGGCCGTCTACCCGGCCGCCGCGGCGCGCGCCTCCCGCACGCGCCGGGTCACCCGCGCGCAGAAATCCGGATCGGCGGCCTCCAGCGCGTCGAGCAGGGCGCGCAGTTCCGCGCGCACCCCGTGCAGCTGATCGACGAGCGACATCACCAGGCCCAGCGCATCCTCGTCGAGCGCGTGGCTCTCCGCGAGCTCGCAAAGAAGCTCCAGCCGCGCGATGTCCATCTGCCGGAACTTCGGCCCGTCTTCGGAGTGGAGCGGGCGGACGAGATCGGCCTCGATGAAGGCGACGAGCTGCGTCTCGGTCAGCCGCGCGACGGCGGACACGGTCTCCGTGCGTGTGTAGAGGCATTTCATGTCGGCATCCCCTCGCGTGGATCGTGGGCGTGCTCCTCGCGCCAGCGCTGCATGAAGGCTTCGAGCTCTGCATCGATCTCGGGCGGCGCCACGATCGACAGCTCGACCAGCTGATCGCCGCGATCCTTTCCGCCCCGCCGCTTCGCGCCCCGGCCGCGCAGCCGCAACACCCGTCCGCTGCTGGCGCCCTTGGGGATGGACAGGTTCACCGGCCCGTCGATGGTGGGCGTGCGCACCTTGCCGCCCAGCACCGCCTCGTCGATGGAGATCGGCAGGGTGACATGTATGTCGTCCCCCTCGCGGCGGAAGATCGGGTGGGGCTCGACCTCCAGCGTCACGTAGGCGTCGCCCGGCGGCCCCTCGCCAAGGCCCGCGCCGCCCTTGCCGCGCAGCCGCAGCGTCTGCCCGTCCGCCGCGCCCTCCGGGATCGTCACCTCGAGCCGCCCGCCCTCGGGCAGCGTGATCTGCGTGCGCGTGCCGCGCGTGGCGTCGAGGAAGGGCACCTTCAGCGTGTAGTGGCGATCCGCCCCGCGGGCATGGACCTCGCGCGCGCCGCGGCCGAAGCCACTCGCGAAGGGCCCGCCGCCCTGCCCCCGCGCGCGCAGGAACTCCGCGAAGATGTCGGACATGTCGTCCTCTTCCCCGAAGGCGTAGGCCCCGGACCGGGCGCCGCCGCGATAGGGGTTGCCCGGCTGCTCGGCGAAATCGCGGTAGAACGGCTGCGCGCGCTCCTGCCCGGTCTCGTCGATCTCGCCACGGTCGTAGCGCGCGCGCATCTCGGGATCCTTGAGAAGCTCGTAGGCCGCGTTGGCGGTCTTGAAGCGCGCCTCGGCGGCCGGGTCGTCGGGCTTGAGATCGGGATGTGACTCCCTCGCGATCTTCCGGTAGGCCTTCTTGATCTCGGCCTCGCTTGCGGTCTTCTCGACGCCCAGCGCCTCGTAGGGATCGAAACTCATGGGCCGGCTCCTCGCGCGTCCGCGTTCCGCCCCCGATGTGATACCGCTTCGCGGCCGGGATACAAGGGGCGCCCCGGGCGCTCAGCGGCCCGGGATGCTGTCGCGCTTGCCCATCGGGCCCCAGTTCTCGATGATCTCGACGGCCTCTTCGGCCGTTTCCGCGTAACGGAAGAGCGACAGGTCGTCGTCGGAGATCGTGCCCGCCTCGGCCAGCGCGTGCCAGTCGATGATGCTCTCCCAGAACTCCCGCCCGAAAAGCAGGAACGGAACCCGCGTCATGCGGCCGGTCTGGATCAGCGTGAGCGCCTCGAACATCTCGTCCATGGTGCCGAAACCGCCGGGGAAGATGCAGACCGCGTTGGCGCGCATCAGGAAGTGCATCTTGCGGATCGCGAAGTAGTGAAAGTTGAAGCAGAGATCCGGGGTCACGTAGGGGTTCGGGATCTGCTCGTGGGGCAGCACGATGCTGAGGCCGATGCTCTCGCCGCCGGCCTCGTGCGCGCCGCGGTTGCCCGCCTCCATCACCCCCGGCCCGCCGCCCGTGACGATCACGTTCTCTCCGGTGCCGAGGCTGCGCTCGGTCATCATGCGCGCGAACTCGCGCGCCACCTCGTAGAAGCGCGAGAGTTCGGCCAGCCGGGGCGTCTTCGCCCCTTCCGCCTTCGCAGGCTCAGGGATGCGCGCCCCGCCGAAGAGCACGATCGTGCTCTGCACGCCGTGGGCGTCCATCAGGAGCTGGGGTTTCAGAAGCTCGAGCTGCAGCCTGACCGGGCGCAGCTCGTCGCGCAGCATGAACTCCTCGTCCACGAAGGCGAGGCGGTAGGCCGGCGCGCGGGTCTGCACCGTGCCGGGCTTGTGCTCGGCGGTGGACCGGTCCGTTCCGGCGTCCGGGAACGGGCTGCGGCGATCGTCCTTCGTCGGGGCGCGTCTGTCCTGCGTCATGGCGCTCTGACTAGCGCAGCCGCCGCGGCTGCGCGAGGCCCGATTGTGCCGCCGTCCCGCTCGGCCTATACCCACCCCGAAGAGGAATTTCCGGAAGGAGAGGCACGGCATGTCCCACGCCCGGCTCGAAGCCGCAATCGACGCCGCCTGGGAGGCGCGCGACACCATCACGCCCGCCACCGGCGGCGAGGTCCGCGAGGCCGTGGAGGAGACGCTCCAGGCGCTCGACACGGGCGCGCTTCGCGTGGCCCAGCGCGGAGAGGACGGCGACTGGCACGTCAACCAGTGGGCCAAGAAGGCGGTGCTTCTGGGCTTTCGGCTGCATGACATGCAGGCGCAGGACGGGGGGCCGCAGGGCGCGCACTGGTGGGACAAGGTGGACAGCAAGTTCAAGGGCTGGGGCGAGACCGACTGGCGCGCGGCCGGTTTCCGCGCGGTGCCGAACTGCGTCGTGCGCCGGTCGGCCTATGTCGCGCCCGGCGTGGTGCTGATGCCGTCCTTCGTGAATGTCGGCGCCTATGTGGACAGCGGCACGATGGTCGATACCTGGGCCACCGTCGGGTCCTGCGCGCAGATCGGCAGGAACGTGCACCTGTCGGGCGGGGTGGGCATCGGCGGCGTGCTGGAACCGCTCCAGGCCGACCCCACCATCATCGAGGACAACTGCTTCATCGGCGCCCGCTCCGAGGTGGTGGAAGGCTGCATCGTGCGCGAGGGCTCGGTGCTCGGCATGGGGGTCTATATCGGCAAGTCCACCAAGATCGTGGACCGCGAGACCGGCGAGGTCTTCATGGGCGAAGTGCCGCGCTATTCCGTCGTCGTCTCGGGCTCGATGCCCACGAAGAACGACCTGAACCTCTACTGCGCGGTGATCGTCAAGCGCGTGGACGAGAAGACCCGCGCCAAGACCGCGATCAACGATCTTCTGCGCGCCTGAAGACGCGCGCCCGGCCCCCGGGCGCGCCGCACCGGCGGAACAGAACGGTCGGTTTCATCGGAAGTGGTGAGCCGTGCAGGATTCGAACCTGCGACCCACTGATTAAAAGTCAGTTGCTCTACCAACTGAGCTAACGGCCCACGAGGCGTGTGTGTATGAATCGCGTTCGGAGGGGTCAACCCCGAAAATCGCAGCCCGTGCCGCGGTGCTCTGGATTCGGCGCGGCGCTCCGATTATATCGGCGCGCATGGGTCAAGGCGCAACTCCCGGCCAACCGTTCATGAAGATGCACGGGCTCGGCAACGATTTCGTGGTGCTCGACGCGCGGCAGGGCGGGGGCGCGCCGTCGCCGGCGCTCGCGCGAGCGCTGGCCGACCGGCACCGCGGCGTGGGCTTCGACCAGCTCGCCGTCATCCATCCGGGCGAGAACGCCGACGCGCGGCTCGAGTTCCTCAATGCCGACGGCTCGCCCTCGGCGGCCTGCGGCAACGCCACACGCTGCATCGCGCGGCATCTGATGGAGGAGACGGGGCGCGACCGGCTTCGCCTCGCCACGGCGCACGGGGTTCTGGAGGCCGTGGACGCGGGCGGCGGCCTCACTTCCGTCAACATGGGCGCCCCCGGCACCGACTGGCGCGACATCCCGCTCGCCGAAGCCATGGACACGCTGGAGCTGCCGATCGAGGGCGCGCCCACGGCCACCAGCATGGGCAACCCGCACTGCACCTTCTTCGTGGAGGACGCGGAGGCCGTACCGCTCGCGCAGTTCGGCCCCCGCTACGAGACGCACCCGCTCTTTCCCGAGCGCGCGAACGTGCAGGTGGCCAGCGTGATCGCCCCGGACCGGCTGCGGATGCGGGTCTGGGAACGCGGCACGGGCATCACGCTGGCCTCCGGCTCCTCGTCCTGCGCCGTGGCCGTGGCGGCCGCGCGGCGCGGGCTCGCGGGGCGGCAGGTGGCGGTGGTTCTCGACGGCGGCGAGATCGGGATCGACTGGCGCGAGGACGGCGTCTGGATGACGGGGCCCACGATGCACGTGTTCTCGGGCACGCTCACGCCCGACTTCCTGGAGGAGGCGGGATGAACGCGCCCCGTTTCACCACGCTCGGCTGCCGGCTCAACGCCTACGAGACGGAGGCGATGAAGGAGCTCTCCGCCGCCGCCGGCCTCGGCGACGCGGTGGTCGTCAACACCTGCGCGGTGACGGCGGAAGCCGTGCGCAAGGCACGGCAGGAGATTCGGCGCCTGCGCCGCGAGCACCCCGAGGCACGGCTGATCGTCACCGGCTGCGCCGCGCAGACCGAGCCCGGGACCTTCGCCGCAATGGACGAGGTGGACGCGGTGATCGGCAACGCCGAGAAGATGCGCGCCGAGACCTGGGCGGGCCTCGCCGCCGACTTCGTGGGCCAGACCGAGCGCGTGCAGGTGGACGACATCATGTCGGTGCGCGAGACGGCGGGGCACCTGATCGACGGGTTCGGCACCCGCTCGCGCGCCTATGTCCAGATCCAGAACGGCTGCGACCATCGCTGCACCTTCTGCATCATCCCCTTCGGACGCGGGAATTCCCGGTCGGTGCCGGCGGGTGTCGTCGTGGACCAGATCGCGCGGCTGGTGGAGGCGGGCTACAACGAGGTCGTGCTGACCGGCGTCGACCTCACGAGCTGGGGCGCGGACCTGCCCGCGGCGCCGCGCCTCGGCGATCTGGTGCTGCGCATCCTGAAACTCGTGCCGGATCTGCCGCGGCTCCGGCTTTCCTCGATCGACTCGATCGAGGCGGACGAAAGCCTCATGCAGGCGATCGCGACCGAGCCGCGGCTGATGCCGCATCTTCACCTCTCGCTTCAGCACGGCGACGACCTGATCCTCAAGCGCATGAAGCGCCGGCACCTTCGCGACGACGCGATCCGCTTCTGCGAAGAGGCGCGGCGGCTGCGCCCCGACATGACCTTCGGAGCCGACATCATCGCGGGCTTTCCCACCGAGACCGAGGCGCATTTCGAGAACGCGCTGCGGCTGGTGGAGGAGTGCGGCCTCACCTGGCTGCACGTCTTTCCCTACTCGCCGCGCCCCGGAACCCCCGCCGCCCGCATGCCGCAGGTGGACGCGCGCGCCATCAAGGACCGCGCGCGGCGCCTGCGGGCAGCAGGCGCCGCGCGCGTCGCGGCGCATCTCGCGGCGCAGCACGGCCACCGCCACGACGTTCTCATGGAGCATCCGCGCCTCGGCCGCACCGAACAGTTCACCGAGGTGAGCTTCGCCGAGGATCGGCCCGAGGGCGCGATCGTCTCCGCGACGATCGAGGGCGACGACGGCGCGCGCCTCCGGGCGGCCTGACGCGCCGCGGGTCCGCCGCGCGTGATGGACACCGCTTTGCCGCACGCCTAGACTCTGCCCGACGCCACCGGAGCGCCGCCATGCAGCTTCTTACCGCCCCGCCATCCCCCTTCGCCCGAAAGGTCCGCGTCTGCGTGATCGAGGCCGGCCTTTCCGACGAGGTGCGGGAGGTCGACACCGCCGCCTCGGCCCTCGCGCCCGACCCGGCGATCACCTCCCACAATCCCCTGGGCAAGATTCCTGCGCTGATCCGGGAAGACGGCCCCGCGCTTTACGACAGCCGGGTCATCTGCCGCTGGCTCGATGCGCGTGCGGGCGCAGGGCTCTATCCCGACGCGCGGCTCTGGGAGACGCTCACGCTCGAGGCGACGGCCGACGGGATCATGGATGCCGCGGTGCTGATGGTCTACGAGCACCGTTTCCGGCCCGAGCCGCACCGCTCCGAGGAGTGGATCGAGGGCCAGTGGGGCAAGATAGCGCGCGCGCTCGACACGCTGGAGGCGCGCTGGATGAGCCATCTGGCAGGCCGCCTCGACATGGGGCAGATCGCGCTGGGCTGCGCGCTGGGCTACCTCGACTTCCGTCACCCCGATAGGCCCTGGCGGGCCGGGCGCGGCGCGCTCGACGACTGGTACGCGGTGTTCGGCGAGCGCGCGGCGATGCAGGCCACGCGCCCGGCCTGACGCGCCGCCTCAGAACTTGTAGCTCACGCCGACATTGATCGCGTTGGTGTAGAGGTCGGTTTCGAAAGAGCCGCCGCTGTCGAGATCGACGTCGTTCCACGACGCGGTGAACTGGTATTCGCCGAAGGCCGCCCAGCTTTCGGTGAGATCGTAGCTCGCGCCCGCGAAAAGGCGCACGGCCGGCCCCGTGAGCTGGTAGCCGTAGGTGCGCGGCCCGCCGGCGCTGGCCTGCACGTCGACATGCGGGATCGCGACCCCGACACCCGCGCCGACATAGGGCGTGACACCGCCCCACATGTCCTTCCAACGGCGCTGCGCGTTCACGGTGACGATGTTGTGCCCGTCGGTCAGCTCGAAACGGTCGAAGCCGAGGGCTGCGCGGTCCGAGTCGGGCATGTAGGCCTTGGTATGGGTCGCCTCGAAGCCCCAGCCGAAACTCTCGCTCCGCCAGAACGTGACGCGCCCGCCATAGTAGGGCGGCATGTCGAACGACTTTCCGTCCCAGCCGATGGTGCGGGAAAACGCGCCCGCGTCCGGGTCGCTGCCCTCGACACGGCTGTGCGGCAATGTCTGCCAGCCGATGTAGAGGCCGAGTTCCGTCTCCGCGGCAGCGGGCATCGACAAGAGCCCCGAAAGGGCCGCGCCGAGGGCGATCGTCCACCGTTGCATTCGCTTGTACCTCGCTGTCTACCGCGTGGGACCGCGGGGTGCCCGTTCTTTACGCCTCCTCGCGGGCGGGCTCAACCGTCCTGGCGGGCGGGCTGAACCGCGACCAATCGGCGCTCCCGGCCGATGGCGGGCCGGGTTGCGCTGGACGGGGGGACGCCACCCCGCTAAATAACCCCTCGACCGCGGGGGCTTGCGCAAGCTCCCTGGTGGCATGACCATTCCAGGGGCCATGGCCGGCCCAAGCAAGGAGATGACGACGTGTCCCACGCCGAAGACCACGACAGCAGCCGGAGGGATTTCCTCTATTACGCAACGGCGGGCGCCGGGGCCGTGGCCGCAGGCGCCGCGATCTGGCCCCTCGTCGACCAGATGAACCCCTCGGCCGACGTCCAGGCACTCTCGACGATCCGCGTCGACGTGTCGGGCGTCGAGCCCGGAACGCAGCTGACCGTGAAATACCTGGGCAAGCCGGTGTTCATCCGCCGCCGCACCCCCGAGGAGATCGAGGCGGAACGCCAGGTGGAGGTCAGCACGCTGATCGACCGGGAGGCCCGCAACCCCAACATTCAGGGCGACACGACCGCGACGGACGAAAACCGCACGCTGGACGAAGGTGGCGAGTGGCTGGTGCAGATCGGCGTCTGCACCCATCTCGGCTGCGTTCCCATCGGTGACGGCGCCGGCGACTTCAACGGCTGGTTCTGCCCCTGCCACGGCTCGCACTACGACGGCGCCGGCCGCATCCGGAAGGGGCCCGCGCCCGAAAACCTTCACATCCCCGTCGCCGAATTCGCCGACGAGACCACGATCAAGCTCGGGTAAGGAGACGCACCAATGTCTGGTATCCCGCACGACCACTACGAGCCGCGGAGCGATGGCGAAAAGTGGCTTCACCGCCGTCTGCCCATCGCGGCCCTGCTCTACGACACGATCAAGATCCCCACGCCCATCAACCTGAACTGGATGTGGATCTGGGGCATCGTCCTGACCTTCACGCTGGCGTTGCAGATCATCACCGGCATCGTGCTCGTGATGCACTACACGCCGCATGCCGACATGGCCTTCGCCAGCGTCGAGCACATCATGCGCAACGTGAACGGCGGGCACTTCCTGCGGTATCTGCACATGAACGGCGCCTCGCTGTTCTTCGTCGCCGTCTACGCGCACATCGCACGCGGGCTCTACTACGGGTCCTACAAGGCGCCGCGCGAGATCACCTGGATCATCGGTATCCTGATCTACCTGCTGATGATGGCGACGGCCTTCATGGGCTACGTGCTGCCGTGGGGCCAGATGTCGTTCTGGGGCGCCACCGTGATCACCGGCCTCTTCGGCGCGATCCCGTTCATCGGCGATTCGCTGCTGGTCTGGCTGCAGGGCGGCCCGGCCGTCGGCAACGCGACGCTGCAGCGGTTCTTCTCGCTGCACTACCTGATGCCGTTCATCATCGCCGGCCTCGTGATCGTCCACATCTGGGCCTTCCACACCACGGGTAACAACAACCCCACCGGCGTGGAGGTGCGGCGCACCTCGAAGGCGGAAGCCGAGAAGGACACCGTTCCCTTCTGGCCCTACTTCGTGATGAAGGACCTGTTCGCGCTCGGCGTGATCTTCATCATCTTCTTCGCCATCGTCGGCTTCATGCCGAACTACCTCGGCCACCCCGACAACTACATCGAGGCCGACCCGCTGGTGACCCCGGCGCACATCGTTCCGGAGTGGTACTTCCTGCCCTTCTACGCGATCCTGCGCGCCTTCGACGACTCGGTCTGGATCGTCCAGTTCACGAGCTTCATCACCGGCGGCATCATCGACGCCAAGTTCTTCGGCGTACTGGCGATGTTCGGCTCGATCATCGTGGTCGCGCTGGTGCCTTGGCTCGACACGTCGAACGTGCGGTCGGGCCGCTACCGGCCGATGTTCAAGTGGTGGTTCGCGCTCTTCTGCGTCGACTTCTTCGTGCTGATGTGGGCGGGCGCGATGCCGGCGGAAGGCATCTACCCGGTCATCGCCCTGATCGGCGCCACCTACTGGTTCGCCTTCTTCCTCGTGATCCTGCCGCTCCTGGGCGTGCTGGAGAAGCCGCAACCGCAGCCGGCGACCATCGAGGAGGATTTCAAGGCCCATCTCTCGTCCGACGAAGGCACGGCCAAGCCCGCCGCCCAGCCGGCCGAGTGAGAAAGGACGCAAACGACATGCTGAAGAAACTCGCAGCCTCCGCGGCCCTGTCGCTCGCAGCCACCGGCGCTTTCGCCGCCGGTGGCGCCGGGGATGTGCAGGATTTCGCCTTCTCCTTCGAGGGGCCGTTCGGAACCTACGACCAGGCGCAGCTCCAGCGCGGCCTGCAGGTCTATACTCAGGTCTGCTCCGCGTGCCACGGGCTGGAACATGTGCCGATCCGCACTCTCACCAGCGAGACCGGCCCGGGCATGCCGGCCGATCAGGTTCGCGCCTACGCCGAGCAGTTCATGGTCATCGACGCGGCCTCGAATCCCGAACTCGTGGACGCCGAAACCGGCGACCTGCGCCCGCTGCGGCCGACGGATCACTTCCCGGCGAACGAGACGCAGGGCGCGCCCGACCTTTCGCTGATGGCCAAGGCCCGGGCGGGCTTCAGCGGCCCCTACGGCACCGGCATCGCGCAGCTCTTCAAGGGCATGGGTGGTGCGGAATACACCGCGTCGCTGCTCCTCGGCTACACTGGAGAGGACAAGGTGGAGGCCGGCGCCGTGCTCTACGAGAACACGGTGATCGACGGCGGCTGGATCAACATGGCCCCGCCGCTTTACGAAGGCGCGGTGGAGTACGCCGACGGCACGCCCGCAACGGAAGAGCAGATGGCGAAGGACGTGGCCGCCTTCCTGATGTGGACGGCCGAGCCCAAGATGATGGAACGCAAGCAGGCCGGCTTCACCGGGGTGCTGTTCCTGACCATCCTGACCGTGCTGCTTTACCTCACCAACAAGCGCCTCTGGGCGCCCGTCAAGGCCCGGGCGAAGAAGGGCGAGTGACACCGCTCGCCTGAACCGGATCCCATCGCCCCCCGCGCCCCGGCGCGGGGGTTTTTCATGCGCCGTCGCGGCAGTGACGGCGGAAGGCCCGCTTCAGCAGATCCAGCTCCTCGCGCAGCAGCGCGATCTCGGCGCGGATGTCGTGGTCGAGCGCTTCGCCCGCGAGAATGCAGAAGCTTTCCAGCGTCTCGCCGCTTGCCCCGTCCCGGATGACGAAGGTCTGCACCCCGTCGGCGATCGCGGCGGCCGGCACCGGCACGCTGAGCCGCCAGAGCGCGCCATCCTCGGCGGACTGTTCCAGCCGCACGCCTTCGACGGGGCGGGCGTCGTGCAGCACCTCGATCTCGGGCGGGGCCGACGCGCCGGACACGAGGCCCTCCCACAGGCCGCCGGAAAGCCGGGTCTTCGTCACGGTCAGCGTGGACATGGGCTGCCCCTCAGATCTGCGCGCGGACCCTGCGCGACATCGTGACGTCGCGCAGCACGATCTGCGTCATGGCCGGCCGCTCGAAGATCAGGTCGACCCAGAGCCGCTCCGTCCGGCGATCGTTGAGGCGGGTGTAGGCAAGATCGAACTCGGCGACGGCGGGGTCCGCCCCCGGCGTCACCTCCCGGACAAGCTGCTCGGTGTTGGGACCGTGCCGGATGTTCAGCCGGACGAACACCTCGAGCGGACGCTCGGTTTCGATGGCGGCCTCCACGGCGATGACGTGCCGCTTCTGCAGCCCCTGCGCCGCGGCGTCCGGCACCTCCAGCGCGAGGGACAGATAGCTGCCGTCGAAGCCGAAGACATCCGCCTGCAAGGCATAGGGCGCAAAGCCCGCCGCGCAGCGGTTGCGGACCTGGCGCAACGCGATCTCGGCGCGCGGGCAGTCGTGGAAAAGCCGCGCCTGCGCGCCGAGCGCGCTGCCCGCCGGCACCGACGCCATGCCCGGCGCGTCCAGCGGCCCGTCCCAGAGCTCCGGACGCCACCACCAGTCGGTGCCGGGCCGTGACTTCGGCACCGCGTCACCGGCGGCGGTACCGGCGAGCCGCGCCTCGCCGGTGTGGATCAGCCGGTCGAGTTGCGCGCGCAGACCGCGCGCCGCGTCGATCTGCCGGCGAAGATCGGGAAGCGCGGCGTCTTCGGCGCCGCGTGCGGCACGCGTCCAGGCGCGCAGCGACCGCCGCCGCGCCAGCCCGTCCAGAATGCCGCCATCGCTCGCCATGCCGTCCCCCCGGGAGGAATTCCACCGCTCCTGATAGCGCAAAATACGCGTCAGGTGAACAAATCCCGGATCGCCGCGAAGGGCCCGCCACCGGGCGGGACGGTGGCCGGGGCCGTGGCGGTGGCCGGAGCAGGGCCGGCGCGAAGCCGCGCGGCCACGCCCGCAAGAAGCGTGCCGCCCTCTTCCCCCGCCACGGGGCTGCCGAGCGGCGCGTAGGCGGCGACGCCGACGACGCGGCCGGCCTCGACGGTGGCCCCGCGCCAATGCCGGGGATCGCCGCCAGGCAGCGCCGCGTCGCCGCCCTCGCCCAGATGAACGAGCGCCAGCGCCCCGGCCTGGCGCATCGCCAGCACACGCGTGGCCCCGGCCGCCGCGGCGAGGGCGCGGGCGTCGGGCTCGGCCAGCGCGGGGTCCTGCGCCGAGACGGTGACCGTCACCAGCGCGGGCGCGACCGCCGGCCCCCGAACACGACCGGAGGCAAGGCTCGCGCAACTCGCGATCAGCACGAAGCTTGCCTCCTCGCTGTCGCGCGTCGCGCTCTCGTCGATGCAATAGCCGGGCGGCGCGACGACGACGAGCGCCCCGCGCGCGACCGTGACCTCCCGCGGCGCGGAACCGGCGCCGCCGGGGGCTGTGCAACCCCCGGCCGACACCAACGCGACAGCCCCGAGCGCGGCGAGAGCGCCGGCTCTAGAGGTCCATGTAGACATGCTTTTCGGCTTTGCCGCCCGGATGCGTGACCGCGCCCTTGTAGGTCTCGCCCACGATCTGCGCGTATTTCCACAGCGCGCCGGAGGCGTAAATCGTCTCGCGCGGGCCCTGCCACGCGTCGCGGCGCGCCTTCAGCTCCTCGTCGGAGACATCCACGCTCAACTCACCCCCGATCGCGTCGATGGTGATCATGTCGCCGTTCCGGATCAGCGCGATCGGCCCGCCATGGGCGGCTTCGGGACCCACATGGCCGACGCAGAAGCCACGTGTGGCGCCCGAGAAGCGCCCGTCGGTGATGAGCGCGACCTTCTTGCCCATGCCCTGCCCAGACAGCGCGGCGGTGGTGGCGAGCATCTCGCGCATCCCCGGCCCGCCGGCAGGTCCCTCGTTGCGGATGACGATCACCTCGCCCTCCTCGTATTCGCGCGCCTTGACGGCGGCGAAGGCGTCCTCCTCGCATTCGAAGACGCGCGCCGGGCCGGTGAAGCGCTGTTCTTCCGCGGCCATGCCGGCCACCTTCACGATGGCGCCCTGCGGCGCGAGGTTGCCCTTCAGCCCGACCACGCCCCCGGTTGCGGTGATCGGCGTCGCGACGGGATGGACCACGCGGCCGTCCGCCTCGCGCTCGACCAGGTCAAGCTCCTCGCCGATGGAGCGGCCCGTGACGGTCAGGCAGTCCTCGTGCAGAAGCCCCGCCTTGCGCAGCTCCTTCATCACCACGGGCACGCCGCCCGCCTCGTAGAGATCCTTGGCGACGAACTGGCCGCCGGGCTTCAGGTCCACGAAATAGGGCGTGTCGCGGAAGATCTCGCACACGTCGTCTAGGAAGAAATCGATCCCGGCCTCGTGGGCGATGGCCGGCAGGTGCAGCCCGGCATTGGTCGACCCGCCCGTGCACGCCACCACCCGCGCGGCGTTCTGAAGCGACTTGAGCGTGACGATGTCGCGGGCGCGGATGTTCTTTTCTAGCAGGTCCATGACGGCGCGGCCCGAGGCCTCGCCGTACTGGTCGCGGCTCTCGTACGGCGCAGGCGCGCCGGAGGAGTTGGGCAGCGCGAGGCCCATCGCCTCGGAAACGCAGGCCATGGTGTTGGCCGTGAACTGCCCGCCGCAGGCCCCCGCCGAGGGGCAGGCCACGCGCTCCAGCACCGCGAGCTGCTCGTCGGAGTAGTCGCCCGCCTGGTGACGGCCCACCGCCTCGAACACGTCCTGCACGGTCACGTCCTTGCCGTCGAGCCGCCCCGGCAGGATCGAGCCGCCATAGATGAAGACCGAGGGCACGTTGAGGCGCACCATCGCCATCATCATGCCGGGAAGCGACTTGTCGCAGCCCGCAAGCCCCACGAGCGCGTCGTAGCAGTGCCCGCGCATTGTAAGTTCGACCGTGTCGGCGATGGCCTCCCGCGAGGCGAGCGAGGAGCGCATCCCCTCGTGACCCATGGCGATGCCGTCGGTGACGGTGATTGTGGTGAACTCGCGCGGGGTGCCCTCGCCCTGACTCACGCCCATCTTCACCGCTTGCGCCTGGCGGGAGAGCGCGATGTTGCAGGGCGCCGCCTCGTTCCAGCAGGTTGCCACGCCCACCAGCGGCTGGTGGATCTCCTCCTCGGACATGCCCATGGCGTAGTAGTAGGAGCGATGCGGCGCGCGCGCCGGGCCTTCGGTGACGTGGCGGCTCGGCAGCCGGGACTTGTCGAACTTGCGCTTGAGCATGCGTCGGGCCTCCCTCGGGTCGATTGGATCAAGGGGATACGGAAACGCCCGCCAGCGCACAAGGCCGATTGCGGGAATGCGCGCGGCGCACTAGCTATCCCAGCATGACCGGCCAGCCCTACGCCCGCCACGACGCGTTCGTTGCCCCCGCGAGATCCACGCCGGAGCCGTGGCGCCTGCTGCTCGGGGTGCTCCTGGTGGCGCTCGTGCTCTTCGGGCTCAACTGGGCGATGCGCGCGGTGCTCTACGCGGTCTCGCCCGACAGGCTTTACGACGCGCTCACCTTCGAGGACGGAACCGGGACGACCCCGGCCTCGGCGCTGGTGATCCTCTACAGCTTCGTGTTCATGGCGCTCGGTGCCGCGGCGGCGGCGCATCATCTGCACGGCCGCAGCTTCGCGAGCCTTCTCGGCCCCTCGTTGCGGCAGGCGGCGCGCGACTTCTTCCGCGTTCTCGGCGCGCTCGGGCTTCTTTTCCTGCTCGTGATGCTGCTTCCGCCGTGGGGCGCGCCGGGGGCGGCCGCGCCCGAGCCGAACATGGCGCCGGGGCTCTGGCTCGCGCTTTTGCCGTTCACGCTGAGCGCGCTCGTGGTGCAGACCGGCGCCGAGGAAGTGCTGTTCCGCGGCTACCTCCAGCAGCAGCTCGCCGCGCGCTACCGCAGCCCGCTCATCTGGATCGGCGTGCCCTCGGCGCTGTTCGCCTTCGGCCACTACGCGCCGGGCCAGTTCACGGGCAATGCGTGGCTGGTGGCGCTCTGGACCGGCGCCTTCGCCATCGCGCTCGCCGACCTGACCGCGCGGGCGGGCAATCTCGGGCCGGCCATCGCCATGCACTTCTTCAACAATCTCTTCGCCGTGGCCCTCACAGCGATGGAGGGCAACCTCTCGGGGCTCGCGCTCTACGTCTACCCCTTCAGCACGACCGACACCGACGCCATCCGCAGCGCCCTGCCAGTGGATCTGGCCATCATGGGATGTTCCTGGCTGGCCGCGCGCGTCGCGATCCGCCGCTGATTGCAATCCGGCGCTCGCGGGCTTATTTCGCCCCAGTCCCCGCCCAGCAAGGCACCGCCATGAACTGGATCACCAACTACGTCCGGCCCCGCATCAACTCGATCTTCTCGCGCCGCGAGATGCCCGAGAACCTTTGGACGAAGTGCGACGAATGCGGGACGATGCTGTTCCACCGTGAACTCAGCGACAACCTCAACGTCTGCACGAATTGCGGCCACCACATGCCGATCAGCCCGCGCGAGCGCTTCGCCACGCTTTTCGACGCCGGCGTCTTCAAGGAGGTCGGTGTTCCCCAGCCGGTTGCCGACCCGCTGCAGTTCCGCGACCAGAAAAGATATCCGGACCGCATGAAGGCCGCGCAGAAGGCCACCGGCGAGAAGGAGGCGATGCTGGTCGCCGAGGGCGAGATCGGGCGCACCCCCATCGTCGCCGCCGCGCAGGACTTTTCCTTCATGGGCGGGTCGATGGGGATGTATGTCGGCAACGCCATCATCGCCGCCGCGCGCCGCGCCGTCGAAACGCGGCGGCCCCTGATCCTGTTCTCCGCCGCCGGCGGCGCCCGGATGCAGGAGGGGATCCTTTCGCTCATGCAGATGCCGCGCACCACCGTCGCCGTGGAGATGGTGAAGGAGGCGGGCCTGCCCTACATCGTCGTGCTCACCCACCCCACCACGGGCGGGGTGACGGCAAGCTACGCCATGCTGGGCGACGTGCAGATCGCCGAGCCGGGCGCGCTGATCTGTTTTGCCGGGCCCCGCGTGATCGAGCAGACGATCCGCGAGAAGCTGCCAGAGGGCTTCCAGCGCGCCGAGTATCTTCTGGATCACGGGATGCTCGACCGCGTGACGCCGCGCGGCCAGCTCCGGGACGAGCTCATCTCGATCACGCGGATGCTGCTGAACCTGCCCCCCGCTGTGAAGGGCGACCTGCCGGCGCCCGAGACGCCGGGCGACGACACCGCCGTCGCCGCAAAGGAGCCCGCCGCGCGATGAGCGGGCTTGCCTCCGACGTCATCCTCGAACGGATGATGTCGCTGCACCCCAAGGTGATCGACCTCACGCTCGACCGGGTCTGGCGGCTGCTCGCCGCGCTGGGCCACCCCGAGCGCGCGCTCGCGCCCGTCATCCACCTTGCCGGGACGAACGGCAAGGGCTCCACCCTCGCCTTCCTGCGCGCGGGTCTCGAGGCCGGCGGCCAGCGCGTGCACGCCTACACCTCGCCGCACCTCGCCCGCTTCCACGAACGAATCCGGCTTTCCGGCGCGCTGATTTCCGAAGAGGCGCTGACGGCGGCGCTAGACGAGTGCGAGGCCGCGAACGGCGGCGCGCCGATCACCTATTTCGAGATCACCACCTGCGCGGCGCTTCTGGCCTTCGCGCGCACGCCCGCTGACTGGACGCTGCTCGAGACCGGCCTCGGCGGGCGGCTCGACGCGACGAACGTGGTCGACGCGCCGCGGCTCACGATCGTGACGCCCATCTCGCGCGACCACGAGCAGTTCCTCGGCGACACGGTGGCGAAGATCGCCTTCGAGAAGGCGGGTATCCTGAAGCGCGGCACGCCCTGCGTCGTCGGCCCGCAACCCGAGGACGCGATGGAGGTGATCGAGCGGCAGGCCGCGCGGCGCGGCGTTCCGCTTCTCGCCCATGGCCAGCACTGGCATGCCCGGGAAGAGCGGGGGCGCCTGATCTACCAGGACGAGCGCGGGCTTCTGGACCTGCCCCCGCCCGTCCTGCCGGGCGCCCACCAGATCGACAACGCGGGCGCGGCGCTCGCCGCGCTGCGCCACCTCGGCTTCGGAGAGGACGCCTGCGAGGCCGCCGTGACGGGCGCGGAATGGCCGGCGCGGATGCAGCGCCTGCGCCGCGGACCTCTGGCCGAGAGCGCGCCCGGCGTCGAACTCTGGCTCGACGGCGGGCACAACGCCTCCGCCGGCGCCGCGCTGGCGCGCCACCTCGCAAGCCTGCCGTCGCGGCCCACCCACCTCGTCTGCGGGATGCTCAACACCAAGGACGTGGCGGGCTATCTCGCGCCGCTAGCGGGCGTGGCCGACAGCCTGACGGCGGTGTCGATCCCAGGCGAGGCGAACACCCTGCCCGCCGAGACCACCGCCGCCGCGGCCGAGGCCGCGGGCCTGCCCGCCCGCACCGCCGAGAGCCCTGCCGCCGCCCTCGCCGCCCTCGCCGCAGAGACGCCCGATGCACGGGTGCTCATCTGCGGCTCGCTCTACCTCGCCGGCGCCATCCTGCGGGAGAACGGCTGATCGCCTCGGGGGCGCGGACAGGCTCAGGGATGACCCCAGCCGTGGCTCATCATCTCGCGCAGCCGGCTCGCGGTGCGCGCGAACTCGAAGCTGCCCTCTCCCTCGACGTAAAGCATCTCGGGCAGGGCGGCGGCGGTGCAGATGAGCCGCACCCGCGCCTCGTAAAGCGCGTCCACCAGGGTCACGAAGCGCCGCGCCTCGTTGAAGTTGGAGCGGCCGAGCTGCGGGATGTCCTCGAGCACGAGCACCCGCACCGCATCCGCGATGGCGAGGTAATCGGCCGGCCCCAGCGGTTGTCCGCAAAGGTCGTGGAAGCGTGCCCGCGCCACCCCGTTGTGGAAGGCGGGCAGCACCACGTCGCGGCCCTGGACGCGCAGCGTGAGCGGCGCGTGATCGCCGCCGGTCAGCCCGTCCCAGATCTCGGCCACGGTGCGCCGTGCCACCGCGTCCACGGGCGTGAAATAGACCGGCGAGCCCGCAAGCCGGTCCTGCCGGTAGTCGGTTGCCCCGGCGAGCTCGTGGACAACCAGGCGCTCCTTCAGGAGATCGATGAAGGGCAGGAAGAGCGCGCGGTTCAGCCCGTCCTTGTAAAGATCGTCGGGCGCGCGGTTCGAGGTAGCGACCACCACGACCCCCGCCGCGAAGAGCTGCTCGAAGAGCCGCCCGACGATCATCGCGTCGGTGATGTCGGTGATCTGCATCTCGTCGAAGGCAAGGCAGCTGATCTCGTCCGCGACGGCGGCGGCCACGGGCCGGATCGCGTCGTCCACCCCCTCGGCCCGCGCCGCGGCCATGCCGGCGTGCACCTCCTGCATGAAGGCGTGAAAATGCACGCGGCGCGTGGGCGCGGGCGAGGCCGCGGCGAAAAGGTCCATCAGCATGGACTTGCCGCGCCCGACCCCGCCCCAGAGATAAAGGCCCCTCGGCGGTTCCGGCGCGCGGCGGAAGAGCCCGCGCTTCACGGGCTGGGCGAGAGCGCGGCGGATGCGCTCCAGCTCGGGCAGCACCGCCTCCTGCGCCGGGTCCGGGTCGATCGCCCCGGTCGCCACGCGCGCGGCGTAGAGATCCTGCATCGTCTCGCTCATGCCGTCCGCCATAGCGCGGGCCACGACGCGCCGCCAGAGTCGCGGCTCAGCCGGGCGGGTCCTCGACGAAGTCGCGCATCGCCTCGGCCACCTCGGCGGGGTGGGTATGGACAAGGCCGTGGCCCGCGCCCTCGACCACCTCCTGCCGCGCCACCCGGTTCCACTGCACGAGACGCCCGAGGGCGGAGAGCGGGATCACCGTGTCCTCCCGCCCCCAGATCGCCAGCACCGGCACGCCCGCGCGCGAGATCGCGCGATGCTCGGCCTCCATCGGGCGGGCGAGGATGCCGCGAAGGCTGGCCTTCACCGCCGGGAGGAAGCCGCGCCAGCGCAGCTCCGCCGCCTGGCGCTCGGCCATGTCGGGCACGGCGCTTTCCCGGCCCGCCGCGGCCTCTTCCGCGATGCCGCGGCGAAGCTGGCGGGGATAGCCCGCGAGAAAGAGCCAGTCGCCGAAAAGCGGTGCACCGCACGCGAAGCGCGCCAGCGGGCCGAGGTCGTGGCCCATGCCGGCCGGCGCGATCAGCACGAGGCTTCGCAGCCGCTCCGGCCGGCGCGCCGCATATGCCGTGGCGATGGCCCCGCCCATCGAGTAGCCGATGAGCGTGATCGCCTCGTCCTCCTCCAGCATGTCGGCGAGCAGGGCGTCGAGCTGACCGGTGAAGAACGCCGCGTCCTGCGGCCCGGCCGGCCGGTCCGAAAAGCCGCGCCCGTAGAGATCGTAGACCAGGACGCGAAACCCCAGGCGCGAAAGCTCGGGCAGAAGCGCCTCCCACACGAAGGAGGGCGTGGTGAGGCCGTGCACGCAGACCGCGACCGGGCCCCGCGCCTGTCCCGCCCAGCGATAATGCGTCTCGCCGAGCGGCAGGGGGGCGAACTCGCCGGGCGCGGCGCGGCGGGCCTGCGCATCCATGATCGGGCGGCGGCGCTCGCGCAGGAAGGGCGCGGCCGCGATCCCCGCAGACGCGGCCCCCACCAGCCAGAGCCACGCGCTCATGCGGCCGCCTGCCAGCGCGACAGGATGTAGCGCGCCGTCATCAGGTCGAGATGCGCCCCGCCGCCGTTCTTGAAAAGCGTGACCTCCTCCGCGCCCTTCCGGGCGAAGGCGTCGGGCTGGTAGAAATCGGCGACGATGTCCTCTTCCGCGAAGGCGCCCGAGGCGATTGGGATGAGAAGCTCGCCGATATGCCCGACCGTCGTGGCGCGGCTGTCCACGAAGACGCGGGCGCGCGACAGCGCGTCGTCATCCGCCTCGCGCATGTCGCGGCGGAAGGCGCCGATGAGGTCGAGGTGCTGGCCGGGGCGCAGCCACGCGCCGCGGATCACCGGCTCGGTCGACATGGTGGCGCAGGTGACGATGTCCGCCCCCGCCACCGCGGCTTCGAGATCGTCGGCCACGGCCATGCCCGGAAAGGCTGCCGCCATCTCCTCGGCCCGCGCGCGGCTGCGGTTCCAGACGGTGAAGCGCGCCCCGGGAAAGCCCGCGCCATAGGCCTCGCGCAGCGAGCGCGCCACCGTGCCCGCGCCGACGATCAGGATCTCGCGCGCATCGGGCCGCGCCAGGCGGCGGGCGGCAAAGAGGCTGTCGCCGGCCGTCTTCCATTTCGTCACGAGATGGAAATCGACGATCGCCTCGAGCAGGCCGGTATCGTCGGCATAAAGGCTGACCCCGCCATTGACGCTGGCAAGATCGCGCGCCGTGTTGCCGGGAAAGATCGTCGCCGATTTCACGGCGATGCCCAGCCCGTCGATCCAGGCCGCGCGCGACAGAAGCGTGTCCTCGCCCCGGTAAAGGAAACTGTCGGCCACCTCGGCCTTCGGGCGGCGGTGCCCATCGGCGAACGCGTCGCAGAGCGCGCGCCAGTCGAGCCGCGCCTCGCCCTCGGCGAAGGGGATCACCGGAACCGCGCTCATGCTGCGGCCTCGGCGCCCAGAAGCCCCGCATCGACGAGCCGCCGCGCCCAGCCCTCGTGTCCGTCGAAGCGGTGCGCCTGCCAGCCGCGCGCGGCCGCGGCGGCCACGTTGTCCGCCCGGTCGTCGGCGAAGAGCAGCCGCTCCGGCGCAAGCCCCGTCTCGGCCTCCACCCGCGCGTAGATTTCCGGCTCGGGCTTGATGACGCCCATGTGCCCCGAGATGAAGGCGCGGTCGAACTCGTCGAGGAAGGGGTAGTGGCCGCGCGCCAGCTCGAAGCTGCCGATGCCGAAATTCGTGAGCGCGAAGACCGGCACGCCCCGGCCGCGCAGCGCGCGCAGCAAGCGCACGGATTCCGGGATCTCGGGCTGCGCGAGCTCGATCCAGCGGTCATGCCAGAGCCTGATCTCGTCCCGCCATTCGGGGTAGGCCTCGGCCGTTTCGTAGATGGTGTCGCGGAAGTCCCCGCCCCGATCCACGCGGTCGTTCATGGCATGCAGGTCCACCGCCTCGAAGAGCGCGCGGCGCCGGGCCGGGCCGATCTCGGCGTCGTAGAACCGTTCGGGGTTCCATTCGATCAGCACGTTGCCGATGTCGAAGATAACCGCGTCAGGTCGCATCGTTCCGTTTCCCTTTCCGCCAGTTCCTGGGCGTCGCCATGAGCCTAGGCGCAAACGGGCGGGATTTTCCATCCTTCCGTGCCATGCGCGGGGATCACGCCCGCGCGGCGCGCAGCGACCGTTCCAGAGCGTCGAGGAAACGGACGCGGTCGGCCTTCCCGAAACCTTTCGCCCCGCCCTGACGGAACGGATCGGCCGCACGCAGATCGGTCATCAGGTCGCGCAGGGCAAGCGCCTCGCCCACGTTGCGCTCGGTCAGGGCGCTGCCGTCGGGCCGCAGGACAAGCGCGCCGGAGGCCACGCAGCGCGCCGCGAGCGGCATGTCGTTCGTCACCACCACGTCGCCCCGTCCCGCGCGCTCGGCGATCCAGAGATCGGCCATGTCGGGCCCCTCGGGCACGATCACCACCTCGACCAGCGGGTTTGTGGAGGGACGCAGGCCGCCGTTGCTGACCAGCTTCACCGGCACCTTGTGACGTGTGGCGACGCGCTCGGCCTCGGCCTTCACCGGGCAGGCGTCGGCGTCGACGTAGAGGGTCACGCGTAAAGCGCCTCGGCATGGAAGCGAAGATGCTCCTCCATGAAGCTCGCGACGAAGAAGTAGCTGTGGTCATAGCCCTTCCGCAGGCGCAGCGCGCCGTCCACGCGGCACGCCGCCATCGCCTCGGCCAGCGCCTCGGGGCGCAGCTTGTCGATGTGGGGATCGGCCGTTCCCTGATCGACCAGCAAGGGCGCGTCGAGCCCCCGGTCGCGCATCGTCAAGGCCGCGTCATGGGGCCGCCACGCGGTCTCGTCCTCGCCAAGATAGGCGCGGAGCTGCTTGCGCCCCCACTCCGCCGCGCTCGGATGCGCGATGGGCGCGAAGGCCGACACCGAGCGGTAGCGCCCGGGCAGCCCCATCGCCAGCGTCAGCGCGCCGTGCCCGCCCATGGAATGGCCGGTGATCGCCTGGCGCTCCGGGTCCACCGCAAAATGCGCGCCGATGAGCGCGGGCAACTCCTCGGCCACGTAATCCCACATGCGGTAATGCCGGGCCCAGGGCATCTCGGTGGCGTTGACGTAGAACCCCGCGCCCTGGCCGAGGTCGTAGCTCTCGTCGTCGGCCACCTCCGCGCCGCGCGGGCTGGTGTCGGGGAAGACGACCGCGACGCCCTGCTCCGCCGCCCAGCCCTGCGCCCCCGCCTTGGTCATGGCGTTCTCGTGCGTGCAGGTGAGCCCCGAGAGATAGAAGAGCACGGGCACCGGCGCGTCCTTCGCCTCTTCCGGAAGGAAGAGGCCGAAGGTCATGTCGCAGGCGCAGGCGTCGGAGGCGTGGGTGTAGACGCCTTGCACGCCGCCGAAGGCGCGGTTTTCCGAGACGGTCTGCATGGGCGGGGCTCCTTCCCTTGGGCTTCCGCCCTCTCCTAGCAGGACGGGCGGCGCGCGGAAAAGGGCTCAGGCGTCCCCGTCGGGGCAGATGGTCAGGATCTCTTCGAGCGGCTTCTTGATCTTCGCCGCGCGCGGCACGGTCGCGTCCTCGGCAGGGTGCCCCACGACGAGGATCATCACCGGCTTCTCGTGATCGGGGCGGCCGCAGAGATCATTGAGAAAACGCATCGGGTTGGGCGTGTGGGTCAGGCAGGACAGCCCCGCGCGGTGCAGCGCGGCGATCAGAAAGCCGGTGGCGATGCCCACGCTTTCGGGGACATAGTAGTTCTTGTAGCGCTCGCCCTCCTCGGTGAGGCCGTAACGCTGCGCGAAGACCACGACGAGCCAGGGGGCGGTGGTCAGGTGCGGTTTCGAGGCGGCGGTGCCCATGGGCTCCAGCGCCTTCAGCCATTCCTCGCCGGCGGCCCCCTCGTAGAAGCGTTCTTCCTCCGCCTCGGCGGCGGCGCGGATGCGCGCCTTCATCGCCGGATCGCAGATCGCCACGAAGTGCCAGGGCTGGTGATTGGCGCCCGACGGCGCGGTGCCGGCGGTGCGGACGCATTCCGCGATCACCTCTCCGGGCACGGGCCGGTCGGAAAAGTCGCGCACGCTGTGGCGGGTGCGCATCTCCTCGTGGACGGCGCGCGCCGCCGCGATCATCCGCGCATCGTCCATCTCCCGCCGGTCGGGAAGCGGTAGCGGCTCGTAACGGACTTCGCCCTTGCGGAACATCGGTGGCCTCCCTTTCAGGTCGCGGGCAGGTTGGCGATGACCCAGGTGACGGTGACGATGCTCGCCAGCGTCGAGAGCAGGATCGCCGCCGATACCCGCTGCGGCGCCACGCCGTAGTGCTGCGCAAGGATGTACACGTTGCCCGCCACGGGCAAGGCCGCGGCGGCGATCATCACGCCCGCCTTGTAGGGATCGGCGGGAAAGAGCCAGAGCACACCGAAGGCTACGGCCGCCGGATGCAGCACCAGCTTGCACAGGCTGAGCCAGGCTGCGATTTCCACGCGTTCGGCCGACTTGGTGGCAAGCGACGCCCCGATCGCGAAGAGCGCCCCGGGCGTCGCGGCGGCGCCGAGAATGCCCAGGAACTCGTTCACCGGCCCCGGGATCGTCCAACCGGTGCCCGACCATGCGAGGCCCAGCGTGATCGACACGATCATCGGGTTGCGGACCAGCCCCGTGCCCACCGTCCCAAGAATGGCGAGGCTCATCCGCCCGTCGCGCGCCCCCGTGATCAGGATCACGATGAGCGAGGAAAACACGATGAGGTCCACGGCGAGCGCGAGCATCACCGGCCCGATCGCCCCGGCCCCCAGCAGCAGCGTCAGCATCGGCACGCCGAGAAAGCCGGTGTTGCCGATCACCGCCGTCTGCGCCTCGACCGCGGCGGTGGGAACGTCGAGCCTTCGCAGCAACGCGACGCCGGTGGCGATCGCGTAGACCACCGCCGTGCCCCAGAGATACCCGGCCACCAGGCGCCCGTCGAAGATCTCCGTGATCGAGAGATTTGCGGCGAAGCGGAAGAGCATCGCCGAGAGCGCGAAGTAGAAGACGAACTTCGTCAGGTAGGCGGTGGCCTCGGCGCTGAAGAATCCGCTTCGCCCGGCCCAGAAACCGAGGCCGATCAGCGAAAAGAACGGCAGCGTCTTTAGGAATATCTCGAGCACCGAAGCTTCGTAGCATGCCCCCGGCCCGCGTCAATCCGCCGCCACGCGCGAGGGCTGCGACGACGCCTAGCCGCTGCCGATCAGAACCCCCGCGGCGAAGACGAGCGCGCCGCCCAGCACCACCTGGAAGGTCGCGCGCAGCCAGGGCGTCTCCATGAAACGATTCTGCATCCACGCGATCGCCCAGAGCTCCACGAAGACGACGGCGATGGCGATGGCCGTCGCGGTGGCGAAATGCGGAATGAGATAGGGCAGCGCGTGGCCGAGCCCGCCGAGCGTGGTCATCACGCCCGAGGCGAGGCCCCGCTTGATCGGCGATCCCCGCCCCGACAGCTCCCCGTCATCCGAGGCCGCCTCGGTGAACCCCATCGAGATGCCTGCCCCGACGGAGGCCGCGAGGCCGACGAGAAACGTCGTCGAGGTGTCCTGCGTGGCGAAGGCGGTCGCGAAGATCGGCGCGAGCGTGGACACGGAGCCGTCCATCAGCCCCGCAAGGCCCGGCTGCGCCCAGGTCAGGACGAACTGGCGCCGCGCCGTGCGCTCCTCGGCACTTTTCGCGTCGGCGTCGAGGTGTTCCTCGGCGAGCCGGTCCGCCACCTGCTGATGGCCCGCCTCCGCGGCGGCGAGGTCGCCCAGAAGCTTGCGCGTCTCCGCATCCGTGCTCCGCTGCGCGGCGACGTGATAGAAATGCTCCGCCTCCTTCTCCATCATCGCGGCCTCGTCGCGGATCCGCTCGATGCCGAGGTTCTCGACCAGCCAGACGGGGCGGCGCGCGTAATACCCCGCGACATGCTCGCGGCGGATCAGCGGTATGGTCGGGCCGAAGCGTTTTTCGTGCTGCTCGATCAGCCGCGTGCGGTGACGGTCCTCCTCCGCCGCCATTCCCTCGAAGATCCGGGCGGTGTCCGGATAGGCGTCGTGCAGCCGCTCGGCGTAGCTGCGATAGATCCTCGCGTCGTCCTCCTCGGAGGACACGGCGAGAGCGAGGATTTCCCGCTCGCCGAGATCGCTGAAATGCCGCCGCTGGGTGAAGAAACGCATGAGTGCCTCAGTTTAGAATTATTCCAAATTATAGCGGCCCCGCGGCGAAGGCAAGGCCCGCGGTCCCGGGCGAGCGGGGTTGCTAGAACTGAACCGTTCGGTTTATGTTCGCGACATGGAAGACACGCCGATGAACGCATCCTCGAGCACGCCGCGGAAGGGCCGGAAATACGACCAGGTGCTCGAAGGCGCGCGCAAGGTCTTTCTCAGCGACGGGTTCGAGGGGGCCAGCGTGGACGACATCGCCCGCGCGGCGGGCGTTTCCAAGGCGACGCTCTACAGCTACTTCGCGGACAAGCGGCTTCTGTTCATGGAAGTGGCCAAGCGCGAATGCGCCCATGCCGCCGCGGAGTCGCTCGAACTCGTGGAAACCACGGCGCCGCCGCGTTGCGTGCTTCCCGTCGCGGCGCGCAAGATGCTCGGCTTCATGCTTTCCGATCTCGGCCAGCGCGTCTACCGGATCTGCGTGGCCGAGGCGGACCGCTTCCCCGAACTCGGGCGCGAGTTCTACGAATGCGGGCCGGCGCTCGTCCGCGACCGCATGAAGCGCTACCTCTCCGATGCCTGCGCGCGGGGCGAGCTAGAGATCGACGACGTCGACCTCGCCGCCGACCAGTTCGCGGAGCTCTGCAAGGCCGACCTGCACCCGCGCATGGTCTTCGGCATCAAGCGCAGCTTCACCGAAGAGGAAGTGCAGCGCGTCATCGACGGCGCGGTCGAGACCTTCATGGCGCGCTATGGGCGTCACGATTCTTCTTCCGAAAAATCATGACAGGTTGGAGGGAAGAAGAAGACGTTCCCTATTATCCACCAGACAATGCGGGAGGCCGTCCAACCTGCGTTCGGCCGCTTGGCGGACTTTTCAGTCATTGGACTTTTCATCACCAGTAAGTCTGTCAGGGGAAAGGGGAACCTCGGTCAAAAGCCGATTTGTGCAACAGAGCCGCTCTGTAGGGCAAAGTGGTCCAGCTGGGCATTCGCACCAACAGGCTTGCGGACTTAGGAGACAGTCGGGGCAAGAACGATGTGGGCTCCGACTAAAGCGGCTTCTCCATGATTACGAGATGACGCGCGATCTCTGGATCTTGCACACTGGCAGGGTCAAAAGGAGCTTCCTCAAAACCCCGAGATTCATAGAACGCGATCGCTTCCCGAAGTCCGCTGCTCGTGTCGAGATAAAGCGCCGAAAGGCCCATCTCTCGGGCTTCTATTTCGAGTCGGTCCAGTAATCGTCTGGCAAGCCCGGTACGCCTGGCTTGCGGCCGCACGAAGAGCCGCTTTATCTCCCCCTTCCCATTGGAAAGCCGGTGCAAGAGCACCATGCCGATCAAGTCTCCCTCTCGACTCCTGGCAACGATAAAGCAGCCATCAGGTCCAAGAAATTCGTCAGTTTGCTCGACAGTCTGGCGAAGTTGCTCCTCTGGGTCGACAACCTGCCCGGTCGCCTCCTTATGACGCGCCACGGCAAAACCCAGATATTCCCGTTTCATGTCGATCCAACCGGGCACGCCGGCCAGATCCCTTAACACTTCAATCCGGATCTCGTCGGCAGTCATCACATCCCCCCAGTTTTTGAGCCTAGCAGTTCTTCTCCCTCACCGGAACGGCGGCAACGGGCTCGCAGCGGACCTTCACCCTGACAGGATCAGGGCGCCCGAAGGCCCCCCATGTGTATCGCATCCGACGGCCGATGACCTCGCGGGCCGGCGAAGAGTTCGACCCAGAACCTTCGTCAGTCCACCCGCCGAACGAGAAGCTGGTTGCCCGGCCCCTTCTTCGTCTCGAACACCTTCAGGTCCGCGACGAGGTCCGAAAGCTTCCGCTTGCCATAGGTCCGCGTGTCGAAATCCGGGTAATCCGCCTGGATCTGCTGGCCGATGCGCCCCAGCGGGAACCATTCGTCCTCCTCCTGGTCGATCTTTTCCATCGCGTCGAAAAAGAGCTGCCGCGCCTCCGAAAGCGTCTGGCCGCTCACCTCGCGGGTCCGCGACGGGCCGGTGTCCTCCGGCGCGATGTTCTCGATCGCCACGAAGCGGTTGCAGGCGTTCTTCAGCGCGTCCGGCGCCTTGGCCTCGCCGATACCGATCACGGTCAGGCCATGTTCCCTGATGCGGCTAGCGAGGCGGGTGAAGTCGCTGTCCGAGGACACCAGAACGAACCCGTCGAACCGGCCGGCATGGAGAATGTCCATCGCGTCGATCACGAGCCCGATGTCAGAGGCGTTCTTGCCCCTGGTGTTCGCCGTCTGCTGATGCTGCACGAGGCCGAGTTCCTGCGCGACACGGGTCCAGCCGGCAAGCCGCTGGTTCGACCAGTCGCCGTAGACCCGGCGAAGCCCGGGCTCCCCGAAGGTGGTGATCTCCTTCAGGATCTGCTTGGCGTGTTTCGCCGGCACGTTGTCGGCGTCGATGAGAACGGCCAGAAGCGGGGTGCGGTCGGGGCTGGGCAAGAAGGTCCTCCATTTTCCGGCAATGTCGCCGATACGGGCGGCGGGCACAATGTGTCCTCAGAGCCGGCGATGCATCACCAGCGCATCCACCAAGCCTTCCGCCGGGTGCCGGAACGCTTCCGGCAGGCGTCCCACCACCGTGAAGCCCGCACGGTCCCATGTCTCTATCGCGCGGGTGTTGGTGGCGACGACGAAATTGAACTGCATGGCGCGGAATCCGCGCGCCCGCGCCTCCTCGAGGGAATGGGCAAGCATCTTCCGCGCCACGCCCCGGCCTCGCGCCCAGGGCGCCGTGCAATAGCCCGCGTTGGCGACATGGGCGCCGCCGCCTGGCTGGTTGGGCTTCAGGTAGTAGGTGCCGAGGACGCGACCCTCCTCCTCGGCCACGAAAGTTTCCGCGCCGGGCGGGCGCCAGTAGGCGAGGGCGCCCGCGCGCCCGCCCCGCGGATCGGCGACGAGGCTGTCGCCCGCCTCGATCACGGGCTTCAGGATCGCCCAGATCGCGTCGTCGTCGGCCGCGGTTGCCGGGCGGATCGCGAGCGCCATGCGGGAAGACTCCCGGGCGAACGCGTCAGTAGACGACCACCGAGCGGATCGACTCGCCCGCGTGCATGAGATCGAAGCCCTTGTTGATCTCGTCGAGCGAGAGCGTGTGCGTGATCATCGGATCGATCTCGATCTTGCCGTCCATGTACCAGTCGACGATCTTCGGCACGTCGGTGCGCCCGCGCGCTCCGCCGAAGGCCGTGCCCTTCCAGACCCGGCCGGTCACGAGCTGGAAGGGACGGGTCGAGATCTCGGCACCCGCGGGCGCCACGCCGATGATCACCGACTCCCCCCAGCCGCGATGGGTGCATTCCAGCGCCGCGCGCATGACCTGCACGTTGCCGGTACAGTCGAAGGAGTAGTCGGCGCCGCCGATCTGGTCGGCCTTCGTCTTGGTCAGATCCACGATTGCCTGCGTGACGTTCTCGACCTCGTTCGGGTTGACGAAATGGGTCATTCCGAAACGCTCGGCCTGGGCGCGCTTGTCGGGGTTGATGTCCACCCCGATGATCATGTCCGCGCCGGCGAGGCGAAGTCCCTGGATCACGTTGAGCCCGATGCCGCCCAGCCCGAAGACGGCGGCCTTCGCCCCGATCTCGACCTTGGCGGTGTTGATCACCGCGCCGACGCCGGTGGTCACCCCGCAGCCGATGTAGCAGACCTTGTCGAAGGGCGCGTCCTGGCGGATCTTCGCCACCGCGATCTCGGGCAGGACCGTGTGGTTGGCGAAGGTCGAGCAGCCCATGTAGTGGTGCAGCACGTCGCCATCCAGCGTGGAGAAGCGCGAGGTCCCGTCGGGCATGAGGCCCTGGCCCTGCGTCGACCGGATGGCGGTGCACAGATTGGTCTTCTGGCTCAGGCAGGACGGGCACGCGCGGCACTCGGGCGTGTAGAGCGGGATGACATGATCGCCCGGCTTCACGCTGGTGACGCCCTCGCCCACCTCGACGACGATGCCCGCCCCCTCGTGGCCCAGGATCGACGGGAAGAGGCCCTCGGGGTCCGCGCCCGAGCGCGTGAACTCGTCGGTGTGGCAGATGCCGGTGGCCTTGATCTCCACCAGGACCTCTCCGGCCCTCGGCCCCTCGAGGTTGACGTCCATGATCTCCAGCGGCTTGCCGGCCCCTAGGGCCACGGCGGCTTTCGTGCGCATGCGCTCCTCCCCTGCTGTCGCGGCACCAGCCTGTGGCAAGCGCGCGGCCATTTCAACTCGGCATCGACATGTCGTGAGGCTTCCGCGACACTCCCCATGCAGGGAAAAGGAGACCGCCATGCCAGGACGCCTTGCCGCATTTTCGCTCCTGCCGCTCGCGCTGGCCGCCTGCGGGCCCGCGCCCGGCGACCCGGGGGACGCGTGCGGCGCCTCCACCATGCAGTTCCTCGTGGACCGACCCGCCAGTATCCTGGACGGGGTGGCGCTGCCGGAAAACACGCGCGTGCTGCGCCCGGGCCAGCCCGCCACGATGGATTTCCGTCCCGACCGGATGACCATCACCGTGGACGAGGCGGGCCGCATCTTGCGGGTGGACTGCGTCTAGGACAGGGCCGGGCCTCGACTCGCCGGCCGACTCGGCCTAGATCAGGGCGAGAACATACAAAGAACATCCTTTCGGTCATGTCCCCGCGGCGCATCTTGTCGATCTGGTTTCCCCGGCTCGCGGCCGAGCGGCTGCTGCGGCTCGGCGCATCCTGTCCCGACAGCCCCTTCGCGGTGGTCCGCGACGCGCGGCAGCGCCAGGTGCTCGCCTCAGTCTCGGCGGCGGCCGAAGCGGCGGGGCTTTCTCCCGGCCAGCCGCTCGCCGACGCCATGGCGGTCTGCCCGGGCCTCGTGACACGGCGCGAGACCCCCGCGGCCGAAGCCGCCTTCCTCGCCGCGCTGCGCCGCTGGGCGGAACGCGTCTCGCCCTGGATCGCCGAGGAGCCGCCCGACGGGCTCGTGGCCGACATCACCGGCTGCGCCCATCTCTTCGGCGGCGAGGCGGGGCTTCTCGACCGGATCGTGCAGGATTGCGCGGGCTTCGGCCTGACGGTGCGCGCCGCCATCGCCGACACGCGCGGCGCGGCCTGGGCGCTCGCGCACCACGCCGGGGCGGCCGGCGCGCCGCACCGCTCGGGCGACGAGATCCGCCAGGAGGCACGCGCCACCCGCGCCACCGCCGCCCGACGTCCCCGCAACAGACCCGCCGCGCCAGCGCCGCAGACAGGCTGCATCGCGCCGCCCGGACGGACGCACAGCGCGCTCGCCGCGCTGCCGGTGGCCGCGCTCCGGCTGGAGCCGGACACCGCCGAGGCGCTCGCCCGGCTCGGCCTGCGCCGGATCGGCGATCTGGCCGGCCAGCCGCGCGCCGCGCTCGCGCGCCGCTTCGGCCCTGCCCTCGTCACGCGTCTCGACCAGGCCTTCGGCGCGGCGCCAGAGCCGGTCTCCCCGGCCGCGACCCCGCCGCATTTCGCCGCCCGCCTCACCCTGCCCGACCCGATCGGGCTGGAGGCCGACGTGATGGCCGCGCTCGACCGGCTGCTCGAGCGTGTCTGCGCGCGGCTCGCGACGGCCGGTCGGGGCGCGCGGCGGCTCCGGCTCGAGGCGATGCGCGCCGACGGAACGCACGAGACGGTGGAGGTCGGCCTCGCCCGCCCCGCCGCCGACCCCGACCGCATCCGCCCGCTCTTCGCGCTGAAGATCGGCGGGATCGAGGCGGGCTTCGGGATCGACGCGCTGCGCCTCGAGGCCACGCTGACCGAGCCCGTGTCCGCGCGCCGTCCCTGCGGCCATCTCGACGCGGGCGCGGCCGCGCGCCGCGACGCCACGCCGGAGGGCGCGCTCGAGGACCTGATCGGCCGGCTCGGCGCGCGCATCGGGCTCGAGGCGATCACCCGCCGCCACCCGGCCGGAAGCCACGTCCCCGAGAAGACCGCGACGGTGCAGGCCGCCGCCTGGACAGGGCCCTTCGACAGCCGCTGGCCCGCGCCCCCCGCGCCGCGCCCGCTCTCGCTCTGGCGTCCCGAACCGGTGAACGCACCCGAAACCCCCGGGCCGCCCGCGCGGTTCCGCTGGCGCGGGCGTGACCTCGCCACCGCCGCCGCCGAGGGGCCCGAGCGGATCGCGCCCGAATGGTGGCTCGACGATCCCGACTGGCGCACCGGGCAGCGCGACTACTGGCGGGTGACGACCTCGGCAGGCGACAGGCTCTGGCTCTACTACGCCCATGGCGGGACCATGTCGCCCGGCTGGTTCTGCCACGGCGCCTTCGCGTGAATGCCGCGCGTCACCGGCTTCTTCTTGGCCCCAATACTCCCGCCGGAGGCCGGCCGCCGCAGGCGGCCCCGGCAAAGCCGTCCCGGCGCAGCCGGGTCCGCCGGGACGCGCCCGGCTCAAAGACCGCGCACACCCCCGAGCACCATGTCGGCGGCAAGATCGGCGTAATCCTCGCGCGACAGGCCCTTGCCGGGCCGGTGCCACATGTAGACCCAGTTGAGGATGCCGAAGACCGACATGGTCACCGCGCGCAGCCGGTCGGCGTCGAGCCCGGGCGCCTCGGCGGCGACAGCCTCCGACATCTCCCGCACCACGCGGCGCTGCGCCGCCACGAGCGGCGCCTTCATCTCCTCCGGCAGCGTGGCGAGGGCGTCGAGCTGCAGCTTGTGCTCGGCGTCGGCGTCCTCGTAGGCGGCGAGAAGGGCCGCCATCAGCGCGCGAAGCCCGCCCGGGCGCGCCGCCTCGGCGCGCTCGGCGAGTTCGGTCAGATGCGCCTCGAGAATGTCGAAGAGCAGCGCCTCCTTGCTGTCGTAATAATGGTAGAGCAGCGCCTTCGACACGCCGCAGTCGCGCGCCGCGCCCGCCATGGAGGCGCGGTCGTAGCCGTGCCGCGCGAAATAGCGCGCGGCCCCCTTGCGCAGCGCCGCGCGCTTGGCATCGTGATCGCGTGCAAGCCCCCGTGCCACCGGCCGCGTCAGCCGTCCTTCGGGCGGTTGTCCACGATGCGCACGGCCTTGCCCTGACTGCGCGCGACCGAACCGGGGTCCGCGACCTCCACCACCACGGTCACGCCAACCACGCTCTTGATCTTGTGCCGCAACTCCTGGCCCGCGCGCATCCGCGCCTCGGGTTCGGCCGCCAGGGCGGTGCATTCGCATTTCACGCGCATCTCGTCCTTGTGGCCCACGCGGTCGAGTTCCAGCTGGAAATGCGGCGCGAGGCCCTGCACCGTCATCAGCTGCTCCTCGATCTGGGTCGGGAACACGTTGACGCCGCGCAGGATGATCATGTCGTCGGAGCGCCCCGTGATCTTCTCCATGCGCCGCATCGCACGCGCGGTCCCCGGCATCAGCCGCGTGAGGTCCCGCGTCCGGTAGCGGATGATCGGAAACGCCTCCTTGGTCAGCGAGGTGAACACCAGCTCGCCCCGCTCGCCGTCCGGCAGCACCTCGCCCGTCGCCGGGTCGATCACTTCGGGGTAGAAATGATCCTCCCAGACATGCAGCCCGTCCTTCGTCTCGACGCATTCGTTGGCGACGCCCGGGCCCATGACCTCCGAGAGCCCGTAGATGTCCACCGCGTGCATGTCGAAGGTCTCCTCGATCTCGCGGCGCATGGCGTCGGTCCAGGGCTCGGCGCCGAACACGCCCACCTTGAGCGGCGAGCGGCGCGGGTCGAGGCCCTGGGCGTGATACTCGTCGATGATCGAAAGCGCGTAGGACGGCGTGACGGTGATGCCGTCGGCGCGGAAATCCTCGATCAGGCGGACCTGCCGCTGGGTCATGCCGCCCGATATGGGTACGGTGGTCAGCCCCAGTTTCTCGGCGCCCAGATGCACGCCGAGGCCGCCGGTGAAGAGGCCGTAGCCATAGGCGTTGTGCAGAAGGTTCCCGCGCCGCAGACCCGCCGCCCGGAGCGAGCGGGCCACCACCGTGCCCCAGACGTCGAGATCGTTTGCGGTATATCCCACCACCGTCGGCTGGCCCGTGGTTCCCGAGGAGGCGTGGATGCGCGCCACCTGCTCACGCGGGACGGCGAACATGCCGAAGGGGTAGTTGTCGCGCAGGTCCGTCTTCACGGTGAAGGGGAACTTCGCGAGGTCCGACAGCTCGTTCAGGTCGTCGGGATGGACACCGGCCGCGTCGAAACCCGTCTTGTAGAACGGCACGTTCTCGTAGGCGTGGCGCAGCGACCATTTCATGCGCTCGAGCTGCAGCGCCGCGATCTCGTCGCGCGAGGCGGTCTCGATCGGTTCGAGGTCTCCGGGCTTGGGCGAAAGATCTTCCATCACACGGCCTCCAGCAGCAGCGAGATTCCCTGTCCCACGCCGATGCACATCGTGCAGACGGCGCGCCTTGCCCCGATGTCGCTCATGCTGATCGACGCGGTGAGCGCGAGCCGCGCGCCCGACATCCCCAGCGGATGGCCGAGCGCGATGGCGCCGCCGTTGGGGTTCACGTGCGCCGCGTCGTCGGGCAGCCCGAGCTCGCGCAGCACGGCGAGGGCTTGGCTCGCGAAGGCCTCGTTGAGCTCCACGAGATCGATGTCGCCGATCGACAGCCCGTGCCGCTCCATCAACTTCTTCGTCGCGGGCGCCGGCCCCATCCCCATGATGCGCGGCGGAACGCCCGCCGTCGCCATGCCGGCGATGCGCGCGCGGGGGGTGAGCCCGTATTTCTCCACCGCCGCGGCGGAGGCCACGATCAGCGCGGCGGCGCCGTCGTTCACGCCCGAGGCGTTGCCCGCGGTCACGGAGCCATCCGCGCGGAAGGGGGTATGAAGGCTCGCCAGTTTCTCGATCGAGGTCTCGCGGGGATGTTCGTCGCGCGTGACCTCCACCGGCGGGCCCTTGCGCTGGGGCACCTCGACGGGCGTGATCTCGCGCGCCATCCGCCCCGACCCGATCGCGGCCATGGCGCGGGTCTGCGAGCGCAGCGCGAAGGCGTCCTGGTCATGGCGCGCGACGTTGAAATCCGCCGCCACGTTCTCGGCCGTCTCCGGCATGGAGTCGACGCCGAAGCGCGCCTTCATCTCCGGGTTCACGAAGCGCCAGCCGATGGTCGTGTCGTGGATCTCGGCCTGGCGCGAGAAGGCGCTTCCCGCCTTGGGCATCACGAAGGGCGCGCGGCTCATGCTCTCCACGCCGCCCGCGAGCACGACCTGGGCCTCGCCCAGCCGGACGGCGCGCGCGGCCATGCCCACCGCGTCGAGGCCCGAGCCGCAGAGCCGGTTGACGGTGGTGCCCGGCACCTCCTCTCCGAGCCCGGCCAGAAGGGCCGCCATGCGGGCCACGTTGCGGTTGTCCTCGCCGGCCTGGTTGGCGCAGCCCATGATAACCTCGTCCACCGACAGCCCGGGAAAGGGCGCGACGACCTCGCGGATGACATGGGCCAGCATGTCGTCGGGCCGCACCGACGAAAGCGCCCCGCCGAAGCGGCCGATGGGGGTGCGAAGCCCCTCGCAGAGATAGGCGTCGGTCATGTCTCCTCCTCGAAATGCTGCCCCTGGATCTGGCGGGAATGGCCGCGGAACTGCGCCACCTCGCGCCCGTCGGGGGCGGTCACCGCAACGTCGTAGATGCCCGACCGCCCGGCGCGGCTCACCTCGCGGCAGACCGCACTCAGCCGTTCGCCCTGCCGGCCCGGCGACAGGAAGGTGACGACGTTCATCTGCGCCACGACGTTGGTGTTGTAGCTGTTGCAGGCGAAGGCGAAGGCGCTGTCGGCGAGCGTGAAGATGTAGCCGCCGTGGCAGATGTCGTGCCCGTTCAGGTGATGGTCCTGCACCTCGAAGCTGAGCGTAGCGGTGCCCGGACCCACGGCGTCGAGCGACATGCCGAGCCACTTCGACGCGCGGTCGTTGGCCCACATGGCCGCGGCGCTCTTCTCGGCGCGTTCCTGAGGCGTCACCGGCCCCTCCTCCCCTGATCGGCCGCACGATGCACATAACCGACCGGACGGTCAAGAGTGTTGATTTCCGCCGCCGCCGCCCCCATGCTCTCCGCGACACCCGGAGGAGGTTTCCCATGCTCGCACCCGAAAGCTACGCCGCCGGCCACTGGGTCGCGCCAGGGCCTGAGGCCCGCCCGATCCTCGGCCCCGTGGACGGCCGGCAGATCGCCCGCGCCGGCGGCGCCGATCTCGACTTCCAGGCGATGATCGACTGGGCAGTGCAATCCGGCGGCCCGGCGCTGCGCGCCATGACGTTCCACGAGCGCGCGAAGATGCTGAAGGCGCTCGCGACTTACCTGAACGAGCGGAAGGAGGAGCTTTACGCCCTCAACCCGCTCACCGGCGCCACGCGCCGCGACGGCGCGGTGGACATCGACGGCGGCATCGGAACGGTCTTCGTCTTCGCCTCCAAGGGCCGGCGCGAGATGCCCGACGGGCACGTCTATCTCGACGGCGCGGTGGAGCAGCTGTCAAAGGGCGGAAGTTTCCTCGGCCAGCACGTCGCGGTGCCGCTTCGGGGCGTCGCGGTACAGATCAACGCCTTCAACTTTCCGGTCTGGGGCATGCTGGAGAAGCTCGCGCCGACGCTGCTGGCGGGGATGCCCGCCATCGTGAAGCCCGCGACACAGACCTGCTACCTGACCGAGGCGTGCTTTCGCATGATCGTCGAGTCGGGGATCCTGCCCGACGGCGCGGTGCAGCTCGTCGTCGGCGGCACGGGCGACCTGCTGGATCGCCTCGGGCCGCAGGACGTGGTCAGCTTCACGGGCTCGGCCGACACGGCGGTGAAGCTGCGCTCCAATCCCAACCTGACCCGTCGCTCAGTGCGCTTCCATGCCGAGCAGGACAGCCTCAATGCCTCGATCCTCGGCCCCGACGCGGTGCCCGGCACGCCCGAGTTCGACCTGTTCGTCAAGGAGGCGGCGAACGAGATGACGACCAAGGCGGGGCAGAAATGCACCGCCACGCGCCGCATGATCGTGCCCGAGGCGCAGCTCGACGCGGTGGCCGAGGCGCTCTCCGATCGGCTTGGCAAGACGACGGTGGGCGACCCGGCGGCCGAGGGCGTGCGCATGGGCGCGCTCGCCTCCGCCGACCAGAAGGCCGACGTGCTGGAGAAGATCGCAGCCTTCGCCCACGAGGTGGAGCGCGTCTGCGGCGACCCGGAGCAGTTCGAGCTCTCGGGCGCCACCCATGAGGGCGCGTTCCTGCCGCCCATGCTCTTCCGCTGCCCCGACCCCGATTCGGCCTCTGCCGTCCATGCGGTGGAGGCCTTCGGCCCGGTCTCCACGCTCCTGCCCTACCGCGATCCGGCCCATGCCGCGGCGCTCGCCAATCGCGGGGAAGGCTCGCTCGTGGCCTCGGTCATCACCCACGATCCGGAGGTCGCGCGGGAGATCACGCTCGAGGCCGCGGCCTGGCACGGCCGGCTCTACTTCAACGACCGCGACTCGATGAAGGAATCCACCGGTCACGGATCGCCGCTTCCGCACATGGTCCATGGCGGGCCGGGCCGCGCGGGCGGCGGAGAGGAGCTTGGCGGCGTGCGCGGCGTGCTCCACTACATGCAGCGCACCGCGGTGCAGGGCAGCCCCGATATCCTGACCGCCATCGGCGGCCAGTGGGTCCGTGGCGCTGCGGAGAAGACGGGCCCGGCCCATCCCTTCCAGCGCACCTTCCACGAGCTTCGGATCGGCGAGACGCTCCATACCCCGGAGCGCGAGGTCACGCTCGAGGACATCGAGCATTTCGCCGAGTTCACCGGAGATACCTTCTACGCCCACATGGACGAGGACGCGGCGCGGGCGAACCCCTTCTTCCCGGGCCGCGTGGCGCACGGCTACCTGCTCCTGTCCTTCGCCGCCGGCCTCTTCGTGCAGCCGGACCCGGGCCCGGTGCTCGCCAACACCGGATTGAACGCACTGTCTTTCCAGAAGCCGGTCAGCCCCGGCGACTGCGTGAAGGTGCGCCTGACGGTCAAGCGCAAGACCCGCCGCACCGACGATTACGGCGAGGTCGCCTGGGACGTGGCGATGACCAACCAGGAGGGCGAGCAGGTCGCCAATTACGAGCTTCTCACGATGGTTTCCTATTCCCGCTGATCCGGGGTAGAGCGCGGGGATGGACCCGCTCGCCCCCGTCATCGCCGCGCTTCACGCCGAAAGCCGCCCGCGCGTCTGGTCGCTCGTCATCACGGTCTTCGGCGACAGCGTCCAGCCACGCGGCGGCAGCATCGCCACGGTGCGCCTTCAGCGTCTGATGGAGCGTGTCGGCATCACCTCCGGCACGCTTCGCACCGCGCTCTCGCGGCTACGCCGCGACGGCTGGGTCGAGACCGAGCGCACGGGGCGTCACAGCCGCTACCGGCTGAGCGCCGAGGGGCTCGCCCGCTTCGCGCCCGCGACCGCGCGGATCTATGCCCCGCCGGTGACGGCGCCCGTCACGGAATGGACGCTCTGCCAGGGCTGCGAGGAGGAGGCAGGGTTCCCGGTCGCCCCGGGCCTCCGGCTTCTGCCCGGCAGGGCGCCGGAGGGCGCCACCCTCGCCGTCACCGGGCAGCTTTCCGCCCTCGCGCCCGGGATGCGCGAGGCGCTCTTGCCGCCCGAACAGCAGGCCGCGATCGCCGCGCTTCTCGCGGACGTCGCCGCGCTCGACGGGCCGGAGATGGGGCCTCTCGACGCCGCCGCGGCGCGCACGCTTCTCGTGCACCGCTGGCGGCGGCTGGTGCTGCGCTGGCCGGAACCGCCCGCGGAACTTCTGCCCGAGGCGCTGCGGCCCCGGGCGGCGGCGAGCCCGCGCGCCGCGGTTGCCCGGATTTATCACGCGCTGACCCCCGCCGCCGACGCGTGGTTCGACACCCCGCTCGACGACGTGCCGCCCATGCCGCCCGCCGGGCCGGCGACGGCCGCACGCTTCGGCGGGCCAGCGCAGGCTTGATTTGTGACGCGAAGGGCGCAAATCTTCCGCAGATGAACTCCTTCACGCCCCTGCACGCCGCCAGCGCGCCCGACCGCATCGCCTTCGACCGCGCCGAACTGGGCGTGATCCTGTCGCTCTACGGCCGCATGGTCGCCGCCGGGGAGTGGCGCGACTACGGCATCTCGACGCTGCGGGAGGCCGCGATCTTCTCGGTGTTCCGTCGCACCGCGGAACACCCCCTCTACCGGATTGAGAAGCGGCCGAAGCTGCGGGCCCGGCAGGGACAATACGCGGTGATCGGCATGGACGGCCGCATCCTGAAGCGCGGGCACGACCTCAAGACGGTGCTCCGGGTCCTCGAACGAAAGCTGATCCGGGCGGTGGAGTAGCGGCTCGGCCGAGACGCTTGCGCGCGGTCACCGGCCCGTCGCCCTGCGCCTCGATCCGGGCAAGGGCTTCCCGAAGCGGTTCTTCGGTCACGGCCATGTGGTGGGCGTTGGCGTGGAGGAGCGTCTCAGGGTCCGCCACCCAGGCCACATGCCCTTTCCAGAACAGCAGGTCGCCCCTGCGAAGCGGCGCGTCTTCCCCGAGCAGCCTGCCCAGCGCCGCCTCCTGCATGTCGCTGTCGCCGGGGCAGACGATGCCGCAGGCGGTGCAGGCGATCTGGACGAGGCCGGAACAGTCGATGCCCCACGCGGAATTCCCGCCCCAGAGGTAGGGCGTGCCCAGAAGCCGGGCGGCGACGGCGACCGGATCGGCCTCGGGCGTGTCGAGCGGTGCGAGATGGCAGGACGGCACGAAGCCACCGGGCGTCTCGGCGAAACGCCCGGAGACGCCGGTGACGACGACGCGCGCGCCGAGGCTGAGCGCCCTCCGCTCGCGCCGCTTCATGTCCGCCGCGGGGTAGAGATGCGTGGCGTGCGCCGCGACCCGGTGCGTGGGATGTGCGGGCTCTCCCAGACAGGTTTCGGCCAGATAGCCCACATAGCCGTCCGCCTCGGCCTGAACGAAGGCCCAGCCGTCGCGCCGCTCGTAGACCGTGACCGGGGCGCCGAAGAGAAGCTGCCGGTCGCGCGCGCCTTCGGGCGCCGCGAGAAGCTCGGCCACCGGCGCGATCACGGAGGCCGGTTCCCCCTCGACGAAGCGCGGCGCGGCAACCCGGCCGGCCAGATGCGCCGCCGCCACGCGGGCGTTGACCGGCGTGGTGCGGCGGTCGCTCACAGCCCGAGCGCGCCGGGCAGCGCGTCGAAGAGCGCCCGCGCGCCCTGCGCGGCACCGCCGCGCGGGCGGCCGGGCGCGGATTTCGGCTGCCAGCCGTAGATGTCGAAATGCGCGTAGGTCCCGGCCTGCTCCACGAAGCGGCGCAGGAAAAGCGCGGCCGTGATCGATCCCGCGAACCCGCCCGAGGGCGCGTTGTCGAGATCGGCGATGCCGGGCTCGATCATCGTCTCGTAGGGGTCGTGGAAAGGCATCCGCCACACCGGGTCGGCCAGCCGCGCGCCCCCATCCAAGAGCGCCCGGGCCAGCCCGTCCGAGCCGGTGTAGAACGGCGCGAGGTCGGGCCCCACCGCCACGCGCGCCGCGCCGGTCAGCGTCGCCATGGAGACGACGATCTCGGGCGCCTCCTCGTCGGCGAGCGCCAGCGCGTCGGCGAGCACCAGCCGACCTTCCGCGTCGGTGTTGTTGATTTCCACGGTCAGCCCCTTGCGCGAGGTCAGGATGTCGCCCGGCCGCATCGCGTGGCCCGCCACCGCGTTCTCGACCGCCGGGATCAGCACCCGCAGGCGCACCGGCCAGCCCGCGTCCATAATCATCCGCGCGAGGCCGAGCACCGTGGCCGCGCCGCCCATGTCCTTCTTCATCAGCGCCATGCCCTGCGCGGGTTTGAGGTTGAGCCCGCCCGTGTCGAAACAGACGCCCTTGCCCACCAGCGTCAGCCTTGGCCCCGTCTCGCCCCAGGACATGTCGACGAGGCGCGGCTCCTCCGGTCCCGCCCGGCCCACGGCGTGGATCATGGGCAGGTTGGCCGGCGCCAGCGCCTCGCCCCGCGTCACCGTCATGCGGGCGCCGAATTGCCCGGCAAGCTCGGCACAGGCCGCTTCCAGCGCGCCCGGCCCCATGTCTGCGGCCGGCGTGTTCACGAGGTCGCGGGCAAGCGCCTCGCCGGCGGCGAACCGCTCCACCCGCGCGGCGTCCACGCCCTCCGGCGCCACGAGGCGGCGCGGCTTCGGCGGTTCCGACCCCGCGCGGTACCGGTCGAAACGGTAACCGGCGAGCAGCCAGCCCAGCGATTCGGCCTCGGCCGTCCCGGCGGGGAGCGGCGCGGCAAGGCGGTAGTCCCCCGGCGGCAGGGCGCCCGCCGCGGCGGCCAGCGCGAAACGCTCGCGCCGCCGCTGCGCCGGCGTCCCGTATCCCGCGGCCGCGGCCGCGGGCGCGCCATCGGGTCCGGGCAGCAGCAGCGCCTCGCCGAGGCCGCCGCCGAATCCGGCCGCGCGCGCCCAGGCCTGCTGCGTCTCGGGCAGGCCGGCGCGCCACGTCTCGATCTCGTCGCACTGCACGAGCCAGAGCGGCAGCGCCGCGGCGTCCGCTGGGGCGAAGGCGAGTGTCATGGGCGCGATCCTCCTGCGATGGGCGGCGTCAGCCTAGCGGCGCGTCCGCCGCCCGCAAGGGGTTGCGGCGCGGCGCGGCATGACGAAGGATTGCGCGCGACGGAAAATTCCGCTCGAATTCGGTCGTCAAAGGGCGTATCGGCGGTGTCCGACCGCGCCCCGGGGAGGCCCAGCCGCACCATGAAGACCCGCGCCACGCCGCTGCCCGCCTATCTCGTCCAGCGCTATCACGGCTGGAAGGCGACCGGCTACGCCCAGAACCGCGCCTGGTACAAGCACCTCGCGCGCGAGGGCCAGCACCCCCGCGCCATGGTGATCTCCTGCTGCGACAGCCGGGTCCACGTCACCTCGATCTTCGGCGCGGACCAGGGAGAGTTCTTCATCCACCGCAACGTCGCCAACCTCGTGCCGCCCTACGAGCCGGGCGGCCATCATCACGGCACCTCGGCGGCGGTGGAATACGCCGTGAACGCGCTGCATGTCGCGCACCTGATCGTGCTCGGACACTCGAACTGCGGCGGGGTGCAGGGCTGCATCCAGATGTGCCGGGGTCATGCGCCCGAGCTGGAGGATGCGTCGAGCTTCGTGGGCCGCTGGATGGACATCCTTCGCCCCGGCTGGGAGCGCGTGAAGGACGAAACCGACCCCGAGGCGCAGGCCCGCGCGCTGGAAAAGGCCGCGGTGGTGATCTCGCTGGAGAACCTGATGAGCTTCCCGTTCGTGTCGGACGCCGTCGACGCGGGACAGCTCAGCGTCCACGGGCTCTGGACGGAGATCGGGGAGGGCGCGCTGGAATCCTACGATCCACACGCGGGCGGCTTCCGCCCGCTCTGACGGTCAGTTGAGGAACTCGCCCGCCGCGTCAGAGCCCGGCAGCGCGACCACGCAAGGGCGACCCAGACGCGCCGATAGCGCGGCAAGCGGCACGCCCAGGAAGGAGGCGGTGCAGATCGCCCGCCCGCTCGCCGCGCCGATCACCGTGAGCCGGCCGCCCCGGATCGCGAGCTTCAGCCCCCGCGCCGCAAGTTCCGCACGCAGCGCCCGCCAGCTTTCGGCCTCTTCGAAAAGCGGGGCGAGGTGCGCGCGCAGAAGCGTCGCGGTCTCGCAATCCATCTCTGCGCCGTCATGGCGCCACCGGGTGAAGAGATCCTCTTCCGCGCGGTCGGCGGCGTCCTGCCTGCCGTCAAGATCCATGGGCGCCGGCCTCGTTTTCCTGCCTCGTGTCACGTCTGCCTCGCACGGCCGCGGGTTGTCGCTCCCGCTTACGGTAGCGGCAGAGTAGCGCGGCAATGAGGCCCAAAACAGGAAACTCGGCGGCGACGTGCCACGTCGCCGCCGCAAGGCCGCATTTCTGCAACGCGATCGGCGGCTTCAGCCTTTCTTCAGACAGCGGCTGCCCAGCAATTCGGCGATCTGCACGGCGTTGAGCGCCGCGCCCTTCCGGAGATTGTCCGACACGACCCAGATGTTGAGCCCGTTGTCGATCGTCGGGTCCTGGCGGATCCGGCTGACGAAGGTGGCGAAATCGCCGACGCACTCGACCGGCGTGACGTAGCCGCCGTCCTCGCGCTTGTCGATCACCATGATCCCCGGCGACTGGCGCAGGATGTCGCGTGCCTCGTCCTCGTCGAGGTGCTCCTCGAACTCGAGGTTGATCGCCTCGGCGTGACCGACGAAGACCGGCACCCGCACGCAGGTCGCCGTGACCTTGATAGCGGGGTCGACGATCTTCTTCGTCTCCGCCACCATCTTCCACTCTTCCTTGGTGGACCCGTCCTCCATGAAGACGTCGATATGCGGGATCACGTTGAAGGCGATCTGCTTCTGGAACTTCTTCGGCGCGATCTCGTCGGTCGGGTTGTAGACGGCCTTGGTCTGGTCCCAGAGCTCGTCCATCCCCTCCTTCCCGGCGCCCGAGACCGACTGGTAGGTCGAAACCACCACCCGCTTGATGCGCGCACGGTCGTGCAGGGGCTTCAGCGCCACCACCATCTGCGCGGTGGAACAGTTCGGGTTGGCGATGATGTTCTTCTTCGCGTAGCCGTCGATGGCGTCGGCGTTCGCCTCGGGCACGATGAGCGGGACGTCGGGGTCCATGCGGTAGAGCGACGAATTGTCGATCACCACGCATCCGGCCTTGGCGGCCCGCGGCGCGTAGGTCTTCGTGGCGTCCGAGCCGATGGCGAAGAGCGCCATGTCCCAGCCCGTGAAATCGAACGTGTCGAGGTCCTGGGTCTTGAGCGTGCGGTCCCCGAAGCTCACCTCGGTGCCCAGCGAGCGGCGGCTCGCAAGCGCGGCGACCTCGTCGGCGGGAAACTCCCGCTCGGCGAGGATGTTGAGCATTTCGCGGCCCACGTTGCCCGTGGCCCCCACGACGGCGATCCTGTAGCCCATCCGGCTCTCCTTTCCCGGCCGGCGCCCGCATCGGGCGCCGCGCAATCGGCGGCGTGATACAGGAACGCCGCGCCGGGTGGAAGGGCCGGGGATGGCGCATGGGCGCGCGGGGCGCTATACGGGCGGCCATGAGCCGCGCCGACCACGATGTCTTCATGCTTCTCGTCGAGGTGGGCCGAAAGCCCGGCGACGGGCTGCCCGACGCGGCGAGCGGCGCCGCGCTCGTCTGCTACGCGTCGGGCGTCGACGAGGCGGAGGCGGTGCGCGAGACGGTGGCGGTGCTGCGCCAGGCGGGCCTCGCGCCCCTCGATGTCACCGCTTACGGCACCGCCGCGGAACGCCGCGCCGCCGGTCATGACATCCCCGCCGAGGAAGAAGACCTCATGGCGCGCGCCCGCGACGAGAACGCCGTCATCGTCGCCCAGATGACGCCGCTTCACGACGGGGCGTCCGCGACGGAAGACTGAGCCGGAACCGGGCCGCGCGGGCATCGTCGCATTTGCCCTCGCCCGCGATCCGCGCTAGGCGCCCAGCGAGTTCGACCTGCCGCGGAGCGACGCACATGGCCACCGATCCAGCCCGCCTGACCGCCGACCTGGTCCGCTGCCCCTCCGTCACGCCCGAGGAGGGCGGGGCGCTCGCGCTGCTCGAGTCGCTGCTCTCCGGGGCCGGCTTCCGGTGCGTCCGGGTCGACCGTGGCGGCGTCGCCAATCTTCTCGCGCGCTGGGGCGAGAAGGGCGCGGTGCGGAGCTTCGGCTTCAACGGGCATACCGACGTGGTGCCCGTGGGCGACGAGGACGCCTGGTCGGTGCCGCCCTTCGCCGCGGAGGAGCGGGACGGCGTGCTTTACGGGCGGGGCGCCACCGACATGAAATCAGGCGTGGCCGCCTTCGCCGCCGCCGCGGTGGATTTCGTGCAGGAGACCCCGCCCGGGGACGGCGCAATCCTGCTCGCCATCACCGGCGACGAGGAAGGCCCGGCGGTGGACGGCACCGCGGCGCTTCTGGACTGGATGGCCGCCGAGGGCGAGGCGATGTCGGTCTGCCTGGTGGGCGAGCCCACCAGCCGCGAGCGCCTCGGCGACACGGTGAAGATCGGGCGGCGCGGATCGCTCAACGCCGTCTTCACGGTGACTGGCGTGCAGGGGCACGCGGCCTACCCCCATCGCGCGAAGAACCCGCTGCCGGCGATGGCGCGGCTGATGGACCGTCTGGCCTCGGCCGAGCTCGACAACGGGACGGAGCATTTCGACCCGTCCACCCTCGCCGTCGTGACCATCGACACCGGCAACCCCGCCACCAACGTGATCCCCGCAGCCTGCCGCGCCACGGTGAACGTCCGCTTCAACGACCGCCACACGGGCGAAAGCCTGTCCGCCTGGCTCCGGTCCGAGGCGGCGGCGGTGGCCGAGACCTTCGGCGTCGGCATCGATCTGCGGATTTCCGTCTCTGGCGAGGCGTTCCTGACGCCCCCCGGGCCGTTCTCCGATCTCGTCGCGCGCGCGGTCGAGGCGGAGACCGGCGTCACGCCGGAACTGTCCACCTCCGGGGGCACCTCTGACGCACGCTTCGTCAAGGATCACTGCCCGGTGGTGGAGTTCGGCCTCGTGGGCAAGTCCATGCACCAGGTTGACGAGCATGTGCCGCTTCCCCACATCCACAGCCTGAAGGCGATCTACGCGCGGATCCTCCGCGACTTCTTCGCCTGATCCTTTCACCGGGGCCGCATCGCCCGATGCGCCTTTTGCCAGACCACCGCGCCACCGCAGCCGCCCGGCGCCCGCGCCCCGCCCGAGGGGCGGCCCGGGCGCCATTTCGCGATGACGCCTTTTCCGCGACGTGATACGCCGAGCCCATGAGCACACTTCCCTCCAAGGACGAGATCCTGCGCTGGATCGAGGAGCACCCGACGCTCAATTCCAAGCGCGACATCGCCAAGGCCTTCGGCCTCAAGGGCGCCGAACGGATCGACCTCAAGCGCCTGCTCAAGGAGCTCGAGGCCGAGGGTCATCTCGAGAAGCGCAAGAAGACCTACCGCGACCCCGAAAGCCTGCCGCCGGTGACGGTGCTGCAGGTTCTCGCGCCGGACGCCGACGGCGACCTGTTCGCCCGCCCGCTGGAATGGCACGGCGAGGGGGTGGAGCCGCGTGTCCTTTTCGTCCCGCGCGCGAGCGATCCCGCCCTCGGCGAGGGCGACCGCATCCTGGCGCGCCTCACCCGCGTGAAGGGCGGAGAGCACAACTACGAGGCCCGCCTGATCCGCCGGATCGGATCGAACCCGCGCCGCGTTCTGGGCATCTTCCGCGCGCGGGCCGAGGGCGGGCGGATCGTGCCCATCGACAAGGGCGACGGCAAGGAGTGGACCGTGGCGCAGGGCGCCACGCTGGGCGCGAAGGACGGCGAACTCGTCGAGGCCGAACAGGCGGGTCCGGCGGGCCGCATGGGCCTGCCCCGCGCGCGCATCCTGGAACGGCTGGGCGATCCTTCCGCGCCCAGGGCCGTCTCGCTCATCGCGATCCACCAGCACGGCATCCCGCACGACTTCCCCGACGAGGTGGTGGAGGAAGCCGACCGGATGAAGCCCGCCGGGCTCTCCGGCCGCGAGGACCTGCGCGAGCTGCCGCTCGTCACCATCGATCCGTCCGACGCGCGCGACCACGACGACGCGGTCTGGGCCCATGCCGACGACGACCCGAGGAACGCGGGCGGGCACGTCATCTGGGTCGCTATCGCCGACGTGGCGCATTTCGTGCGGCCCGGTTCCACCCTCGACCGCGAGGCGAAGAAACGCGGCAACTCCAGCTACTTTCCCGACCGCGTGGTGCCGATGCTGCCCGACCGGCTGTCGGGCGATCTCTGCTCGTTGCACGAGGGCGTGCCGCGCCCGGTGATCGCGGTGCGCATGCAGATCGACACCGCCGGGCGCAAGATCTCGCACCGCTTCCAGCGCGGGCTGATGCGGTCGGCGGCCTCGCTCACCTACGAACAGGTCCAGGCCGCCGAGGACGGCGCGCCGGACGACCGGACGGGACCGCTGGTGGACGAGGTCGTTCACCCCCTCTTCGCGGCCTACCGCGCGCTCGTCCGGGCGCGCGAGGCGCGTCAGCCCCTCGACCTCGACCTGCCCGAGCGCAAAGTGGAACTGTCCGAGGAGGGCAAGGTCGTCTCGGTGAATTTCCGCGACCGGCTCGACGCGCACCGCCTCATCGAGGAGTTCATGGTGCTGGCCAACGTGGCCGCCGCCGAGACGCTGATCGCGCGCAAGTCCCCGCTGCTCTTCCGCGTGCACGAGGAGCCCTCGCCGGAGAAGCTCGAAAGCCTGCGCGACACCGCCGAGGCCGCGGGCTTCACGCTGGCCAAGGGCCAGGTGCTGAAGACCGAGCACCTCAACCGCCTGCTCGACCAGGCGGCGGGAAGCGATGAGGCCGAACTCATCAATCTTTCCACCCTGCGGTCGATGACGCAGGCCTATTACTCGCCCGCGAATTTCGGGCATTTCGGGCTGGCGCTGCAGTCCTACGCGCATTTCACCTCGCCGATCCGCCGCTACGCCGACCTCGTGGTGCATCGCGCGCTCATCACCGCCCATGGCTGGGGCGACGACGGGCTGTCGCGGGAAGAGATCGACCGGCTGGAGCAGACCGCGACGCACATCTCCGAGACCGAGCGCCGCTCGATGATGGCCGAGCGCGACACCAACGACCGCTACCTCGCCGCCTACCTGTCGGACCGGGTGGGCGCGGAGTTCACCGGGCGCATCAGCGGCATCGCGCGTTTCGGCGTCTTCGTGAAGCTCGACGAGACCGGCGCCGACGGGCTCGTGCCGATGCGCGCGCTGGGGCACGAGTATTTCCACTTCGACCGCGACAGCGGCACGCTCATGGGCGCGGACACCGGCACGAAGATCTCGGTGGGCCAGAGGGTCACCGTCCGCCTGACGGAGGCCGCGCCGGTGACCGGCGGGCTCGCGCTCGAACTGGTCGAGCTCGAGGACCGGAAGATGCCGCGCCCCTCGGCGCCGCGGGGCAAGCCGCCGAAGCGCAAGGCCCAGCGCGCCCAGCACAAGGACGCCAAGACCAAGCGCAAGGTCACGCGGAAGGCGCGCCGCTAGGCGAGCGCCCGCCGCTCGCCGGCGGCCCGGCGACGGGCCGCTTTCGGAACCGGCGGGTTCGCGCTATTGTCGGGGAAAACATAGCGAGCCGAGCAGCCCATGACCCGTCTCCGTTCCGCCGGCCTTCTTGCGGCCGCGACACTGCTTCCCGTTCCGGCAGCCGCGGGCCCCGACGCGTCGCCCCGCCCCGAGGCACGCGCCGCCGCCGCGCTCACCACGGAGCTTCGGCCCGCGATGGCCGTGTTCCTGCCGGGCACGTCACTGCGGCCGCGCCACCGGCCTGCCGACCTCGTGACCGTCGCGACGGAGAACAGGATGCCCGTGCCCGCCGCCAAGGACGCCGCCTTCCGCGACTGGATCGGCGGGTTCCGAGCCCGCGCCCAGGGGATCCGCGACGATGTGTTCGACGCGGCCTTCCGCGGCGTGCGCTACGACGCCGCGATCATCGAGCGCGACCGCAACCAGTCGGAGTTCACCAAGACGATCTGGGACTACCTCGACAGCGCCGTCTCCGAGACGCGCATCCGCAACGGGCGCGCCGCGCTCGAGCGCCACGGCGCCACGCTGGCGCGCATCGAGGCGCGCTACGGCGTCGAGAAGGAGGTCGTCGCCGCGATCTGGGGGTTGGAATCGGCTTACGGCACATTCCGGGGCGAAACCGACGTGATCGAAGCGATGGCGACGCTGGCCTTCGACGGCCGCCGCGGCGCCTTCTTCGAGGAGCAGCTCGTGGCCGCGCTGAAGATCCTGCAAAGCGGCGACACCACCGCGCGCAACATGCGGGGCAGCTGGGCCGGGGCGATGGGCCACACCCAGTTCATGCCCACCTCCTACCTAGCCCATGCGGAGGATTTCGACGGCGACGGCCGGCGCGAGATCTGGGGCGAGGATCCGACCGACGCGCTCGCCTCGACCGCCGCCTACCTGAAGCATTTCGGCTGGGTGAAGGGCATGCCCTGGGGCGTCGAGGTGCAGCTCCCGCAAGGCTTCGACTACCGCCTCGCGGATCGCGAGATCCTGAAGATGCCGTCTGACTGGGCAAGGCGCGGCGTGGTCGGCATGGACGGCCGCCCGGTGCGGGATTTCGGCGCGGCCTCGGTGCTGCTGCCGGCAGGATCGAAGGGCGCGGCGTTCCTGATCTTCAAGAATTTCGAGGTGCTGGAGCGCTACAACACCGCCGACGCCTACGTGATCGGCGTGGGCCATCTTTCCGACCGGCTGCGGGGCGGGCCGCCGTTCCGGGGCGGCTGGCCGCGCGGGGACCGGGCGCTCACCTACGACGAGCGCAAGGAGATGCAGCGCCGGCTGACCAGCGCGGGGTTCGACACGCAAGGCGTCGACGGCCGCATCGGGCCGCTGACGATCGCGGCGGTACGCGCCTTCCAGCAGTCCCGCGGCATCGTGCCCGACGGCTACGCCTCGCTCGCGCTGCTCGAGCGGCTGAGATGAGCTGCCAATGACCCAGGCGCAACACCCGTATCCGGGACTTGGCCTCGCGAACAGACTGATCGGCGGCACGGCGAACCGCCTGACGCCATTCTACCGGCGCCACCCCTATCGCGGCGACCTTTGGTGGAGCGAGGTCGACATGCGCGTCGTGGTCTGTCCGCAGACCGGCTTCCTCTACAATCGTCTTCCGAAGAACGCCAACAGCACCGTCACGAGCCTTCTTGCGAACCGCATCTTCGGCCCGGACGACGCGGTCTCGCCGAAGCATCGTTTCGTGAGGCCCTCCCGGCTTTCGGCGGCGCAGGTGCGCGCGGTCGAGACCGACTATTTCAAGTTCGTCATCTTGCGCGACCCCTACACGCGTACGCTTTCGGCGTTTCTCGACAAGGTCATGAAACCGCGCACGCAGCGACGCGGTCCGTGGCGGTGGTTCGCGCGGCACGGCATCGAAACGCCGAGCTTCGAGGACTTCTGCAAGTATCTCGACGATGGCGGGCTGCATGCGGACAATCACTGGGCGCCGCAGGTCGATGGGCTGGTATTGCCGCTGGATCGCTTCGACATGGTTGCGCGTCTGGAGGCGCTGCAAGCCGATCTCGACACGATTCACCGCAGGCTTTTCGGCGCGCCGCTCGGCGAATTGCAGCGCAAGGGCCCCAAAAGCACCGGCGCCGAAGGAGAGATCGCCCGGCACTACACCCCGCATGCGGCGGAGATCGTGTCGCGGCTCTTCGCGCGTGATTTCTCGGAACTGGGCTACCCCGTGCGGGACGTCACGGCCTGACAGGGCAAGAGCGCAGGGCGCGCGCCACCTTGTGGAAAGCCCGGGCGACTGACACAGTGCGCCGCGAACGAAGGGGGCACGTCATGGGCAACGCAGCCGAAACGCCGGCGCAGGCGGCGCAGCGGGCCTCGCGATCAGAACCGGCCCGCAATCCCGGCGGGCGGCTGGACTTGCGGTGGCTTGAAACCGTCTCGATGGACGGGGCGGCGCTGGAACGCGAGGCCGCAGCCAGACCCGACCTACCCGATGCAGAGCGCACGGAGTGGCTGGCGCGCGCCCTCGGCATGATCGACCTCACCACCCTTTCGGGCGACGACACGCCGGAGCGCGTGCGGACGCTGGCCGCGACCGCGCGCGCGCCGCTGCCGGAGGATCTCGCGCGTCGGATCGGGCAGGAGGAGCGAACGGTCGCGGCGGTCTGCGTCTACCATGCGATGATCCCGGCGGCGCGCGAGGGTCTCGCCGGAACGGACATTCCCGTGGCCGCCGTCTCGGCGGGTTTCCCGCACGGTCTCTCGCCCCTGCGCGCGCGGATCGTGGAGATCGAGGAGAGCGTGCGCGCCGGCGCGGCGGAGATCGACGTGGTGATCCCCCGCCACCTCGCGCTCGCCGGGGACTGGCGGACGCTGCACGACGAGCTCGCCGCCTTCCGGGACGCCTGCGGGCCGGCGCATCTCAAGGTGATCCTCTCCACCGGGGAACTCGGCGACGCGACGACGATCGCGCGCGCGGCGCTGGTGGCGATGATGGCGGGCGCGGATTTCGTCAAGACCTCGACGGGCAAGGAGGCGGTCAACGCCACCCTGCCCGCCGGGCTGGCCATGATGCGCGCGATCCGGGATTACCGCGACCGGACGGGCCATGAGGTGGGTTTCAAACCCGCGGGCGGCATCTCGAAGGCGGAGGATGCGCTCGCCTGGCTCGCGCTCCTGCGCCGGGAACTGGGCGAGGCGTGGCTCACCCCCGCGCGCTTCCGCTTCGGCGCGTCCTCGCTCCTGGCCGACATCGCGCGCGCGCTCGAAGAGGCCGCGCCGGCCTGAGCCTCACGTCCAGTCCAGCACCACCTTGCCGCTCCGGCCCGAGAGCATGGCGGCGAAGCCTTCCTCGAAGCGGTCCACGGGGAAACGGTGGGTGATGACGCCGCGCACGTCGAGCCCGTTCTCGAGCATGGCGATCATCTTGTACCAGGTCTCGAAGATCTCGCGGCCGTAGACGCCCTTGATGGTGATCGCCTTGAAGACGATGCGGCTCCAGTCGACGGGCGACTTGCCGGGCGGGATGCCCAGAAGCGCGATGCGCCCGCCCATCACCAGCGCCTCCACCATCTGGTCGAGCGCCGCCTGGCTGCCCGACATCTCGAGCCCGACGTCGAAGCCCTCCTTCATGCCGAGCCGCGCCTCCACCGCGGCGAGATCCTCCTCGGCGACGTTCACCGTCACCACGTCGGCGACCCTTGCAGCAAGCGCGAGCCGGTCGGGGTTGATGTCGGTGATCACGACGTGGCGCGCGCCCACATGCCGCGCCACCGCAGCCGCCATGATCCCGATCGGGCCCGCCCCCGTCACGAGCACGTCCTCGCCCACCAGATCGAAGGAGAGCGCGGTGTGCACCGCGTTGCCCAGGGGATCGAGGATCGCGCCGATCTCTTCGTCGATCTCGTCGGGCAGCGGCACCACGTTGAAGGCGGGCAGACGGAGATACTCGGCGAAGGCGCCGGGCTCGTTGACCCCGACCCCGCGCGTCTCGGGGTCGAGGTGGAACTTCCCCGCGCGGCTCTGGCGCGAGTGCCGCCCGATCAGGTGCCCCTCGCCCGAACAGCGCTGGCCGATCGCCAGGTCCTCGACGTTCCGGCCCATCTCCACGATCTCGCCCGCGAACTCGTGACCGGTGACGAGCGGCACCGGCACGGTGCGCCGCGCCCAGTCGTCCCAGTTCCAGATATGGATGTCGGTGCCGCAGATGCCCGTCTTCCTGACCCGGATCAGCACGTCGTCGGGGCCGATCTCGGGGACGGGCTCCCGGCGCATCCAGAGCCCCTCGCGGGGCTCGGCCTTCACCAGCGCCTTCATGTCGTTCAGCATCAGATCACTCCCTCGGCCTTGCCCGCGCGCTCGAAGGCGGCGAGCGCGCGGTCGAGCTCCTCCCGCGTGAGCGCCGCGTTCATCTGCGTGCGGATGCGCGCCGCGCCCCGCGGCACGACGGGGAAGAAGAAGCCCGAGACATAGACCCCCTCCTCGAATAGCCGCGCGGCCATGGCCTGCGCCGCGCGCGCCTCGCCCAGCATCACCGGCACGATCGGATGCTCGCCCGGCAGAAGGTCGAAGCCCAGCCGCTCGAGCCCCGCCCGCCAGTAGGCGGCGTTCTCGAAGAGCCGCGCGCGCAGCTGCTCGCCCTCCTCCACGATGTCGATGGCCGCGATGCCCGCCGCGCAGACCGCCGGCGGCAGCGCGTTGGAGAAGAGATAGGGCCGCGCGCGCTGGCGAAGCAGGTCGATCACGGGCTGCGGCCCGGCCACGTAGCCGCCGATCGCGCCGCCCAGCGCCTTGCCGAGCGTGCCGGTCAGGATATCGACCTGCACGCCCGCATGCGCCGGCGTGCCGGCGCCGCGCGCCCCCATGAAGCCGGTGGCGTGGCAGTCGTCCACCATGACCATCGCGCCGTAACGCTCCGCCAACCGGGTGATCCCGGGCAGATCGGCGAGATAGCCATCCATCGAGAAGACGCCGTCGGTCGCGATCAGGATGTCGCGCGCGCCCGCCGCGCGCGCCTCGGCGAGCTTCGCCTCGAGATCGGCCATGTCGGAATTGGCGTAGCGGTAGCGCCGCGCCTTGCAGAGCCGGATACCGTCGATGATCGAGGCGTGGTTGAGCGCATCCGAGATCACGGCGTCCTCGGGCCCGAGCAGCGGTTCGAAAAGCCCGCCATTGGCGTCGAAACAGGCCGCGAAGAGAATCGCGTCGTCCATGTCGAGGAAAGCCGCGAGACGCCGCTCCAGATCCCGGTGCAGGTCCTGCGTGCCGCAGATGAAGCGCACGCTCGCCATGCCCCATCCGTGATCGTCCATCGCGGCCTTGGCCGCGTCGATCAGCCGGGGATCGTCGGCAAGCCCGAGGTAGTTGTTGGCGCAAAGGTTGATGACCTCGCGCCCGGCCACGGTGACCTCCGCGGCCTGCGGCGAGGTGATCTCGCGCTCGCGCTTGATCAGGCCCTCCGCCTCCAGCGCCGAAAGCTCGTCCCGGATCCGCGTCAGAAAGCTGTCTTGCATCGCCGTTCTCCCTTTCCCGTCCGTCTGCGGCCCGCGCACCGCGAAGTCAACGCGGGCTCAGGGTGACGCGGCCCGCGCGCGCGGCTAGTCTGCCCCCGACACTCGGGCGGAGATTCTCACCATGGACGATATCGTGATCCTCGGCGGCGCGCGCACCGCCATCGGCACCTTCGGCGGCAGCCTCGCCGGCACGCCGCCCATCGCGCTCGGGGCGGCGGCCGCGCGCGCCGCGCTGGAGCGCGCGGGCGTGGAGGGTGGCCAGATCGGCCATATCGCCTTCGGGCATGTCATCAACACCGAGCCGCGCGACATGTATCTTTCACGCGTCGCGGGGATGGAGGCGGGCATCCCCGAGACGACGCCGGCGATGAACGTGAACCGTCTTTGCGGATCGGGCGCCCAGGCGATCGTGTCGGTGATCCAGTCGCTGGCCATGGGCGACGCGGAATTCGGCCTCGCCGGCGGCGCCGAGAACATGAGCCGCTCCCCCTTCATCGTGCCCGACCAGCGCTGGGGCGCGAAGATGGGCGACGTCCGCACCCTCGACATGATGCTGGGCGCGCTCAACTGCCCCTTCGGCACCGGCCACATGGGCGTGACGGCCGAGAACGTCTCGGAAGAGCACCAGGTGAGCCGCGAGGCGCAGGACGCCTTCGCCCTTGAAAGCCAGCGCCGCGCCACGCGGGCGATCGAGGAGGGCCGCTTCGACGAACAGATCGTGCCCGTCGAGGTACGGGTGAAGCGCGACACGGTCGCTTTCGACACCGACGAACACGTGAAGCGCGACGCGACCTCCGAGGGGCTGGCAGCGCTGCGTCCGGTGTTCCGCAAGGACGGCTCCGTGACGGCGGGCAACGCGAGCGGGATCAACGACGGCGCGGCCGCGATCGTCCTCGCCCGCGCCGAGGCGGCGGAGGCCGCGGGCCTGAAGCCGCGCGCCCGCGTGCTGGGCTACGCCCATGCCGGCGTGCGCCCCGAGGTGATGGGGATCGGCCCGGTCCCGGCGGTGAAGCGCCTGCTCGAACGCACCGGCCTCTCGGTCGGGGATTTCGACGTTATCGAGTCGAACGAGGCCTTCGCCGCGCAGGCGCTCGCGGTCAACGCGGGGTTGGGCCTCGATCCGGAGAAGGTGAATCCGAACGGCGGGGCCATCGCCCTCGGCCACCCGGTGGGCGCCACCGGCGCGATCCTGACCGTGAAGGCGCTTTACGAGCTCGAACGGTGCGGCGGCCGGCGCGCGCTCGTCACCATGTGCATCGGCGGCGGCCAGGGCATTGCGCTCGCCATCGAACGGGGCTGACGCGCGGCGGGATGGCCGCCCCGGTCAGAGCAACCCCTCGGCGCGGAAGCTCACCTCGCGCGCGCGGCCGATCACCAGGTGGTCGTGCAGGGTGATCGACAACGCCTCGGCCGCGGCGCGGATACGCTCCGTCATTGCGATGTCGGCCTGCGAGGGCGTCGGATCGCCCGAAGGGTGGTTGTGCACCAGGATCATGGCAGAGGCGTTGAGTTCGAGCGCCCGCTTGACCACTTCACGGGGATAGACGGGAACGTGGTCGACGGTGCCGCGGCCCTGCGCCTCATCGGCCACGAGCACGTTCTTGCGGTCGAGGTAGAGCACGCGGAACTCTTCGGTCGCGCGATGGGCCATGGTGGTGCGGCAGTAATCCAGCAGCGCCTCCCAGCTGGAGATCACGGGCCGACCGATCACGCGCGCCCGCGCCAGCCGGTGCGCCGCGGCCTCCACCACCTTGAGTTCGCAGATGACAGCCGGCCCCAGCCCGGGCGTTTCCGCAAGGCGATCCCGGGGCGCGGAGACCACCGCGTTGAAATCCCCGAAGCGCTCGATGAGTGCGCGCGCCAGCGGCTTCACGTCCTGCCGCGGAATCGCGCGAAAGAGGACGAGTTCCAGCAACTCGTAATCCGGCATGGGATCGGCGCCGCCGGCGAGGAAGCGGTCGCGCAGCCGGCTGCGGTGGTCGCGAAGATACGACGGGGGCCGGGCGCCGGCGTTGACGGGTCGCGTGTCCGCACCCGCCTCGTCGGCGTCGAAAAGGGGCAGCGGCCCCTCGCCAAAGGCGGAACGTGAACGCATGGCCCGACCTTTGCCGCAGGCCGGTGAACGAAGCGTTAACACCGGGCCGGCGCGCGCCCTCGTGCGGTCCCGGACCTGCCGGCTATGCCGGCTGTCCGGGACCGCTCACTGAAGCCGTCGCGCCGAAGGCGCGTCCGCTGGATCAGGACCGGCGGGAGGGGCCCGAGTGGCGGCGGGGCGGAGGAGTGCCGCGGTCGCTTGCCCATGCGCCCTCCCTCCGGGCTGGCGCCTCGCGCGTTCGGCCCTGAAAACGCTCCGCCGGAGCGTTTTCCGGGCGGCCCTCACCCCTTCATGCTGTCCCAGAAACTCTTCACCGAGGAGAAGAAGCTCTTGCTTTCGGGATTGTTGTCTTCCGAAAGGGCCTCGAACTCGCGCAGGAGTTCCTTTTGCCGCCCGGTCAGGTTGACAGGCGTTTCCACGGCAAGTTCGATGAACATGTCGCCATGCGTGCCTCCGCGAAGGGCCGGCATGCCCTTTCCGCGCAACCGCATCTGGCGGCCGGACTGGCTTCCGGCGGGAATCTTCACGCGGCTTCGACCGCCGTCGATGGTGGGAACCTCGATGTCGCCGCCAAGCGCGGCGGCCGGCATCGACACCGGCACCCGGCAGTGCAGGTCCGCGCCCTCGCGCTCGAAAAGCTTGTGCGGCTGCACCTCGATGAAGATGTAGAGATCGCCCGGCGGCCCGCCGCGCATCCCGGCCTCGCCCTCGCCGGCGAGGCGGATCCGCGTTCCGGTCTCCACGCCCGCGGGAATGTTCACAGAGAGCGCGCGCTCCTTTTCGACACGTCCCGCGCCGCCGCAGACATTGCAGGGATTCTTGATGATCTGCCCGAGGCCCGAGCAGGTGGGACAGGTCCGTTCCACGGTGAAGAAACCCTGCTGCGCGCGCACCTTGCCCATGCCCGAACAGGTCGGGCACGTCGTGGGTTCCGCACCGCCCTCGGCGCCGGTGCCCTCGCACGCGCCGCATTGCACCGAACCGGGAACGGTGATGGTCTTCTGCATCCCGGTGTAGGCGTCCTCGAGCGTCACGCGCAGGTTGTATCGCAGATCTGCACCGCGCGCGGCGCGGTTCCGTCGGCCGCCGCGCCCGCCCATGAAATCACCGAAGAGGTCGTCGAAGACGTCCGAGAACGCGGAGGCGAAATCGCCGCCGCCCGGACCGTATCCGCCCGGGCGCGCGCCGCCGCCGCCCATGCCCTGCTCGAAGGCGGCATGGCCGAAGCGGTCGTAGGCGGCCTTCTTCTCGGCGTCGCGAAGCACCTCGTAGGCTTCGTTCGCCTCCTTGAAGTCGGCCTCGGCCGTCGGGTTGTCCTGGTTCCGGTCGGGATGCAGCTCCTTCGCCTTGCGGCGGTAGGCCTTCTTGATTTCCTCGGCCGACGCTCCGCGCGTCACACCGAGCACGTCGTAGTAATCGCGTTTTGCCATCGGCAAATCTCCCTCGCCCGAAACCGCGAAGGGCCGGCCCGGTATCCGGACCGGCCCCAGCGCGTTTCGTCAGGAGCGGGCGTCGTCAGGCCCGCTTGTCATCATCGAGATCCTCGAAATCCGCGTCGACGATATCGTCGTCCCCGCTGCCGGAGGCGTCCGTGGAGTCCGACCCGTCGGAGGCACCCTCCGAAGCGGCTTCTTCCTGGCTCGACTTGTAGATCGCCTCGCCGAGTTTCATCGCGGCCTCGGTGACGTTCTGGATGCCGGCGCGGATCTTCTCGGCGGTGGTGTCGTCCTTTTCGAGCTCTTCCTTGAGCGCCGAAACGGCCAGTTCGATCGCCTCCACGGTCGAGGGATCGACCTTGTCGCCGTGATCCTCGAGCGATTTCTCGGTGGAGTGCACGAGGCTCTCGGCCTGGTTCTTCGCCTCCACGAGTTCGCGGCGCTGCTTGTCGGCTTCCGCGTTCTCCTCGGCGTCCTTCACCATCTTCTCGATATCGGCATCCGACAGGCCGCCCGACGCCTGGATGGTGATCTTCTGCTCCTTGCCGGTGCCCTTATCCTTGGCCGAGACGTTGACGATGCCGTTGGCGTCGATGTCGAAGGTGACCTCGATCTGCGGCATGCCGCGCGGCGCCGGGGGAATGTCCTCGAGGTTGAACTGGCCGAGCATCTTGTTGTCGGCCGCCATCTCGCGCTCGCCCTGGAAGACCCGGATCGTCACGGCGCCCTGGTTGTCCTCGGCGGTGGAGAAGACCTGGCTCTTCTTCGTCGGAATGGTCGTGTTGCGGTCGATGAGCCGCGTGAACACGCCGCCCAGCGTCTCGATCCCGAGCGACAGCGGCGTCACGTCGAGCAGCACCACGTCCTTCACGTCGCCCTGCAGCACGCCGGCCTGGATCGCCGCGCCCAGCGCCACGACCTCATCGGGGTTCACGCCCTTGTGCGGCTCCTTGCCGAAGAACTTGGTCACCTCCTCGAGCACCTTGGGCATCCGCGTCTGGCCGCCCACGAGCACGATCTCGTCGATGTCGGACTTCGACAGGCCCGCGTCCTTGAGCGCCGCCTCGCACGGTTTCAGCGAGCCCTTGATGAGATCGCCCACCAGGCTTTCGAGCTTCGCGCGGGTGAGTTTCATCACCATGTGCAGCGGCTGGCCGGTGCCCTTGTCCATGGAGATGAAGGGCTGGTTGATCTCGGTCTGCGTCGAGGACGACAGCTCGATCTTGGCCTTCTCGGCGGCTTCCTTGAGGCGCTGAAGCGCCATCTTGTCCTGCGTCAGGTCGACGCCGTGCTCCTTCTTGAACTCGTCGGCGAGGTAGTTGACGACCCGCATGTCGAAGTCCTCGCCGCCGAGGAAGGTGTCCCCGTTGGTGGATTTCACCTCGAAGAGCCCGTCGTCGATCTCGAGGATCGTCACGTCGAAGGTGCCGCCGCCGAGGTCGTAGACCGCGATCGTCTTGCTGTCCTTCTTGTCGAGGCCGTAGGCCAGCGCGGCCGCCGTGGGCTCGTTGATGATGCGCAGCACTTCGAGGCCCGCGATCTTGCCCGCGTCCTTGGTGGCCTGGCGCTGTGCGTCGTTGAAGTAGGCGGGCACGGTGATGACGGCTTGCGTCACCTCGTCGCCGAGGTAGCTCTCGGCGGTTTCCTTCATCTTCTGCAGGATGAAGGCGGAAATCTGGCTGGGAGAGTACGTGTCACCCTTGACCTCGACCCAGGCATCGCCGTTGCCGCCGTCCACGACGCTGTAGGGGAGGTTCTTGAGGTCCCGGGAGAGATCCGGGTCGTCGAGGCGCCGGCCGACGAGGCGCTTGACGCCGAAGATCGTGTTTTCGGGGTTGGTGACGGCCTGCCGCTTTGCCGGCTGGCCGACGAGACGTTCGTCGTCGGTGAAGGCCACGATGGAGGGGGTGGTGCGCGCGCCCTCCGAATTCTCGATCACTCGGGGTTGCGAGCCATCCATGATGGCGACACAGCTGTTCGTGGTCCCGAGGTCGATCCCGATCACTTTGGCCATGGTTTGATCCCTCTTCTGTTCAAGGCGATATCCCGAAGCGGCGGACCCGTTCCGGCATCCCTGCTCCGCATTTCACGTGCCGGGCCAGTGCCCGCCACGCATCTGGCGGGTATATAGGGAGGGGTCCGGGGGCCTGCAAGCAAGCCTTTGGACCCGATGGGAACAATTGCCGCGAGCCGCGAATGGGAGGCGCCCGCGATGGTCGAGACGGTGGTCCTGAACGGCGTCCGCGTGCTGCGCGGCTGGCTCGACGCGCCCGCGCAGGCGCGGCTCGTTGACAGGTTGCGCGCGCTGGCGCGGGTCGCGCCCTTCGTGACCCAGGTGACGCCCGGCGGGCGCCCCATGTCCGTCCGGATGACCGCAGCGGGCCGCCTCGGCTGGGTGTCGGACAGGTCGGGCTACCACTACGCCGCGCGCCATCCCTCGGGCGCGGCCTGGCCGCCGATCCCAGCGCAGGTGATGGAGATCTGGAACGAGGTCACGGGCCTCGCGCGCGCGCCGGATTGCTGCCTCGTCAACTGGTACGGGGAAGGCGCGCGGATGGGGCTGCACCAGGACCGCGACGAGGCGGATTTCTCCTGGCCCGTCCTGTCGGTCTCGCTGGGGGACGAGGCGCTCTTCCGGGTGGGCGGCGTGGACGCGCCGCGCCCCTCGCGGTCGCTCTGGCTGCGATCGGGGGACGTCGCGCTTCTGGAGGGGCCTGCGCGGCTGGCATGGCACGGGGTGGACCGGATCCGCTTCGGCTCTTCGTCGCTGCTGCCCGGCGGCGGGCGGATCAACCTGACGCTTAGGGTGGTAGAGTGACGGCTCAGCGCGCCAGGGTGCAGCAGCCCGCGTATTGCCGCAGCGCCCCGCCGTCCTGCACGAGCAGGTCGGCGGAAAGCCCGAACAGCCGGTCCGACATCCCGTCGCTGCACCGCGCGCGGCGCACCGTTCCGTGGATCGCCTGCCCGCCGCCCGCGCCCCAGCCGACGAAGCCGTAGGCGTCCGGGCGACCGGCCGCGCGCGTGCGTTCGGAAAGCGAGGCGGTCACCGCGCGCGGCACGCCCGGCCCCTCGAGGCGCAGCCCGTCCTCGGCGACCGACAGGCTCCAGAACGGTTCGGTGCCGAAGCAGCGCATGGGAACCGGCAGGGCGTTGCCCCCCTGCCGCGGCTGCCGGGCGAGAAAGCGCATCGACACCCAGCCCGCCTGTTCGCCGGCATTGACCCGCCCCCAGCCCGCGGCGGAGTCGATCGCGGTGACCTCGACGCCCCGCGCACCGGGCGCAAGCGCGCCGATGCGCGCCGCGTCCGCCGACGGCGCGGCGCGGACGTTCAGCACGTCATCCGGTGCCACGCCCCGCACGTCGTAGAGCGCGGGCAGGGGCCCATCCTGCGCGGCCGCCGGCGCGGCGGCGGCGAGGGCCAGGGCGAACGCGGCGAGGACGCTCAAGAGGGCACGGGGCATGACAATCTCCTTTGCCTTTCGGCCGCATGGCCTCAGCGCCGCGCGTACCAGCTTGGCGAGGCGTGCTTGCGGGTGACGAATTCGCCCATCAGGCCGATCAGAAGCAGCACGATCCCGACGGTGAGAGGATACTCTATCGAACTGTTGCGTGGGAAGTAGTTGATGAAGGCGAAGCCGCGCGCCTGGTCGATGGCGTGAAAGAGCGGGTTCCAGTCGAACAGCATCAGCATGTGCGGCGGCAGCGCGTTGGCCACGAACATCTTGCCCGAGGCGATCATGTTGGCGCGTTGATAGACGCTCGTCATCAGGGTGACGACGCCGGGCATCCAGGGCTTAAGCGCCAGCAGCACGAGCCCCACCGCCGCCCCGGTGAACCACGCCAGCAGCACCATGGCGAGGCACCCGATCGGGTCGTGGATTTCGACCGGCGTGAAACCCACATGGTAGACGAACAGGATCAGGAACATCGACAGCAACTGGATGTAGAGCATCCCCACGGCCGCCGAGAGGATCGAGATGGCGGTGTTCATCGGCCCGTGCAGCATCATCGGCGAGGCCGGCCCCTCGGAGGCGACGACGGCGCCCACCGTCTTGATGTGCGTCATGAACAGGAAGACGCCCGTCATGATGTAGATGAGGAAATCGCCCCGGATCTTGAGCCCACGCAGGCCGAGGAAGGTGAACATGAAGTAGAAGGCGAGCACGAAGATCGCCGTCTGCATCACGTTGATGAGGATCGACATGATCGGGCTGCCATGCGTCTTGCGGACGCTGCGCACGACGCCGTGATACACCCGTTCCGCCGTCGAGACGGCCGAGCCGATCGTGTTTCGCGGGGGGGTCTGCTGGAACATGGGTCTCTGCTCTCCGACCCGACGATCACCCGGACGACTTGCGGTTCCGTTACCACGCGATCATAAGGGCGGCGGCCCCGATTGGCAATCTCGCGCAGGGCGCGCGCGGGCGACGCGAGCCGAGGAGACGGCGGATGGATCACGATGTGCTGACCGAAACGGTCCGCCGGCTGGCCCTCGAGGCCGGTGCGGAGATCATGCGCCACTACCGGTCCGGGGATCTCCAGGCGCGCGCGAAGAGCGACGAAAGCCCCGTGACCGCCGCCGACGAGGCCGCCGACCGGATCATTTCCGACGGCCTGCGCGCGGCGTTCCCGGACATGCCGCTCGTCACGGAGGAGCAGGCCGAAAGCCACGCGCAGGACGCCTTCACCTTCCTTGTCGTGGATCCGCTCGACGGCACGCGCGAGTTCATCCGGCGCCGCGGCGACTTCACCGTGAACATCGCCTATGTCGAGGAGGGTCTGCCGGTGCGCGGGGTCGTCTACGCCCCGGCCAGGGGCCGCCTCTTCTACACCACGGCCACGGGCCGGGCGGTGGAGGAGACCGGAGAGATGGACCCCGCCCACCCCGGCGAGACGCGGGAGCTTCACGTCGCGGAGCCCGACAATTCGGCGCTCAGGGTCGTGGCCTCGAAGTCGCACCGCGACGAGGAAACCGACGCCTACATCGCGCGCTACGAGGTGAAGGAGCTGGTCAGCGCGGGCTCGTCGCTGAAGTTCTGCCTGCTGGCCGCGGGAGAGGCCGACCTTTACCCGCGCCTGGGGCGCACCATGGAGTGGGACACGGCCGCGGGCCACGCCGTGCTCAACGGGGCGGGGGGGCGCGTGGTGCGGTTCGACGACCACACGCCGCTCGCCTACGGCAAGGCCGGTTTCGCCAATCCCTATTTCATCGCCTACGCGCCGGGCGTTTCGCTGATGTCGGGCTGATCCCGCGCCGGGGCCTCGGGAATTCCACAAATCCGACATGCATCGCCCCCGGAACTTCGCTAGGCTCCGGCCATGGTGAGCCGCCCGGAGGGGCGGACATGCGTGAATTCGTCGATCAGGAGCAGGGCATGCGGAACAAGGTAACGAAGGCGATCTTCCCGGTTGCGGGGCTGGGCACACGCTTCCTGCCGGCCACGAAATCGGTACCGAAGGAGATCATGACGCTCGTGGACCGGCCCCTCATCCAGTACGCGATCGACGAGGCGCGTGCCGCGGGGATCAAGGAATTCATCTTCGTCACCTCGCGCGGCAAGAGCGCGCTGGAGGACTATTTCGACCATGCGCCCGAACTCGAGACCGCGCTGCGCAAGGCGGGCAAGACCGAGCTTCTGCAGATCCTCAAGAACACCAACATGGAATCGGGCGCGATCGCCTATATCCGCCAGCACAAGGCGCTGGGTCTCGGCCATGCCGTCTGGTGCGCGCGGCGTCTCATCGGGGACGAGCCCTTCGCGGTGATCCTCCCCGACGACGTGATCGCCGCGGAGCAGCCCTGCCTTCAGCAGATGACCGAAGCCTACGAGGAGACGGGCGGCGCCATGGTCGCCGCGATGGACGTGCCCCGGGAACGCATCGGCTCCTACGGGGTGCTCGACCTCGAGGACGACAAGGGAGATCTCGTGAAGGTGCGCGGCATGGTGGAAAAGCCCACACCGGACCAGGCGCCCTCGAACCTCGCGGTGATCGGCCGCTACATCCTCACCCCCGACGTGCTGAAGAACCTGAACCGCATGAAACAGGGCTCGGGCAACGAGATCCAGCTGACCGACGCCATCGCCGACGAGATCGCGCAGGGCCGCGACGTCTATGGCTACCGCTTCCGCGGCCAGCGCTTCGACTGCGGCTCCAAGGCGGGGTTCCTGCAGGCCACCGTCGCCTTCGGGCTGGCGCGCGACGACCTGCGCGAGGACCTGCTGCGCTACCTGCACGAACTCGTCTCGGTCGAGAAGGCCGCGCAGTAGGGCGGCGCGGCATCGCCCGATGGCGCGGATCCTGGTCACCGGCGGCGCGGGGTATATCGGCTCCCACGCCTGCAAGGCGCTCGCCGCGGCGGGCCATACGCCCGTGGCCTACGACAATCTCGTCACCGGATGGGAACAGGCCGCGCGGTTCGGCCCGTTAGAGCGCGGCGACCTGACCGACCGCGCGCGGCTCGACGCGGTGTTCGCGCGTCATCGGCCCGCCGCGGTGATGCACTTCGCGGCGCTGAGCCAGGTCGGCGAGGCGATGGGCGATCCCGGCCGCTACTGGCGCAACAACGTGCTGGGCTCGCTCACCCTGGCCGAGGCGGCCCTTGCGGCCGGCTGCCGCGACGTCGTGTTCTCCTCGACCTGCGCGGTCTACGGCGAACAGGACGGCGTCACCCTCGACGAGAAGAGCGCGCTGCGCCCGGTCAACGCCTACGGCGCCTCGAAGCGCGCGGTGGAGGAGATCCTCGCCCAGTTCGGGGCCGCGCACGGTCTTCGCAGCGTCGTCTTTCGCTACTTCAACGTGGCCGGCGCCGATCCGGAGGCCGAGATCGGGGAATTCCACCGTCCCGAGACGCATCTCGTCCCGCTGATCCTTCAGGCCATCGACGGGCAGCGCCCAGCGCTCACCATCCACGGAACGGATTACGACACGCCCGACGGCACCTGCATCCGCGACTACGTGCACGTCAGCGATCTCGTGTCGGCGCATCTGGCGGGGCTGCGCTGGCTGGCGGAGGGACGGGACAGCCGGGTGTTCAACCTCGGCACGGGGCACGGCTTTTCGGTGCGGCAGGTGATCGACGCCGCCCGCGCCGTCACGGGCCGCGACGTTCCGGTGACGGAGGGGCCGCGCCGCGCCGGCGACTGCACCCGGCTCGTCTCCGGATCCGGCCGCGCGGAGGCCGAGCTCGGCTGGCAGCCCGCGCGGTCCACGCTGGAGACGATGATAGAGGACGCCTGGCGCTGGCACCGCACCGGCGGATATGCCAGCTGACCGGCGCCGCCCGCACCGCCGCCCCAGAGCTCTGGCGCGCCTACCGCCTGCGCTGGCGCCGCCGCCGCCTGCTTCTGCGCGCGTGGCGGAAGCGCGCGGAGCTGACCCCCGTCGCGGACCGGACGGGCGCGATCCGGCGCGGGGCGATCCTTTGCTTTTCCACGATGCGGAACGAGGCGGTCCGCCTGCCCCATTTCCTCGACCATTACCGCCGGCTGGGGGTGGATCATTTCCTTGTCGTGGACAATGGCAGCACCGACGGCACCGCCGAGAGGCTGGCGAAGGCGCCCGACGTGTCGCTCTGGCGCACGGAAAGCGCCTATCGCGACGCACGTTTCGGGATGGACTGGCTCACCCTTCTCCAGCGCCGCCACGGGCACGGCCACTGGTGCCTGACCGTCGATGCCGACGAGATCCTGATCTACCCGGAGTGGGAGCGGCGGGGGCTCGACGAGCTGACCGCGTGGCTCGACCGGGAGAAGATCCCGGCCATGGGCGCCATGATGCTGGACCTCTACCCGAAAGGGCCCCTTGGCGCGGCGGCCTACACGCCCGGCAGCGACCCGACGACGACGCTCGGCTGGTTCGACCAGTGGAACTACACTTGGGAATGGCAGCCACGATACCGCAACGTCTCGATCCGGGGCGGCGTGCGCAAGCGCGCGTTCTTCGCCGAGGCGCCCGAGCGGGCACCGCACCTGCACAAGATGCCGCTGGTGCGCTGGCGGCGCGGCTACGCCTATGTCAGTTCCACGCATATCGCCCTGCCCCGCAGGCTCAACGCCGTGTTCGACGCGCGGCTCGACCGGCCGCGCGGCGCGCTTCTGCACACCAAGTTCCTCGACGTGGTGATCGAGAAATCCCGCGAGGAAAAACGCCGCCGGCAGCATTTTACCCATGTTGAACGATATGATGGCTATTACGATGCGATCCTGCGGAACCCCGTACTTTGGTCGAAGGCGTCGGCGCAGTATAAGGGGTGGAGGCAACTCGAAGACGCGGGCCTGATCGCCCGGGGGCGCTGGGCGGAAAAAGAGAGAGGCTGAATGCGGTTCTGGCGGTCATACCGGCTGCGCCTGCAGCGCAAGGGGTGGCGCGCCCGCGCCATGCTGAAGCGCCGCCAGCTTCGGCCCGTCGCCGACCGCACCGGCGGCATCCGGCCGGGCGACGTGCTGCTGTTCTGCACCCAGCGCAACGAGGGCGTGCGCCTTCCCTATTTCCTGCAGTATTATCGCGATCTCGGCGTCGGCCATTTTCTCTTCGTGGACAACGACAGCGACGACGGGTCGCGCGACTACCTCGCCCAGCAGCCCGATGTCTCGCTCTGGCACACGCGGGCAAGCTACAAGCACGCCCGCTTCGGCATCGACTGGATGAACGGGCTGCTCGCGCGTTACGGGCACGGCCACTGGTGCCTGACCGTCGATGCGGACGAATTCTTCGTCTTCCCGTTCTGCGACACGCGGCCCATCGCCGCGCTGACCGACTGGCTCGACGCGCTGCCGATCCGGTCCTTCGGCGCGATGATCCTCGACATGTATCCAAAGGGGCCGCTCTCCGCCCGGCCCTACCGGCCCGGGCAGAACCCGTTCGAGATCGCGTCCTGGTTCGACGCGGGCAACTACCGGATCGAGAGGAACCCCCGGCTGGGCAATCTTTGGATCCAGGGCGGACCGCGCCAGCGCGTCTTCTTCCCCGACGCGCCACGCAAGGCGCCGGCGCTCAACAAGATCCCGCTGGTGAAATGGCACCGACGCTACGCCTATGTCAGTTCGACCCACATGCTGCTGCCGCGCGGGCTCAACCTCGTCTACGACGACCGGGGCGGCGAGAAGCCGTGCGGCGTCCTTCTCCATGCAAAGTTCCTCGACACGCTCGGCGCCAAGGCCGAGGAAGAACTCGGCCGGGGCGAGCACTACGCCGGCGGACGCGAGTATCGCGCCTACGCGGCGCTGGCCGAGGACGACCCCGGGCTCTGGTGCCAGTGGTCAGAGAGATACCTGAACTGGCGCCAGCTGGAGATCCTCGGCCTGATGTCCAAGGGCAACTGGGCATGAACGGGGTCGGCGTCATCATGCTGGTGCATACCGCCCTCGGCCGGGCCGTCCAGGTCGCCCGCCACTGGGCGCGCGCGGGCTGCCCGCTCGTGATCCACGTCGACCGCGCGGTGCCGCCCCAGGGCTACGACCGCCTTCGCGCGGCGCTCTCGGACCTGCCCGACGTGCGCTTCTCCCGCCGCTTCCGCTGCGAATGGGGCACATGGGGAATCGTGGCGGCGACCCAGTCCGCCGCGGAGCTCATGCTGACGGCGTTTCCCGACGTCCGCCACGTCTACCTCGCCTCGGGCGCATGCCTGCCGCTGCGGCCCGTGAGCGAGCTTTCGGACTACCTTGCCGCGCGGCCGCGCACGGACTTCATCGAAAGCGCGACCACCGCCGAGGTGCCCTGGACGGTGGGCGGCCTGCACGAAGAACGTTTCACCCTCTCGTTTCCCTTCGCGTGGAAAAGCCAGCGCCCTCTCTTCGACGGCTACGTGTCGCTTCAGCGCCGGATCGGCCGCAAGCGCCGCCTTCCCGAGGGGATCGTCCCCCATCTCGGCAGCCAGTGGTGGTGCCTGACCCGGGACACGCTGGCCAAGATCCTCGGCGACCCGAACCGGGCCTTGTACGACCACTACTTCCGCCGCGTCTGGATCCCGGATGAAAGCTATTTCCAGACCCTCGCGCGGCGCCACTCGCACGAGGTCGAAAGCCGGTCGCTCACGCTTTCGAAATTCGACTTCAAGGGCAAGCCGCACATCTTCTACGACGACCACCTGGAGCTTCTGCGCCGCTCCGACTGCTTCGTGGCAAGAAAGATCTGGCCGCGCGCCGACCGTCTTTACGAGACGTTCCTCGGCCACGCGGGCCAGGGCATGACACGCGCGGAACCCAACCCGTCCAAGATCGACCGCGTCTTCGCCCGCGCGGTGGAGCGGCGGACCCGCGGCCGGCCGGGGCTCTGCATGCAAGGCCGGTTTCCCCGCGAGGGGTTCGAGACAAGCCCCACCGCCGGGCCATATTCCATGTTCCAGGGCTTCGCCGAACTCTTCGAGGATTTCGCGCCCTGGCTTTGCCGGATGACGGGCGCAACGGTGCATGGCCATCTCTTCGCGCCAGACCGCGCGGAATTCGCGGACGGCCAGGACGTCATCGCGGGCGGACTGTCGGACAGCGCGGCGATCCGCGACGCCAATCCCAAGGCATTCCTCACCAGCCTGGTCTGGAACACGCGCGGCCAGCGGCAGTGCTTCCAGTTCGGACCGCGCGACAACCAGGCGATCAACTGGGACATCGCCAAGGACACGAACGCGCAGATCTCGGTCATCACCGGCGCCTGGGCGATCCCGCTTTTCCGTGCGAACCGCGGCTTCACCTCGCACCGCCGCGAGGCGGCGCAGCTGCAGCATGTCGAAGCCCTGCATCTCAAGGTGCTCCGGTCTCCCTGGGTGAAGGCGCGGGTGCGGATCTGGACGCTGGCGGAGTTCATCGAAGGGCCCGTTCAGCCGCTTCAGACCATCCTCGAGGAGATCGCGCCGCGGGGCATGCAACGCCTCGCGGAGATGCCGCGGATGACCGATCTCACCGGATTCGGGCAATTCCTGCAGGACCTCAAGAACGAAGGGATGCACCCCTACCTGATGGGCAATTTCCCGGTCGTGCCCGACCCGGGCGAGGCCACGTCCTGCACCCCCCGCCCCTATGTCGTGAAGTAGCCGATGGCGCGGTTCGACCTCTTCGTCGTTTTCGCCGACATGCGCACCGGCTCGAACTTCCTCGAGGCGAACCTCAACGCGCTGCCCGGCATCCGCTGTCATGGCGAGGCGTTCAACCCGCACTTCATCGGTTACCCGAAGCGGGACCAAATCCTGGGCATCGACAGAACCGCGCGCGATGCGGATCCCGGCGCGCTACTCGCCGCGCTGCGCGCCGCGCCCGACACGCTGGACGGGTTCCGCTACTTCCACGACCATGACCCGCGCATCCTGGACGATCTTCTTGCCGATCCCCGCTGCGCGAAGATCGTGCTGAACCGCAATCCGCTCGAAAGCTATGTCTCGTGGAAGATCGCGCGGCAGACGGGGCAATGGAAACTGACCGACATGTCCCGCCGCAAGGCGGCGCGCGCCGCGTTCGACGGGGCGGAGTTCGAGCGGCACGTCTCGGAACTGCAGGACTTCCAGCTGCGGATCCTGCACGCGCTGCAGGTCACGGGCCAGTCCGCCTTCTGGCTCGACTACGAGGATCTGAAACGGCTCGACGTCGTGAACGGCCTTGCCGCCTGGCTCGGCTCCGAGGCGCGGCTGGAGGCGCTCGACGACACGCTGAAGCGGCAGAACCCGGCGCCGCTGGAGGCCAAGGTCGCCGATCCCGCCGCGCTGGAGAAAGAGCTTGCGCGGATCGACCGTTTCCACCTGTCGCGCACGCCGAACCTCGAACCCCGCCGGGGCCCCGCCGTGCCCTCCTTCGTCGCCGCGCCGGAAACGCCGCTTCTATACATGCCGCTTCGGGGCGGGCCCGAGGCAGAGGTCGCGCGGTGGCTCGCCGCGCTCGACGGCGCCCCGCCCGAAGCACTGGCGGCGAATTTCACCCAGAAGGAGCTGCGCCAGTGGATGAAGGCGCATCCGGGGCACCGGCGTTTCACCGTGCTGCGCCACCCGCTGGCTCGCGCGCACGCGGTCTTCTGCGCGCGCATCCTGTCCACCGGGGAAGGGGCGTTCCGGCGCATCCGCCGGCACCTGCTGCGCCAGCGCGGCCTGCCCCTGCCCGAGGCGCTGCCGGATCCGCGCTACGACGCCGCCGCGCACCGCGCGGCGTTCGAGGGCTTTCTGGACTTCGTGAAGGACAACCTGGCCGGGCTCACGAACCTGCGTACGGATCCGCACTGGACGAGCCAGGCGCAACTTCTGCACGACATGTCGGCGTTCGCGCTGCCGGACCTTGTCGTCCGGGAGGAGGAGATGGCCGCGTGGCTGCCCGCGCTCGCCGCGGCGGCGGGGCGCGAGGTCGCGTCGGCGCCGGACGGCGCGCCGGGCGACACGCCCTTCGCGCTCCGCGACATCCACGATACCGGTCTGGATGCGAAGGCGCGACAGGTCTATGCCCGGGATTTCCGGCAGTTCGGCTTCACGGACTGGCGGCCTGCCGCCGTCACGCGGCCTGTTCGCGCTGGGCCTCGGTAAGGATCGCGTGAAGCTTGGCCGGGTCGGGGTTGGCGCGCAGCTTGGCGCAGACGGAGCTCTGCCGCAGCGTGCGCGACACCCGCGCCAGGGCCTTCAGATGCTCCACCCCGGCATCCTCCGGCGCGAAGAGGCCGAGCGCGAGGTCGACCGGTTGACGGTCGACCGCGTCGAAATCCACCGGGCGCTCGAGCAGGATGAAGACGCCGGCCATGGTTTCGATCCCGGGCAGACGGCAATGCGGCAGCGCCACGCCTCCGCCCACGCCGGTCGGGCCAAGCGTCTCGCGCTCCTGCAGGGCGGCGACGGCGCTCTCGCCATCGATGCCGTAGACCGCTTCCGCGAGGTCGGCGAGTTCATGAATGAGCCGCTTCTTCGAGGTGGCCGACGTCACGACGCGCACGGCCTGGGGCTTGATCAGTTCCAGAAGGTCCATCTCTTGCCTGCTCTCGGGGACGGGCGGGAGACGTGCCGGGCCGACCCCCTCAGCCGGGGTCCTGCGGTTCGATCCAGCCGATGTTTCCGTCGTCACGCCTGTAGACGACGTTCACCCCGTTCCTTTTTTCGTTTCGGAACACCAGCACGGGTGCGCCGGCCAGTTCCATCTGCATTACGGCCTCGCCGACGCTCAGCAAGGGGATCTTGGTCTGCATCTCCGCGACGATCACGGGCTGAAGGCTTTCGGAATCCGATTCGTCGCTCTCTTCGTTCGACGCGAGGATATACGAGGAGGCTCCGATCAGTTCAACAGGTTCGGCGCGGGCGCGGTGATGGTCCTTCAACCTGCGCTTGTAGCGGCGCAGCTGCTTTTCCATCTTCGCACAGCAGGCGTCGAAGGCGGCATATATCTCTGTCGCGGCGGCCTTGGCGTTGGCGGTCAGCCCGGTCGAGAGATGCACCGCGGCCTCGCAGACGAATTCGTGCGCGTCGCGGGAAAAGATGATCTGGGCATCGGTGGGACGCTCGGCATACTTGCCGATCGCCGCGCCCAGTTCCTGCTTCACATGTTCCTGAAGCGCCTCGCCGATGTCGATCTGCTTGCCACTGATCTGATATCGCATCCCGTCTCCTTTCGTGCCGTCCGGGCCGGTCGCGCCGGTTGGGTCGCGCTGGCCGGGGACGCTAGATGCCGTCCGCGGGAACGCCCGGTCAGGCCGCCGCGGTACATGCCGCGACGCAGGGCGGGTCGTGTCGCAGAACCGTCACGTTCGTATTTGAGAGGAGACCACGGCGCCCTGTCAATCGCTAGCGCGCGGGTCACGAGATCCGGAAGTTCTCTCCGAGATAGACCCGGCGCACGTTTTCGTTGCGCACAACCTCCGCGGGCGAGCCGGACATCAGCATCGTGCCGTCGTGCAGGATGTAGGCGCGATCCACGATCTCCAGAGTCTCGCGGACATTGTGATCGGTGATGAGCACGCCGATTCCCCGCGTCCGGAGATCCGCGACGAGGTGGCGGATGTCGTTGACCGAGATCGGATCCACCCCCGCGAAAGGCTCGTCCAGAAGCAGGTATTTCGGGTTGGCGGCCAGGCAGCGCGCGATCTCGACCCGCCGCCTCTCGCCGCCCGAAAGCGCCAGCGCAGGCGCGCGGCGCAGATGCTCGATGGAGAATTCCGACAGCAGCTCTTCCAGGCGCTCGCGCCGGCGGTGCCGGTCACGCTCGGAGATGTCGAGGATCGCCGCGATGTTGTCCTCGACGCTGAGCCCGCGGAAGATCGACATCTCCTGCGGCAGGTAGCCGATCCCGAGCCGCGCGCGGCGATACATCGGCAGGGACGTGACGTCGACGCCATCCACGAGGACCTGCCCGCCCTCGGGATAGATCAGCCCGGCGACGGCGTAGAAACAGGTCGTCTTGCCGGAGCCGTTCGGCCCGAGCAAGCCGACCACCTCTCCGCGGTGCAGCTCCATGTTCACGTCGCGGATGACGACACGCTTGCGATAGCTCTTGCGCAGGTGGCGGACACGAAGGCCCGAGTCTCCCTCCGTGACGGCGAACTGCGGGCCCTCCATCACTCCGCCCCCGGCTGGATGAGGGTCCGCACCCCTCCCGACATCTCGGCGGTTCCGCCATCGAGGTCGACCGAAATCCGTTCCGCGCTGATCGCGTTGCGGCCCTGCGTCAGAAGCACCTTGCCCGTCATCACGATGGTCCCGGCGTCGGGGTCGTAGTCGGCGCGCTCGGCCTCGGCGGCGTCCGTGCCGCTCACGAGCGTCACGCCGCCCGTGGCCTCCATCCGCGCGATGCGGTCGCCGTCCTGATCGTAGGTGATCAGCACGCGCGGCGCGGCGAGGCGAAATTCGCCCTGCGCGATGACCACGTTGCCGGTGAAGAGCGCGGTGCCCTCCTGCTCGGTGACGGATAGCGCGTCGGCGGTCACTTCGACCGGGGCGTCGGTGTCCTGTGCCGCATCGCCGAACGCGACCGACTGGCCGAAGGCCGGCGCACCCGCCAACCAGATCGCCACCGCGATGATGTGGATTTTCCGCACGGAAGCCAGCCCGCTCCTTACCCCTGTGGTTCGTATACCAGCTTTACCCGGCCGGTGAAAAGCAATCGGGCCTGCCCCGGAATTTCGGCGGCCTGCACCTGCAGCCGGTCGGCGCGGATCGTGCCCGCGGGCGCCCGTCCCTCGACCGCCCCCCCGGTATCCGCGGCATACCGGTCCAGCGTCACCACCATGCGCGCGGTGGTGAGCGCGTAGCCCGCGGAGCTTTCCATCTCCACCCCGCCGCCGAAGACGAGCGCGCCATTCTCCTCGGTCCATTCGGCGCGGCCGGCCTCGAGCCGGAGCCATCCGCCGCCGGAGGTCTGCAACTCCGCCGCCACGGTCGTGGCGGTGACCGGCCCGTCCACCCCGCCCGGCCGCACCTCTGCCGCGCGCACGCTCAGCGCCGCGCCCTCGGCCGTCCTGCCGGTATAGACGGGTTGCCTGACCACCTCCTCGGCGGTGCCGGAACGCAAACCATCTTGCCCGAAAGGCGCCTGGCCGGGCTGCGTCGGGGGCCGCGCCAGCATGAAGAGCGTGGAAAGCAGCGCCAGCGCGGCGAGCGGCAACAGGATCTTGAGCCACGCGACGAGGCGCGAATGGGCCCGGTCGCCCAGCGCCATCTCAGCGCGCCGCGGCGCCGCGGCCCCGGAGATCCCGGCCCCGGGTCAATGCGCGAACACGTCCTCGTCGGGCCAGCCCTCGAGGTCGAGGCGGGCGCGCGTCGGCAGGAAATCGAAGCACGCCTGCGCGAGCTCTGCCCGCCCCTCGCGCTGCAGCATCGCGTCGAGCGCCTCGCGCAGCCGGTGAAGGTGCAGCACGTCCGAGGCGGCGTAGTCGAGCTGCGCGTCGGACAGCGCCTCCGCGCCCCAGTCGCTCGATTGCTGCTGCTTGGAAATGTCGATGCCGAGCGTTTCCTGCAGCAGCGCCTTCAGCCCGTGCCGGTCGGTGTAGGTGCGCGCCAGCTTGCTGGCGATCTTGGTGCAGTAGACCGGCGCGGTCAGCACGCCGAAGCTGTGCAGAAGCAGCGCGATGTCGAACCGGCCGAAGTGAAAGAGCTTCAGGGTGCCCGCGTCCGCGAGCAGCCGTTCGAGGTTGGGCGCCCCGCTCTGGCCGCGGGCGATCTGGACGAGATGCGCCGCGCCGTCGCCTGCGGAAAGCTGCACGACGCAAAGCCGGTCGCGATGCGGCTTGAGGCCCATGGCCTCGCAATCGATCGCCACCACCGGGCCGAGATCCAGCCCGTCCGGTAGATCGCCCTCGTAAAGGTGGTTCGCCACGCGCCGCTCCGTCATCCATGTTCCGACGAAGGGGATAGGCCTTCGCCCGCGCTCTTGCAACTCCACGCGGCCGGGCCGATTCGCCGCCGGCGCCGGTTGTTGGGGGATTTTCGCCCGCGTGCAAGCGCCGCGCCCCGCGAAATTGCAACCTATGGGCGAAATGCGTCACAAACCCCGATCGCGCCCCTGCGCCGGGAACAGGTGGCAGGCATGCCTCCGCCGAAAGCGCCCATCATGCCGCAGGACGCGCCGCGGCACGAGGCGTCCTGCCCTTTCCCGAAAACACGGGCGAAATCCCGCGTCGAAACCGGGCCAAGGCGCGGGGTCGCAGCTGGATTGTTTCCCCCGAACGCGCGCCGCAGCTTCTGCAAGACTTCTGTTTCCCAGGCGAGCCAAGGCGCCGGCAACGCCTCTTCTCGCGTCCGGTCGGGTTGGCGGAAATCTCCGCCGCGCGCACCGGTTGCAAACCGCCGCGACGCCCTTGACCGGACGAGAGGAGAGCCGCATTCTATTCAAACGAAAGAAAAAATGGCTGTATCCTCACTCGCGCGGGACACGCCACCCGAATTGGGGTCGTCGCGCCGGGCCAAGGGGCCAAAGGGCGAAACCAGTGTTCCATGTGGATCGGCGGTGCGTCTTTCCAGTGGCGGGATTTCCGCGCTGAAGCACGATGGCCGGTAGCGGTAAAGGGTATGACGTCGCCATGTTGATGGTCCGGCTTGAAAAGACTGCACCGCCCGAGCAGCACGCCCGGGAAAGGGTGTTCGAGACGTCGCTTCTCGATCGATCGGACCGCGGCCTCTATCGCCATGGCGGCAAGCGCGTGCTCGACGTGCTCGGCGTTCTTCTGATGGCGCTTCCGGCCCTGATGCTTCTGCTTCCGCTCATGATCCTGCTGTCGCTCGACGGGCACTCGCCGCTTTACCGGCAACCCCGCATCGGGCGAAACGGGCGCATTTTCAGCATGTGGAAGTTGCGCAGCATGGTGCCCGACGCCGACCGGATGCTCGAGGCGCATCTGGCCGCCGATCCCGAGGCGCGGGCGGAATGGGAATGGTCGCAGAAGCTGAGGGACGACCCACGCGTCACGCGCCTGGGTCATGTCATCCGGAAATCTTCGTTCGACGAGCTGCCGCAACTCTGGAACGTGCTCGTGGGCGACATGTCGCTGGTCGGCCCGCGCCCGATGATGGCGCATCAGCGCGACCTTTATCCGGGTCTTGCCTATTACGCGATGCGCCCCGGGATTACCGGCTACTGGCAGATCACGGTGCGCAACGACTCGGGCTTCGCCGAGCGGGCGCTGCACGACACCCAGTATTTCCGCGACCTGTCGTTCGGAACCGATCTGCGGGTTCTGCTTCGGACCGTGCGCGTGGTTCTGCGCGGAACCGGGCGGTGAAACGGCCGGACCCGGCTGCGCGCCCCCGGTCCGCACGCCCTTGGCAGCAGTGATGGGCCGATAACGACAGGCAGGGACATGGTGAAGCTCGATCCGATCTTGAAGACGGTGCCGGGCCGTGCGGGCATGACAGGAGGCTGCCGATGAGCCGGCCCGGTTTCGATGCGCTCTCGAAAGAGTCGAATCGCGGCGTGCCCCGGCACGGGATGCGGCGTGGCGAGGCGGCGCCGCGACCCACCGCCCCGGCCCCCGGCGCATCGCGGCCGCAGGCCGCGGCAGGACCGCCCCCGCAGCGGCCCGAGCCGGTGCAAAAACAGGCCGCGCCCCGCATCCCTGCGGTCCTTCCGCCGAATGCAGTCGACGATGCCTGGGGCAACCTGCCCTGCGTGCCCCTGAACACGCCTAACCTGGAGCGTCATCGGATCATCGCCGCGACGCGCGAGGACCCGGCGCACGGCACCTTCGACGTGCTGCGCTCGCGGCTCTTGAGCACCCTGAAGGAAAATGGCTGGAGCCGGGTGGCGATCACCTCCCCCACCCGGGAATGCGGCAAGAGTTTCCTCGCCGCCAACCTGGCGATCAGCCTGTCGCGGGCGGAACGGGTGCGCACCGTCCTGATGGACCTCGACCTGCGCGACCCGGGACTGGCGAAGCTGCTCGGCGTCGCGGATCCCGGCATCCTGCGGCGCTTCCTGTCCGGCCGGGCGACGGTGAAAGACCACTTCCGGCGTTTCGGGGAAAACGATCTTGGCGTCGGTCGGACCCTCGCCCTTGCCCTGAACGAGCATGTCGAGAGCGATCCGGCCGAACTCCTTTTCGCGCCGGGCACGGACGCGGCGCTCGCGGCGATGCAGGAGGCGTTGCGCCCCGATGTGGTGCTCTTCGATCTGCCGCCGGCGCTTTGTCACGACGATCTGCTCGCGTTCCAGCGCCATTTCGATGGCGTGCTGCTGGTCGCGGGCGGCGGCGTCACGCGTGCCGAGGAGATCGAGGAGGTCTCGCGCCGGCTGGCGCACGACAAGCCGCTTCTGGGTGTCGTTCTGAACAGGGCCGAGGGCGCGACGCTTTCGCGGCACTGCGACTGAAGACCCAGGCACCGGCGGGCGCCCGGTCTGAGCCAGGGTGGCCATGGCAGGATCCACGCAAGGGGCGTAACGGCGGGAGAATACTGCGCCGCGATCCGCGCGATCGCCGGCATCCCCGGGCTTGGCACGATCTAAGCGGCCACGACGGTCAGCCTGCGCCGTCCTCCGCCCGAGGGGCCGCGGATGGTCGGAACAGAGACGATCGGCCGGACCCCCAGCCGGCGTTCCAGCTCGGCCGGAGAGCGGATGGTCGGATCCAGAAGTTCGAGAAAGAGGGCCAGCAGCACCGCGGCGGCAAGACTGGCCGCGGTGCCCACCACGGCAATGTTGCGACGGCTCGCCAGATCGGGCGACGCGGGCGGCATTGCCGTTTCGAGGACCTCGAAGGTCGCGGCTGCCTGCCGGTCGGCAAGCCCCTGCCGCAACTCGGCGTCGGCAAGGTGGCGCGTGACCGCCTCGAAGCGTTCCTCCAGCTGAAGGAGCGCCCGCGCCAGCGCACCGAATTGCCGCTCGATCTCGGGGGCCGCGGCAAGGCTTTCCTCGATCCGCTCGATCCGTTCCGCGATCCGCGCCTGACGGGTCTCGAGGCGCTCGATCCGGTCCTCGGTCGCCTTGATGTCCGCGCGGCCGGGGGTGGCCTGAAGGGCGATGATCTGGCGTTCGATCTCCAGCCCCGTCTCGCGCAGCGCGCTCAGATGGGCGCGCAAGACGGGCAAGTTGTCGGGCAGCGCGTCTGTATTCCGGCGCTTGAACTCCGCGATGCGGCCCTCGAGCGCGTCGATCTCCCGGACCAGGCGCCGCTCCTCGTCCTCGAGGAAGGCGCGCGTCATGCGCGTGCGCTCGACAAGGCCCTCGTTGCTCTGCGCGAGAACGAGCCCCATGAGATCGTTCGCCACGATCGCGGCCATTTCGGGATCCTCGAGGCGCACCCGGAGGATCAGGCCGGACGGCGGGCTGCCCCCTTGCATCCACCCGAGCCGGTCACTCGGAAGATCTTCCAGACTTATCGCGCGGCGCAGGCGCGCGATCCTGTCCAGCCTGTCGAGGTCGGGAAGATCCTCGTAAAGCCTGTATCGCTCGACGAGCGAGGCGATGGTATCGCGAGCCAGCATGCGGCGCTCTATGAGCGCGATCTGCCGGGCCACGCGGTATTCGTCGCCGACCATGGGCCCGGAAAGCCCGTCCGCCATGGCGCTGCGGATCTGCACCGTTGCCGAGGCCTCGTAAACGCGCGGTTGCTGCAGCGCGTACCAGAGGGAGGCCGTGCAGCCGAACGCCGCCACGATGATCATCGCCCAGGCGCGGCGGCGCATCATCACAACGAACTCGTCCAGCGACTGAAGACCGCGCATAAAGCCCACCCTTGCAGGCGAAGCGAAGAGCCTCGCACCTCTTCCCGGGGCGCCGCGCCGCCATGCATCCCCACATCAGCCGTTTATCGCGTTGACTGCGAGGTCGCCACGGAATCGCCATATGATTGCCGGAAACAAAACGTTTCCGGTCAGCGTCCGGAGCTGTTTCGACTGGAAGACGGGGCTTGCGACTTCGGGGGGAGCAGCGCGCGCGGCCGCCCCGGCGCTTCGCGGGGCGCGCCGGGCGCTGTCATGCCGGGTGGGAGCGGAGGCGGCTCAGGCCACCGCGTGGGCGAGCGCGCACTGCTTCCAAAGCGCGGTGAGCGCCTTGAGCAGGTGGTCGATGTCCGCCTCCGTATGCCAGGGCGAGGGCGTGAAGCGCAGCCGCTCGGTACCCTTGGGCACGGTCGGATAGTTGATCGGCTGAACGTAGATCCCGTAATCCTGCATCAGGATGTCGGCGATCTGCCGGCACTTCACCGGATCCTTGATCATCACCGGGATGATGTGGCTCGGGTTCGGCAGATGCGGAATGCCTGCGCGGTCGAGCCCGGCCCGAAGCCGCGCGACGTTGCGCCGCTGGACCTGCCGCTCCACGTCCGAGGTCTTGAGGTAGGCGATCGAGGCCTGCGCGGCCGCCGCCACCGCCGGCGGCAGCGCCGTGGTGAAGATGAAACCGGAGGCGAAACTGCGCACGAAGTCGCACAGCGCCTCGGATCCGGTGATGTAGCCCCCCATGACGCCGAACGCCTTGCCGAGCGTGCCCTCGATCAGCGTGATGCGGTCGGAAAGGCCGCGTTCTTCCGAGACGCCGCCGCCGCGCGGCCCGTAAAGCCCCACGGCATGCACCTCGTCGAGATAAGTCATCGCGCCGTGCGTCTCGGCGACCTCGACGATCTCTTCCATCGGGCAGATGTCGCCGTCCATCGAGTAGACGGATTCGAAGGCCACGATCTTCGGCGCGTTGGCGGGCAGCGCCGCGAGCTTGCGGTCGAGGTCCTCGGGGTCGTTGTGTTTCCAGATCACCTTTTTCGCGCGCGAGTGGCGGATGCCCTCGATCATGCTGGCGTGGTTCAACTCGTCCGACAGGATCACCGCGTCCGGCAGGCGCGCGCCCAAGGTGGAGAGCGCCGCCCAGTTGGAGACGTAGCCCGAGGTGAAGAGCAGCGCGGCCTCCTTGCCGTGCAGGTCGGCGAGCTCGCGCTCGAGCGCGACGTGGTGATGGTTCGTGCCCGAGATGTTGCGCGTGCCGCCCGCGCCCGCGCCGCAGCTTTCGATCACCGCCTTCATGCGATCGGTGACGACCGGATGCTGACCCATGCCGAGATAGTCGTTGGAGCACCACACCGTGACCTCGTCCGGGGCGTCGGCGTCATGGCACCGGGCACGCGGGAAGCCGCCGCACTGGCGCTCGAGTTCGGCGAAGCGGCGATAGTTGCCTTCTTCCTTCAGGGCCTCGATCTGGGTCTCGAACAGCGTGTCAAAGTCCATGAGCGTCCTCCGGTCCGTAAGTCTTTGTTGTCTTGGGGCGCTCGGGAAGCATCCAGCGCCAGAGTTTCGCGTCCTGCCACGGGATCACCATCAGCCAGTGTTCCAGCAGCGCCAGCACGGTGATCGCGAAGAGAAGGGCGAAGCCCACCACCTGCGAGGGCGTGTCGGCCGCGATCAGCCGCTCGGCCCAGCAGGCGCTGGCCGCGGTGAGCAGCGAGACCGAGAGCGGGAAGAGCCGGTTGATCCGCCCGGTGCGGAAATGGCTAGGCAGATGCGCGAGCGCTTCGGGGATGAACTCCACATTGATCTTGGGAACGCCGTAGAAAAGGTTGAGCTTGGCCGAGATGCGCGCGCAGAAGAGTACCGCGAAGGTCCAGAGGCCGAACAGGTTCTCCGCCCCCCAGCCCCAGAGCGCCAGCGCGATCAGCATGCCCGCCAGCAGCATCTCGTGATAGGCGATGGTGCCCCAGGCACGGATGAAACGCTCACCTTCCGGGACGCCGGGCGGACAGGGCCGCGACATGGGGCCCGTGATCTGCCCGGTGAGGAAGGCAAGCTCGATCCAGCCCCAGATCGCCAGCGCCGCGAGGAACGCACCATAGACCGCGGCGGGCCCCGTGCCGCCGAGCGTCGCGTGATAGCCCCAGATCCCCGCCGCCAGAAGCGGCAGGGACAGAAGCGTGGCCGCGGAATTGGCGCGCGGCCCGCGCCGGTCGGCAAGGCGCACCACGGCCAGGATCGCCCCGGTGGAGAACCACCAGGCGAAAAGCGCGAAGAGCGCCGCGATCCAGCCCGAGTCCGGCATCAGTAGGCAGGCTCCAGACGGGTGCTTTCGGGCACCTGATGCCTTTTCGCCGGGATCGTGTAGAGCGCGGCGAATGTCAGCGCCGCGCGCGCGCTGCCGGCCAGTTGCTTCACCTTGCCGGCAAGGCCGCCCTGCTTCTTGGCATCCGCGATGGCGACATTGGCCCGGTGCAGACGCTCGAGGTTGCGCTGCCAGCGCGGGTTCTCGATGTCGAGCGTGATCGGGAAGATCTGCTCGGACAGCGCGCTGGTCTTGGTGAATACCTCGTGCGCGTACCAGTCCGGATCGACGCCGAGCGCCTTGTGGAAGGCGGGGCGCTGGTGATCGCGGACATACATCGTGGCGAAGACGGCGGTGAGGAAGAACTTGATCCACCACACGTTGACGCCGCGCGTGAGTTTCGGGTCGGTCTTCATCAGCAGCGCGAAGGCCTCTCCGTGGCGGAACTCGTCGCCACACCATTCCTCGAACCACTTGAAGATGGGGTGGAAGCGATGCTCCGGGTTCGCCTGAAGATGGCGGAAGATCGTGATGTAGCGCGCGTAGCCGATCTTCTCGCTGAGGTAGGTGGCGTAATAGATGAACTTGGGCCGGAAGAAGGTGTATTTCTTCTTCTGCGTCAGGAACCCGAGATTCACCGCCACGCCCGCCTCGCGCAGCGCGTCGTTGATGAAGCCCGCATGCCGCGCCTCGTCGCGCGCCATGAGCTGGAAGAGCTGGGTGATGTCGTGGTTCTTCCCGCGGCGCTTCATCTCCTTGTAGAGCACGCAGCCCGAGAATTCCGCCGTGCAGGAGGAAATCAGGAAGTCGATGAATTCCTTCTTCAGCGCCGGATCCATGCCGTCCCAGTCGACGTGGTCCCAGTCCTCGTTCTTCTTGAAGTGACCCTTGTTCGGATCGGCCTCCATCTCCGCGATCAGCGCGTCCCAGTCCTCGCGGACGGGCGTGACGTCGATCGCGTCCAGCTCGTCGAAATCGGTGGTGTAGAAGCGCGGCGTCAGCAGGGTGTTCTGCATCGCCACGTCGGTGGCCGCCTTGCTGTCGAACTTCGCCTGCTCCTCCTGGATGGCGAGGCCCTCTTCGGCCGTCGTCGCGTCGGCGGAATGGGCGGGCATGTTCTTCGTGAACGCGTTCATAGCTCGACCTCCTCCGAGAAAGAGAACTCGCAGAGTTCCATCACTTCCAGATCGCCCGTGAGGCGCGTCCAGAGGCGCTCCAGCCGGCTCGCGCGGACGATGATCGCCTCGCGGTCCTCGATCACGATCTCTCCGAAGGGGGCCATGATCTCGGGCCCCTCCACCTTCACCTCGTCGCCGGGATAGACCACGGCTCCGTTGTTGAACCGCACATGCGCGTGCAGGCTTTCGAACTTGTGGCTCACCTCGACCGTGCAAGGCGCCCTTTCCGTTTCTCTCGTCAGTAGTCCCATTGATCCGGTTCCCTTTCGATCACTCGGCCAGAAGCTTGGCGAAGGCCCTGGCATTGTCCCGACCGAACCCCATCAGGTCGGCGCGCCATCCCGTGGAGGGGTCGGAGACGGTGAAGCGCCCGTTCTCGTGGCGCATCAGTTCCACGGGCCCGTCGAGGGCCACGCGGTGCTTGGTGCGTTCGCGCTGAAGCACGCGCCACACACCGGAGACGAAGCCGCCCTCCTCGGGGGAGAGATCGGCGATCAGCGTGCCGTCCTCGGCGCGCACGGTGGCCGCGCCGGACATGTCGCCGCCGAGATAGAGCATGCGGGAATGCGTGACCGCGCTCTCGGGCGGTGTGGAGGTCGTGGGGCGGCCGGTCCAGACCGCGGCCGACACGATCACCAGGACCAGGAGCACGAGACCGAACATCGCGCGCACCATCATCAGCGGAACGATCTGTTCCTCCGGCGTGTAGGTGCGCGGCGGTCGGGCGGTATCAGACATCTTCGGGTCTCCCCCTTGCTTGCGACTGGGTCATTCGGCGGCCACGGCGGCGGGGCCGGGTCTCTGGCCCGCGGCGGGCGCGCGGGCGATCCGCGGCTGTTCGATCCGCGCCTCGGCGGCCTCGGCGAGCAGCCGCGCGACGTGCGCGGCGTCCGGGATGCAGCGCAGCGCCGGCTCGGGATGGCGCAGGCGCCACGGCCGGGCATGCGGCCAGAGCACGAGGTAGCTGAACTTGGTCTCGCCCAGAAGATCGAGCGCGATGGTGCCCGTGCCCCGGCGGCGGAGGTCCAGATGCGCGTTCGCGATCTGCGTGTAAGGCAGGTTGAGCGTGACGGTCAGCGCCGCACCCACCCGCATCGCGACGCGGCTGTTCGTGATGGTGTAGACCGTCGCGCGCGCCTGCACCCACGCGATGAGCGCGAGCAGGGCGCAGACGACGAGGCCCATGACGAGGAACGGCGTCGAGATCGCCAGCGCCTGGGAGAAGGGCATCAGGTCCAGGGCGGCGACCAGTCTCCATGCCGCGAGGAAGACGAAATAACCCATCACCCATTTGAGGTTCAGAGATTCCAGGGCGAGCGCCCACCAGTCCGGGCGGCCCTGCCAGAGGATGTGCTCGCCTTCGGGCGGCGCTTCCGGCAGGCCCTCCACGGGCTCGAAGGCGAAGTCGTCGTGATGATCATGCGGCATGGGTGTCGCGTCCTTCCGGTCAGAGCTGCGGCTCGAGGCGTTCCTCGTCCGCGTAGAGCACGCCGCCCGCGTAGTAGGCGGAGATCTTGTCCTCCTCGAGCTTGGTGACCTGCCGCGGCGAGGCGTGCTTCGGTACGTCGGCGAACTGCTTGGCGTAGATCGTGCGCACCACGACGCGGTCGCGCTTGATGACCGACAGGGTCATCGGCACGAGGCGCTTGCCCTCGCCCCACTCGGCGTCGAGTTCGAATTCGAGGTAGCGCACGAGCTGCTCCGGCTCGTCGATCCACATGTCCGTGACGGTTCCCACCACCGTGCCGTCGCCCGACATCACCGGCAGGCCTTGCGGGTCGCGGCCCGCGGCGACGTGGAAATGCTCGGTCGCCGACATCGGGATGATCTTGGGGTGTCCCTTGCCGTCGAGCTCGGGCACGTCGCCGCGGTGGCACCACGAGGCAGGGCCCACGCCGTCCACCATCGGATCGCCCGTGGGAACGAAGGGATAGCCCCGGACCGGGTGGGTCTGTTCGAGCGCCAGGTTCTCGCGCTCGGGGATCTGGCCGGAGGGATAGGAGACCTCACCACGGCCATGCGGCAGCTTGAAGGTCTTGTCCTCGGGCAGCGGGAACAGGCTCGGCGTGGGGGCCGGGTTGCCCTGCTCGTCCTCGAGCGGATAGCCCTCGCGCATGTTCTCGCGCTGCAGATAGACGACAAGCCCGGCGAAGAAGATGTAGAAGAGCCAGAGCGACAGGCTCGCCAGGTCGAACTCTCCGAAGAATGTCTCAGTCATGGGTCGTTCCTTTCAGGAAGCGCAGGGTCATGTCGGCATCTCGGCGAGGCCCATCCGGGTGGGCGCCGCCTGCCGGCCGACGGGTTTCACGACGGTCTTCACGAGCGGGCCGATGGCCGCGAGCGTGACGAAGAGAAGACCGATCTCGAGGTGGTAGACGACGGAATAGCCGGTCGCCGGGTCGGCGAGCGCCTCGCCCAGGCGGCCCGACAGGGCGGCGTGGTTCACGACATCGCGCAGCCCCCCGCCGAGGGCGATGGACAGCCCCGCCGCCGTGGCCTGCGCCGCGCCCCAGGCGCCGAGCGCGAGGCCGCGCCCCGCGGCGCCGTCGACGGGCATCGTCATCGCGGCGGTCAGCGTCGCCACCGCGAACATGCCGCCGCCGAAACCGATCAGCGCGGCGCCCGAGAAGAAGAGCGCGGCGGATCCGAGCGGCGCGGCGAAGATCACGACGGAGAAGGCCGCGATCCCGACCAGCACGCCCAGCGCCGCCATGCGGTAGGGGTTGGAGCCACGGGCGAGCATCCGCGCCGCGAGCGCGAAGGACAGCAGCGCGCCGCCCGCCCAGGTCGCGGTCAGAAGCGTCGTGGCCGAGACCGACAAGCCGAGGATCTCGCCCCCGTAAGGCTCCAGAAGCACGTCCTGCATGTTGAAGGCCATGGTGCCGAGGAACACCACGGCGAGAAGCCGGCCCGCGGTGCCGCCCCGGGCGAGATCGGCCCAGGCGTCGCGGAAGCGGGGCTTGGGCGCCTCGCGCTCGGCGCGGCTCATCGGGCGCACCTTCTCCTGCTTCCAGAGCGCGACGACATTGAACAGGAGCCCGGCCAGGGCCACGCCCTGCACGACCCGGACCAGCGTGAAGGACCCGAAATCGCGCAGGAGCCAGCCGATCACGATGGCCGAGACCCCCATGCCGAGCAGGTACATCACGTAAAGAAGCGCCACCACGCGGGGCCGCGTCTCGTCCGTGGCCCGGTCCGCCGCCAGCGCCAGCCCGGCGGTCTGGGTCATGTGCATCCCGAGCCCGGCCATCAGGAAGGCAAGGGCCGCGAGCACCTCGCCCGCCCAGCCCGGGCCCACCGCCTGCTGCCCGCCCAGAACGAGGATGGCGAAGGGCATCACCGCGAGGCCGCCCATCTGCCAGAGCGATCCGAACCACAGATAGGGCACGCGCTTCCAGCCGAGCGCGCTGCGGTGGTTGTCCGAGCGGAAGCCCAGAAGCGCCCGGAAGGGCGCGATCAGCACCGGCAGCGCGATCATCGAGGCCACCACCAGCGCGGGCACCGAAAGCTCGACGATCATCACGCGGTTCAGCGTCCCCAGCAGCATGACCATCGCCATGCCCACCGAGACCTGGAAGAGCGACAGGCGCAGAAGCTCGCGCATCGGCAGCCCCTCGCTGGCCGCGTCCGCGAAGGGCAGGATCTGCGTCGTCAGCCGCGCGAGCGGGGATATCCGGCGCTGCGCGCTCATGCCGAGACCTCGAGCGCCTCGGAAATGTAGAAGCCGCGGGCCACGCGGCCCAGAATGCGCAGCCGGCCCGGCGTGCCCGCGCCGCGCAGCGCGCCGGCGATCCGGGCGGGCGCGTGCGGCACCATGGTGGGCGAGCGGTCGGACCGCGGGAAAAGCTGGCCCGCCCGCCACATCATCATCAGAAGCGCGGTGCGCGGCGCGACGGTGAAGACGACCTTCCCGTCCGCCCGCCGCGCCAGCCCGTCGAGGGCCCGCGCGATGTCGTCGAGGCGGTAGTAGATCAGGCTGTCCATCGCCATGGCATGATCGAACCGGCCCAGCGCCGCGTCCAGCATGTCGCCGGAAAGGAAGGTCACGCGCCGCGCGAGCGCGGGATCGAGCCGCGCCTGCGCGATCCGCACGAGCGAGGGCGAGATGTCCACCGCGACCACCTCGGCCCCGCGGCGGGCAAGCTCGGCGGTCATCTGCCCGGCCCCGCAACCGGCGTCGAGCACCCGCGCGCCCGCAAGATCCGCCGGCAGCGCGGAGAGCATCAGCGCGCGCATCTCGTCACGCCCCCGGCGCACCGTCTCGCGGATCCGCGAGACCGGCGCATCCGAGGTCAGCCGCTCCCAGGTCCGGGTCGCGGTCTTGTCGAAATAGGTCTCGACGCGGGAAAGGGTGCTCTCGTAGCTCATCAATCGAAGCCCAGCAGCTCGAAGATGTCGCGGTCCTCCATCGGCGCGGGCGCGAACGGCTCGGTGCCGTTCCAGAGCGTCTCCGCCAGGCGCACGTATTCCTTGCGCGCCAGGACGATGTCCTCCTCGTCGGGCATCTCGAAGAGCGTCTTCTTCTTGAGCCGCGAGCGCCGGATCGCGTCGAAGTCCGGCATGTGCGCGATGCGCTTGAAACCGACTTCCTCGCAGTAGCGGTCGACCTCGTTGGTGTCGCGCGACCGGTTCGCCACGCACCCCGCGAGCCGCACCTTGTAGTTGTTCGACTTCGCCTGCACCGCTGCGATGATCCGGTTCATCGCGTAGATCGAGTCGAAGTCGTTCGCGGTCACGATCACCGCCCGGTCGGCGTGCTGGAGCGGCGCGGCGAAGCCGCCGCAGACCACGTCGCCCAGCACGTCGAAGATCACCACGTCGGTGTTCTCGAGCATGTGGTGCTGCTTCAGCAGCTTCACCGTCTGCCCCACGACGTAACCGCCGCAGCCGGTGCCGGCGGGCGGACCGCCTGCCTCGACGCATTGCACCCCGTTGAACCCCTCGGTCATGAAGTCCTCCGGACGCAGCTCCTCGGCGTGGAAATCGACCTCCTTGAGGATGTCGATCACCGTGGGCTGCAGGTGCCCGGTCAGCGTGAAGGTCGAATCGTGCTTGGGGTCGCAGCCGATCTGCAGCACCCGCTTGCCCAGGGTGGAAAACGCCACGCTGAGGTTCGAGGACGTGGTTGACTTGCCGATCCCGCCCTTGCCGTAGACGGAAAAGACCTTCGCCCCCTCGATCTTCATCGCCGGGTCCTGGTGCACCTGCAGCGATCCCTCGCCGTCCTCGCCCGTCCTGATCGTCGGCGGCGCGCCGAGACCGCGTTTCTTCAGCCCCTCCTGCTCGCGGGCGTTGGCTCTCGCGGCCGGGGGCAGCTTGCTGTCGAGCGGGCTCATGGGCGTCTCCTTTTCTCGTCCGTGACGGCGCGTCCCTGTCCCGCGCCGCGCCGATACTTCTTCTTGGCGGAAATACTCCGGGGGTGAGGCCGAAGGCCGAGGGGGCAGCGCCCCCTGGCAACCGTGCCGTATGCGCAGGCCCCGCTCATTCCGCCGCGATCCCTTCCATCCGGTCCTCCAGCGCGTCGGCCGCGTCCTGCAGCGCCGCGAGCGTCGCCGCGTCGGGCTGCCAGTAGGCGCGGTCCGAGGCCTCGAGCAGCCGGTTCGCCATCCGGCTCGACGCCTGCGGGTTCAGATCCGCCAGCCGCTGCCGCATCTCCGCATCCAGCACGAACGTCTCCGAGATCCGCTGGTAGACCCAGGGCTCCACGGCCCCGGTCGTGGCCGACCAGCCCAGCGTGTTGGTCACCTGCGCCTCGATCTGGCGCACGCCCTCGGCGCCGTGGCTCAGGAGCGCCTCGTAGAATTTCGGGTTGAGCGAGCGCGAGCGCGTCTCGAGCGATACCTGGTCGGCCAGCGTGCGGACCTTGCCGGTCCCGCGCGTGGTGTCGGAAATGTAGACCTTGGCCTCCTGCCCGCCGCGCGCGCGCTTCACCGCCCGGCTGATGCCGCCCAGCGTGTCGAAGTAATGATCGACCGTGGTCACCCCCAGCTCGACGGATTCGAGGTTCTGATAGGCAAGCTCCACGTCCCTCAGCGCCTCCCCCAGAAGCTCGCCCTGCGGCGCGGCCTTGCCGTCGCGGCCATAGGCGAAGCTCTTGCGGGCCTGGTAGGCGTCGGCCAGCTCGTCCTCGTCGCCGAAGGCGGAGCTGTCCACGAGTTGGTTCACGTTCGAGCCGTAGGCGCCCTCGGCGTTGGAGAAGACGCGCAGGCTGGCGGTCTCCATGTCGCAGCCGATCTTCTCGGCATAGGCCAGCGCATTGGCGCGCACGAAGTTCATCTCGGCGGGTTCGTCGGCGGTGGCGGCCTTCCAGGCGGCCTCCGCCAGCATCCGGGTCTGCAGGGGCAGCAGGTCGCGGAAGATGCCCGAAAGCGTCATGATCACGTCGATGCGCGGGCGGCCCAGCTCTTCCAGCGGGATGAGATCGGCGCCCGCGAGCCGCCCGAAACTGTCGAAGCGGGGCCGCGCCCCGAGGAGCGCCAGCGCCTGGGCGAGCGGCCCGCCGTCGGACTTGATGTTGTCGGACCCCCACAGCACGACCGCGATGCTCCGGGGCACCTCCTCGTGGGTCGCAAGCAGGACCTCGGCCTGCCTGGCCCCCTCCCGGCAGGCGAATTCGGTCGGCATCCGGAAGGGATCGAAGGCGTGGATGTTCCGCCCCGTCGGCAGCACGTCGGTGGAGCGGATCAGGTCGCCGCCGGGCACCGGCGCGGTGTAGCGCGCCTCGAGCGCGTTGAGGATCGCGGGGATCTCGTGGTCGCCGCCGATAAGCTCGGCCACCCGCGCCCGGGTCTCCTCGTCCAGGTCCTCGATGAGCGCGAGGTAGTCGGCCTTCTGCGCCTCGGTCATCGGCCGGCCGAGCACATGCAGCCCCTCGGGAATGAGCGCGTCCTCGGTCTCCAGCAGCTTCAGCCACAGCGCCTCGGCCGGCTGGCCGCCCATGTCCACCGCCTCCGCCTGCTCGGCGATCAGCGTCTCGAGTTCGCCGCGCGAGGGGTCGTCCCCGGCCATCGCGCGCCAGCGCGTTAACGAGTCCTTGAGTTCGGACAGCCCCTTGTAGAGGCCCGACGCGGCCAGCGCCGGGGTCAGGTGCGTGATCGTCACCGCGCCGGACCGGCGCTTGGCGAGGCTCGCCTCCGACGGGTTGTTCGAGGCGTAGAGGTAGATGTTCGGCATCTCGCCGATCAGGCGGTCGGGCCAGTCCATCGCGCCCATTCCCGCCTGCTTGCCCGGCATGAACTCCAGCGCGCCGTGCATCCCGAAATGCAGGATGGCGTCGGCCTCGTAGGTATTGCGCAACCAGAGGTAGAAGGTGACGAAGGCGTGCGTCGGCGCAAAGCCCTTCTCGAAGAGCAGGCGCATCGGATCGCCCTCGTAGCCGAAGGCGGGCTGGATGCCCACGAAGACGTTGCCGAACTGGTGGCCCAGCACGAAGACGCCGCGCCCGTCCGACTGGATCTTGCCCGGCGCCGGGCCCCACACGGCCTCGATCGCCTTCAGCGGCGGGGTGTTGCGGACGATCTCGTCGGCGCTGACATAGGCCGCGACATTCGCCTCCTGCCCGTATTGCCGGGCGTTGCCCTCCAGCACCGCCGCGCGCAGCGCCTCGACGCTTTCGGGCGGATCGAGGTCGTAGCCGGCCGAGGCCATGCGGTGCAGCGTGTTGTAGAGGCTCTCCCAGACGGCGAGGTAGGCGGCAGTGCCCACGGCGCCGGCGTTCGGCGGGAAGCCGAAGAGAACGACGCCCACCTTCTTCTCGGCGTTCTGCTTGCGCCGCAGGCGGATCTGGCGCTCCACGCGCTCGGCGAGGCTGTCGATCCGCTCGTGGCAGGGCGCCATGTCGCGGCTCTCCTGCTCGACGTGGCAGGCGTAGCGGCAGCCCTGGCAGGGCTCGGTCCCGTGCCGGCCCGCGAAGACGCAGGGGTTCGTCGCACCGTCCAGTTCGGGCAGCGCGATCAGCATGGTCGTCTCGATCGGCCCGAGGCCCTGCGCGGAGGAGGCCCATTGCGCCAGCGTCTGGAATTCCAGCGGATGCGCGGCGAGATAGGGCACGTCGAGCGCCTTCAGAACGCCCACCGCCGCCTCGCTGTCGTTGTAGGCGGGCCCGCCCACGAGGCTGAAGCCCGTGAGCGAAAGCAGCGTGTCGATCGTGGCGCCGGCCTCGTCGCGGAAGAACTTCTCGATCGCGGGCCGCCCGTCGAGCCCCCCGGCGAAGGCCGGCAGAACGCGCAGCCCCTTCGCTTCCAGCGCCCGGATCACCGCGTCGTAATGCGCGGTGTCGCCCGAAAGGACGTAGCTGCGCATCATCAGAAGACCGACGGTGCCGCGCGCGCCCTGCGGCGCGGGCATCTCTGCGGGATCCTCGGTGATGCGGCCGGGAAGATCGGGGTGATAAAGCCCCGTGTCGGGATACTCCACCGGGGCCGGGGCCTCGCCGCCGCGCCACGCCTCGTGGCGGCAGTAGCGCGAGATCAGGAAGCGCATCAGCGACTCGATGTTGTCGTCCGACCCGCCGAGCCAGTACTGCATCACCAGGAACCAGGCGCGCAGGTCCTGCGCCTTGCCCGGGATGAAGCGCAGGATCTTCGGCAGGCGTCGCAGCATCCGCATCTTGCTCTCGCCCGAATCCGACGAGGGTTTGGACGAACCGCGCAGCCGCTTGATCAGCTTGCGCACGCCGCTGTCTGGCGCGGCCATGTCGAGTGTGCCCATCCGCGTCAGCTTGACGATCTGCGCGTCGGCGATCACGCCCGCCATCGCGTCGCAGTGATCCCGCCGGGCCTGAAGATGCGGCAGGATCGGCTTCACGTGCTCCTCGAGGAACAGCAGGTTGGCGATCACGATGTCCGCGCTTTCGACCGCCTCGACCGCGCGCTCGAAAGCGCCGGGCGTCTCGCCCCACTCGGCCGCCGCGTGGAGGGACACCGACAGCCCCGGAAACTCGTGCGACAGCCGCTCGGCGACCCGGTCGCAGGCGCTCGCCGCGTGGGAATCGAGCGTGATGATCGTCACGCGGTAGCCGGGCATCCGGCCCTTGATCATCCCGTCATCGCGCATAGTGAGCCTTCGCCTCGTAGAGGGTGTCGACGTCGATCTCGGCCACCCCGCGCTCGCGCGCGAAGGCCTCGGTGTTGCGCTTGGCCTTGCCGCGCACGAAGAAGGGGATCTTCTTGAGCTCCTTTTCCGCCGCGGGCCGCCAGACGATCTCGATGCCGCCCGACGTCGCGCCCGGCCCTTCTTCTTGGACAGAAATACTCCGGGGGGCGTCCGGCGCAGCCGGACGGGGGGCAGCGCCCCCCTCTTGCACCGTCGCCGCCGGGTGCCGTGCCGGGGAATGCGCCGCGTGATGCGACGGCCCCGCCTCGTCGTGGAACTCGAAATCCTCGCGGAACATGTGCAGCAGGTGCTCCTCGAGGCCCATGACCAGCGGGTGCACCCAGGTGTCGAAGATCACGTTCGCGCCCTCGAAGCCCATCTGGGGCGAATAGCGGGCGGGGAAGTCCTGAACATGCACGGGCGCCGAGATCACGGCGCAGGGAATGCCGAGGCGCTTGCCGATATGGCGCTCCATCTGCGTGCCGAGAATCATCTCGGGGGCGGCGGCCTCGATGGCGGCCTCGACCTCGAGATAGTCGTCGGTGACCGTGGCCTCGACGCCGTACTCCTTGGCCACGCGGCGGATGTTGCGGGCCTGCTCGCGGTTGTAGCAGCCCAGGCCCACCACCTCGAAGCCCATCTCGTCCCGTGCGATGCGCGCCGCCGCGGCGACATGGGTGCCGTCGCCGAAAAGGAAGACGCGCTTGCCGGTAAGGTAGGTCGAATCGACGCTCGCCGAGTACCAGGGCAGGCGCAGGCGGTTTTCGTCCGCCTGCACGGGCAGGCCGGTGATGTCGCTCACCTCCTGCAGGAAATCGCGCGTCGCGCCCACGCCGATCGGCACCGTCTTCGTGAAGGGCAGGCCGAGTTCGCGCTCCATCCAGCGCGCGGCGCTTTCGGCGGTCTCGGGATACATCAGCACGTTGAAATGCGCCGCGCCCAGCCGCGTGAGGTCCTCGGGCGTGGCGCCCATGGGGCCGACGACGTTCACGCCGATGCCCATCTCCTCCAGATGCCGCGTCACCTCGACGATGTCGTCGCGGTGGCGGAAGCCGAGCGCCGTGGGCCCGATCAGGTTGGCGGTGATCTCTTCGGTCTTCTCCACCGGGCGCGCGAGCGCCTTCACCAGCTGGAAGAAGGTCTCGTCACAGCCGAAGTTTTCCTTGCGCTGGTAGCTTGGCAACTCCAGCGGCACGATCGGCACCGGCATGCCCATCGTCTCGGCCATGCCGCCGGGGTCGTCCTGGATGAGCTCCGCGGTGCAGGAGGCGCCGACGATCATCGCCTGCGGCCGGAAACGGTCGTAGGCGTCCTGGCAGGCGGTCTTGAAGAGGTCCGCGGTGTCGCTGCCCAGGTCGCGCGCCTGGAAGGTGGTGTAGGTGACCGGCGGGCGGTGATCGCGCCGCTCGATCATGGTGAACAGCAGATCGGCATAGGTGTCGCCCTGCGGCGCGTGCAGCACGTAGTGCAGCCGGCTCATGCCCGTCGCGACGCGCATCGCGCCGACATGGGGCGGGCCTTCGTAGGTCCAGACCGAGAGCTTCATTCCACGGCCTCCAGCTTCAGCAGGTCGTGCCGGCGGATCGGGCGCGAGAAGAGCCCGGCCAGATCGCCCGCCTGTTCGTAGAAATGCACCGGCGTGAAGACGAGCTCGATCGCCCACTTCGTCGTGAGCCCTTCCGCCTCCAGCGGATTGGCGAGGCCCAGGCCGCAGACCGTGAGGTCGGGGCGCGCGGCGCGCACGCGGTCGAGCTGCAGGTCCACATCCTGCCCCTCCGAGAGCACCGGACCCTCGGCGAGCAGGTCGAGGTCGGCCCCGACCACCTGCTTGTTGATGTAGGGCGCGCCCACCTCTACCGCGTCCATCCCGCATTCGCGCGTCAGGAAGCGCGCGAGCGGGATCTCGAGCTGGCTGTCGGGGAAGAAGAAGACGGAGCGCCCGTTCAGGACCTCGGCCGCCTGGGCGACGGCCTTGCGCGCGCGGGCGCGCGGCGCGGCCGTGACCTCCTCGAAGCGCTCATCCGACACGCCGAACTCGGCCGCGATGGCGCGCAGCCACGCGGTCGTGCCCTCTTCGCCGAAGGGGAAGGGCGCGGGCAGGTGTCGCGCGCCGCGGCGTTCGAGGCATTGCAGCGTGTCGCCCAGGAAGGGTTGCGTCAGCGCAACGACGGTGTTCGGCCCGACCGCCACCTGGTCGCTCGCCCGCGCGGCGGGCAGCACGGTGACCGGCCCGACGCCGAGCTTGTCCAGCAGGTCGCGCGCCTGGTCCTCGACCACGTCGGGCAGCGCCCCCACCAGCATGAGCTGGCGCGCATCGGTTTCAGGCAGCACGGGCACCATCGAGGCGAGGCAGGCGTCCTCTCCCTCGGTGAAGGTCGTCTCGATCCCCGAGCCGGAGTAGTTCAGCACCCGCACCCGCGGGGCATGGCGCTGCGTGAGCCGTTCGGCCGCGCGCGCGAGGTCGAGCTTGATGACCTCCGACGGGCAGGAGCCCACGAGGAAAAGCTGGCGGATGTCGGGCCGGCGCGACAGCAGGCGCTCCACCTCGCGCTCGAGCTCCGCGTGCGCGTCCGCGAGACCCGCGAGATCCTGCTCCTCGAGGATCGCGGTACCGAAACGCGGCTCTGCGAAGATCATCACGCCCGCGGCGGACTGCAGAAGATGCGCGCAGGTGCGCGAGCCGACCACGAGGAAGAAGGCGTCCTGCATCTTGCGGTGCAGCCAGATGATTCCCGTCAGACCGCAGAACACCTCGCGCTGGCCGCGCTCCTTGAGAATCGGCGCGGTCCGGCATCCGGCGGCGGGCGGCGGGGCGAAATTACGGGTCATGCGGCCTCCCGCGCTGCAGCGGCATCGGCGGCCTGCGCTCCGAGGCGCGCCATGCGAAGTTTCCAGAGGAACTGGCCGGCGTTGACGACGTAGGCGGCGTAGGCCGCCAGCGCGATCGCCATCTCCGCGTTCGCGGAAAAGCCGTCCGACCAGACCATGTAGAGATAGGCGGTGTGCAAGGCGATCACCGCGAAGGAAAACACGTCTTCCCAGAAGAAGGCGGGCGCGAAAAGATACTGGCCGAAAACGACTTTTTCCCAGATCGCGCCGGTCACCATGATCGTGTAGAGCACGCCGGTCTTGATCACGACGGACCATGTCGCGGCCGCGTAACCCTCGCCGGTCAGAAGGAAGCGCAGGACGAGGGCGAGCGACACGAGAAACACCAGGAACTGCAGCGGCGCGAGCACGCCCTGGACCGGCGTCCAGATGGTGGAATCGCGGCGGGCGCGCTGCTCCGGGGTGTAAAGCAGGGGCGCGCCGGAGCTTGGCTGTGTCTGCATGTGCGGCGCCATCGGTCCTCCGCGGTTTCCAGTGTGCTTGGATGGATGCTACGGGGCCGGGCGCGAAAGTGTCAATAATAATTTACACCTTGGCGACCCCCAGACTGTCAGTTTTATCCGACTCACACCCCATGCGGCCATGAAACTCCGTTGTTTTTGATTTCCAAACGAAAGCACCTGAAATTTCGGAAAAATTTTTTGGGGCAAAAACAGGGCGCTACGCCGTCGCGCGGGCGCGATGTGTCACGATCGTTTGACAGCGTTGGTGAGCAGTACGCACTGTTTTCGACAGGATCGGCCGGGCGGGTTGCCGGCGAGGATCCCTTGCGCCTGCTGACGGAGGACAGAATGCATCCCGTATCCAACAACCTAGCGTGCGCGCGCGAAGACGAGCGGAACTCGGGCACGACCATCGAGGCGCTGGCAGAGTCCGCGATCCGCCTGCTAGCCGAATCCCGACAGGAAACCGCGCCGGACAGCATCGACGGGTGGGTCGAGCGTCTTTGCGACGCGCTGCTCGCCGAGGTCGAGACCTCTCATCAACGCACGATCACCTCGCTTGTCGCGAGCGGCTTCAGCACCGACACGATCCATGACGTGATCATCCCGCGCGCGGCGGCGCGTCTCGGCGATCGCTGGGTCCGCGACGAGGTAAGCTTCGTGGACGTCACCACGGGCACCGCCCGGCTTCAGCGAATCCTTCGCGACCGCCGCGCCTCCGGCCCGCTTCCCGCCCCGGCCCAGGCCGCGCCGCAGACGCTGGCGATTCTCGTCGTCGTGCCGGAGTTCGAAAACCACGCGCTTGGCGCCTTCGTCGCGGCCGACCAGTTCAACCGGCTGGGCCACCGTGTGCGGATGGCGATCGGCGGCCACCCCGATGAGCTTGCCGGGCAGATCGCGGCGGGCGGTTTCGACATGATCGGCGTAAGCTGCGCGACCGACCGCGCCGTGGACCGCGTAGGAGCGTTGATCGGCCACCTCCGCGCGGCGTGCGGATCGCTTCCGCCCGTCGTGGTGGGCGGCCAGGCCGTGGGCCATGTGCCCGATTTGCTGGCAAGATGCGGCGCCGATCATGCTGCGATGACGACACAGGGCGCGATCGAGGCCTGTGGCCTTGTTGCATCCCGGGTCGAACCACTATCTATGGAGCAGTCGTCATGAACACGGGGTTCATGGCGCAGCGATAGGAAGGACGCCGTGACCAAGCAGGGACGGATGCATGAACGGGTACGCGTCGGCGTACTACCCGCGCCGTCCCGCGTCGAGCGCATCATCGAGCAGTTCGCCGACATCGCGGTGGCAATCGACAGGACCGGCAAGGTCAAGGGCATCTCGGTCAGCCCCGACAGCCCCTATCTCGGCTGCCTCGACCATTGGGTGGGTCGCGATTTCCGGGACTTCCTCTCCGAGGACAGCAGGGCCAAGTTCGAAGATCGCATGGCGACGGTCCTGTCGGACCGCGATGCGATCGTGCGACCGATGGAGCTCAACCACGTCGACAACGCGAACTGGGAATTTCCCATTCGCTACACGCTCCACGACACCGGCGAAGACAACGGCATCCTGCTTCTGGGGCGCGACATGCAGCCCTTCGCGGATCTGCAGCAACGCCTTGTGCGCGAGCAGATGGCGCGGGAACGCGACCTCGAGCGGTTCCGCGGCGTGGAGACGCGGTATCGCGTCGTGTTCGATGCCGCCGCCACACCCATGATCACCGTGGATCCCGACTCGGGGCGTGCGATCGACATGAACCGAGCCGCGATGGATCTGCTGGGCGTGAAGACCGACAACCTGAGCGCCAGCGCCCTCGCCCAGTGCTTCGAGGGCCGGCGCAAGGGCGAGTTCGGCGAGAGCCTGAAGACCGCCGCGGCATCCGAACACGGCACCGGCGTTCCGGCCGTGGTGCGCCGCACCGCCCGCGACGTGCGGCTCCTTCCCGAGTTCTTCCGGGCCTCCGGCGAGGTGTCGATGCTGGTCCGGATCGAGGCCCTGTCGGACGAGGAGGGGACCGGGCGCGAGCTTGCCCTTAGTCTCGCCCGGCTTTACGAATATACGCCGGACGCGATCGTGCTGACGGACGCCAAGGGCGTGATCCGCGAGGCCAACGAGGGGTTCCTGCGCCTGACCGACGCGGCGCAGCAGCGCGACGTGGAAGGGCGTTCCATCGCGGATTTCCTCGCCCGCGGCTCGGTCGACATGAAGCTCATTCTCGAAGCGCTCGAGAAGACCGGCAAGATCAAGGGGTACGCGGCACAACTCGAAAGCGTCGTCGGCATGCGCGCGACCGTCGAGCTTTCGGCCGCCAGGCTTCGCGGCCGCGTGGACCGGGGCATCGGCTTCATCCTCCGTGACGTGACGACGTCCCAGCCGCGCGGCATCGCCGAGGCCGGCGCCGCCGTCAGCGACGAGGCCATGCAGAACGTGATGGACCTCGTGGGCACCGCGTCGCTCAAGGAACTCGTCGGCGCGACGACCGACGTCGTGGAAAAGCTCTGCATCGAGACGGCGATCCGCCTGACCGACAACAACCGCGTGGCCGCGGCCGAGATGCTCGGCCTGTCCCGGCAAAGCCTCTACGTGAAGCTTCGCAAATACGGCCTCATCGACAGCAGCAACGACCCCGACGAATAAAGCGCGACAGGCAAGAAAACCCTTTCGCGACTCTCGATTGTATAGTTTACTTGACACATGAGTGTCTTGGAAAACTTACAGTCCGAGCGTCGGCTGCCCGAACCCGGGGCGGTTCTGACGCTTCTGAAACCGATCACCTGGTTCCCGCCGATGTGGGCCTACCTGTGCGGCCTCGTCTCGGTCGGCGCGAACCCTTTCGACAGTCTGGGCCTCGTGCTGCTCGGCGTGGTGCTGGCCGGCCCGCTCGTCTGCGGGATGAGCCAGGCCGCGAACGACTGGTGCGACCGCGAGGTCGACGCCATCAACGAACCGGACCGCCCGATCCCCTCGGGGCGCATTCCCGGCCGCTGGGGCCTCTGGATCGCGCTCGCGATGTCGGCGCTGGCGCTCGTCGTCGGCTGGCAGCTCGGGCCCTGGGGCTTCGGCGCGACGGTGGTGGGCGTCATCGCCGCCTGGGCCTATTCGGCCGAGCCGGTGCGGCTGAAGCGGTCTGGCATCGCCGGGCCGGGCCTTGTCGGCCTCTCCTACGAAACGCTGCCGTGGTTCACCGGCGCGGCCGTCCTTTCGGCGGGCGCGCCCTCGCCCGAGATCGTGACCATCGCCCTGCTCTACGGCGTTGGCGCGCACGGCATCATGACCCTGAACGATTTCAAGGCGCTGGAAGGCGACCGTCAGACCGGGGTCGAATCGCTGCCGGTCGTTCTGGGCCCGGAACGCGCGGCCCGGGTCGCGGCGTGGGTGATGATCCTGCCGCAGATCGTGGTGTTCACGCTGCTCGCCGGCTGGGGCCGCGAATGGCACGCGGCGGCGATCGCGGTGCTGATCCTCGGACAGATCTGGGCGGCGCAAGTGATGATGCGCGACCCGAAGGGCAAGGCGCCGTGGTTCAACGGCACGGGCGTGGCGATGTATGTCTCGGGCATGATGATCGCGGCCTTCGCGCTTCGCGCGCTGGGAGGTGCGGGATGACGCTGTCCTGGCTATCGATCTTCCGGCTGGGGCTCGTGCAGATGAGCCTCGGCGCGATCGTGGTGCTCACGACCTCCACCCTCAACCGCCTGATGGTCGTCGAACTGGCGCTGCCCGCGGTGCTGCCGGGCCTTCTGGTCGCATTGCATTACGGCATCCAGATCACGCGCCCGAACTGGGGCTTCCTGTCGGACGCGGGCGGCAACCGGACGCTCTTCATCGTGGGCGGCATGGCGGTCCTCGCGGCCGGCGGCTTCGGGGCGGCCTGGGGCGTCGTACTTCTGGACACGAGCTTCGCACTCGGCCTTTCGGTTTCCATCCTGGCCTATGCGCTGATCGGGATCGGCGTCGGCGCCTCGGGCACCTCGCTGCTCGCCCTGCTCGCCACCGCCACGGCGCCGCCCCGCCGCGCCGCGGCGGCCACGATCACCTGGCTGATGATGATTCTCGGCATCGCCGTGACCGCGGGGACGGTGGGCGCCTTCCTGGAGCCTTACAGCCACGCGCTCCTGCTGCGCATCGTCGCCGTCGTGACCTGCGGCGCGGTCCTTCTCACCCTGGTCTCCGTCTGGGGGATCGAGCGTCGCGTCGCGGCGCAGCCGTCGCATGACGAGATGAGCTTTCGCGAGGGCCTGCGCGAGGTATGGGGTGAGCCTCATGCCCGCAATTTCACGATCTTCGTCTTCCTGTCCATGACCGCCTATTTCATGCAGGAACTGATCCTCGAACCCTTCGCCGGCCTCGTCTTCGGGCTGACGCCGGGCCAGTCCACCACGCTGTCGGGCGCGCAGAACGGCGGCGTGTTTCTGGGCATGCTGCTCGTGGGCATTGCCGCGACCGGTTTCCGGCTTGGAAGTCTTCGCGGCTGGGTCATCGCAGGCTGCCTCGGCTCGGCGGCAAGCCTCATCGTCATCGCCACCGCGGGCAGTCTGGGGCTTCGGCCGCTGCTGATGCCCGCCGTCGTGGCGCTGGGCTTTTTCAACGGGGTGTTCGCGGTGGCCGCCATCGGCTCCATGATGGCGCTTGCAGGCCGCGGCCGCGAAACGCGCGAAGGCACACGCATGGGCCTCTGGGGTGCGGCGCAGGCCATCGCGGCGGGCTTCGGCGGGCTGGCCGGCGCGGCCGGCGCCGACATGATGCGCCGCCTCTTCGACAGCGAGGCGACCGCCTTCGGCGCCGTCTTCCTGGCCGAGGCCACTCTTTTCCTCGTGGCGGCGCTGATGGCGCTCCGCGTGATCGAAACCACCCGCGCCGGACGTGGCGCGGCGCTGATGCCGGGAGAATGAAATATGTATGATGTCGTCGTCGTGGGGGCTGGCCCCTCGGGTGCCACAGCCGCGGAAGACCTCGCCCGCGAGGGCCGCAAGGTCGCCTTCATCGACCGCGAGGGGCGCATAAAACCCTGCGGCGGCGCGATCCCGCCGCGCGCGATCCGGGATTTCGACATCCCCGAGGACCAGCTCGTGGCCAGGATCACCACGGCGCGGATGATTTCGCCCACCGGCCGCCAGGTCGACATCCCGATCGAGAACGGCTTCGTCGGCATGGTCGACCGGGAGCATTTCGACGCCTTCCTTCGCGACCGCGCGGAGGCCGCGGGCGCGGATCGCTACCTCGGCACGTTCACGAAGATCGAGCGCGACGAGACGGGCACGCATGTCGTCTTCCGCGACAAGGAGACGGGCGAGACCCGGCGGCTGGCGACGACGCTGGTGATCGGCGCGGACGGCGCGCGTTCCGGCGTGGCGCGGCAGGAAGTGCCGGGCGGCGACAAGATCCCCTACGTGATCGCCTATCACGAGATCATCGAGGCGCCCGGCAAGATCGGCAGCTACGACCCCGAGCGCTGCGACGTCGTCTATGACGGGCGCATCTCGCCCGACTTCTACGGCTGGGTATTCCCCCACGGCAAGTCGGCGAGCGTCGGCATGGGCAGCATGGTGAAGGAGGTGGACGTGAAGCAGGCCACCGCCGATCTGCGCGCGGCCTCCGGCCTTGCCGATTGCCCGACCATCCGGAAGGAGGGCGCGCCCATCCCGCTCAAGCCACTCGACCGCTGGGACAACGGCCGCGACGTGGTGCTTGCCGGCGACGCGGCGGGCGTCGTCGCACCCTCCTCGGGAGAGGGGATCTTCTATGCCATGATGGGCGGGCGCGTCGCCGCCGCGGCCGCCGCCGCGACGCTGACCTCGGGCCAGACCGCCAAGCTCAAGCTCGCCCGGCACCTCTTCATGCGCGAGCACAAGAGCGTCTTCAAGATCCTCGGCGTGATGCAGGATGCCTATTACCGCTCCGATGCGCGGCGGGAACGCTTCGTCTCGCTGTGCCACGACGTGGACGTGCAGCGCTTGACCTTCGAGGCCTACATGAACAAGGAACTCGTGAAATCCCGCCCGCTCGCCCATATAAAGATCGGGCTGAAGAACCTCGCCCACCTCTCCGGGATCGTCAGGGAAACCTATACATGAGCCTCACCGTCCCCGCCTGGGTCAACGGCGCGCTGACGCCGGTCGAGAAGCTGGAGGCGCATCGCCGCGGGCTGCGGCACAAGGCGGTGTCGGTCTTCGTGATGCACGGCGACGAGGTCCTGCTCCAGCGCCGGGCGCTCGGGAAATATCACACGCCTGGGCTCTGGGCGAATTCCTGCTGCACGCATCCGGGCTGGGACGAGGCGCCGCAGGACTGCGCGCGCCGCCGCCTGCATGAAGAACTCGGCATCGAGGGATTGCCGCTGACCTATCGCGGACAGCTGGAATACCGCGCGCCGGTGGGCGGGAACCTTATCGAACACGAGGTCGTGGATGTCTTCGTCGCCCGGGCGGGGCGCCGGATCGCGGCGGCCCCGGACCCAGAGGAGGTCATGGCGACGCGCTGGCTTCCGCTCTCCACGCTCGTGGAGGAGGTCTCGCGCCACGCCGACCGGTTCACGCCCTGGCTCCGGATCTACCTGGAGCGGCACCGGGCGGAGATCTTCGGCCGCGTGATGGCCTAGCCGCGCGCCCCGGGGTCGCGGGCATGCAACCGGGCGATCCGGTCATCCTCGGTCTCGCGGGCAGCCTTGGCGCGGGGCTCATGACGGGCGCCGGCGCGCTTCCGGTCCTTTTCGGACGCCGCGTGTCCGAACGCATGTCGAACACGCTTCTGGGTTTCGCGGCGGGCGTGATGCTTACCGCGAGTTTCTTCTCGCTGATCCTGCCCGCGATCGACCACGCCGGCGAGCGCTACGATGGGCGGCTGCCCCCGGCGCTCATCGCTTCGGCCGGGATCCTGCTCGGGGTGGCCGCGATGTGGGGCCTGAACGAGCGCGTGCCCCACCGGCATTTCGTCTCGGGCCCCGAGGGCCCGTCGGGCACACGGCTCGAGAAGATCTGGCTTTTCGTCATCGCCATCACGCTGCACAACTTTCCCGAAGGCATGGCGGTGGGCGTGGGCTTCGCCTCGGGCGACGTGGGCAAGGGTGCCGCGCTCGCCCTCGGGATCGGGCTTCAGAACATGCCCGAGGGGCTCGCGGTGGCGCTCGCGCTCGTGGGCGAACGCTATCCTCCGGGCCGCGCCGTGCTGATCGCCACGCTGACCGGGCTGGTGGAGCCGGTTGGGGGCCTTCTGGGCGCCGCCGCGCTCACGCTTGCCGAGCCTCTTCTGCCCTGGGGCCTCACCTTCGCGGCGGGCGCGATGCTTTACATCATCAGCCACGAGATCATCCCCGAGACGCACCGCTCCGGCTACCGCAAACAGGCCACCGCCGGGCTGACCGTGGGCCTTGTCGTGATGCTGATTCTCGACGTGGCGCTGGGTTAGCCGGCGCGGCGGCCGCGCATCTCCAGCGAGACCGCGCCCTCGAGCCCGGTGGAACCGTAGAGCCAATCCACCGTGTCGTACCAGTCTTCCGGGCTCTTGGCACGCATGATCGCGTTCCTCAGCTCCGCATGGGCCCCCGCCGGGTGGTAGACATGCTCGCCCACCGCGCGCGACTGGAGCTGCACCCGCGCGGTGCGCAGCGCGCGGCGCGCGTTGTAGGCCGGAAGCGCCGCCGCGACATCGCCGCCGACCGCCTCCATCTCGTGGGCGAGCGCCACCGCGTCCTCCATCGCCATGCACGCGCCCTGCGCCATGTATTGCAGCATGGGGTGCGCCGAATCGCCCAGAAGCGCTACGCGCCCGTCCACCCAGTTCGCCACCGGCTCCCGGTCGCAAAGCACCCAGAGCTTCCAGTCCTGTCCCTTTTCGATGATCTGCCGCGCCATCGGCGCGACATGCTCGAAGCCGCGGCGCACCTCGTCGTGCGAGACCGGCTTGCCCGCCGCCGGCTCGGCCGCATGGTTGTGATAGGTCACGACCAGGTTGAAGAGCTTCCAGCCCGAGAGCGGGTAGTGCACGATATGGCACTTCGGACCGGCCCAGAGCGTCGCGGCGTTCCAGCGCAGCTCCTCCGGCATCTCCTCGACCGGGATCACGCTCCGGTAGGTGGTGTGGCCGGAAACGCGTGGCGCGCCGTCCCCCGCGAGTTGCGCGCGTATGGGCGACCAGAGACCGTCGGCGCCGATAAGCGCGCGGCCCGTCACGCGCTCACCGGACTCGAGGATCGCGGTCGCGGTCTCGCCGTCCTGCGCGTAGCTCGCGACGGCAGACGAGGTCCGCAGCTCCACGAGCGGGTGCGCCTCGCACGCCTTGAGGAAGACGCCGTGCAATTCGCCCCGGTGCACCACGGCGTAGGGGTTACCCATCCGCGCGCGGAACGCCTCTCCGAGCGGGATGCGGCAGATTTCCTCCGCCGTCAGCGCGTCCATCAGGCGAAGGCTGTCCACGTAGACCGCCATCTTGCGCGCCGTCTCTCCGACGCCGAGATAATCGAAGGCATGGAAGGCGTTCGGGCCGAGCTGGATGCCCGCGCCGATCTCGCCGAGCTGGCGCGCCTTCTCCAGCACCAACACGGGGATTCCCGCACGGGCGAGGCCGATGGCGGCCGCGAGGCCACCGATACCGCCTCCGGCGATCAGGACGGGCCGTTGGGTCACGGGGCTACTCCGCCGGACCGATGGCGAGCGAGATGGGCGCGAGCCCGTCCACCCCGCCCTCGATCCGGTCCCCCGGCTCCACCGGGCCGACCCCCGCGGGCGTGCCCGTCATGATCAGGTCGCCCGGACGCAGGTGATAGAACTTCGAGAGGTCCGCGACGATCTCGGGCACCGAATGGATCAGGTCGGAGAGACGGGCGTCCTGCCTGATCTCGCCGTTGACGGAAAGATGGATGCGCTGCGGGCCGATCTCGCCCAGTTCGGCGGCCCGGGTCATCGGCGCGAAGACAGCGGAGCCCTCGACATCCTTGCCGAGATCCCAGGGCCGCTGCTTCTCGCGGGCCTTGAGCTGCAGGTCGCGCCGCGTCATGTCGAGGGCGCAGCCATAGGCGTAGATCGCGTCCGGCGCGTCGGCCGCGCTCACCCGGAAGGCCGGCGCGCCGATGGCCAGCGCCAGTTCCATCTCGTAATGCAGGTTTTCCGTACCCGGCGGGTAGGGCAGCGTCGCGCCCGAGGCGAGGAAGGCCGAGGGCGACTTGGTGAAGTAGAAGGGCGCCTCGCGGTCGGCCTCCACCCCCATCTCGGCGGCGTGGGCGGCGTAGTTGCGCCCCACGCAGAAGATGCGCCCCACCGGATAGAGCGCCGCCTCGCCCGCAACGGGAACACCCGGCGTGGCCGGCGGTTCGAACAGGAAATCGGTCATGCAGTCCTCCCTTGCCGGCGGTGCCGGCTCTCATACGACCTGTACGAATGATAAGTATACTTGTCAATTATCGGGCACGCGCCTACCCTTCCGGGATGCTGGACCTTCACGAGATGCCGGGCCACCTGATCCGGCGGCTGCACCAGATCTCGGTTTCGGTCTTCGCCGGCGCGATGCGGCGGGCGGGCCATGACCTGACCCCGGTGCAGTTCGCCGCGCTCTCCGCGCTCGCCCGGAACCCGGGCGTGGACCAGGCGACGCTCGCGGGCCTCATCGCCTACGACCGCGTGACGATTGGCGGCGTGGTGGACAGGCTGGAAGCCAAGGGGCTCGTCGAACGGGATGTCAGCGCCCGCGACCGGCGCGCCCGGGTGCTGCGGCCGACACGGGCCGGCGAGGCGCTGCTCGCCGAGGCCGATCCCGTCGTGCGTGCCCTTCAGGACGAGATCCTGTCAGGGCTCGACCCGGCCGAACGCACCGAACTGATACGCCTGCTCCGCAAGGCGGCAGAGGCCGGCAACGCGCGCAGCCGGGCCCCGCTGCAGGACGCGGACAGGCGTGTCGGAAAAGGGTGACCCGCGGCGCCCGGGCCGACGGAGAGGCCGAAATGGAGGCTTCAGGCCCGCGGGGGCAAGGCGTGCCCGGCTTCGGACTGAACGCCCGAAGGCAGCGCTTGCCGGCTTGCCGTGGTTATGGCCGCTCCGCGGCCTTGCCTTGCCCTAACGCACGGCAGGGAACGGCACGACGCCCGGCGCGACCGCCTCGCCGCGGCCAAGCGCATCGCGCACGGCGGAGGCGATGTCCGCCGCGCTCATTCCGGCCGCCGCATACATGTCTTCGGGCCTGGCCTGGTCGATGTAGCGGTCGGGCAGGCCGACGTTGCGGATCGCGAGACCACGGTCGAACGCGCCATGCCGGGCGAGCGCGTGCATGACGAACGCCCCGAAACCGCCCATCGCACCCTCCTCCAGCGTGATCAGCGCGCCGTGGTTCCGCGCAAGTCGCAACAGCAGCGCCTCGTCCAGCGGCTTGGCGAAGCGGGCGTCGGCGACGGTGACGGAGATGCCGTCGCGATCCAGCACCTCGGCCGCGCGGAGTGCCTCGGAAAGATGCGCGCCGTAGGAGAAGATCGCCGCGTCAGTCCCCTCGCGGAGAACGCGGCCGCGCCCGATCTCGAGGGGTTGGCCCGCCTCGGGCATCGCGACCCCGACGCCCGCGCCGCGCGGGTAGCGGAAAGCGATGGGCCCCTCGTCGAACGCCGCCGCGGTGGCCACCATGTGGACGAGCTCGGCCTCGTCCGCGGCGGCCATCAGCGTCATGCCCGGCAACGCGCCGAGATAGCCGATATCGAAGGCTCCTGCATGGGTCGCGCCGTCGGCGCCCACAAGCCCCGCCCGGTCGATGGCGAAGCGCACGGGCAGCCCCTGAAGCGCCACGTCATGCACCACCTGGTCGTAGCCGCGCTGAAGGAAGGTGGAGTAGATCGCGCAGAACGGGCGCAGCCCGCTCGCCGCCATGCCCGCCGCGAAGGTCACGGCGTGCTGCTCTGCGATGCCGACGTCGAAGACGCGGCCCGGGAAACGCTTCGCCATGCGGTCCACGCCGGTGCCGCCCGGCATGGCCGCCGTCACCGCGACGATCTTCGGATCGCGCGCCGCCGCCTGGGTCAGCGCGTCGCCGAAGACACCAGTATAGGACGGCGCGGCGGGCGTCGATTTCGCCTGCGTGCCGGTCGCCACGTCGAACTTCGCCACCCCGTGATACTTGTCGGCGGCGCTTTCGGCGGGGGCGTAGCCCTTGCCCTTCACCGTGCAGCAATGGATCAGGACCGGCCCGGTGGCCCGTGCCCGCGCCGCGCGCAGGACGGGCAGGAGCTGGCTCATGTCGTGGCCGTCGATCGGGCCCACATACTCGAAGCCGAGCTCCTCGAAGAGCGTACCCTGCCCGGTCACGCCGGTGACGAGCTGGCGGGCGCGGCGCGCGCCCTCCCGCATGGGCTCGGGCAGCGCGGCCTCGAACCCCTCGGCGAGCGAGCGCATCCGCGCCAGCGGCTCGTTGGCGTAAAGCCGCGACAGATAGCGCGACATCGCGCCGACGGGCGGCGCGATCGACATCTCGTTGTCGTTGAGGATCACGAAAAGGCGCCGCCCCTCGTGGCCCGCGTTGTTGAGCGCCTCGTAGGCCATGCCCGCGCTGATCGCGCCGTCGCCGATCACGGCGATCGCATCGCCCGTGGGCTGACCCATGTCGCGCCCCACGGCGAAGCCGAGCGCGGCGGAAATCGAGGTGGAGGAATGCGCGGCGCCGAAGGGATCGTGCTCGCTTTCGGCGCGCTTGGTGAAGCCCGAAAGCCCGTCCTTCTGGCGAAGCGTCCGGATGCGGTCGCGCCGCCCGGTCAGGATCTTGTGCGGATAGCACTGGTGGCCGACGTCCCAGACGAGCTTGTCCATCGGCGTGTTGAAGACGGCATGGATCGCCACGGTGAGTTCGACGACCCCGAGGGAGGAGCCCAGATGCCCGCCCGTCTCGGAGACGGCGGAGATCACCTCGTCGCGCAGCTCGTCGGCCAGCGCGGCGAGGTCCCGGTCCGGGAGGTGGCGCAGGTCCGCGGGCCCGGCGACACGGTCGAGAAGGGGGGTCTGGGGCAACGTCATCGTGTCCTCCGTCATGTACCGACCCGGGGGTCGGCGCCGCGCCCGAAGTGCAAGCAGCTGGCGCGGCGCCGGTTTCCTGTCGCCAACAGGAAGGGAACCGGGGCCTGGGCCCCGACGCCCGGACCACCCCTCCCAGGGCCGGCCCGAACGCGGCGTGGGGCGGGGCGGCGCGACGCCGCCCCCGTGCCCCTATTCGGTCAGCGCCGCCTGATCCGCGGGCGTGTCGTAGACCGGCTCCCCGCTCGTCGTGGCGAGCTCGGGCCAGTCGGCGATGACGTTGGTGCCCTGCAGCGGCTGCTGGTAGCCCTGGTGGCAGGTCTTGCAGGCGGCCTTGGGCGCGTCGCCGTGCACCGGGCCCAACCGCTCGGGCGGATAGAGCCCCTCGATCGGGATCAGGTACTCGTTGTTGAGTTCGAGCACCATCTGGATGCCCAGATTGGCGGTGGCCCATTGCGGCGTGATCTGGCCGGACGACGCGTAGAAGGCCCGGCTGTTGTGGCAGAACAGGCAGTTCACGCCGAGCGAGTTGCTGACGTAGTTCATCAGCGAGTAGGTCCGCTCGGTGTGCTGGATCAGCGGGTCGTTGGCGATGTCGTTCTCCACACGGCTTTCCAGATCGTGCACCGCGATCACCCCGTAGTTCACCAGGTACTCCTCGAGCGCGTCGGAGGGCAGCGAGGTGTACTGGCTGAGGGGGGTCACCCTGTTCTGGACGGCCGACCAGCCTTCCATGGTCTCCACCGTGGGCGTGGCGCGGAACCATATGTTGTTCGGCACCGGCTGCCCGCGATGGCAGGTGTAGCAGGTCACGCCCACCTCCTTGTTCGCGTTGACGTGCCCGGCCCAGTTCTCGTTGATGTTCTGGGTCATGCCGATCATCACGTGGCCCACCGCGGTCTGGTAGGATCCCGCATCCTCGAAAAGATCCGGAATCCCGGTCCAGGCGCGCATCGCCGTGAGCAGACGGTCGTAGTTCTCGACCGTCAGGTTCTCCAGGCCCGGGGGCACGTTGTCCCGCGCGTCGCCGGCGGTCTCCTCGCCGCCCTGGGGCGGGATCGGCGCGGAGGTGGTCTCGAGAAAGCCGGCGATGGTCGGGTCCGGCGTCGCGAGATCGCTCTCGAACTCCGGCACCGACATCCCCGTGCCGCGCGGACCCGTCTGCAGGCTGTCGGTCGCGTAGGGCTGGCCCCAGCTGACGAGCAGGGCGGCGACGAAGACGGCCCCCCCGACCACGCCAACGCCGATGGCGGGGCCGTAGATGTTCGTGGGGTTCTCACGATTCCACTTGTTGAACCATTGGGGGAGCATCTCAGTTCTCCTGTCCGATGAAGGCCTCGTAGGAACCATAGGCCTCGTAGCCGTAGGAGCCATCGTATGCCGGTGCGAAGTTGTGCTCCTGGGCCCAGATGAACCAGTTGTCCACGACCGTTCCGGTAAGCAGGATCCCGATGCCGCCGGTGATCGGCGTCAGCACCGCGAACCACCACGCCCAGCGGTGGATACCCTCCATCGTGGCGTTGAAGCCCATGGTCCAGCGCCAGAACAGCGCCGCCCGCTCGGAGGCCGTGCCACGGTCGTAGATCTGCTCCAGCTCCCGGTCGCCGCCGAAGCGGGACACCGCGAGGATCGTGCCGCCGTGCATCGCGAACAAGAGCACGGAGCCATAGAGGAACACGATCGAGAGGCAGTGGAACGGGTTGTAGTAGAGGTTGCCGTAGCGGATCGAGAAGGCTGTCGTCCAGTCGAGGTGCGGGAAGATGCCGTAGGGCACCATCTCGGACCAGGAGCCCATCAGCACCGGACGGAAGAGGCCCAGCACCAGGAAGAGCCAGATCGCCGCGCCGAACGCCCAGAAGACGTGCTTGCCCATCTTGTGTTCCTGCGCCAGCTGGTAGGAGCGCAGCCACCAGGCCAGCACCGAGACCAGAAGGAAGAACGAGGCGATCATGAACCACCCGCCGTCGTTGAGCGGCGGCATCGACAGGCCGTATTCCGGCCCCGGCGGCTCGAGCGCAAGCCAGAAGAGCTGGCGGATGAACTCGGGGATCGACCAGCCCACCTGGGCGAGCATGTTGAACCCGATGATGTTGAGCCACAGCGTCCCGGTGACGAGGCTGATGACCCCGGCATAGCCCAGATAGATCGGTCCGAGCTGCGCGTTGCCGATCCAGCCCAGCAGGTTCGAGAAGCCTGCGCCGCCGGTACGCTCTTGGGCCATCAGGCCGCTGTCGTCCATTCCCATTTCGGCGGGTCCGCGGACCTGCACCTGCGTGAATATGTTCTGATACTCCGGCATGTCTTACATCCCCACCTGAGAGGGCCAGATCGGGAGCTCGAGCCACCAGTTCCACCATTCGGGCCAGCCCTTGGTCCAGACCGGACCCGAGATGATGATGCAGATGGCCGACCAGAAGCCGGCGTTGAGCGCCAGCAGCAGGCCCAGGCGATGGATGCCCAGCGTGCCCACCGAGTAGCCGATGAAATCGCGGAAGAAGGTGTCCTCGTGGTCCGGCGTCTTGGCCTCCTCGTCCTTCTCGGGGTTGGCCGCCGACAGGATCAGGCCGCCATGAAGGGCGAGCGCCAGGGTGGTGGTGAAGAAGAACGTCACCGCCAGCATGTGCGCCGGGTTGTAGTGGAAGTGCAGGTAGGCGTAGCCCGTGTTCGACACCCAGTCGAGGTGGCTGAAGATGCCGTAGGGAAATCCGTGCCCCCAGGCGCCCATCAGCACCGGGCGGAACACCACCAGCGTGACGTAGGCGAAGATCGCGAAGCCGAAGGCGACGGGCACGTGATAGCCGATGCCGAGCTTGCGGCAGATCTCCACCTCCCGGAGCGCCCAGCTCACGAAGGCGCCGATGGCGCAGATCGTGATGATCTGCCACAGCCCGCCCTCCATGAGCGGCGCCATGCCGAGCCCGTAGCTGAGATCGGGCGGCGCGATGTTGATGAGCCAGGGATTGAAGGTTCCCTGCTCTGCCGCGCCCCAGAAGATGAGGATCGTCCCCAGCGCGGCGAAGAAGGCGGTCGTGACCCCGAAGAAGCCTACATAGAAGGGGCCGACCCAGAAATCGAACAGGTCGCCGCCGATCAGCGTCCCTCCGCGGACGCGGTACTTTCTCTCGAAACTGAGCAAAGCCATTATCTTTCTCCGCGTTTGGCGGCTGGCCGGTGCGACCGAAAGCCGTCAGTGTTGCCGTGTCGGATTGCTGCGGGCGACCCGGGCCGCCCGCAGCCATTTCGGTGTGCCGTGGTCACCGTTCGTATTTCGCCGCAGCGATCTCGAACCAGTTGAAGCCATCGGTGCTGAGCAGCACGAGATGGATCATCACCGCGAGCAGGAAGAGGAACACGCCCTGGGCCACGAACACGCGGCGAGGGTCGAAGATCAGCCAGATCTTGTAGAACTTTGCCATCTTGTTTTCCTCCGATCAGAACCAGGGGAACCAGATGAAGGTCGCGATGTGCGCGACCACTGCAACGGCCACGAACAGCCAAAGGCCGCTCATGTAGACCGAGTGCAGTTCCTGGGCCTGTTCGTCTGTGAGACCTGTGAAGGACAGGTCGGTATTATCAGCCATGAACTTTCCTCCGGAACGTTAGACTGACGCCGCGATCCCCGCGGCCGGGTCCTTTGGAGCAGGATGCCCCGCCGGGTTCTGTCCGCCCCGAAGGCGGGCAGGGCTTTCTCCCGGTCCGAGCGTCACGCTCAGGCCGAGAAGATCACTGGCGTGATCCGGTCCGCCTCGGCCCAGGCCCGGGCGAGCGGCCCGTGCATGTTGAGCGAGCGTTGACCGATCACGTCGCGCACCCACGCGGCGGAGGCGAAGGGGATCGCCGCCGTGAAGATGAGTGCGAAATAGAACTGGAATTCGGCCCCGCGGCGCCGTCCGCAGCGGGTCCGGGTCGGGGGGTTAGAGGTCATGTCTGTCATTTTGTCAGCCCTCCTGAGCGTCGCGTTGTGAGGCCGGCGACAAGGCCTTGACGGTTTCGAGAACCACGCGCTCCGCGCCCTGTTCGAGCGCGGCGCGCTCGGCGGCGTCGCGCAAGGACTTCGCCGCCGAGATGCGTGTGAGAATGGGATGTGTCGCCACGATGCGGTCGAGTTCCGCCTGCGCGTCGGCGTCCCAGGGGAAATCGCGGCGCAGCCGCGTGGGCGTCGCGTCCGCCGCGTCCATCTCCGTGCCCAGCGGCAGGATGTGGAAAAGCGCGTCGAAAAGCCCGTTGCAGACTTCCTGCAGGACGTAGGTCGCGCCGGCATAGCCCATCATGGGCGTGCCCGTGGCGCGGCGGATCGCGGCACCCGGGAAGCTCGCCGGGATGAAGGCCGGCTGCGGGCCGTGGCCCTGCTTGAGTTCGGCCAGGTACATCTTCTCGTTGATGCTTCCCATCACGATCAGAGGCCGCTCGCGCGCCATCAGCGCCCGCACCTCCTCGTTGTTGGTCTTGCGGCCCGCCACGCGCGCCACCGCGAAGGCGCAGGGCAGCCCCAGATCGTGCTCGAGGTATTGGCGAAGGCCGCGGGCATAGGTCTCGTTCGCCACCACCGCGAAGCTCGCCGTGGCGAAGAAATCCTGCGTGACCGAGCGCCAGAGATCCCAGACCGGCTTGATGGTCGAGTGCTTCTCCGTCTCGATGAACGGCTCGGGATCGAGGCCCGTGAGCTCGCCCAGCTTGCGCAGGAACTTCGTGGTGCTCTCCACCCCGATCGGCGCCTGCAGGTACGGCTTGCCCAGCACCTCGGCGAGGCCGCGGCCGAACTCGCGGTACATCACCACGTTCACGTCGGCGTTCACGAGATCGCGCATCTCGGCCAGGTGGCTGCCCAGCGGCATCACCATGTTGACCTCCGCGCCGATGCCCTCGACCAGACGCCGGATCTCGGCGAGGTCCGAGGGCATGTTGAACACGCCGTACATGGGCCCGAGGATGTTGACGCGCGGTTTCGCGCCTTCGGGCCGCTTCTTCTCGGGCGGCATCCGGCCCTTCGTCATGCCGAACTCGGTAAAGATCCAGGTCATCGCCCGGTCGGCCGATTCCCACTGGTCCTCGTCGATGGTGCGCGGCAGGAAGCGCTGGATCGTCGTGCCCTGCGGCGTCACGCCGCCGCCGATCATCTCGGCGATGGAGCCGGTGACGACGACCGAGGGAAGCGCCGGGTCGAGCGTGTCCCACGCGCGCTTCATGGCGCCTTCGGTGCCCTCGCGGCCCAGCTCCTCTTCGGCGAGCCCGGTGACCACGATCGGCAACTCGTGCGGCGGCAGGCCGTCGGTGTAGTGCAGCACGCTCGTCACCGGCAGGTTCTCGCAGCCCACCGGGCCGTCGATCACGACCTGGAGACCCTTCACCGCGGTGAAGGCATAGACCGCGCCCCAGTAGCCGCCGGCCCTGTCATGGTCCTGGATCAGCATGTGGCCCTCCCGTCGTTTCCGGAGGTGGCGCGCAGGGTGCGTGAGATCACGCATCCTGCAGGGTGGTTGCGGCGGGCGGCACTCATATCATCTGCTCCGCCTTGGCCGCGCGCGCCTGCTTCTCGAGCTTCTTGCGGTGGCGCTCGGCGAACTCGGGATGCAGGTTGGGCGCACCTTCCCAGATGCCCGCCGTGTCGCCTTCGCCGACACCGTCGAAGAAGGCGCTCATGTGCTCCATGCGGTCCTTGTTCTCCATCGCGGCGCGCATGACCTGCTGAAGCGAGCCGGCGCCCGCGGGCCCCATCAGGGGCCGGGCCGAGATGAGGTTCGTGAAGTAGAGCGACGGGATCGACATCTCCTTGGCCTTCTGCACGACAGGCGTCGTGCCGATGGCGAGGTCGGGCCGGATGGCCTCCATCGCGGCACAGTCGTCCTCGAGGCTCGCGCGGAACTTGACCTTGGCGCCATGCGCCTCGAGCCAGGCGGCGTCCTCCTCGCTCCAGGACGTTTTCGGGCAGGCGGAGCCGACATAGGCAACCTCCGCACCGCTCTCGACCAGAAGCCGCGCCACCAGAAGCTCGCTGCCCTCGTAGCCGGAAAGCGTGATCCGTCCCTCCAGCCGCGCGCCCTCGAGCGCGCCCTTGATGGCTGGGAGCACGGCGTTCTGCGCCTCGGCAATCTTCTCGGCCGGGACGCCATGCGCCTCGCCGATCGCCTTCAGCCAGCTCGCCGTGCCTTCGTAGCCCACGGGCGCCGAGCCCACGATCGGCCGACCGGCCGCCTGAAACTCGCGGATCGCGGCGGTGTAGAAGGGGTGGATCGCCGCGACCACCGCGCCGTCGAGCGCGGCGTAAAGCTCGCGCCACTCGCGGCAGGGCACGACCGGCCCGGCGGCAAGACCCATGGGGTCGAGCATCCGGCCGATCATCATGGGATCGGCGGGGAACATCTCGCCCAGCATCGTCACGGTGGGGCGCGACGCGCGCCCGCCCTCGGGCGCCGCGACCGGCCCGGCCTCGACCTCGGCGCGGGCGTAGTTCAGCATGGCGCCGGCAAGAACATCCTTCGCCTCGGCATGCGTGGGCACGCCGAAGCCCGGCACGTCGATGCCCACGATGCGCACGCCGTTGATCTCGTCCGGCAAGAGCCGCAGCGGCACGCCCGAGGCGGTCGGAACGCAGAGGTTCGTCACCACGATCGCGTCGAAGCGGTCGGGATCGGCCATCTCGTAGACCGCGTCACGGATGTCCTCGAACAGCTTACCCGTGACCAGCGTCTCGGAACTGAAGGGCACGTAGCCAACCGAGCGCCGCGCGCCGTAGAAATGGCTCACGAAGGTCAGGCCATAGACGCAGCAGGCGCTGCCCGACAGCATCGTGGCCACGCGCCGCATCCGAAGACCCACGCGCAGCGAGCCGAAGGCGGGGCACATGCTTTGCGGCTTGTCGTGCGGCCCTTGCGGATAGTCGGCGGCATACTGGTCCAGGATTTCGGACTGGCCGGCCATGCGCGCGGCCTTCTCCATCTCCTGGCCCGAGTGGCAGCCCATCCCGTCGGCCGCACCGGCGGCGGCCGCGCCTTCCGGCGCGGAGGCGGTGCGGGTCTCGCCCCGGATCACCACGGCGTCGGCGGCGTCGTCGTAGCGCACCTCGTCGGTCATGCGGTCCTCCCGTCTTCATCAGGGGCGCCGGCGTGGCGGATGTCGTCGAAAAGCCGGCGAAGCTGTTCGGGCTTGGCCTGCGCCAGCATCCGGCGCAGCGCGGCGAGCTGGGGATCGCGAGCGGGCTCAGGCGTCGTCATAGATCACCTCCAGCGACTCCTTGGTCGCCGTGTACTTGCCACGCATGTCCTCGTCGGTCGCCGGCTCGAGCACGAAGTCGGCGCCGGTGTCCTTGCCCTCGAAAAGGCCGAGCAGCCCGTCCTGGGACAGCGGCGTGGGGTGCGTCGGCGGGGCTCCGGCCACGTTCTCGGCCAGCTCCGCGAAAAGCGCGCCCCACTGGGTCTCGTTGGTGCCCACGATCTCGTAGGAGGCCGATTTGCGGCGCAGGTCGTCGTCCTGCGGGATCGCGGCGAGAATGGGGATTTCAACCTGCTCGGCGAAGGCCTGGGCCTGGCCGGCCCCGTCGTCCTTGTTGACGACCATGCCGGCCACGCCGACATTGCCACCGAGCTTGCGGAAATACTGCACCGCCGAGCAGACGTTGTTGGCCACGTAAAGCGACTGCAGGTCGTTGGAGGCGACCACGATCACCTTCTGCGCCATGTCCCGCGCGATCGGCAGGCCGAAGCCGCCGCAGACGACATCGCCCAGGAAATCGAGCAGCACGTAGTCGAAATCCCAGTCGTGGAAGCCCAGCTTCTCCAGCAGCTCGAAGCCGTGGATGATGCCGCGCCCGCCGCAGCCGCGGCCGACCTCGGGCCCGCCAAGCTCCATCGCGAAGACGCCGCCGCGCTTGAAGCAGACGTCGCCGATCTTCACCTCCTCGCCGGCGAGCTTCTTCGCGGTCGAGGTCTCGATGATCGTGGGGCAGGCCTTGCCGCCGAACAGAAGCGACGTGGTGTCCGACTTGGGATCGCAGCCGATCAGCAGCACGCGCTTGCCTTGCTCGGCCATCATGTGGCTGAGATTGGCCAGCGTGAACGACTTGCCGATGCCGCCCTTGCCGTAGATCGCGATGATCTGGGTGTGTTTGGTCGGCTCCTCCGCGGGAACCTCAAGCGTCGGATCCTCTGCGGCCTCGTCGCGGAGACGCTGATCGAAATCCTTCAGGTTCGGCACTTCGTCCTTCACGCCGCATCCTCCCAGTCCAGAATCATTTTCAGGCATGCCGGATCCTCGAAGGCTGTCCGGTATGCGGTTTCGGCCTCCCGCGCGGGAACGCGGTGAGTGATCAGCCCCGCGAGAGAGAGCGCGCCGCTCTCCACCAGGGCCCGAGTCGCCGCGAGATCCTCGCGCGCCCATTCGGCGGCCACGCGAAGGCGCGCCTCCTTCAGGAAGGCGGGCGGGAAGGCGAAGGAGAGCCCTTCGGGATAGAACCCCGCGAGCACCACCTCGCCGCCTTTCGCCAGGCGTCCGATGAGGTCGTTCAGGATCGCCGCGTTGCCGGACGCGTCGTAGATCGCGCGGTAATCACGCCGCGGATCGTCGTCGGGGTGAATGACCTCGTAGCCCTCGGCGCCCGCGCGCCGGTCCTCGGCGACCTCCCATACGGTGGGAGCGGGGGCGCCCGCCGCGACGGTCAGCCGGGCGAGCAGTCGGCCCAGGACCCCGTGACCGACGACGAGGTCGGGCACCGTCTTGTCGAGGCCGGCCATGGCGTGGCGCGCCGTGGCCGCAAGCGCGAGCAGCGCGCCCTCCGCGCCCCAGCCGGCGTCGATGGGCGTCACCCGGTCGGCCTGCGTGACCAGCGTTCTGGCCGCCCCGCCGAAGAGCCCGAAGGCCCCGTCGAAGCAGTTGGCGCCCGGCACGAAGACGTGCTGGCCGGGCCGGTAACCGGTGGCCGCATCGGCCTCCACGATCTCGCCCGCGGCCTCGTAGCCGGGGACGAGCGGGTAGCCCATGCCCGGAAACGGCGGCATCTGGCCTGTGTAGAAAAGCTTCTCGGTGCCGGTGGAGATGCCCGAATGCCCGATTCGCACGACGAGATCGCCCGCGCCCGGCTCCGCGAGGGGAACCTGGTCCAGATGAAGGTCCCTCGGACCGTTAAGAAGAACAGCAGTCGTATCCATGTTCTCTCTCTCGCCGGCGCCCGCTTGCGAGTCGGCGCCCTATGCGTTCCCGTGTCTTGAGTGTCAGTTTAGCTTTACAGTCTAATCTGTCAATGCCATTGGACGGATTCTTCTGCAACGCCGTCAGCTCCGCCTGACGGCGGAGAGCGCGCCGGTGACGTAAGGGCGCGCGGCGCGCGGCACGCGGATCTCGTCAAATCCCGCCTCGGCGACCATTTCCGCGATACGCGCGGCCGAACGCACCCGCCCGGTCCGCATCGCCATCGTGTAGAAGGCGAAGTAGACGTCGGTGGCGCGGTCCGGCCGGTCGCCGCCCGACATAGGTTCGGCCACGACGAGTGTACCGCCCGGCGGCAACGCGGCATGCGCCTTGGCCAGAAGGTCGCGCACCGTCGCGTCCTCGTGATCGTAGAGCACGCGAATCAGAGAGATCGCATCGGCCCCTTGGGGCAGCGGGGCGTCCCGGAACGAGCCCGGGTGAAAGCGGGTCCGCGCCTCGAGACCGGCGGCAGCCATCTGGCCGCGCGCCTCGTCGATCACTTCGGGCAGGTCGAAGAGCGCGAGCTCGAGCCCTGGATGGCGCGCCGCCGCGGCGCGCAGGAACGCGCCGGTGCCGCCGCCCACGTCGAGAAGCCGCCGAACGCCGCGAAGCGGGACCATGCGAAGGGCGTCCTGCGCCACCAGCCCCTGCGATTGCGTCATGAGGTCGGAATAGGCGCGCGCGGTCGCGGGATGCAGCCCCTCCCGGGCGCCGAAGACATAGGGCCAGACCCGCGCGAGCTCGGTCTCCGCCTCGCCACGCAAGAGCGCCACCGGATCGGCCATGTCGCGGTAAAACGCGCCGTGATGCCGGATCATCGGCACGAGGCCCGGCACGCCGACGAGCGCCGCGCCCCGGGGCCGCACCGCGAAGCGGCCGTCGTGGCGCCGGTGCAGCAGGCCCATCGCCGCCCCGGCCTGCAAGAGCGCCGCCATCCGGTCTTCCGGCACGTCCGCGGCGCGGGCCAGCGCGGCGGGCGCGCGCGGCCCGTCCATCAGCGCGGCGATCACGTCGAGCTCCACCAGCGCGAGCAGGGCCTGGCTCTGCACGAACCCCGAGACGAGATCCATGAGCGCCTCGCCCTCGCGCCGCACGCGGCCGCGCGTGAACGGCAACGCGCTCGCCCAGCGCTGGACGTCCTCGCGCGCGGCGAGCCGGGCGAGCCATGTGCGAAGATCGCCGCGGGGGCGCGAGGCCAGGCGCTCCTGCACCGCGTCGGACATGTCAGGCGAGGTGCCGGACGGCGTCGGGCATGATCCGCTCGGACTGCATGCGAACCATCTGGGCAAGGCGCGCCTCGCCGGGGCAGGACGGGATCGAGGAGATGGCCCCCGCGAGGATGTTGCGCAGCCTGCCGGTGGCGCCGGCCACGCCGAGCTCGGCCACCGCGTTCGGGCGCCCATGCGCCTCGTCCTGTCCCGCGGGCTTGCCCAGCGCGTCAACGTCCATGAGCGCATCGCGCAGGTCGTCGGCCACCTGGAACGCCTCGCCGATGCGGTCGCCCAGCTCGTACCAGGGTTCGGGGTCGTGTCCCGCCGCGATTGCCCCCATCTGGGTCGCGGCGATGAAAAGCGCGCCGGTCTTCGACCGGTGATAGGCGGCGAGATCGACTTTCGCCTCGCTCTCCCAGCCCTGGCCCGCGCAGATCCCGTTCGGCATGCCCGAACACTGCGCCAGCGTGCGCATGAGGCGCACGCCGCGGCGGGGCGCGTCCTCGGCGGCACGGGCGAGCACGTCGAAGGCGAGGATGATGAGGCTGTCGCCGGCAAGAACCGCGAGAGGCTCCGAGTAGGCCCGGTGCACCGACGGCTTGCCGCGGCGCAGTTCGGCATCGTCGAAGCAGGGCAGGTCGTCATGCACGAGGCTGGCGCAATGGATCAGTTCCAGCGCCGCGACGGCGGCATCGGTCACGCCGGGCCGGTCGTCGCCGCAGGCCATCGCCACCGAGGCGAGGATCGTCGGCCGGATGCGCGCCCCGCCCGGCGAGGTCGCGTAATCCAGCGCCTCGGAAAGCTGCGCCGGCGCGACACCGCCCCGGCCGATGGCGATCGCGCGGCACACCGCGTCGTCGATACGCGCGTTCAGATCCATGGGGCGGGCTCCTGCTTTCTGGCTGCGTCTTCATAAACTGACACGTATTGTGTAAATTATTCTGGACACTTCGCAAGCCGGAGTCAACAATCAGGGCATGGCGGCGACGAATTTCAGCGACACGCCCACGATCGTGGTGGGCGCGGGGATAGGAGGGCTGGCCGCCGCGGCGCGGCTGGCCGCAGCCGGCCGGCCCGTCCTCGTGCTGGAGCGGCACGCGGCGCCCGGCGGCAAGATGCGGACCGTGCCCACGGCCTCCGGCCCGGCCGACACCGGCCCCACGGTGCTCACCATGCGGCGCGTCTTCGACGATCTCTTCGCCGCCATGGGCGCGCGTCTGGAGGATCACGTCACCCTGCACCGCCAGCATCTGCTGGCGCGGCATTTCTGGCCCGACGGCGCGACGCTCGACCTCTTCGACAGCGAGACGGAGAGCGCCGCGGCCATCGACGCCTTCGCCGGACCGCGGGCGGCGGACCAGTTCCGTGCCTTCTCCGCCCGGGCGCGGCGCCTTTATCAGGCGTTCGACCGCCCGATGATGCAGACGGCGGAGCCGCGCCTGCCCGACCTCGCGGCGACGGTCCTGCGCCGGCCGCGGCTGATGGCCGACATGGCGCCCCATGCGACCCTCGCGCAGGCCCTGCGCCGCCAGTTCGACGACCCGCGCCTCGCGCAGCTCTTCGGGCGGTTCGCCACCTATGTCGGCGGCTCGCCCTATGCCGCGCCCGCGCTTCTCGCGCTGATCTGGCAGGCGGAGGCCGCCGGGGTCTGGGTGGTCGAGGGCGGCATGCATGCGCTCGCCGCGAAGATCGCGCGGCTTGCCGAAGAATGCGGCGCTCAGTTCCGCTACGAAACCCATGTGGCGCGGATCGAAACCGACGGGGGCCGCGCGGTGGCGGTGTCTCTCGCGGACGGCACACGGCTTCCGGCCGCACAGGTTCTTTTCAACGGCGATCCGCGCGCGCTGGCCACCGGGGCGCTCGGACCCGGCACGGGCAAGGTCGCGCAGGCCGCGGCGCGGGCGCCGCGCTCGCTCTCGGCGCAGGTCTGGGCATTCGCGGCACAGCCGTCCGGGCGCGACCTCGCCCACCACAACGTCTTCTTCTCGGCCGATTACGCGGCCGAGTTCGCCGATCTGCGTGCGGGCCGACCGCCCGCCGACCCCACGCTCTACATCTGCGCGCAGGACCGCGGCCTCGGCCGCGCGCCACCCGCGCAGGAACGCTTCGAGATCATCGTCAACGCGCCGCCCCTGGAGGGCCCGTCGCGCGCCGCCGAGGAGTACGCCCCATGCCTGAAACGCACCTTCGACAAGCTGAACCACATGGGGCTTGCGATGGATCCCCTGCCGGGACCGGAGGCGCTGACGACCCCGGGCGGGTTCGAGAGCCTGTTCCCGGCCTCTCTGGGGGCGCTCTACGGGCAGAGCCCGCACGGGATGACGGCCGCGCTGGGGCGGCCGCGGGCGCGGACGAAAGTGGCGGGGCTCTACCTCGCGGGGGGCGGGGCGCACCCGGGGGCGGGCGTGCCGATGGCGGCCCTCTCCGGGCGGCACGCGGCCGAGGCGATGCTGAGCGACCGAACTTCGACATCGACGTCCCGCCCAACGGCTACGCGTGGTGGTACATCGACGGCATCTCGGACGACGGCCGCCGCGCCGTCTCCGTCATCGGCTTCATAGGCTCGGTCTTCTCGCCCTGGTACCGCTGGTCGGGCCGGCGCGATCCCGAGAACCACGTCTGCATCAACGTGGCCACCTACGGGCCCGGCGGGCGCTTCACCATGACCGACCGGGGCCGCAGCGCGCTTCGCAAGAGCCGCGACAGTTTCCGCGTCGGCCCCTCGGCGATGCACTGGCAAGCGGGCGAACTCGTCATCGACGTGAACGAGATCTCCGCCCCGCCGGTGATCTCGCGGGTGCGGGGACAGATCCGGGTGAAGCCCGCCGCCCTGAGCGACCGCGAACTTCTGCTGACGGAGGACGGCGCCCATGTCTGGCGGCCCTTCGCCCCCAATGCCGGGATCGAGGTCGCGCTGGACGCGCCGGGATGGCAGTGGTCGGGGCACGGCTACTTCGACGCGAATTTCGGCAGCCGGGCGCTGGAGGAGGATTTCGCCTACTGGACCTGGGGGCGCTTCCCGACCCGGAAGGGCGCCACCTGCTTCTACGACGCCACGCGCCTCGACGGCAGCGAGTTGGCGCAGGCGATCCACTTCGACGAGTCCGGCGGGGCGGAACTGGTGGAGCCGCATCCCAAGGCGCCGCTCAAGCGCCCCTTCTGGATGGTCCGCCGCGAGACGCGCGCCGATGCGGGCTACCGGCCGCGGCAGGTGCTCGCCATGCTCGACGCGCCCTTCTACAACCGCTCGGCGGTGCGCACGCGCCTCGACGGGGAAGAGACGGTGGGCGTGCACGAGGCGCTGGACCTCACCCGATTCCGCTCGCCGCTTCTCAAGCCAATGCTCGCCGTCCGGGTCCCGCGCCGCGCCGGCTGGCGCTTTCCGGACTAGCTGGCGAATTCCGGAGGATTGGCGGCGATGTCGGGGTTGCGGCGCCACACCGCGAGATTGAGCGCGGCGGCGATGCTGACCCACACCAGGTAGGGCAGGAAAAGCGCCCCGGCGAGCGGTACGACCTGCCAGAGCGCCGCCATGCAGGCCGCGACCGACAGCCAGAGCGCGCCGAGCACTGCCATGCCGAGCTTGATCCGCCGCAACCCGAAGAAGACCGGCGTCCAGAGGCCGTTGAGCGCGATCTGAAGTCCCCAGAGCGCCATGGCGAGGCCGCTGTCAGGTTCGACCGCGGCAAGGGCCGCGGCGCTCGACATGCAGATGTAAAGCGCGGTCCAGGCGACCGGGAACATCCAGTCCGGCGGGGTCCACCAGGGTTTCGAAAGGTCGCGATACCACGATCCCGGCGGGAAGAGCCCGCCGGTCGACCCCGCGGCAAAGCAGGCCGCGAGGAAAATCGCGAAGAGAACGAAATCCATGCAGGCTAGCTAGCCCGCGGCATCCGCTGCATCAAGGGCCGCGCACGCTCGAGCTCATGCGCCTTCGCGCGCGCGAGCGTCGCGTAAAGCTTGTCCGACCAATCGGCGCGCCGCGTCTCCGGCGCCGCGGCAGCCTCGACCAGGAAGGCCGTCTCCGGCAACGGGCGCGCGTAAAGCAGCGGCGAGACCGGCATCACCATCGTGGCCGAGGCGCGCAGGATGGCGAGGCTCGCCCAGCCGAGTTTCTCCGCGCCGCTCGTCCGGGCCCGCGTGCCGACACTGTCATGCCCTGCGCGCGCGACACGCCCGCCGATCCCCGCGTAGATGTAACGCGCCGCGAAGATGCCCGGCCGCGCCCCGCGCGGAAGGCGCGTTACCCCGGCCTCCGAGCGGGCGTAGAGCGTGTCGGCCTCCCGCAGAAGCCTGCGCACGATGGCGCGAAGCTGCGGGGAGGCGTCCGGGTCGGAGAGGAACGCGTCCGGATCGAGCCCGGCCTCGACGAGCCAGGCGGTGGGCAGGTAAAGCCGCCCCTCGCGCGCGTCCTCGCCGACATCGCGGCAGATGTTCGTGAGCTGCATCGCCACGCCGAGATCGCACGCCCGCGCAAGCGCGCCCCTGTCGCGCACGCCCATCAGCACGCACATCATCGCGCCCACGGCCGACGCGACCCGCGCGGAATAGGCGCAAAGCTCCGAGAAGCTGTCGTATCGCCGCTCCAGCGCGTCCCAGGCAAATCCCTCGAGCAGCGCCTCGGGCAGCGCGCGCGGCATGTCCGTGTCGGCCACCATGGCGGCGAAGGCGCGATCCTCGGGCGCGTTGCGCGGCCGCCCGTCGTAGACGAGCGAAAGGCGCTCCTGCAGGCCGTCCACCGCGGAGGCCTTGGCATCCTGGAGATCCACGGCGTCGTCGGCCAGCCGGCAGAACGCGTAGAGCGCGAGCGCCTTGTCGCGCACGTCGCGCGGCAGAAGCCGCGATGCCGTGTGGAAACTGCGCGACCCGTGCCGTATCGCCCGGGTGCAGTGGTCGAGATCCGCAGGCGCGATCACGCCGTCACCTGCACGGGATCGGGCACGAGCTTGTCCAGCACCTCGGCGGAAGAGACGACGCCCGGCAACCCCGCGCCGGGATGCGTGCCCGCGCCGGCGAGATAGAGGCCCTCGGCCTCCTCGCTCACGTTGTGGGGCCGGAACCACGCGCTTTGAAGGATGCGCGGCTCGATCGAGAACCCGCTGCCCAGGGGCGAGAGGTACCGGTCGCGGAACTCCTCGGGGGTGAAGATCAGTTCTGCGCTCAGGTGATCCTCGAAGCCGGGGATCGTGTCCTGGAGCACCTTCGCGACCTTCGCGCGATAGGCATCGCGCATCGTCGACCAGTCCACCGGATCGGCATGTCCCAGATGCGGGACGGGCGAAAGGACATAGAAGGTGTCGCCGCCCTCGGGTGCCACGGTGGGATCGGTGACCGAGGGTCGGTGCAGGTAGAGGCTCATGTCGTCCGCCAGGTGCCCCTTGAGGAAGATGTCCTTCAGAAGCCCCTCGTAGCGCGGCCCGGAAAGGATCGTGTGGTGTCCCACGTCCTTCCACATCCCCGCGGTGCCCTTCGTGCCGAAATACCAGACGAACAGGCCCATCGACCACCGGCGCGACCCGATCTTGCGGTCGGACCAGCGGCGCTTCGGCGCGTTGCGCAGCAGCCGGGTATAGGTGTGCCCCGCATCGGCGTTCGACACGACGACGGAGGCCGGCAGCGTCTCGCCGTCGGTCAGGCGCACGCCCGCGGCGCGACCATCCCGGACGAGGATCTCGTCGGCTTCGGCGCCGTGGCGGATCAGCCCGCCCTGTTCCGTCACCACCTTGGCCATCGCGTCGGCGATCGCCTGGACGCCCCCGATCGCGTAATGCACGCCGAACTGCTTCTCGAGGTGGCTCACGAGCGCGTACATCGAGGTCACGTGCATCGGATCGCCGCCGATGAAGAGGGGATGGAACGACAGCGCCATGCGCAACCGCTCGTCCTTCACCCGCTTGCGGGCGAGGCCCAGGATCGACTGGTCCGCCCGAAGCAGCGCGAATTCCGGCAGCACCTTCACCGTGTCCCAGAGCCGGTGCATGGGTTCGGCGACCATACCCTCGAAACCGACGACGTAACGGCGCTCCGCATCCTTGAGGAATTTCCGGTAGCCGGGCACGTCGTCGGGCGAGAGGCGGCGCACCTCTTCCACCATCGCCTCGGTGGATTGGCGCGCGGTGAAATGCGACCCGTCCGGCCAGCGGATCTCGTAGAAGGGATCGAGCGGGCGCAGGTCCACGTCGGCGTGGAAATCGCGCCCGCAGGCCGCCCAGAGCTTTTCCAGGACCTGCGGCACCGTCACGATGGTCGGGCCGAGATCGAAGCGATGACCCTCCTGCGTGATGGAGGATCCGCGCCCCCCGGCGCGGTCGAGGCGATCTATGACGGTGACGCGGTAGCCGCGCGCGCCGAGCCGCATCGCGGAGGCGAGCCCCCCGAGTCCGGCGCCGACGACGATGGCGGATGGGGCGGCGGGCGTGGCGCCGGCGACGAGGTTCGGATCGAGGCGTGTCAACATGCCTGTATGCTACTACTGTCCATTTTACTTTACAACCAGAACCGCAGGTCGGGGCGGGCTCTTTTCAGGCCCCGCAATCCGTGTCAGAAACATCTGACACCCAAGCCGGAGGGGATGCCATCCAGACCGTCAGCCTCAGCTTTTTCCGCTTTGCCCCGGGCTTCGACAGGGTCTGGGCGTTCACCCAGATGGGGGCCGCGCGCTGGGCGATGTCGCGCCTGCCCGGTCTGGGCTTCTGGAAGCTTTGCGGCTCGGGCACGGGCGAGGGCTTCACCCCGCGCCCCAACTGGGGCGTCTACGCCATTCTCGCCACCTGGCCCGACCTTGAGGCCGCCGAGAGGCAGACCGCCGAGGCGCCCGTCTTCCGCCGCTACCACGACCACGCGGAGGAGGCGATGACCGTCTTCCTCTCGACCACCTCGGTGCGCGGGCGCTGGTCGGGCCGCGAACCCTTCGAGGTGACGGAGGCGGCCCGCCCCGGCCCGGTCGCGGCCCTCACCCGCGCGACGATCCGGCCCACGAGGGCGCGCGCGTTCTGGGGCGCGGGGCCCGACATCAGCGACGTCATCGGCGCCGACCCCAACGTGCGCTTCAAGATCGGCATCGGCGAGGTGCCGTGGCTGCGCCAGGTGACCTTCTCGATCTGGCCGGACACCTCGGCCATGGCCCGCTTCGCCCGGGGCGACGGGCCGCACGGCCGCGCCATCCGCGCCGTGCGCGAGGGCGGCTGGTTCAGCGAGGAACTCTACGCACGCTTCCGCGTCCGGTCGGTCCGTGGCACATGGGAAGGCCGGAACCCCGTCGCAGACCTGGAGATCGCCGCATGACCGCCCCGTTCCCGTTTTCAGCCATCGTCGGACAGGAACAGATGAAGCTCGCCATGATCCTGACCGCGATCGAGCCGGGGCTCGGCGGCGTCCTGGTCTTCGGCGACAGGGGCACGGGGAAATCCACCGCCGTGCGGGCGCTCGCCGCGCTGCTGCCGCCGATTCGCGTGGTGCAGGGCTGCCCGGTGAACGCCGAGGCCCCAGAGCAGGTGCCCGACTGGGCGCTGGGCGTGGGCAGCGAGATCGTGGAAAAACCGACGCCCGTCGTCGACCTTCCCCTCGGCGTGACCGAGGACCGCGTGACCGGCGCGCTCGACATCGAACGCGCGCTCACCAGCGGCGAGAAGGTGTTCCAGCCCGGCCTGCTCGCCCAGGCGAATCGCGGCTACCTCTACATCGACGAGGTGAACCTTCTGGAGGATCACATCGTCGATCTTCTCCTCGACGTGGCGCAATCGGGCCAGAACGTGGTGGAGCGCGAGGGCCTGTCGGTCCGCCATCCGGCGCGCTTCGTGCTGGTGGGCTCGGGCAACCCCGAGGAAGGCGAGTTGCGCCCCCAGCTGCTGGACCGGTTCGGCCTTTCGGTCGAGGTCGCCTCTCCGACCGACATCGAGGACCGGATCGAGGTGGTGCGCCGGCGCGACGCCTTCGAGACCCGCCACGATGCCTTCATGGCGCACTGGCAGGCCGAGGACGCCAAGGTGCGCGAGCGGATCCTCGACGCGCGGTCACGCCTGCGCGAGGTGGCGACCCCGGACGACAGCCTGCGCGACTGCGCATCGCTTTGCGTGGCGCTCGGCGCCGACGGGCTGCGGGGCGAGCTGACGCTGCTGCGCGCGGGCCGGGCGCTGGCCGCCTATGAGGGCGCCGACGAGCTGGCGCGGCCGCATCTGCGCCGTGTCGCGCCGATCGCGCTCTCCCACCGGCTGCGCCGCGATCCGCTGGACGAGGCCGGCTCGGGCACGCGCGTGGCCCGGGTGGTCGAGGAGATCCTCGCGTGACGGACGGCCGGGCGCGGTGGGAGCGGGCGCTCCATGCGCTCGCGCTTCTCGCGGTGGATCCGGCCGGGCTTCGGGGCATGGTGGTGCGCGCCCGCGTCGGCCCGGTGCGGCGCGCCTTCGAGGACCACGTCGCCGGCCTTTCGGGAGAGGCTCACCGCATCCATCCCGAAACCGGCGATGCCGAGCTTTTCGGCGGCCTCGACGTCGCGGCGACCCTCGCCGCCGGGCGGCCCGTGGTGCAAGGGGGGCTCGCCCAGCGCCCCGGCCGGATCGTGCTGCCGATGGCGGAACGCTGCCCGCCCGATCTTGCCGCGCGGCTGGCGCAGATCCTCGACGCAAGCCCGGGACACGCGCTCATCCTGCTCGACGAGGGCGCCGAGCCCGACGAGCGCGCGCCGAAACCGCTTGCCGAGCGGCTGGCGTTCCGCGTCGACCTGGAGGGGATCGGCAGGCTGGAGGCCCGCGGCGACATGCCCGGCGCGGCAGCGATCGCGGCGGCGCGTGCCCGTCTTCCCGAGCTCGCCACCACGGACGAGCACGCCGCCGCCCTGACCGCGCTTGCCGCGCGCTTCGGGATCGACAGCCTGCGCGCGCCCCTCCTCGCCTTGCGCGCCGCGCGCGCAGAGGCCGCGCTCGCCGGGCGCGACGCGATCTCGGACGATGACCTGCGAAACGCCGCCGAACTCGTCTACCCCGCCCGCGCGACGATGCTGCCCCAAGAGGAGGAAGAAGAGGAGGAGCCACCGCCTCCCGACCCCGATCCGCCGGAGACGGAGGACGGCGAGGACAGGCCCGACGGGGAAGACGAGGGCGCGGAGATCCCGTCAGAACTTCTGGTCGAGGCCGTATCGGCGTTCGTGCCGCGCGACCTGCTCGCGCGGCTCGCCGAGGAAAAGGCCACGCGGCGCGCCATGGGCGGCGCGGGCGCCGGGGCGAAGCGCAAGGGCAACCGGCGCGGCCGACCCCTGCCCTCGCGCCCCGGCCGCCCCGGCGGGCCTGACCGGGTCGATCTCGTCGCGACGCTGCGCGCCGCCGCGCCCTGGCAGACCATCCGCCGGCGACAGCAGCCCGACGCGGGGCGCGTGCTCGTCCATGCCTCCGACGTCCGCCTGCGCCGTTACGAGGACCGCTCGGACCGCCTGCTGATCTTCGCCGTGGACGCGTCGGGATCGCTTGCCATGGCGCGGCTCGGCGAGGCGAAGGGCGCGGTGGAGATCCTTCTGGCAGAGGCCTATGCCCGGCGCGACCACGTCGCGCTGGTGGCGTTTCGCGGCACGGGGGCGGAGCTTCTCCTGCCGCCCACCCGCTCGCTCGTGCAGACCAAGCGCCGCCTCGCCGCGCTGCCGGGCGGCGGCGGTACGCCGCTGGCCGCGGGGCTCGAGGCGGCGACGCGGCTTGCCGTGCAATCCGGCGGGCGCGGTCTCAGCCCGAAGATCGCGCTTCTGACCGATGGGCGCGCCAATGTCGGGCTCGACGGGACCGGCGGGCGCGCACAGGCGGCCGAGGATGCCGGGCGCATGGCCGACACGCTGCGCGCGCAGGGGATCGGCGCGATCGTCATCGACACGGCGACCCGCCCGGGGCAGGAGGGGCGAAACCTGTCCGACCGGCTTGGCGGCGTCTACCTGGCCCTGCCGCGCGCCGACGCGCGGCGGCTGTCCGGCGCCATCTCGCAGGCGCTGGGGGACTGAGCCGCATGGACTGGGCACGCGACCTTCCGGGCTGGCCGAACGCCGACATGTCCCGCCGCGCCGCCGTGGCGCCGCATCGCTGGCACGTGCAGGAGGCGGGCGCGGGCGAGACGCTCCTGCTGATCCACGGCGCGGGCGGGTCGACCCACAGCTTCCGCGACCTTCTGCCGATCCTCGCGGCCGACCGGCACGTCGTCGCGCTCGACATGCCCGGGCAGGGCTTCACGCGGGCCGGCACGAAATCGCGCTGCTCCCTGCCGCTGATGACGACGGATATCGCCGCGCTCGTGGCCGCGGAGGGCTGGCAGCCGCGGGCCATCATCGGCCATTCCGCCGGCGCGGCCATCGCGCTCGCGCTTGCCGAGCGGCTGACGCCCGCGCCCGACGTCATCGGGATCAACGCCGCGCTGGGAAATTTCGAAGGCGTGGCCGGATGGCTTTTCCCCGCGCTCGCGAAACTGCTCGCGCTCAACCCGTTCACCGCAAGCGCCTTCACGCTTGGCGGCGCCAGCCCCGCCCGCGTCCGGCGGCTCATCGGCTCGACGGGGTCCGAGCTCGACGAGACGGGGCTGGCGCTCTATGCCCGCCTCATGGGCGACCGCGACCACGTCGACGCGACGCTGAAGATGATGGCGCAATGGAGCATCGATCCGCTCATCGGGCGGCTTCCGGACCTCGCGGCGCGCACGCTTTTCATCACCGGCGATCGCGACCGCGCGGTGCCGCCCTCGGTGTCCGACCGGGCGGCCGCGCGGCTGCCCGATGCGCGCGTCGTCCACCTGCCGGGCCTCGGCCACCTCGCGCATGAGGAAAACCCGGCGGCGGTGGCCGCGGAGATCGAGGGGTTCCTCGCCGGCCGGCCCGCAGGGCTTGCGGCGGAGCGCGGCTCGGCATAGCTCCGAACTGCCGCCGTGCCGGAGACCATCGCCCAATGAGCCCCCCGCCCTCCTCGACCGCCGCCAGCGCCACCGCGCGCCGCGTCATATCGGTGGAGGCCGACGCGCTCGCGCGGCTCGCGGCGGAGTTGCCGGAGGCGTTCGACGCCGCGGTGGCGGCGATCCTCGCCGCGCAGGGCCGCGTGATCGTGTCGGGCATCGGCAAGTCGGGGCATGTGGGCCACAAGATCGCTGCCACGCTCGCCTCCACCGGGACGCCCGCGCTCTTCGTCCACCCGTCCGAGGCGAGCCACGGCGATCTCGGCATGATCGCGCAGGGCGACGTCTGCCTGCTGCTGTCCAATTCCGGCGAGACGGCGGAACTGCGCGATACCCTCGCCTATGTGCGGCGGTTCTCGATCCCGCTCGTCGCCATTTCCTCGCGTGCCGACAGCACGCTCATGGGCGCCGCCGACCATGCGCTCCTGCTGCCCGACGCGCCGGAGGCCTGCGCCATCGGCATGGCGCCCACCACCTCCACCACCATGGCCATGGCGCTCGGCGACGCGCTCGCCGTCGCGCTGATGGAGGCGCGCGGCTTCCGGGCCGAGGATTTCCGCATGTTCCACCCGGGCGGCAAGCTCGGCGCGCAGCTCGCGCGTGTCGACCAGCTGATGCACGGCGCCGCGGCCGTGCCGGCCGTCGCGCCCGATGCGCCCATGTCCGAGACGCTGCTGGCCATGACCTCGGGCGGGTTCGGGATCGCCGCCGTGCTCGACACCGACCGCCGCGTGAGCGGCGTCATCACCGACGGCGACCTGCGCCGCAGCATGGACGGGCTGATGTCGCGGACCGCCGGAGAGGTCGCCACGCCGGACCCGGTGACGGTCGCGCCCGACATGCTGGCCGCAGAGGCGCTGGCGCTGATGAACGCGCGCAAGATCACCGTTCTTCTCGTGGCGGACGCGGCGCGGCATCCGCTGGGCGTGCTGCACATCCACGATCTTCTGCGCGCGGGCGTGGCATGAGCGTGGCGATCCTGATCCCCGCGCGCTACGCCTCCACGCGCTATCCCGGCAAGCCGTTGGCCGAGATCGCGCTGCCCGACGGCACCCGCAAAAGCCTCATCCGCCTGTCCTGGGAGGCGGCGCAGGCCGTGCCCGGCATCGACGCGGTTCATGTGCTCACCGACGACGCGCGCATCCGCAACGCGGCCCTGGGTTTCGGCGCCTCCGTGGTGATGACATCGCCCGATTGCCGCAACGGCACCGAGCGCTGCGCCGAAGCGGCCGAGCGCATCGGCGCGGAGATCGTCGTGAACCTGCAGGGCGACGCGCCGCTGACGCCGCCCTGGTTCGTCGAGGCGCTCGTGGCCGAGATGCGCGCCGCGCCCGGGGTGCAGGTGGCCACGCCCGTGCTGCGCTGCGACGCGACCACCTACGCGCACTTCACCGAGGATCGCCGCCAGGGCCGGGTGGGCGGCACGACGGCCGTCTTCGACGTGCATGGCGACGCGCTTTACTTCTCGAAGGAAGTGATTCCCTGGCTCGATTCGGCGAAGATCGCGGGCGCGCCGCCGGTCTGGCATCACATCGGCGTCTACGCCTACCGGCAGGCGGCGCTTTCGGCCTATCGCGCCTGGCCCGTGGGGCGGCTCGAAGGGCTGGAGGGGCTGGAGCAGTTGCGCTTTCTAGAGCATGGGCAGAAAATCCGCTGCGTGGAGGTCGAGGCGCATGGCCGCGTCTTCTGGGAACTCAACAATCCCGCCGACATCCCCCGGATTGAGGCGGCGCTGAGAGAGATGGCATGACCCGCATCGTCACCGCAGGCGACATCGAGATCGGGGGCGACCGGCCCGTCGCGCTCATCACCGGGCCCTGCCAGCTCGAAAGCCTCGACCATGCCCGGATGATGGCCGAGCGCATCGCAGAGGCCTGCGCGCCCACCGGGACGCGCTTCGTCTTCAAGGCGAGCTACGACAAGGCGAACCGGTCGTCCCTCGGCACGGCGCGCGGCCTCGGCATGGAGGCGGGGCTCGAGATCCTCGGCCGCATCCGCGAGGAATTCGGCGTTCCGATCCTGACCGACGTGCATGAGCCCGGGCATTGCGCGCCCGCCGCCGAGGTCTGCGACGTGCTCCAGATCCCGGCCTTCCTCTGCCGCCAGACCGACCTCCTGCTGGCCGCCGGAGAGACGGGACGCGCGGTCAACGTGAAGAAGGGCCAGTTCCTCGCGCCCTGGGACATGGCCAACGTCGCGGCCAAGATCGCCTCCACTGGTAACGAGCGCATCCTGCTCTGCGAGCGCGGCACGAGCTTCGGCTACAACACGCTTGTCACCGATTTCCGCGCGCTGCCGATCATGGCGCGGACGGGCTACCCGGTGGTCTTCGACGCCACCCATTCGGTGCAGCAGCCCGGCGGGCAGGGCGCCACGAGCGGTGGCCAGCGCGAGTTCGCGCCGGTGCTCGCCCGCGCCGCCTGTGCCGTGGGCGTCTCGGCGGTGTTCCTCGAGACCCACCAGGACCCCGACAACGCGCCCTCGGACGGGCCGAACATGATCCCGGTGGACGACCTCGCCCCCATCATCGCCCGCCTGCGCGCCTTCGACGCGCTGGCCAAGGAGGGCGCGGTCTGACCGCGACACAAAGACATCCAACCCGCAGGACGCGCCTCATGCAGATCGAAGAGACGAGCCTTCCCGGCGTGAAGATCCTGACGCCGCGCCGATTCGGCGACCACCGCGGCTTCTTCAGCGAAAGCTACAACCGCGAAACATTCGCTGCGGCTGGGATTCATCATGTCTTTGTGCAGGACAATCACTCCCTCTCGGCGGAGGCGGGCACCATCCGCGGCCTGCATTTCCAGGCGCCGCCCCGGGCGCAGGACAAGCTCGTGCGCTGCGGGCGCGGCGCGCTCTTCGATGTGGCCGTGGACATCCGCATGGACAGCCCGACCTACGGCCGCTGGGTCGGTGTGGAGCTTTCCTTCGAGAACGGCCGGCAACTCCTCGTGCCCGCGGGTTTCGCCCACGGCTTCTGCACGCTCGAGCCCGATACGGAGATAATCTACAAGTGCACCGACACCTACGCGCCCGAAGCCGAGGGCGCCGTGCTCTGGAACGATCCCGAGATCGGCATAGAGTGGCCGCTTGGCGATCGCGCGCCGGTTCTGTCGGAAAAGGATGCCCGCGCCGCGCCTCTCTCGGAGCTGGAAAGCCCGTTCAACGTTGCTGACTGACCGCCAGCGTGTTTACGCAGCGCCAAGGAGCATCTACGACCATCTTGAGAAGCGGTTCGGGACGGAGGATCATGCGCATTCTGATCACCGGCGGCGCGGGGTTCATCGGGTCCGCCGTCATCCGGCGGGCGATTTCCGGGGGACACGAGGTCGTGAACCTCGACGCCCTCACCTACGCCTCCTGTCTCGCCAATGTCGCCAGCGTCGCCGACAGCCCGCTCTACAGGTTCGAGAAGGCCGACATCCGCGACCGCGCCGCGCTCGACCGCATCTTCGCGGAACACCGTCCGGACGCGGTGATGCATCTCGCCGCCGAAAGCCACGTGGACCGCTCGATCGACGGGCCGGCGACCTTCATCGAGACGAACATCCTCGGCACCTTCCAGATGCTCGAGGCCGCGCGCGCCTACTGGACCGCGAGCGGCCAACCGGAAGACTTCCGGTTCCATCACATCTCCACCGACGAGGTGTTCGGCTCCCTTGGGCCGGAGGGCCGCTTCACCGAGGATACGCCTTACGACCCGCGCAGCCCGTATTCGGCATCCAAGGCGGGCTCGGACCACCTCGTGCGGGCCTGGCACGAGACCTACGGGCTGCCCGTGGTGCTCAGCAACTGCTCGAACAATTACGGGCCCTACCAGTTTCCCGAGAAGCTCATCCCGGTGACGATCCTGAACGCTCTCGCCGGCGATCCGATCCCGGTCTATGGCGCAGGCGAGAACGTGCGGGACTGGCTTTACGTCGAGGATCACGCCGAGGCGCTTCTGCTCGTCCTGAGCGAGGGCGCGGTCGGACGCACGTACGCCATCGGCGGCGACAGCGAGGCGCGCAACATCGACCTGGTGCGGACACTCTGCGCGATCCTCGACGAGGAGCGCCCCGGAGCCGCCCCCTATGCCGAGCAGATCAGCTTCGTGACCGACCGTCCGGGCCACGACCTGCGCTACGCGATCGACCCGTCACGCATCCGGGCCGAGTTCGGCTGGCGGCCAGGCGTGACGCTCGAGGACGGGCTTCGGATTACGGTGCGATGGTACCTTGAGAACGAGCCGTGGTGGCGCGCCCTGCAGACGCGGCGCGGCGTCGGGCAGAGGCTCGGACTCGCGCAGTGATGTGTTTATTGGGCACATCCTTCCGGTCTCGCCCCTCCTCTCGGGGTTCGGGGTGCTCCGCCGTGGGGGGAGTCGCCGAATGAAGACACTCGTCTTCGGCACGACCGGCCAAGTCGCACGTGAACTCGCCCGGCGGGCACCGGGCGTGCGGGCGCTCTCCCGTGCCGAGGCCGACCTTTCGATGCCTAAAAGCTGCGCGGCAGCCATTGCCGACCATGCGCCGGACGCGGTGATCAATGCAGCCGCCTACACCGCCGTCGACCGCGCCGAGGAGGAAGAGGCGCTCGCCCGCAGGATCAATGCAGACGCGCCGGGCGCGATGGCCGAAGCCTGCGCGAGGCTCTCCATCCCCTTCGTCCACGTCTCCACCGATTACGTCTTCGATGGCTCGGGCGAAGCGCCCTGGCGCCCCGACGACCGGGAGACCCCGATCAACGCCTATGGCCGCACGAAACTGGCAGGCGAACGGGCGGTGCGCGCGGCGGGCGGGGTCCATGCCATCCTGCGCACCTCCTGGGTCTTCTCCGCCCATGGCGCCAATTTCGTCAAGACCATGCTGAGGCTCTCGGAAACGCGGCAGTCGCTCCGCATCGTGGACGACCAGATCGGCGGGCCGACGCCCGCCACGGCAATCGCCGAAGCCTGCCTCGCGATCGCGTCCGGCCTTGCGGGGCAACCGGGCAGGGCGGGCACCTATCACTTTTCCGGCGCGCCCGACGTGAGCTGGAAGGCGTTTGCCGAAGCCATATTCGATCTTGCCGGACGGCCGGTGCACGTGGACGGTATCCCGACCAGCGACTACCCCACTCCCGCAGCGCGCCCGCTGAACTCCAGGCTGGACTGCCGGATGACGGAGACCGCCTTTGGCACCGCGCGGCCCGACTGGAAGGCGGGGCTCGTGCAGGTTCTCAACGAACTGGGCGCGCTCGCCCGCGAAGATATCCGGAGGCCAAGATGAGCGTCACGCAGCGCAAGGGCATCATTCTCGCCGGCGGGTCGGGCACGCGGCTCTACCCGATCACGCTCGGCGTTTCGAAACAGCTTCTCCCGATCTACGACAAGCCGATGATCTATTACCCGCTGAGCGTTCTCATGCTCGCCGGCATCCGGGACATCGCCGTCATCACCACGCCCGAGGACCAGGCGCAGTTCCAGCGCATGCTCGGCGACGGCGCGCAGTGGGGAATCTCGCTGACCTATATCATCCAACCGCGTCCAGAGGGCCTTGCCCAGGCCTATATCCTCGCCGAAGAATTCCTGGCGGGCGCTTGCTCGGCCATGGTGCTCGGCGACAACATCTTCTTCGGCCACGGGCTGCCCGAGCTTCTCAAGGAGGCCGACCGCAAGGCCACGGGCGGAACCGTCTTCGGTTACCACGTCTCGGACCCAGAGAGATACGGGGTGGTGGATTTCGATGCCGATGGCAAAGCCCGCGCGATCATCGAAAAGCCTGAGGTTCCGCCGTCGAGCTACGCGGTCACCGGGCTCTATTTCCTGGACGGAACCGCGCCGGAGCGGGCCCGGCACGTCACGTCCTCGGAGCGCGGCGAACTTGAGATCACCAGCCTTCTGGAAACCTACCTCGCGGAGGCGACGCTCAGCGTCGAGCTGATGGGCCGCGGTTACGCCTGGCTCGACACCGGCACACACGGATCGCTCCTCGAGGCCGGTAACTTCGTGCGCACGCTGGAGACGCGGCAAGGTCTCCAGACCGGAAGCCCCGACGAAATCGCCTTCAGGCAGGGCTGGATCGATGCCAAGAGCCTGCGGGAACGGGCGGCGCAGTTCGCGAAGAACGGCTACGGACGCTACCTGTTGTCGGTTGTGGAGAAATGAGCCATGTTCTCGTGGAGGTGGGCGATTGAGGTTGGCTCCTTCTCAACTGAGCGTTGCTTGCGGTCGGTCGGTCTCGGAAACCGGACTTTCATTGGGTGTCGCCTATGCAGTCCGAACCATCGCTAGATCCTTTTTCCCGCCTTGCGCGTTTCCTTCGCATCTTCCTGTTAACGGGTGAGGAGCGACAACTCCTGCGGCAGGCCCGGACATCCCGCCTGTTCGACCCGATCTACTATCGCGGGGCCTATCCCGACATCCATCCGCTGTTCCACCGGTTTCCCTTGCGTCACTATGTCGTCTTCGGCGAGAGCCGAGGCTATAGGCCGAACCCGGAATTTTCGCCTGCAGCCTATCTGCGTTACAATCCGGACGTCGCCGAGATCGGCATGTCGCCTCTACTGCACTTTCTCCAGATCGGCCACACGGAATCCCGCATCACCAAGGAGCTGCCGCGTATCGAGGAGCTGCCGGCGGACGTTCCCCATATGCCGTTCGTGGATCTTGGCCGCCCGCGCGCGCGGTTCGCCATCGTTCTCCATCTCTATTATCCCGAGCTCTGGCCCGAATTCGCCGAAACACTGCGCCGTGTCCAGCTGGACCACGATATCTTCGTCACCCTGCCCTACCGAGGCGACCAGACTCTCGTTCTGGCCGAGGAAATAAGGGGCGAATTCCCCGGGGCATTTGTGCAGCCTGTCGAGAATCGCGGGCGCGACATTCTGCCCTTCCTGAAACTGGTCAACTCCGGAGCGCTCGACGATTACGAAGCCGTCTGCAAGCTTCATTCGAAGAAATCTCCGCATCGAGCGGACGGCGATTCCTGGCGACGCCATCTCATCAAGGGCATCTTGCCAGATGATCAGGCAGCACTGGTGGAGACCTTTGTTGGCGATCAGGCCGCGGCCTACTGGGTGGCGGACGGGCAGCACTACACGGATCCGAAATGGTGGGGGACAAATCTTGAAAACACGCGCAGCGTGTTGCGGCGAATAGAGATCGAGATCGAGCCTGAAGATCTCTCTTTCCCCGCCGGGTCGATGTACTGGATGAAACCGCTTATGATCGGGCTTCTGAAGGCCTTGCAGTTGAAGCCCGAGCATTTCGAAGCGGAGACGGGCCAGGTGGACGGAACGCTTGCCCACGCGCTCGAACGCGCCATTGGCGCACTTGCAAGGGCGGCGGGCCAGAAAGTTCTGCAGACGGCCGAGTTACGCAATGCAGCGGCGCAGCGGGTGATCGCCCGGCCTTGCCCACCGTCCTACGTCTCAGCCTTTTATCTCCCCCAGTTTCACCCAATTCCCGAAAATGATCTATGGTGGGGCAAGGGCTTCACAGAATGGCGGGGCGTCGTGGGCGCCAAGAGTTTCTTCGACGGGCACAGCCAACCCATGTTGCCTTCCGAACTCGGCTTCTATGATCTGCGCCTCACAGAGGTGATGGGTCAGCAAGCCGAGTTGGCGAGGGCAGCGGGGATCGACGGCTTCTGCGTCTATCATTACTGGTTCGACGGACGCCGCGTTCTAGAGGCACCGCTCGACCGGCTGCTGGAGCGACCGGAAATCGACTTTCCTTTCTACCTTTGCTGGGCCAACGAAAGCTGGCGGCGCAACTGGGATGGCCTGAGTGGTACCGTTCTCATCGAGCAGAGCTACGCACCAGGCTTTGAAGAGATGCTTGTGGCCGACAGCCTGCCCTACATGAAAGATCCGCGCTACCAGAGACCGGACGGTCGGCGCCCCCGTTTCGTGATCTATCGGCCAGAGGACTTGCCTGAGCCCTCCAAAAACGTGGAACGCATGCGGTTCGCCTGGCGAAAGGCGGGAGTCGGCGAGGTCGAACTCGGCGCGGTCTGCTTCCATGTGGCGGGTGACTCGCCTGTCGATCGCGACGTTTTCGACTTCTGGGTAGAAATGCCACCCCACGGCCTTGTCGACACGGATGCATATCTTTTTGGCGGGCCAATCGAGACGCGGTTGAGCCAGCGCCTACGGGACGAATTTTTGGGTACCATTTATGATTATTGCAAGGTCTCGGACAGATCCCTGTCATCAGTTTATGCAAATTCGCTACCCCAAAGAACGATTTGTGGGATAATGCCAAGCTGGGACAATACTGCAAGACGTCGCCTGAAAGCACATATTGCCTATGGCGCCAATCCAGCAAGCTTCAATCGCTGGCTATCCAGATTAATGAAAGAACGGGTTTCCAACTCCTACCGTAGAGAGCTTATTATAAATGCATGGAACGAATGGGCTGAAAAGGCGATGCTCGAACCGACACTCAATTACCAGGACCTTTACCTGAAGGTACTCGCCGAACATCTCCGGCCCTCCGGCACAAAGGTGACACCATCCGCGACGGCCGTCACCGTTCGGGATCCGAGACCCTCTGCGGCGCCGAAGGAGGCTTGACTGCATGGCACGCGTCGTACTGCACATAGGAACGCACAAGACTGCCTCTACGACGATTCAGGATACATTCGCCGCCAACGCGGCCCTTCTGGCGCGACACAGGCTGATCTATCCGGTGCTCGGAGCGGTTTCCGGACATCACGGCTTCGTTTGCGACTGGATCTCGTTGAACCCGGTGTACCAACTTCCAGGTGGCAGTGGGGAAGCGTTGCGCAAACTGACCAGAAAATACGCCACGACTGAAAGCACTGTCTTCTTGTCGAGCGAAGAGTTCTCTAGATGCGGTGAAGGGGACGTAGACCTAGCAGAAATTCGCGACATACTTTCGGACTTCGAAACGATTGAAGTTATCTGCGTTCTTCGTGAACAATGGCAGTTTCTACAGTCCGTTTATCTTGAGCTCTCCAAGAAACAGCAGCCACCAGGTGCGCCACACATCGTTTCGAAAAGTATCGAAACAGGAGTGATAGGCGGGCTCTTCGTCGATTACAATCTACTGATCGATCGACTTGAGCGCGTCTTCTTACCTGAGGAGATAACACTACTGGATTACAACAGAAGCAAAACTTCCGAAGGCGGCATCATCTCGATACTTCTGCGTGTTCTTGGAATTGAAATTGCGCAGGACGAAATGAAGTTGGTGAACGGCGGACAATCGAATGTGTCTCCGATGCCACTGGCAAGCTGGCTTGCAAATGTCCTCGCGCAGCCGAAGGTTGCACCGCCTTGGCTCGTGCACCGCTGCGCGTCTCTCATAAAGTCGAGCCACGGCGAAGATATTGCTACATGCGTCTTTTCGCGTCCGGAATTTGATATGTTGCGCGCGCATTTCGATCCTCTCAACGAGAAGCTCACCAGACGGCGGCAACCTCTGCAACCCGATTTCCGAATCACGTCCAGCGCGCCACTCGAGCCAGCCGTCTTCCGAGGAGGGCTGGAGGCCGGATTCTGGCCGAAAGCGGCCCGCCATTTCGTGCAGGACCGCTTGTAGGAGCACGAAGCGATGCCATTTCGCAGACGGTTGCAACGACCGCGGCCCGGTTTCGGAGCGGACCGAAGACTGGCGCGCTGCCCTACCCTGCATCCTGCATGTTTCGTCTGCGTTCTCGAATTGCGCCATGGTGAAGCTCTGTCGCCCCTGAACCTCGATGGATCCGGAGCGCATGCCTGAGAGCGCGGGCGCGACACGGACACACCCCTCCATCGCGGTCCTGCTAGCGACCTACAACGGCGCGTCCTGTATCCAGGAACAACTGGAAAGCTACTTGTCACAGAGCCGCCTCCCAGACCTGATCTTGGTCAGCGACGACGGCTCGACCGACGACACACTCGCGCTCATCGACGCGTTCCGAAAGTCGCATCCCGAGATTTGCATCCGTACCACCAACGGGCCGCGCCGGGGATCCGCGAAGAACTTTCTCAGCCTCCTCCAGGACACGCCCGACTGGATCGATGTGGTCGCACTTTCGGATCAGGATGACGTCTGGCTGCCCGACAAGCTGGAGAGAGGGCTCTCCGCCCTGTCGGAGAACAGCCATGAATCGGAGATCGTTCTTTATTGTGCCCGCACGTTCGAATGTGATGCCGAGTTGAACCATCTCCGCCTCTCACGAAACATTACCAGGCCACCGGCCTTCCGCCATGCCTTGGTCCAGAACATCGCGGGCGGCAACACCATGATGCTGAACCGCGCAGCCCTTGACCTCGTGCGCGATGCCAGCCGGGCTGTGGCCAAGCTGGTCGTACATGATTGGTGGATATACCAAATCGTGACGGGAGCCGGAGGCCGCGTCATATTTGATCCGCAGCCGGTGCTTTTGTATCGGCAGCATGGCGGGAACCTGATAGGTGCGAACACCGGGATGGCAGCACGGTTGCGGCGATTGAGATTGATGCTCTCCGGCCGTTTCCGGCGTTGGAACACGATCAATCTTCTCGCGCTCAAGGCATCGTCTCACAGGTTAACGCCGGAGAATCGGCAATTGCTCGCCGAGTTCGACGCCTGCAGAAAGGCCGCCGTTTGGCAAAGGCTGCGCCTGTTGCGACAAGCCCGACTGTACCGACAGGGTTTTTTCGGGCTCGTCTCTCTTTATACTGCGGCGCTTTTCGGGCGGTTATGATTTCGCGCGGCGCTCCGCATGAGACGAACGATCCTTAATTGGCGGTCGTCCAGCCCGGCAACGGCGCGATGCCCGGCCGATCGTCCACCGCATAGCTGGCCGAATGTCGATCCTGATCGTATACGTGGACGAATTCAGAGAAACGGAGACGCTCGCTTAACCGTCTGCATCTCGCCTGCAAGCCTCAATTCACCACGCGCGGCCGAGGACGCGCGCGCTGCATCCATGGCGGCAGGCGGCCTTGCATCAGATGTTGGTGATGCTCGATCGCCTTTTGCACGCGCGCGTAATAGAAGAACCGTCCCCTGTCGAGCACGACCCCGGAAGTGCACAACTGCTCCAGCAACTGCATCGAGTGAGACACGATGATGGCGCCACTGCGTTCGAGGCGGGCCGACAGGATCGCTTGGCTCTTCGCGCGAAACGCGGCATCGCCAACGGCGGTCACCTCATCGATCAGATAGGTGTCGAAAGGAACGGCCATGGAGGTCGCGAAGGCGAGCCGCGCCTTCATCCCGGACGAGTAGGTGCGCACCGGTTGGTCGAAGTGCTTCTCGAGATCCGCGAAGTCACACGCGAAATCTACCATCTCGTCGGTATCCACACCGTAGATGCGGGCAACAAATCTGACGTTCTGCCGGCCTGTAAGGTCGGGATGAAAGGAACCGGCAAAACCGACGGGCCAAGAGATCGTGCCATTCGCGATTATCTCGCCGGAATCGGGCTCTATCGTGCCGGCGATCATGCTGAGCATGCTCGACTTGCCAGCGCCATTGCGACCCAGAAGCGCGACGCTCGTACCGCTTGGAAAGACGAAGCTGATGTTGCGCGCAACCGCCTTGGTCGCGCCGCCGAGGTAGTAGCTCTTGCTGACGTTACGCAACTCTATCATGTGCCACCCCGATGTGCTCAGCGCCGGTCACGCAGGCTGTAATAGATCAAGGCGAGCAAGGACCATGACAGCAACAGGAACATTCCGATCGCGGCCGAAAGCATGAAGCGCTGAGGATAGCGAGAGCTCTGCGGCATCGTCGGCTGGGCATATGTTGCCAGATACCTGCTCTGCCGCTGCGCCGCGGCGGTGGCCGTATCCAGCGCGTTTCGGGCCGCAAGGTAACTTTCCTCGGCATATTCCAGATCGACCATGAGCCGCTCGAACTCTCCCACCAGCGTGGAATAGTCCCTTCCATCCGCGCGAACACCACGGCCGCCTCCCATCCCGAACTTTGCGCGTTCCTGCTCGATCAGACCCTCGATCACCGACAGCCTGCGGCGTGCCTGATCTATCCGCGGATCCTCCTCGCGGACGGTTTCCCGAAGGACACTCAGTTCGATGTAGGCGGCGGCGAGCTGCGCCTCGAGCGAGTTCAGCAATCCCATCTGGCCCTGGATGTCCGCGCTTGGGTCGACGATACGGGTTTCGCTCCGAAACTGAGTAAGCGCCTCTCGCGCCGACTTCAAACGCTCGACCGCTTGCTCGAGGTCTTCACGTGCGTAGCGGGTCGCATCCTCGCGCGCGATCGCCGAAAGCCTGTTGATCAGGTCCGCAGAGTTGGCGACTATCTCCCGCGCCATTCGGTGCGCGTCCACGGGGTCGAACGCGTTGACGCGGAGATTGATCAGACCCGTATTCCCATCGTAGCTCACGCGCACCATGCGCTGCCAGTAGTCAACGAGGTCCTCGATGGCACCTGTGGGCTGGTAGGCGAAGACGGGGTCGTGCTCCGGGACAGTGAAGATCCGGACCAGATCGAGCTCTTCGTCGATCGTTTCCACCAGATCCTGGCTTTGGATGAACTCATAAAGAATATCCGTGTCCGAAGAACTGGAGCCGGAGAGAGACCTCGAAAGTCCTCCGAGCAGGTCCTGCGCGCTCTCGATTTCCTCGGATCTCACGGCGAAGCCGACGCGAGCTGCATACTGATCTGCCGCAATGGCGTAGAGATAGTAGACCGATGCCCCGAACGGCGCGAGCACGAGCAGCACGAAACTGAACACGATCCCGAAATGACGCGTCTTCGGGACGGACGCGCCTGCCGGCGCCGGGGCCGCCGCACCCTGACAGCCCCCTTGGCGTGGTTGAGTATCACTCTTGTCCGGTTGAAGGGGTGTTTTCAAAATGAGCCGATCTCCAGCTTTCGGGCGCGTCCGCGGGGCGCCGCAGACTTGGATTCCCATGCTGTTTCATCCATTCATGGTCTTAGCAGAAATCGGTTGAGAGGGAAGTCTCCTGACTGCCACGGAAAACTTCGGCCCGGCCCCACGCTCCACAGGCAGCAGGCGTCGGTTTCCAGCCCTGCGCTCAATCGGGGCTCTGGTTCTACGCGAAATGTCGACGACCTATGGCAGGTCGCCCGGCGGCTACCTTTGGGCGATCCTTGAGCCTGTCGCCGCGATCGCTCTTCTGTCGATCGTGTTTTCCTACGCCTTTCGCACGCCACCGATGGGCACCAGCTTCGTGCTTTTCTACGCCACGGGTTACACCACGCTGACGGCCTTTACGGGCCTCAATCATAGACTGGGCACAGCCATCCTCTTCTCGCACCAGCTCCTTGCATACCCGAACGTGACGTTCATGGACGCGGTGCTCGCGCGGATGATCCTGAGTTTTCTCACGCAAACGCTGGTGTTCATCATCGTCATGACAGGCATCGTGGTTCTTCTCGATCTCAAAGTATTGCTGGACATGTCGGCGATCTTCAGGGCCCTCGCCATGCTCTTCGCCCTCGGTTTTGGCGTCGGTTGCCTGAATTGCTTTCTGATGAGCATGTTCCCCGTCTGGCAGCAGGTGTGGTCCATCCTGACACGGCCTCTCTTCATCATTTCCGGCATTTTCTTCCTGATGGACGCGTTGCCCGAACAGTATCGCGACATGTTGCTCTGGAATCCCCTCGCTCATGTAATCATGGAAATGCGCGCCGGCTTCTACGGCACTTACGACGCCAATCTCGTATCGGAAGCCTATGTCTTCGGGATTTCTCTGGTCTGCGCCGTCTTCGCGATGCTTATGCTCAGACGATACCACAGGGCGATCATCGACCGGAGGTAGGCCGCTTCGTTGCGCCACGAATATTGCCCGGGGTAAGGCCATAGCAGGCTCGACTGCGACGAAAGTCCAATCCGAATGAGAGGGCTGCCAACCGCCCCCTTGCAACCGTTCTGACGATTCCAGGCTCTGAACGTTGTTTCCCAAACGCTTGGAGCGCGCTCGGCAAGACGGGACAGAAAGCCTCTTGTCTTCAACCGCAACGGTTCGAGCGCCTTGCGGATCGCTCGAATGTTCTCACCACATCGGCGCTGTCAGGCCATGAGGTCGAAGGTTTCTCCGTCGATGCGCAACTCAAGGCTGCCGAGGCCGCCACCGTCCACCAGCGCCCAGAGGATCTGGCCGGAGGGGCGGTAGATGACGAAGGCTTCGTCCACGGCTGGATCGCCCGCGCCCGCCGTGTTGGCGTAATTGACCTGAAAATGATCGGATCTGGCACCCTGCCCGCCGTAGAGGAGCACGTCGCCCTCCACGTCGGAAAAGTCCTGGATCCAGTCCGAGCCATGTCCCTGGATGCCGACGTGAAAGAACCGGTCGGCGCCCGCGCCGCCGTTCAGACGGTCGCTGCCAAAGCCGCCATTGATAAAGTCGAACCCGTCGCCACCGAAGATCAGGTCCGAGAAGGCCCCGCCTGTCAACACGTCGTCGCCGGTGTTACCCACCAGCGTATCGGCGCCGAAACCGCCCGCAAGCGTATCGCCTCCTTCGCCGCCGTAAAGCAGATCGTTGCCATGTCCACCGTCAATACTGTCGTCGCCGGCGCCGCCATAGATTACGTCGCCTAAATCCGCCTCGCTCTCGCCTCCGACAAGCCGGTCGTCGCCGGCGCCACCGTCGAGCGTGTCGCGCCCGTCTCCACCCTTGAGCGTGTCCGCGCCATCCTGACCGCGCAGTGTGTCGTTACCCGTTCCTCCGAGGAGCAGATCGTTGCCGCCCGCACCCTCAATCGAATCGTCGCCCCCCGCCCCGTCGAGAGTGTCATCACCCTCTGACCCCAGGATCATGTCGTCGGCCGCCGTACCCGTGAAAGAGATGCCGGGGGCGTCCGGCTCGGGCGGCGGCGGATTTTCCGGTGGGGGTCCGAACCACGCCGGCAGAAACCGCGATCCACCCGTCGGGGTGAGCGCGGCGACGGCCGCATCGTCGAGCGCACGGCCGTCGCGGGTCGCCACGGTCAGGGTCTCGGCTCGGAAACGGATCTCGGAACCGCCGGCGACGGACGTCACGGAGAGTTGCGAGGCGTCCCGGAACATCGGCCAGGCAGAGAGGTCGATGCGGTCCTCCGCCGGGTCGTAGTCCTCTATCCGGTCCGGCGCATCGTCCCACGCCATCACGAACACGTCGGCGCCGGGGCCGCCAAGAAGCGTGTCGTCGCCCGGGCCATCCATCAGGATGTCGCGGCCCGCCCCGCCGGAAAGCCGGTCGTCGCCGCTGCCGCCCGCCAGCAGGTCGTCGCCATCCCCGCCCGCAAGCGGCGCGCCCACCGGATCGGCGCGAAGTGTGAGGCCATCGGGATCAAGCTCCATCCGGTGCCAGGCGATCGTGGCCTCGGATGCGCTCGCGGTGACGAGGTGCAGCCCGCCCACCGTGACGCCGAGCGAGAGGGAGGCGACATCGGCGAGCGCACGCCCGGCCGCATCCTCGAGCGTGGCGAGGTGCAGCAACCGGCCGCCCGGAAGCAGCCGGAACAGGCTGACCCCGTCATCGCCGCCCGCCGCCGCGACATAGACCCCCTGCGCCGTGGTCGCGACGGCCAGCTGGCCGACATGGTCGAAACGTGTCGTCAGGTCGTCGATCAGGTGATCGGCGACCGTCATGCCGCCATTCGCGTCGAGACGCAGCACCGAAAGGCTGGAACTTCCCGCCCCGGCGACGATGCCGTAGGTCGCGTCCTCGACCGTCGCGGCGGCAACCGCGGAAGGCGCGGCGATGCCCGGCCCGTCCACCGCAAGAAGCGTGTCCGCGACGCGGAGCGAACCGTCCTCCGCCACCGCGTAACTCGCCAGGCTCACCTCGCCGGACGCCGCGGCGAGCAGGAAACGGGCGCCGGCATGGTCCGCCAGAGCCAGCGCCCCGATACCGCCCGGCGCGGGGACCTGCCCGAAAGCCTCGAAGGCCCCGTCGGGCCCCATGCGCAGGAGATCGATGGCCTCGGCCCCGGCATCCACGGCGTAGGCGATGCCGCTCCCTCCGGGAAGGAAGGCCTGGAGGCTTTCGGTCCCGGCAACCGCGGCGACGGCGGCCATGGGCGCGCCGCTCGCGTCGAGAGCCACCGAGACGAGCCCGGGCGCCGCGAGCCCCGAGACGAAGACGGAAGGCGCGTCGCCTGCCGGCGCGACGGCCAGCCGCGCGGAGAGGCCCGGAACGGGAAGGCCCGGGATATCCGCGCGCCCGAGTTCGCCGAGCGCGCCGTCTGGCCCTGCGGCGTAGGCCGTGAGCCAGACCCCGTCCGGCCTGCTCAGCATGTAGAGAACGTCACGGCCGCCGACCGAGAGCCAGGCGAGATCCAGGATGCCCCCGAAGACGGACGCCGTGCTGCCGCCGAGCGACGCGACATGGGTAAGAGGTGTCAAGCCGGGTTCGCCCTTTCTGCAACTCGTGCCATGCTAGGGGTGCTTGGTTAACAGAACCTTTTCGCCGCCGGCCCCACGGGCGACCACCGGCAGGCCTCGCGGCCCCGACGAACGGGTTTCACCCGTCGTTGACACGCCGCGCGGCCTCGCCCCATAAGCCCCCGACGCGACAGCGAGGGGCGGCCATGAAGATTGCGATGATCGGGACGGGCTATGTCGGGCTCGTCTCAGGCGTTTGTTTTTCCGACTTCGGACACGAGGTGGTCTGCGTCGACAAGAACCCGGAGAAGATCGCGCGCCTCGAACGCGGCGAGGTGCCGATCTACGAGCCGGGGCTCGACGAGCTCATGGCCCGCAACGTCGAGGCAGGGCGGCTTTCCTTCACCCGCGATCTCGCCCATGCCGTGGCGGGCGCCGAGGCGGTGTTCATCGCGGTGGGCACGCCGACCCGGCGCGGCGACGGCCACGCGGATCTGACCTATGTCATGGCCGCCGCCGAAGAGATCGCGCGCGTCGCCAGCGACTACGTCGTGATCGTGACCAAGTCGACCGTGCCGGTTGGAACGAACCGGCAGGTCGGGCAGGTGGTCCGCGCCGCCAACCCGGAGCTCGACTTCGACGTGGCCTCGAACCCCGAGTTCCTGCGCGAAGGCGCCGCGATCGACGATTTCATGCGCCCCGACCGCGTCGTGGTGGGGGTTCAGTCCGATCGCGCGGCGAAGGTGATGTCAGAGATCTACCGCCCGCTCTACCTGCGCGACTTCCCGATCCTGACCATCGACCTCGAGTCGGCGGAAATGATCAAGTACGCGGCCAACGCCTTTCTCGCCGCCAAGATCACCTTCATCAACGAGATCGCCGGGTTGTGCGAGCGGGTGGGCGCGGACGTGAAGCAGGTGGCGCACGGGATGGGTCTCGACAACCGGATCGGCAACAAGTTCCTCCATGCCGGGCCGGGCTATGGCGGGTCGTGCTTTCCCAAGGACACCCGGGCGCTGGCCCGGATCGGGCAGGAACACGCGATGCCGATGCAGATCACCGAGACGGTCATCAAAGTCAACGAGGAGGTGAAGCGGCGGATGATCGAGAAGCTGCTCGATCTCTGCGGCGGCAGCTTCAACAACAAGACGGTCGCGGTGCTGGGCGTCACCTTCAAGCCCAACACCGACGACATGCGGGACGCGCCGGCCCTCACCATCGTGCCGTCGCTGGTGGGCGGCGGCGCCAGGGTCCGGGTGACGGACCCCCAGGGGCGGCGCGAGGGAGAGGCCCTGCTGCCCGGCGTCAGCTGGGTGGAGGACGCCTACGAGGCGGCGCAGGAGGCCGATCTTCTCGTCATCCTGACGGAGTGGAACGAGTTCCGGGCGCTCGACCTGAAGCGTTTGGCACGGCAGATGGCCGCGCCCCGCATGGCCGACCTGAGAAACGTCTACGCGCCGCAGGACGTGCGGGACGCGGGCTTCGAGGCCTACGAGGGCGTGGGGCGCGCCGGGTTCGGCGCGTGATCCCTCATGCCGCCGGCAGGGGCGGCAACGCGGCGCCTTCGGCGACCATGGCCGCGGCGGTCTCGGCGAGCGGCAGGCCGGGCAGAAGTGCGGTCAGCCGGGCGCAGTCCAGCGTGACGCGTTCCTGAGCGGCACCGGGCGCGGGCGTCCAGCGCCACGGCACGCCGGCCGCTTGCAGAAGATCCTCCATCGCCACGGGTTCCGGGGCGGCCACGTTCAGCAGATCGGGCAGCGGCCCGGGATGCATGGCGAGCGCGGCGATCACCCGGGCGAGCCCGAGGGGGCCGATGTAGCTCCGGACCGGGCCGTGCCCGCTGGCGAAGCGGTCGAGGGCGAGCGGCGCATCGGGCGTGGCGTTTTCCGCGCTGCGCATCAGCGCGTCCGCGCCCAGAACGTTGCCGATGCGCAGGATCGCGACCTCCATGCCGAGATCCCGAAAGCGCGCGACCTCGGCTTCGGCATCCCGCTTGGCCGCGCCATAGGCGGTCGCCGGCGCGGGCGGGTCCTTCTCCGAGAACGGGCGCCTGCCGCCACCGGGTCCGTAAACCGCCGCGGAGGAGGCGAAAAGCACGCGTTCGATCCCCGCCGCCCGCGCCCCGTCCAGACTGCCGCGCGCCAGCGGCGCATTGAGATCCAGCCGGACCCCCGGCCCTGGCGTGATGCCCGTCAGGACAACCATGGCGGCGATGCGGGAGGCGCGCCCCGCGAGCAGGCGAGACAATGCGCCCGGCGCTTCGAGGGAATCCCAGGCGAGCGTGCCGGGCCCGGGCCGCCGGGCGATCGGAACGAGCCCGGCGCCGGGCCCCGGCGCTATGCACCACGCCCGGCGCAGAAGGCGCCCGACCCGACCGCTCGCCCCGGCGAGAACGATGTCTTCCCGGTCATGCGCAGCCATGGCGTCGCACCTCGGCGACAGGTGACGGGGATGGGTGGTGCCGGTGAAGGGACTCGAACCCCCGACCCCATCATTACGAATGACGTGCTCTACCAGCTGAGCTACACCGGCGCCGTGGGCGTGGCTCTTAGCACCGGGTGGCGCGGGCGAAAAGGGCTATTTTCGCGTCTCGTCCGCAGCTTCGGCCTCGACGGTTTCTCCCTTTCCGGCCTCCTCCGCCTCGTTCGCGGAGCCGGCATCCCGGGCGCGATCGGACTGCCCGGACCCGGCGGGCAGGACCTCGGCCTCCGCGACGTCCTCCCGGCGGGCGCCATGGCCCACGATCAGCGGCAGCATCGCCTCGGTCGAGGCCGCCGTCTGCTCCGGCTCTTGCGGGCGTTTCCAGCTCAGCGTGTCGAAGCCGCCGCAGTTGTGGCAGATAGGCCCCCAGTCGGCTGCAACCGCATGGCAGTTGTCGCACACCCATTGCGGGCCGCGCGGCGCGGTGACAGCGCGCGCCAGCCAGCCGCGCACGACCTCGTCCGGCGCGCCTTCGCCCCGCTCGATCGCCGCCATCGTGGTCAGAACGCGCGTGTCCGGATCCGTCTCGACCAGGTCGCCGATCGCGCGGCGCGCCGCGGGAAAATCCTCGGCCGCGATGTGCAGCTCCGCTTTCAGAAGCTTCGACTCGCGGTCCCCCGGATTGGTCTGCACCAGCTCCTCGAAGCGCTTCAGGCGCTTCGCCGGCGTCTCGTCCGGGGCGATCTCGGCGAAGGCGGCGGCGAGATCCGGATGGGGCCGCACGCCCCACGCCTTTTTCAGAAGACGCGCGGCATAGCGCGGCTTGCCCTTCTCGATGTAGCCGCGCGCCGCCATGACCGCGGCGGGAATGAGGTCGGGCGAGCGGCGGTTGGCCTCGATCGCGGCCTCGCGCGCCTTGATGTCGCTCCCCTCGTCGAGCACTTCCTTCGCCTCGGAAAGCGCGAGCACCGCGTCGCGGCGCTTGTGCAGGTCGCGCGGCATCGCACCATGCTTCAGCTTGGCGGCCAGCGTCTTGCGCGCCCCGGCCCAGTCCTTGCATTCGGCCTGAAGCTTGAGAAGCGTATCCTGCATCTCCTCGTTGCGCGGACGGATCGCGAAGGCCCGCTCCGCGAGTTTCAGGGCGGTGTCGGTATCGCCCGCGGCGAGCTTCTGCTTGAGGATCCCACGCAGACCGACGAAGCGGGTCCGCTCCTCGGCAACGAGCTTCTTGTAGGTCGCCTCGGCGACCTTCGCATCGCCCGCGGCTTCCGCGCCCTGGGCGATGAGGATGTTGGTCAGTTCGGGCTTGTCGAGATACTTGCGGGCTTGCCGCGCGCTGGAGATCGCCGCCTGCCCGTCCCCCGCGGCCAGCGCCATGAGACTGTCGCTCACGGCGCGCAGGCCCTTCTTTTCCCGGTTGCGAGTGAAATGCCGGCTGATCGCCGTCTCGTCACCGTTGATGAACCGCAGCGTCGCCACCAGGAGCGAGACCAGCTTGAGAACGACATAGAGCACCACGACGAGAAGAAGCAGCGCGATCGCCGACTGCAACGCGCCGAGGGTGAACTCGGTATTCGCCACGGTGATCTGAACCCCGCCCTCGGCGTCCAGAAGCCACGTCGCGCCGTAGGCGAGACCGGCCACGGCGGCGACGAAAAGCAGGATCTTGATAAGGGACCAGAGCATGCGGCTATTCCTCGTTCAGGCGCTGCGCGAGCGCGTCCACGGCGGAGGTGGCGGCGACCCGGGCGCGCGCGCGCTCCTCCCATGCCGCCATTTCGGCCCGGGCGGGTTCCGGCAGCGCCGCGAGCTCCTCGAGCGCCGCGCCAAGCTCGCCGGCACGCACCGCGGCCTCGGCGCGCGACAGCACCGCATCGGCGTCGTCGCCCTCGCGGGCGATGGTCGAGCGCGCGCCGAGTTCGTCACGCAGGAAGTTCATCAGCCGTCCGCCGGCATCCTCGGGGGGCGCCTCGGCGTTCCGCGCGGCGGCGAGCGCGGCGCGCGCCACGTCGGGGAAGGCGTCCTGCAAGGCGGCGAGCGGGGCCACGCCGTCGGCGGCGGCGGCGGCAAGGCCCTCGGGCACGGACCCGTCCAGCCTGTCCGAAAGCGTGTCGAGCGCGGCGTCATATGGCTGCCCGGCATCGATGGCCGACACGATCCGCGCGAGCGCGGACACGGCTTCGGCACGGCGTGCGGCCTCGGCGGCGTCCGCCTCGCGGGCGGTGGCCTCTTCCACCATCCGCTCCACCTCGGCGCGCTGCGCCGCCACGGACTCCTGCAAGGCCTGGAGTTCACGCTCATACGCCGCGATCACGCTGGCTTCGACGTTCTCGGCCGCGGGGCGCTTCTCGACCTCGGCAAGCCGTGCGTCGATGTCGCCCAGCCGTGCGGCGATCTCGTCGATCCGCGCGGCGGAGGACGACAGCGCCGCCACCTCGTCGGAAAGGCCCGTCAGATCCGATTGCAGGCCGGAGATGGCGCCCGCCATCTCCTCCAGCCGCGCGTCGAGAGACGAAATATCGGGGGCGTCGTCGCTCAGCGCCGCGAGCTGCTGGCGCAGCTCCGCGATTCGGTCGGACTGCGCGGCAAGCGCGTCTTCCAGTTCGGTGTCGTCCCGTCCCGGCAGGCCCAGCGCCTCGGGGTCGATGACCTGCGCGGCGCCGAACCCCAGCGCGGCGGCGGCGATGCCGCCGAAAAGCATGGGCCAGAAACCGCCCTTCCGCACGATCGTTTCGCGCGTGGCGGGCGCGGACCGCGTCTCGCGGGACGATCGCGCCTCGTCGTCCGCGCTCGCGCTGGCGGCGGCGGCACCGGCCGCCGCGCCGGCGGCGGCGCCCCCCGCGGCCTCGGCGACGGGCGCGCCGGTCCGGTCCGCGTCATCGGCGGTGTCTTCCGGCTCTACCTGCTGCGGCTCCTCGCCGCCGCCCCAAGGCTGCTCGGGCGGCGCCTCGTCGGGTTCATCGTCGGCCGTTCCGGTCTGCGGCGCCTCTCCGCTCCCGGCCTCTACGTCCGGGCCCGCGCCGGTGTCGGGTGCGTCATCCTCGACCGCGCCGGGGCCGGCATCCGACATCGCGGCGGGCGCGTCCTCGCCTTCGGGAAAAGCGTCGGGTTCGTAGGCCCCCGGGTGTTCCGCTCGGTCGGGGGTGTCCTCGTCCCGGGCGCTGTCGTTTTCGGCGCCGTCTTCGCCTTGCTCCGGCTCGGAGCCGTCGACCGTCGCGGCGGCCTTGTCCTCGTCTTCGGTCTCGGAGGGCTTCCGCGTCTTGTCCCGGTCTGCCACGTCTCACCCACCTTTCGATTCTCGTCCGGCTGCACTGTCGCCGGAGCGACCTTACCCGGCACCCTCATCGCTCTCAAGCCGCACGGCGCTTTCAATAAGTTGCGCCACGCCCTTCAGCATGGAAGGGGCGTCGGGCCGCGTCGCCACGGCGATGCGGCGGGCCGGAAGATGGCTCACCCGCCCGGCCACGGCCTCGCTCATCGCGACGAGCCAGAGCGGCGCGCCGCCGCGATGCTGCCGCGCGAACTGCTCGGCCGTGCGCGGCGAGAAGAGCGGCGCGACGACCGGCGCGCGCCCTGCCAGGACGCGGCGGGCGCTATCCGTGAAGGGCAAGAGCACCTGGCGGTAAAGCACCGCCTCCTCCACGCGAAGCCCCGCCGCACGAAGCCGCATCGCGACATCGCCCCGGGCATGCTCGCCGCGGACATGCACGATGCGCCCCGCGGGCCGCCGCGCCGCGACATGCGCCACGAGCGCCTGCGCGTCGCCGCCCGCGGGCTGCGCGGAGATGCCTGCGCGGCGCGCCGCCTCTGCCGTCGCCTCGCCCACGGCGAAGGCAGGCAGGCCGCGGGGCCCGCCCGCCGCGACAAAGGCGCGGACCCCGTTGGCCGAGGTGAAGACCAGCGCCGCAACATCGGCCATGCCGGGCAGCCGGCCCGCGAAATCGACGCGCATCAGCGGCGAGATGCAGACCTCCGGCGCGGCGTCGCCCAGGATCCGCGAAAGCTCGGTCGCGAATCGCTCCGAGGCGTCATGGGGCCGGGTCAGCAAAAGGACGGGCGGGGGCGGCATGGGCGGGCCATTGTTCGGACGCGGGCACGGTGCTACGGGAGAGCGTTCCGAAGCATCGGGAGGCGTTGTGGCGGATCAGCTCACCATATTGGGGCTGGAAAGCAGTTGCGATGATACCGCTGCCGCGGTCGTGCGGCAACGTGCGGATGATCGGCCCGAAATCCTCGCCTCCGTCGTGAAGGGACAGGGCGAGCTGCACGCGGCCTATGGCGGCATCGTCCCCGAGATCGCCGCCCGGGCGCACGCGGAACGGCTCGACCTCTGCGTGACGGAGGCGCTGTCGGTTTCGGGGCTCACGCTCAGGCAGATGGACGCCGTGGCGGTGACGGCGGGTCCGGGCCTCATCGGGGGCGTCCTGGCCGGGGTGATGTGCGCGAAGGGGATCGCCGCCGGGGCCGGTCTGCCGCTCGTCGCCGTGAACCACCTCGCGGGCCACGCGCTGACGCCCCGCCTGACCGACGGGTTGGCGTTCCCCTATCTGATCCTTCTCGTCTCGGGCGGGCACTGCCAGCTTCTGGAGGTGCGCGGCGCGGAGGCGTTCCACCGGCTCGGCGGCACCATCGACGACGCGCCGGGCGAGGCGTTCGACAAGGTGGCGCGCCTGCTGGGCCTGCCCCAGCCCGGGGGGCCGTCGGTGGAGCGGGAGGCCGCGGCGGGCGATCCGGCGCGCTTCGATTTCCCGCGCCCGCTTCTCGACCGGGCGGGATGCGACATGTCGTTCTCGGGGCTGAAGACCGCCGTGCTGCGCGCGCGCGACCGGCTGGTGGCGCAGCAGGGCGGGCTGACGCGCGCCGACCGCGCGGATCTCTGCGCCGGGTTCCAGGCGGCGGTCGCCGAGGTGCTGGCCGAAAAGACCCGGCGGGCGCTTCACGCCCATCTCGCACAGACGCCCGCCGCCCCCTCCCTCGCCGTGGCGGGTGGGGTCGCGGCGAACGCCACGATACGCACCGCGATCGAGCGGGTCGCGCGCGACGTCGGCGCGCGCTTCGTCGCGCCGCCCCTCGCGCTTTGCACCGACAACGCGGCGATGATCGCCTGGGCCGGGCTCGAACTTTACCGCGCCGGCCGGCGCGACGGGATGGAGCTTGCCGCGCGGCCGCGCTGGCCGCTCGATCCGGGGCGGGCCGGGTTGCTCGGCGGTGGGCGCAAGGGGGCCAAGGCATGATCGGCATCGCGGGCGGGGGCGCGTTCGGCACCGCGCTCGGCATCGCGCTTGCAGGTGCGGGACGCGAGGTGCGTCTCTGGGCGCGCGACCCGTCACACGTGACCGCGATGACGCAGTCGCGCGAGAACCGCCGCCACCTTCCCGGTCACGCCCTGCCACCGGGCCTGTCGCCCGTCGCGGACGTCGCCGCGCTTTCGGGGGCCAAGGCGATCCTGCTCGCCGTGCCGATGCAGGCGCTGCGCGGGCTGGTCGAAGCCGAGGCGGAAACGCTTGCCCCGCACCGCCTCGTCGCCTGTTGCAAGGGGGTCGAACTCGGCACGACGCTGGGCCCGGCCGAGGTTCTGGCCAAGGCGTTGCCCGGGGCGTCCGCCGCCATCCTCACGGGACCGAGCTTCGCCCATGACATCGCGCGCGGGCTGCCGACAGCGCTCACGCTCGCCTGCGCCGACGAGGCGGCGGGCGAGGCGCTGCAGGCGCTGCTCTCGACGCCCGTGCTGCGGCTTTACCGCACCGCCGACATAGTGGGAGCGGAGCTTGGCGGCGCGCTCAAGAACGTCATCGCCATCGCTTGCGGCGCCGCGATCGGGGCCGGGCTGGGCGAAAGCGCGCGCGCGGCGGTGATGACGCGGGGCTTCGCCGAGATGAACCGCATGGCGGTGGCGCAGGGGGCCGACCCGGCGACGCTCGCCGGGCTTTCGGGTTTCGGCGATCTCGCGCTCACCTGCACCTCCGAAGGCTCGCGGAACTACCGGCGCGGGCTCGCGCTGGGGCGGGGGGACGCGTTCGACCCGGCGGTCACCGTGGAGGGCGCGGCAACCGCCCGCGCGGTGGCCCAGCGCGCCGCGCGGCTCGGGGTGGAGATGCCCATCACCGAAGCCGTCGTCGCCTTGCTGGAGGGGCGGCTTGACGTGACGCAGGCGATGGACATGCTTCTGGCGCGGCCGCTGCGCGCGGAATAGGAGGCGAGATGCGTTACTGGCTCTTCAAGTCGGAACCCGACACCTGGTCCTGGGACGACCAGGTCGCCAAGGGGGACGCCGGCGAGGAATGGGACGGCGTGCGAAACTACCAGGCGCGCAACTTCATGCGCGAGATGGCGGTGGGCGATCGCGGATTCTTCTACCACTCGCAGACCGACAAGGCGGTCGTGGGCATCGTCGAGGTGATCGCCGAGGCGCATCCCGACAGCACCAGCGACGACCCGCGCTGGGACTGCGTGGACGTGAAGGCCGTGGCCCCCTTTCCCCGGCCCGTGACGCTGGACGAGATCAAGGCCGACCCGGAGCTGGCGGAGATGGTGCTTGTGAAGAACCCGCGCCTGTCGGTCCAGCCCGTGTCGGCGGCGGAATGGCGCCGTGTCTGCGAGATGGGTGAGGCGGACCCGGAGTCCTGACACGGAAAACGGAGGGCCGGCCACGCCGGAACCCTCCGCCACTCCCGGTGATCCCACACACCAGACATGCGTCCTGTCGGTTCCGGCCATTCTGGCCTCTACTCTCAGGATAGCGCCGGTCAGGGGCGCGGCGCAAACCGGAAGTACCTAGAATTGCCCGGATCGGGCGATCAGGCGTAGACGGCTTCCTTGCCGAAATGCTTGGTCAGGAGATAATAGACCACGGCACGATACTTGTTGCGCTCCGAGGCGCCGTAGGTCTCGATCACCTTCTGGATGGCATCGTCGAGTTCCGGACCGTCCTTGAGGCCGAGTTTCTTGACGAGGAAGTTCTGCTTCACCGTCTCGAGTTCCCCGGGCTGGCTCGAGGCAACCGTGGACGCGTCCGCGTCGTAGATCGCCGGGCCGCAGCCGATCGTGACCTTGGTCAGAAGGTCCATGTCCGGCGTCACGCCGCACTTCTTTTTCAGATCGTCGGCGTAGACCTCGATCAGTTCCTCTCTTCGTCCCATCCGAAAACACTCCCTGTCCCAACACGCCGCTGCGGGCAAACCGCGGGCCCGGCGCCAGTCTACCCTCACGCAACGTCACCTCAAGACGTTTCTTGCGCGGGGCGCCCGGGACGGGATGCCCTCAGTAGCGGTAATGCTCGGGCTTGAAGGGACCTTCGGGCGTCACGCCGATATACGCCGCCTGCTCGGGATCGAGCGGGGTGAGCTTCGCGCCGATCTTCTCGAGGTGCAGACGCGCCACCTTCTCGTCGAGGTGCTTGGGCAGGACGTAGACCTTGTTCTCGTACTGGTCGCCCTTCGTCCAGATCTCGATCTGCGCGAGCACCTGGTTGGTGAAGGAGGCCGACATCACGAAGGACGGATGCCCCGTGGCGTTGCCGAGGTTCAGCAGACGCCCTTCGGACAGAAGGATGATCCGGTTGCCCGCCGGCATCTCGATCATGTCCACCTGGTCCTTGATGTTGGTCCACTTGTGGTTCTTCAGCGCCGCGACCTGGATCTCGTTGTCGAAATGGCCGATGTTGCCGACGATCGCCATGTCCTTCATGTCGCGCATGTGCTCGAGGCGGATGACGTCCTTGTTGCCGGTGGTGGTGATGAAGATGTCCGCGCTCGAGACGACGTCCTCCAGCAGCACGACCTCGAAGCCGTCCATCGCGGCCTGGAGCGCGCAGATCGGATCCACCTCGGTCACCTTCACGCGGGCGCCCGCGCCCCGCAGGCTGGCCGCGGAGCCCTTGCCCACGTCGCCGTATCCGCAGACGACCGCCACCTTGCCCGCCATCATCGTGTCGGTCGCCCGCCGGATGCCGTCCACGAGGCTTTCCTTGCAGCCGTACTTGTTGTCGAACTTCGACTTGGTGACGCTGTCGTTGACGTTGATCGCGGGGAAGGGCAGGTGCCCCTTCTCCATCATCTTGTAGAGCCGGTTGACGCCCGTAGTGGTCTCTTCGGTCACGCCCCTGATCATGTGGCGCTGTTTCGTGAACCAGCCGGGGCTTTCGGCCATGCGCTTGCGGATCTGGGCGAAAAGCGCCTCCTCCTCCTCGGAGGTCGGCACGGCGATGAGATCCTCCTCGCCTTCCTCCACGCGGGCCCCCATCAGGATGTAGAGCGTGGCGTCGCCGCCATCGTCGAGGATCATGTTCGCGCCGCCTTCCTCGAAATGGAAGATGCGGTCGCAGTAGTCCCAGTACTCCTCCAGCGTCTCGCCCTTCACGGCGAAGACCGGCGTGCCCGTCTCGGCGATGGCCGCGGCGGCGTGATCCTGGGTGGAGAAGATGTTGCAGGAGGCCCAGCGCACCTCGGCGCCGAGCGCCGTCAGCGTCTCGATCAGCACGGCGGTCTGGATCGTCATGTGCAGGCTGCCGGCGATGCGCGCCCCGGCGAGCGGCTTCGACGCGCCGTATTCCTCGCGCAGCGCCATGAGGCCCGGCATCTCCGTTTCGGCGATGTCGAGTTCCTTGCGGCCGTAGCCGGCAAGCGAGATGTCCTTGACGATGTAGTCCTTGGCCACGGGGCGGCTCCTGCTTGATGGCTGGCTGTCGGCTATCGCTATAGCGACCGTGCCGGCCATGTTCAACGCGCCCGGGGGCCCGGAACGCCGTTCGGAGGCCCCGCGGACCGGCGCAATACCGAAAGATCGGATCGAATCGGCTGAAATACCGGAAACACGGCGCCACGGGCGCGACATGTCGCCGCCCGAAGCCGCGGGACCGATCCGCCCGCGCGGCGCGGGTCTGGCGGAGCGGCCGGCCGCTCTGCTAGGAGAGCGGCGATCCGTTCATCCGGGACCGCGCCATGCCGAAAGCCCCGCCCCGCGCCTGGCAGAGAATGCTCTCGGGCCGCCGGCTCGACCTTCTCGATCCGACGCCCGTCGACATCGAGATCGAGGACATCGCCCACGGCCTTGCCTTCGTCGCGCGCTGGAACGGCCAGACCGAAGGCGACTGGCCCTATTCGGTGGCCGAGCATTCGCTCCTGGTCGAGGAGCTCTTCGCCCGGATGCATCCCGGGGCAGGGCCCGCCGCGCGCCTCGCCGCGCTTCTGCACGATGCGCCGGAATACGTGATCGGCGACATGATCTCGCCGGTCAAATCCGCCGTCGGGCCGGGGTACGGCGCGCTCGAGGCGCGGCTTCAGGCGGCGATCCACCTGCGCTTCGGCCTGCAGGCGGAATGCGGCGCGAAACTGAAGAAGCAGATCAAGCGCGCCGACCGGGTGAGCGCATGGCTCGAGGCGACGCAGATCGCGGGCTTCGACGCGCGCGAGGCGGACCGTTTCTTCGGCCGGCCCGACGCCGGCCTGATCGAGGGTATCGTGATCCGGCCGCGCCCGCCCGTGGAGGTTCGTACCGCCTACAGGCGGCGGCACGCGGACCTCCTCGAGGCGCTTGGTTAGCCGACGCCGCCCGTCGGGCAGTCGCGCCCGGCCCAGAGCCGGGAAATCTCGCCGTCCGGCCCGGAAAGGCCGCGTATCCCGTCGCGCTCGAAGGGGCCGAGCCCCGCGCCGCCCGGGGCCGGGCCGCCGGCGCGAAGGCCGCTTGCGCTCGGGATCGGCCGAGGCGCGGGCACCGCCTCCCATCCGACGAAAGCGTCGCGGGCGAAATGGAGCGAAAGGCCCTCTTCGGCCCAGCGCACCGTCTGCACGCCCGCGCAGGCGACCGAGCGTTGCGGCGGGGCGGGGGAGCCGAGTATGTCGCGCAGCGTGTCCGTGGCGCTTTCCTGCGTGCGGCCGAATCCGACCTCGAGGCCGGTTCCCGCAACGTCGAGCCCGCTCGGCGACAAGCGTAATTGCGCCCCTGCGGGCGGTTGCGGCGCCACCGGCGCACAGGCGGCGAGCGCTCCGGCCAGAAGCAACGCGACGGCCGGCCGCACGACGCTCAACGCGGGCTCCGCTTGGCCAGGATGCGCTGCAGGGTGCGGCGGTGCATGTTGAGCCGCCGCGCGGTTTCCGACACGTTGCGATCGCACAGCTCGTAGACCCGCTGGATATGTTCCCAGCGCACGCGGTCGGCGCTCATCGGGTTTTCGGGGGGCGGGGGCAGATCCTCGTCGCCGGCGACAAGCGCGTTGACGATGTCGGTCGCGTCCGCGGGTTTCGACAGGTAATCCGTCGCACCGATCTTCACGGCCGCGACCGCGGTGGCGATGGCCCCGTAGCCCGTCAGCACCACGATCCGCGCATCGGGCCGCGCCTTGCGCAGATCCTCGACCACGTCGAGCCCGTTGCCATCGCCAAGGCGAAGATCGATCACCGCGTAGGCGGGCGCGTCCCCGGCCACGGCGGCGCGACCGTCCGCCACGCTTTCGGCGGTCCGCACGTCGAAACCGCGTTTCTCCATGGCCTTGGCCAGCCGACGCAGGAACGATTCGTCATCGTCGACGAGCAGCAGCGTGCGGTCGGGGCCAAGATCGAGTGTCTGGGTGTCGGCCACTTCGGCCTCCGGCATATCCAACATGCCTTGATAGTTAGGTCGTCACCATGCAGGGGTCAAACGCCGCTCACATCGCCTCGACGAAGCATTGCACCCGGTCGGCCAGGTCTTCGGGCCCCGCATCGCGCCGGAAAAACTCCACGAAGCCGTGGCCGGGCAGCACGAGGTAGGTGAAGGTGGAGTGATCGACCAGGTAGTAGGGGTCGTCGCTCGCTTGCCTGTTGTAGTAGGTGCGGAAGGTCTGGCTTGCCGCCTTCACCTGCTCGGGCGAGCCGGTGAGCCCCACCATGCGGGGATGCAGGTTCTCGGCGAAGGCGCCGACCACCTCCGGTGTGTCGCGCTCGGGATCGATCGAGATGAAGACCGGGGTGACGATGTGCCCGCGCTCTTCCAGGATCTCCACCGCCGCGACGTTCCGCGCCGTGTCGAGCGGGCAGACATCGGGGCAGAAGGTGTAGCCGAAGTAGAGCAGCGACGGCTTCGTGATGACGTCCGCGTCGGTCACGGTGTCCCCGGCCGCGTTCACGAGTTCGAAGGAGCCGCCGATCTGGCCCGAACCCCCTGCGACCTGTGCGCCACGGCACTGCGCGAACCTGTCGCCCTCGCCGCTCGTGGAGCCCGTGACCCTGTCGCCGCCCACCAGAAGGACGAGGCCGAGGCCAAGACCGGCCACACCGGCCGCGGCAAGCGCAATCCATCGCATCATGATCATGTCCGCGCCTGCGGGACGCGTCTCCGAAGTTGAAGCTGTCGCCATGAGACCTAATGATTGCAGGGGCGGATGCAAGCGGCAGGAAAGCGCAGATGACCGACACCTCGCTGACCATGCTGCCCGGGCGACGGCGGCGCGACTGGATCCGCCTGCGCACGACGATCCTGCTGCGGTGGATGGCGATCTTCGGGCAGTTGGTGGCGCTGCTGATCGCCCGCGAGCATGTCGGTCTGGTGCTGCCGCTCGGGCCCTGCCTTCTGGTGATCTCGGCCTCGATCATCGTCAACCTGGTCGCGATGTTCGTCTTTCCGGGCAACCGGCGCCTGTCGGAGCGCGAGACGATGCTGATGGCGCTCTTCGACATCCTGCAGCTCGCGCTGCTGCTCGCGCTGACCGGCGGCCTCCACAATCCCTTCGCCCTGCTGCTGCTCGGCCCCGTCACGGTGTCGGCGTCGGTGCTGGCGCTCGGCTCCACGCTCTTTCTCGCCGCCGTGGCGATGACCGTGGTCTCGGCGCTCGCGGTCTGGCACGTGCCGCTGCGGCTGCCGGACGGCGCCGCGCTCGAGATGCCGCCGCTCTACCTTTTCGGAGTCTGGGCCGCGCTGATCATCGCGCTGGCCTTCCTGTCGATCTACTCGCGGCGCGTCGCGCAGGAGATGCACGCCATGTCCGACGCATTGACGGCCACGCAGATGGCCCTCGCCCGGGAGCAGAAGCTGACCGACCTGGGCGGCGTCGTGGCCGCCGCCGCGCACGAGCTGGGCACACCGCTGGCGACCATCAAGCTGGCCGCCGGCGAACTGGCCGAGGAACTCTCCCGCAATCCCGAACTCTCGGAGGACGCGCGGCTGATCGCCGCGCAGGCCGACCGATGCCGCGACATCCTGCGCTCCATGGGGCGCGCCGGGAAGGAAGACCTGCACCTGCGGCAGGCGCCCCTGACCGAGGTGCTTCGCGAGGCGGTCGAGCCGCACCAGAACCGCGGCAAGACGATCGTGTTCGAACAGTCCCTCGGCGCCGGCGCCGAGCCCTTGCCCCCCGCGATCCACCGCCGGCCCGAGATCATCCACGGCTTGCGGAACCTGGTCCAGAACGCCGTCGACTTCGCGCACGACACCGTCTGGGTCGAGGCGCGCTGGAGCGCCGACTGGATCTCGGTCCGGATCATGGACGACGGCGACGGCTTCCCGCCGCAGGTGCTGGCACGGATCGGCGAGCCCTTCATGCGCCGCCGCCGGAGCGTGCGGGACCTCGTCGCGCGCCCGCAATACGAGGGCATGGGCCTTGGTCTCTTCATCGCCAAGACGCTGCTGGAGCGCACGGGCGCGCAGCTCAGCTTCGCCAACGGCGCGGACCAGGCCGCACCGCGCGAACGACGGCCGGAGCGGTCCGGCGCGGTGGTCGAGGTGAGCTGGCCACGGCGCAAGATCGATGCGCGCAGCGGCGAGGATCCGGTGCCGTCGGCCGGGCCCAACCGGCCCATCGAGGCGTGACGGGCGCCGCGGCCTTTACACTTCGTTAACCTTTCTCCGATCAGGCTTGCCGCGTCGCCACCAGCTGCCGGAGGCCGACGGGCCATGCCCGACGCCGCAACATTCGCCGCGATCGCCCTGGGCAGCCTTGCCGCCGCGCTTCTCGGGGCGTGGCTCGTGCCCAGGGTTTCGCGCGACGACGCCGTTGTTGTCGCCGATCCCCACGGCGAGGCGGTCGTGTTCCTGATGGAGGGGCCCGACATCGCCGACGCCAGCGCGCCGGCGCTCGCGCTTCTTCCACGGGACGCGGCGGCGTTGGATGACTGGGCGCGGCTGCGCGCCTGCCTCGGCCCGCGCTTCCCCGCCTTCCCCGAGACCCCCGACGGGGTGCCCGAGGGCGGGACGCGGCTACCCACGGCGGACGAGGAAGACGACGCTTGCCTCGTGTTGCAGCGCCAGGGCGGCGTGCTGCGCGTCGAGATCGAGGAGCCCGAGATCGACGCCTCGGACCGGCACCGCCTCGCTCTTGCGCGGCTGGACTGCGCGACGCTGCGCCATGCCACCACCCACGCGCCCGACCCCTGCTGGCGCACCGACGCGACCGGCCGCGTCGTCTGGGCAAACCGCGCCTATCTCGCCCTTGCGGAACAGACCCGGAGCTGGGCCGAGGGGGCCGTACCGCCCAGGCTCTTCGACCTGCCGCGGCCCGCCCCGGGCGACCCGCCGGCGCGCCATGCGGTCAATCGCCCGAACGGAACGCCGATCCACTGGTTCGACATCCGGACCGTGCCGGCGGGCGGCGAATGGGTGCACTTCGCCACCAACGTGGATGCCGCGGTGGCGAGCGCCGCCGCGCAGCGCCAGTTCGTGCAGACCCTGACGAAGATCTTTGCGGAGCTTTCGATCGGCCTGGCCGTCTTCGACCGCGAGAGGCGCCTCGTCCTCTTCAACCCGGCGCTTCTCGATCTGACCGGGATGCCCGCCGACCTGCTGAGCGCGCGTCCCGCGCTCGCCACCTTCTTCGACCAGCTGCGCGAGCGCCGCATCATGCCCGAGCCCAAGGATTACGGCTCCTGGCGCGAGGCGACCGAGGCGCTGGCCACCGCCGCCTCCACCGGGCGCTGCGCCGAGAGCTGGAGCCTGCCCTCGGGACTGACCTATCGCGTGACGGGACGGCCCCACCCGGACGGCGCCGTGGCGTTCCTGTTCGAGGACATCACCGCCGAGGTTTCCCTGACCCGCCGGTTCCGCACGGAAATCGAACTCGGGCAGGCCGTGCTCGATGCCCTCGAGGAGGCGCTCGCCGTCTTCTCGCCACAGGGCGTGATCGTCTTCACGAACCGCGCCTACCGGCGGCTCTGGGCGGTGAACCCGGACGCCCGCATCCGCGACACCACCGCCGCCGAGGCGCTGCGCCTCTGGCAGACGGCCTGCCGCCCGGGTCCGGATTGGGACGGGCTGGCCGCCGCGCTTTCGGCCGGGGCGCGGACGGCGTCGTGGCGGGACGCGGCGGTGCATCGCGACGGGCCGCGGCTCGATGTCCGCGTGCGCCCGCTCGGCGGCGGCGCGGCGGTCGTGAGCTTCGGCATCGACCCGCGCCGCCTGCTTGCCGCACCCGGCCCGCCCGGCCCCGGCGGGCAGCGCACCGCGGATGTGGGCTGATCTGCGCTTGCGGCCGGGGGCGGGCGCGATAGTCTCGGCCAGATGAGCCGCAGCCCCCTGTCCTTTCACGCATCTTCGCCAGAGGCGACCTGCGCCTTCGCCGAAGCTCTCGGCGCGCGCCTCGCGCCGGGCGATGCGGTGCTCCTCACGGGTCCGGTCGGCGCGGGCAAGTCGCATTTCGCGCGCTGCCTGATCGCGGCGCTGCTCACCGCGCCGGAGGATATCCCCTCGCCCACCTTCACGCTGGTGCAAAGCTATGCCGGCCGCAGCGGCGAGATCTGGCACGCGGATCTCTACCGGCTGGCGGACAGTTCCGAGATCGCGGAACTCGGCCTCGAGGAGGCGTTCGACACCGCCATCTGCCTTGTCGAATGGCCCGACCGCCTGGGCGACGCCGCACCGGCGGACGCGCTCGCCATCCGGTTCGCGCCGGGGCCGGGCGAGAGCGACCGCGAGCTCACGCTGACATGGGAGGATCCGCGCTGGGCGGCGCGGCTCGAGGGTCTCGCGGAGCGGGTGCATGGCTGACCGCGCCCGCCGTATCGCCGCCTTTCTGGCCGTGGCCGGCTGGGAGGACGCCGCGGCGCGGCCGCTCGCCGGCGACGCCTCGTCCCGACGCTACGCGCGGCTGCGGCGCGCGGACGGCGCGGGCGCGGTCCTGATGGATGCCGACCCTGCGACCGGAGAGACCGTGCGCCCGTTCCGATGGATCGCACGGCATCTCCTCGGCCTCGGACTGAGCGCGCCGCGCATTCTCGCCGCGGACGAGACGGGCGGGCTCCTGCTGCTCGAAGACCTGGGCGACGCGCTTGTCGGGCGGGTCGCGGCGGCCGAGCCCGCGGCCGAGCCCCGGCTCTATGCGGCCGCGGCCGGGACGCTGGCGGCGCTTCATCGCCACGCCCCACCGGACCGGGTGGACCCCGCCACGCCCGCGCGGCTCGCCGCGATGACCGACCCCGCGTTCACGCACTACGCCCCCGAAATGCCCGACGCGCGGCGCCGGCAGGCCGTGCAGGCGCTGGAGGACCTGCTCGCACGGCATGCCGACGCGGCGACCGTTCTCGTCCTGCGCGATTTCCATGCCGAGAACCTGATCTGGCTGCCCGAGCGCGACGAGGCTGCGCGCATCGGGCTGCTGGATTTCCAGGACGCGATCGCGGGCCACCCGGCCTATGATCTCGCCTCGCTGCTCACCGATGCCCGGCGCGACGTGAGCCCCGCGGCCGCCGACGCCGCGCGCCGGGCCTACCTCGACGCGACCGGCACGCAGGCGGAGGCATTCGGCACCGCGATGGCCGTCCTGGGGGTGCAGCGCAACCTGCGCATCCTCGGCGTCTTCGCCCGGCTGGCGCGGATGCACGGCAAGCCGGGGTACCTCGGTCTGCTGCCGAGGGTCTGGGCCCATCTGCAGGCGGACCTGTCCCGTCCCGCCCTCGCCACCCTGTCGGCCGCGCTCGACGGGGCGCTTCCGCCGCCGTCCCCCGCCCATCTCGAGACGCTGAGGCGGCCATGCCCGACGCCGTGATGCTTTTCGCCGCGGGCTTCGGCACGCGCATGGGCGCGCTCACCGCGGAGCGGCCGAAACCGCTGATCGAGGTCGCCGGCCGGCCTCTGATCGATCACGCGCTCGACATCGCCGAAGCGATCGGCGCGCGCCGCGTCGTCGCCAACCTCCACTACCTGCCTGCCCCGCTCGAGGCGCATCTCGCCCCGCGCGGGGTGCGCCTCTCCGTCGAGGCGCCCGACATCCTCGAAACGGGGGGCGGCTTGCGCGCGGCGCTGCCGCTTCTCGGCCCGGGCCCGGTCTTCACGATGAACACCGACGCCGTCTGGGACGGGCCGAACCCGCTCGCGCTTCTGCGCGAGGCATGGGACCCGGCCCGGATGGACGCGCTTCTGCTCTGCGTGCCGCCGGAGCGCGCGCTGGGCCACGCGGGGCACGGGGATTTCGCGATCTCGCCTGACGGGTCCGCGACGCGGGGCCCCGGCCTCGTCTATTCCGGCGCCCAGATCGTCGATCCCGCGGGGCTGCACGCCATCCGCGACACTGCGTTCTCGCTCAACCTGCTGTGGGACCGGATCCTCGCGGCGGGTCGTCTCCACGCGCTGGCCTATCCGGGCCGATGGTGCGACGTGGGCCGCCCCGAGGGCATCGCGCTTGCAGAGGCCATGCTGGAGGGTCGCGATGTTCGCGCCTGAGGATCCGCGTCTCTTCGGCCTGCCCCCCGGCGTCGATTTTCCCGCCGCGCTGGTGGCCGGGCTCGAGGCGCGGCTCGCCGGCGCGTCGCCCGAGGCGATGGCGCGGGTGGAGGTCATCGTGAACACCCGCCGCATGGCCCGGCGCCTGCGCGAGATCTTCGACGCGGGGCCGGCGCGGCTTCTGCCCCGCATCCGCCTCGTCACCGACCTGGGAGAGGTCGCGGATCTCGCCCATGTCCCGCCCGCCGCGCCGCCGCTCCGCCGGCGGCTGGAACTGGTGCAGCTCATCGCGGCGTTGATCGAGCGCGAGCCCGGCGTCGCCCCGCGCGACGCGCTCTACGACCTTGCCGACAGCCTCGCCGACCTGATGGACGAAATGGGCGCCGAAGGGGTCGCCCCCGCCACGGTGATGGGGCTCGACGTGTCGGACCAGTCGGGGCATTGGCAACGCGCGCTGCGGTTCCTGAAGATCGCCGAAACCTATATCGGGCAGGCGGACGTGCCGCCCGATGCCGGAAGCCGCCAGCGCGACGTGATCGCGCGAACCGTGTCCCGCTGGCAGGCCGCGCCGCCCGACCACCCCGTCATCGTGGCGGGATCCACCGGCTCGCGCGGCGCGACGGCGATGCTGATGCAGGCGGTGGCGCGGCTGCCGCAGGGCGCGGTGGTGTTGCCGGGGTTCGATTTCACGCTGCCCGACGCGGTCTGGGCGGGCATGGACGAAGGCCCGCGCCCCGAGGAGGATCACCCGCAATACCGCTTCCGGCCGCTGATGACCGCGCTCGGCCTCGCGCCCGGCGACGTCGCGCGCTGGCACGACATGCCAGAGCCCAACGCCGCGCGGAACCGCCTCGTCTCGCTCGCGCTGCGCCCCGCCCCGGTGACCGACCAGTGGCTGTCGGACGGGCCGGGTCTGGGCGAGCTGAGTCCGGCGGCCGAGGGCGTCACCCTGCTGGAAGCGCCCGGCCAGCGCGAGGAGGCGGCGGCCATCGCGCTGCGGTTGCGGCAGGCGGCCGAGAACGGGCAGCGCGCGGCGCTCATCACGCCGGACCGCACGCTGACGCGCCAGGTGTCGGCGGCGCTCGCGCGCTGGGGCATCATGCCCGACGACAGCGCGGGCCAGCCGCTGCCGCTTTCGCCGCCCGGGCGTTTCCTGCGGCTGGTGGCCGGGCTTTTCGAGGGGCGGCTGACGGCGGGGGCGCTGCTGGCGCTTCTGAAACACCCGCTCACCCATTCGGGCGCGGACCGGAACCGCCACCTTCTCTTCACCCGCGAGCTCGAACTGTATCTGCGCCGGGAGGGCGTGCCCTACCCGGAGCCGCGCCGCCTTTCGGCCTTCGCCGAGGCGCGGTCGCTCGACGGGCTGACGGGATGGGCGGCGTGGCTTGCCGATACGGCCTGCGGACGCGACGCTCCGGGCCCCCGGCCGCTGTCCGAGCGCGTGCGCGCGCACCTGCACCTCGCCGAAGCGCTCGCCGCCGGGCCGGACAGGCCCGGTGCCGGCGGTCTCTGGGATCGGGACGCCGGTCGGAAGGCCCGCGCGGTGATGGACGAGCTCGCCGCGGAGGCGGATCGCGCGGGCCACATCGACGCCCATGATTACAGCCGCCTGCTGTCCTCGGTGCTGGGCCGCGAGGAGGTGCACGACGCCGAGGAGGCGCATCCCCACATCCGCATCTGGGGCACGCTCGAGGCGCGGGTTCAGGGCGCCGAGCTTCTGATCCTCGGCAGCCTGAACGAGGGCGCGTGGCCGGAACCGGTTGCGCCCGACCCCTGGCTCAACAGGACGATGCGGCAGCGGGCCGGCCTCCTGTCGCCGGAGCGCGGCATCGGGCTGGCTGCGCACGACTTCCAGCAGGCGGTGGGCGCGCAGGAGGTCTGGCTGACCCGGTCGGTCAAGGACGAGGGCGCGCAGACCGTGCCGTCGCGCTGGCTCAACCGGCTGACCAACCTGATGAACGGGCTTCCGCGCCAGGGGGGCGACGCGGCGCTCGCGGCGATGCGGGCGCGCGGCGAACACTGGCTCGCGCTGGCCGCGCGCCTAGACGAGGCCCCGCCCGCAGCGCCGGCGCACCGTCCCTCGCCCCGCCCGCCGGCAGACGCCCGGCCCGCGCGGCTGTCCGTCACCGAGATCCAGAAGCTCATCCGCGACCCTTACGCGATCTACGCGCGCCACGTGCTTCGGCTGCGGCCCCTCGACCCGCTCGACCGCCCGCCCGACGCGCTCCTGCGCGGGATCGTCGCGCATTCGGTCCTGGAACGTTTCGTCCGCGACCGCGTGGATGCGCCCGAACGCACGACGGAGGCCGAACTGCTCTCCGTGGCGCGGGAGGTGTTGCGGGACGCGGTGCCCTGGGCGTCCACACGGACCTTCTGGCTGGCGCGCCTCGCCCGAGTCGCGCCGTGGTTCGTCGGCACGGAGGCCACGCGCCGCGCCCGCGCCCGGGCCGTGGCGTTCGAGGCCAGGGGCGCGGCAGAGATCACGGATCTGGGCTTCACCCTCTCGTCCCGGGCCGACCGGATCGATCGGGGCGAGGACGGGGCGCTCTGGCTTTACGATTACAAGACCGGGACGCCGCCCTCCGCGAAGGAGCAGGCCGCGTTCGACAAGCAGCTTCTGCTCACCGCCGCCATGGCCGAACGCGGCGCGTTCGAGGCGCTCGGTCCCGCGCCGGTGGCGGGGGCAGCCTTCGTCGGGCTCGGCGCGAAGCCCGAAGAGGTCGCGGCCCCCCTCGACGCCGAGCCGCCGGCGGAGGTGTGGGCGCACCTCCGCGACCTCGTCGCGCTCTTCCAGGATCCCGGCAAGGGGTTCACGTCGCGCCACGCGGTCAAGAGCGAGCGAATGGACGGCGAGTACGACCATCTCGCCCGATTCGGCGAATGGGACGACGCCGACGACCCCCTTCCGGAGGACCTGGCATGAGCCGCCGCGACGCCGCCAGCCAGCGGCAGGTGGAGGCCGCCGCGCCGGACTTCTCCACCTGGCTGGCCGCCAATGCCGGGTCGGGCAAGACCCGCGTGCTCACCGACCGGGTGGCGCGTCTTCTGCTCGGCGGCACCGCGCCCGAGAGCATCCTCTGCCTGACCTACACCAAGGCGGCGGCGAGCGAGATGCAGAACCGCCTTTTCGAACGGCTCGGCGAATGGGCCATGCTGGAGGACGCGGCGCTGCGCGACGAACTCGCGAAACTGGGAGAGGAGGGCCGGCTGGACCGTGCGCGCCTGCGCCGGGCCCGCACCCTATTCGCCCGGGCGATCGAGGCGCCCGGCGGGCTGAAGATCCAGACCATCCACGCCTTCTGCGCGGGGCTTCTGCGCCGGTTCCCGCTGGAGGCGGGGGTGACCCCCGGTTTCACCGAGATGGAGGACCGGGCCGGCGCGCTGCTGCGGGCCGAGATCGTGGAACGCATGGCCGAGGGCCCGGACGCGTCGGCGGTGGAGACGCTGGCCGGGCAGGTGGACGATGGCGCGCTCGAGGGGCTGACCACCGAGATCGTGAAGCACCGCGAGGGTTTCGTGCGCGCGCTGGGATGGGACGACGCGCTCTCGCTGTTCGGCCTGCCCCCCGGAACGGACGCGGCGTCGATCGAGGCCCGGGTGTTTCTCGGGGGCGAGCGGGCGCTTCTGGACGCGCTGATCCCGGCGCTCCTCGAAAGCGGCGGCAACGACGAGAAGGCGGGCCAGAGGCTCGCCGCCATCGACAGCCTCGGCCTCGCATCGCTGCCCGCGCTCGAGGATGCCTTTCTCTACGGCGCCGGGGCCAGGGCGCCCTTCGCCGCAAAGATCGGCAGCTTTCCCACGAAACGCGTCCAGAACGGCGCCTTCGCGCCGCACATGCCCGCGCTCGAGGCGTTCATGCAGCGGGTCGAGGCCGCCCGCGAGCCCCGGCTCGCGCTCGAGGCCGCACGGCGCACGCATGCGCTCCACGCCTTCGCGCGGCCGTTCCTCGAGACGCTGGAGGCGGAGAAGCAGCGCCGCGGATGGCTCGATTTCGACGACCTCATCCTGCATGCGCGGCGGCTGCTTTCGGACGAGGCGGTGGCCGACTGGGTGCTCTTCCGTCTCGACGGGGGGCTCGACCACATCCTCGTGGACGAGGCGCAGGACACGAGCCCCGAGCAGTGGGCGGTGATCGAGCTCCTGGCGCGGGAGTTCACGGCGGGCGAGGGCGCGCGCCCCGATGCCGGGCGCAGCCTTTTCGTGGTTGGCGACAAGAAGCAGTCGATCTATTCCTTCCAGGGTGCGGATCCGGGCGCCTTCGACCGGATGCAGGCGGAGTTCGCGCGCAGGCTCCGGGGGTCGGATCGCCCGCTCCAGTCGCTGTCGCTCGATCACTCCTTCCGCTCCTCGCCGGCGATCCTGCGCGCGGTCGACGCGACCTTCGAGGGGCGCGTGGAGGCGGGGTTTTCCGGGGGCGAGCCGCATATCGCCTTCAAGGAGGACATGCCGGGGCGCGTGGACCTCTGGCCCGTCGTACCCAGGGCGGAGAAGCCCGAGGAGGAACCGTGGTACGCGCCCGTGGACCGCACGGGCGAGGCGCATCACGCCGTGCGGCTCGCCCGGCGCATCGCCGACGCGATCCACGACATGATCGAGAGCCGCGCGCCGGTGGCCCGGGCGGCCAAGGGCGCGCCGGGCTGGCACCTCGGACCGGTGCGGCCCGGCGACATCATGGTGCTGGTCCAGCGCCGCTCCGAACTCTTCCACGAGATCATCGGCGCCTGCAAGGCGCGCGGCCTGCCGGTGGCCGGCGCGGACCGGCTGAAGCTCGGCGCGGAACTCGCCGTGCGCGATCTCGGCGCCGTGCTGCAGGTGCTCGACCTGCCCGAGGACGACCTTTCGCTCGCCGCCGCGCTGCGCTCGCCGCTCTTCGGGCTGTCCGAGCAGGGTCTCTTCGACCTCGCCCATCGCCGCCACGAGCGGCATCTCTGGCAGGCGCTGACGCGGCGCCGGACGGAGTTCCCGGAGGCCTACGCGATCCTCGACGACCTGATGGCGGAGGCGGAGTTCCTGCGCCCCTACGACCTGATCGAGCGCATCCTGATCCGCCACGACGGCCGGCGCCGCCTGATCGGGCGGCTCGGACCCGAGGCGCAGGACGGGATCGACGCCCTGCTGGGACAGGCGCTGGCCTACGAGCGCGGCGAAGTGCCGAGCTTGACAGGTTTCCTGCAGTGGATGCAGGCCGACGACCAGGAGATCAAGCGCCAGATGGATGCCGCGGGGGACCGCATCCGGGTCATGACGGTGCACGGCGCGAAGGGGCTGGAAGCGCCCGTCGTGATCCTGCCCGACAGCGGCAAGCGGGATATCCGCCTGCGGGACAGGCTTGTCGCGGACGGTGGCGACGTGCTCTGGGCGATGCCGGCGGATGCGGCCCCGGACCGTCTGCGCGCCGCGCGGGAGGCCGCCATCGCCGCCCAGGAGGCGGAGCGCGACCGCCTTCTCTACGTCGCCATGACCCGGGCCGAAAGCTGGCTGATCGTGGCCGCGGGTGGCGAACTCGGCAAGGACGGCCGGGCCTGGCACGACCAGGTGCGCACGGGCCTCGAACGGCTCGGGGCGGAGGTGCGTGACTTCGGCTTCGAGGACGCCGAAGCGCCGGGGCTGCGGCTGCGGCACGGGGCATGGGACGCGCCCGAGAGCGCGGAGCCACCGGCGCCGACCACGCCGCCCGCGCTGCCCGGCTGGGCCACGCGCACCGCGCCGGTGGCGTCGCCGCCGCCCGAGACCCTGTCGCCTTCCGATCTCGGCGGCGCCAAGGCGCTTCCCGGCGAGGCGGGGCTCGACGAGACCGCGGCGAAGCTCAGGGGCACGCGGCTGCACCTGCTGCTCGAGCATTTGCCCGCGGCGCCCCGCGCGGACTGGCAGATCCTGGCCGAACGGCTGCTGGCGCGGCCGCCGGAGCCAGCGCCGGCCTCCGAGGTGGCCGCGCTTCTGGCCGAGGCGCGCGCCGTGCTGGACGCGCCCGCGCTCGCGCCGCTCTTCGCGCCCGGGGCACTGGCCGAGGTGCCCGTCAGCGCGGCGCTCGCCGAACTCGGGGGGCGGCGGGTGCACGGCACGATCGACCGCCTGCTGATCGCGCCCGGCCGTATGACCGCCGTCGATTTCAAGACGAACGCGGTCTTGCCCGCCCGCCCCGAAGAGGTGCCCGAGGGCCTTCTTCGCCAGATGGGCGCCTATGCCGCCGCCCTCGCGCAGGTCTTTCCGGACCACGCGCAGGACATCGCGATCGTCTGGACCCGCACCGCAACCCTGATGCCGTTGCCGCGCGATCTCGTGATCGGCGCGCTGGCGCGGGCCGGGGCGCCTTGACGGTGTGCCGTGGCCTACATACCTTCGCGGCTCACATGAAAGCCGCGAGGAGGCGACCCTGATGGCAACCGTTGCAGTGACCGACGACACCTTCGACTCCGAGGTGAAACAGTCCGACATCCCCGTGGTGGTGGATTTCTGGGCCGAGTGGTGCGGCCCGTGCAAGCAGATCGGCCCCGCGCTGGAGGAGCTTGCCCAAGAGATGTCCGGCAAGATCAAGGTCGCCAAGGTGGACGTGGACCAGAACCCGAACACCGCCGCCTCGATGGGCGTGCGCGGCATTCCCGCGCTGTTCATCTTCAAAGACGGGCAGGTGGTTTCCAACCGCGCGGGCGCCGCGCCGAAGGCCGCCCTGCAAAGCTGGATCGAGGACTCGATCTGAACCGACCCCGATGACCGGCAGGCCGGGGCGCCCGCGCGGCGCCCCTTTGCTTTCCGGCCGGCCGCTGGCGCGACCGCCGGCAGGCCGCGGCGCCGGGCGGACGACCGGAAGGATACGGCATGAGTGACGGACCGGGCTGGCATGGCACGACGATCCTCGCGGTGCGCCGCGGCGACCGCGTCGTGGTCGCGGGCGACGGGCAGGTGAGCCTCGGCGACACCGTGATCAAGGGCAGCGCGCGAAAGGTGCGCCGCCTCTCCCCGGGCGGGCGCGAGGTGGTCGCGGGTTTCGCCGGCTCCACCGCCGACGCCTTCACCCTGCTGGAGCGACTCGAATCCAAGCTCGAGGCGACCCCCGGACAGCTTCAGCGGGCCTGCGTCGAGCTCGCCAAGGACTGGCGGACCGACAAGTATCTTCAGAAGCTCGAGGCGATGCTGATCGTCTCGGACGGGTCGCAGATGTTTGTCGTGACGGGCGCGGGCGACGTGCTCGAGCCGGAACACGATGTCGCGGCCATCGGCTCGGGCGGGAACTATGCCCTGGCCGCCGCCCGGGGGCTCATGGAAACGGACATGGACGCCGAAACCGTCGCCCGCCATGCCATGGCGATCGCGGCCGACATCTGCGTCTACACGAACGGAAACCTGACCGTGGAAATCATCGCGGCGTGACGGGGTCCCGGACCCCCTGCCCGTGCGCCCAGCCGCGCGCCGCCCGCCGCGACCAAAGACGGACCCTGCCATGACCGACCTGACCCCCCGTGAAATCGTCTCGGAACTGGACCGCTTCATCATCGGCCAGGCGGAGGCCAAGCGCGCGGTCTCCGTGGCGCTGCGCAACCGCTGGCGGCGCCGCCAGCTCGGCCCCGACCTTCGGGAAGAGGTCTATCCCAAGAACATCCTCATGATCGGGCCCACCGGCGTCGGCAAGACCGAGATCAGCCGCCGGCTGGCGCGGCTCGCCCGCGCGCCCTTCGTCAAGGTGGAAGCCACGAAGTTCACCGAGGTGGGGTATGTCGGCCGCGACGTGGAGCAGATCGTCCGGGACCTGATGGACGCGGCCATCGCCATGACGCGCGAGCACATGCGCGAGGAGGTCAAGGCCACCGCCCACGCCGCCGCCGAGGACCGGGTGATCGACACGCTCGCCGGCGAGAACGCCCGCGAGGGCACCCGCGAGATGTTCCGCCGCAAGCTCCGCGATGGAGAGCTCGACGACACCGAGATCGAGCTGGACGTGGCCGAAAGCGCCTCGCCCTTTCCCGCCTTCGAGATGCCCGGACAGCCGGGCGCACAGATGGGCGTCAATCTCGGCGACATCTTCGGCAAGGCCTTCGGCGGGCGGACCGTGCGCAAGCGCATGACCGTGGCCGAAAGTTACGAGGTGCTGGTGTCGGAGGAAGCCGACAAGCTTCTCGACGACGAGACCGTGTCCCGCCGCGCCCGCGAGGCGGTAGAGGAGAACGGGATCGTCTTCCTCGACGAGATCGACAAGGTCTGCGCGCGCGCCGAGACCCGCGGCGCGGACGTGAGCCGCGAGGGCGTGCAGCGCGATCTTCTGCCGCTGATCGAGGGTACCACCGTCTCCACCAAGCATGGCCCGGTGAAGACCGATCACATCCTCTTCATCGCGAGCGGCGCCTTCCACATCGCCAAGCCTTCCGACCTGCTGCCGGAACTGCAGGGCCGCCTGCCGATCCGGGTGACGCTGCGCGACCTGACCGAGGGCGATTTCGTGCGCATCCTCACCGAGACCGACAACGCGCTGACCCGGCAATATGCCGCGCTCATGGCGACGGAGCAGGTGGAGGTGACGTTCACCGAGGACGGCATCGCCGCGCTCGCCCGCATCGCCGCCGAGGTCAACCAGAGCGTCGAGAACATCGGCGCGCGGCGGCTCTACACCGTGATGGAGCGTGTCTTCGAGGAGCTTTCCTTCACCGCGCCGGACAGGGCAGGCGACCGGATCACCGTCGACGCCGATTTCGTCGAACGGCACCTGGGCGAGCTGACCCGCCAGAGCGATCTGAGCCGCTACGTGCTCTGACGGCGCGTCGCGGGCCTTTCATCGGCGGCGAGCGAATCCATCACCCTGACCAGCTCGCTGCTGATCCCGGGCTCGGACAGCGCGTGGCCCGCGTTGCGCACCAGGCGCAGGTCGGCCGCCGGCCACGCCTCGGCCAGTTCCCACGCGCGGCGTGGCGGGCAGATCATGTCGTAGCGGCCCTGCACGATATGCGCGCCCACCCGCGAGATCCGGTCGATACGCCGCAGGATCTGTCCGTCCTCATCGAGAAATCCGGCATTGCGGAAATAGTGATTTTCCAGCCGCGCGAAGGCGCGGGCGTAATCGCCGGGCGCCTCTCCGCCGCCGCCGTTGCTGGCGACAGAGGCGAGCGCGTTTTCCCAGGACGTCCAGGCCCGGGCGTATTTCGTCTCTGTCCGGAGATCTCCGCAGAAAAGCCTGCGGTGATAGGCACCGATCATGTCGTCCCGCTCGTCCTCGGGGATCGGCGCGATGAAACGGGCCCATGTCTCCGGCCAGAACAGTCCCGCCCCGCCGCCGTAGAACCAGTCGAGCTCGGCCCGGGTCATCAGGAACACGCCGCGCAGGACGAGGTGGCGCACGCGTTCCGGGTGGCTCTGGGCGTAGACCAGCGCCAGCGTCGCGCCCCAGGATCCGCCGAAAACGATCCACTCCCCGATGCCAAGCGCCTTTCGGATGCGTTCGATGTCGTCCACGAGATGCCATGTCGTGTTGGCCGATACGCTGGCATGGGGGCGCGACCGGCCGCAGCCGCGCTGGTCGAACAGAACGACGCGGTAGCGCGCCGGATCGAAGTAGCGACGCATCGCGGGGCTGCAGCCACCCCCGGGGCCGCCATGCAGAACCACCACCGGGATACCGTTCGGCGCCCCGCATTGCTCGACGTAGATGCTGTGGCCGTCGCCAACCTCCATCATCCGCTGGTCATAGGGATCGATGGGGGGATAAAGATGCGGCGCCGGGCCACTGTTGCCGGAGAACTTGTCCATGAGCGGACTATATTGTTTGACGGGCCCGAATGACCATAGGGAGATCGCCATGCAGCCCGCCCAGAGCACCGTGGATGCCGACGAGGTCGCCAAGTTCGAAGCGATGGCCGCCGAATGGTGGGACCCGGAGGGAAAGTTCAAGCCGCTGCACATGCTCAACCCGTGCCGGCTCGATTACATCACGGGCCAGATCGCCGGAGAGTTCGACCGCGACCTGTCCGCCGAGCGACCCTTCGAGGGGCTTCGGCTTCTGGACATCGGATGCGGCGGCGGCCTCCTGTGCGAGCCGATGGCCCGGCTGGGCGCCGAGGTTGTCGGCGTGGACGCGGCGGCCCGCAACATCCCCGTGGCCGAGGCCCACGCGCGCCAATCCGGTCTCGAGATCGACTATCGCCACGACACCGCGGAGAATCTCGTCGCCGCCGGCGAACGGTTCGACGTCGTACTGAACATGGAGGTGGTGGAGCATGTCGCAGACCCGGCCACCTTTCTCGGCGCCTGTCACGCGCTTCTGCGTCCCGGCGGGCTGATGGTGTGCTCGACGATCAACCGCAACGCGAGAAGTTTCGCCGCAGCGATCGTGGGCGCGGAATACGTCATGCGCTGGCTGCCGAAGGGCACGCATGACTGGAAAAAGTTCATAACGCCCGACGAGCTTTACGAGATGCTGCGCGGGGCGGGCCTGCAGCCGGTGGACCGGAAGGGCTTCGTCTTCAGTCCGCTCACATGGTCCTGGTCGATCTCGGCGCGTGACCTGAGCGTCAACTACGTCACGGCCAGCCTGCGTCCGGCCTGAGGCCGAAATTTTCGGACGAAAATTCCGGCCGGCATCGCAACGGCACTGAAAAATCTTCGGACGAAGATTTTTCCCCGCTCACTCCGACTCGAGCTTCAGCCGAAGCTCGCGCAGGATGGGCAGCACCGCGCGCACCTTCTCCTCGCCAAGTTCGCCCACGAGCTCGGTGATCATGGGTGTGATCGCGGCCAGCGCCGCGTCGCGCGCGCTCCGCCCCGAAGGGCTGATCGTCACCATCTTGCGCCGCGCATCGTCCCAGTCCGGACGGATATGGATGTAGCCGGCGGCCTCCAGCTTTCCCAGCGTGTTGGTCATCGCGCCGCGCGTCACGTGGAAACTTCGGGCGAGTTGCGCCGGGCTCCGCTCGGTTCCGAAGCGCGCGAGGTGGTTGAGTACCGAGAAATGCGAGATCTCCATGCCCCGCGGCAGCACGCGACTCAGCCTGTTCCTCGACAACTGGTCCGCTGTCAGGATCTCGCTGAAAAGCGTCACTGCGAGGGCATGGGTCGCCTTGTCCATGTCAGGGTCCGCCGAACTCCCTGTCGTGGGCAAGGGAGGGCACGCGGGCGCGGGCGCTTTCGACGGCCGCGCGGTCGATCTCGACGAAGCTGAGGCCGGGACGGTCGCCCCCGTCGCAAAGCACCTCGCCCCAGGGCGACACGGCCAGGCTGCGCCCGTGCGTCTTCCGCGCCCGGCCGCGCACGGCCGGGTGTGTGCCGCACTGCGCCGGCGCGAGGACATGGGCGCCACACTCGATCGCGCGCGCCCGGAGAAGAGGTTCCCAATGCGCCGCCCCGGTCACGGGCGAGAAGGCCGAGGGCACGGTCAGGATCTCGGCCCCGGCCTGCGCGAGCGCCCGGTAGAGATAGGGGAAGCGCACGTCGTAACAGATCGTCAGCCCGACGATGCCGAACGGCGTTTCGGCCAGCACGGCCCCGTGCCCCGGGCGGAACCCGTCCGATTCCCGGTAGGTCTCGGTTTCGCTCACATCGACGTCGAACATGTGGATCTTGTCGTAGCGCGCCGCGACCGCGCCCTCCGGCCCGATCAGGTAGGAGCGATTCGCGAACCGGCCCCGCGGATCGTCCGTCTTGATGGCCAGCGACCCGATCAACAGCCAGACGCCCGCGCGCGCCGCCTCGTCGCGCAGGCCCGCGAGCGTCGGATCTCCGGCCTCGAAGCTCAGCACGTCGTTCTGCCGCGTGCGGCTCGTCGACACGCAGTTCGTGACCTCGGGCGTCAGGACGAACCCGGCGCCTTCGGCCGCGGCCTGCCGCAGGAAATCGCGCGCGGTGCGAAGATTCTCCTCCGGCGCGTCGGAGGAGGTCATCTGCACCAGCGCCGCGCGCATCAGGCCGCCAGCATCGCGTCGAGCTTGCCCGCGCGTTCAAGCGCGAGAAGTTCGTCGCAGCCGCCGACATGGGTATCGCCGATGAAGATCTGCGGCACGGTGCGCGCTCCATTGGCCCGCTGGATCATCTCGGCCTTGCGCTGGGGCTCTTCCCAGACATCGATCTCGGCGTAGCTGATGCCCTTCTTCGAAAGAAGGCGTTTTGCCGCGATGCAGAACCCGCAAAGCGGCGAGGTGTAGATTTCCACTGGCTTCATCGGAGCCGACCCTTCGGTTTCAAGCAATCTGTCGAAACTTAAGGGCGGTGGGCGACGCGCGCCAGCGCGAGTACGCAAATCTCGCTTGCGCCGGACGCAAGACAAGCGCGCGCCGCCGCGCTCAGCGTCGCGCCGGTGGTCATCACGTCGTCCACCAGAAGGACCGGCCGACGCTCGATCAGCGGGCGGTGGCGCGGGGCGATGCGAATCGCATCCTCGAGTGTGGCGAAACGCGCCTCGCGGCCCAGCCCGTCGAGAACGGGCGTGCGCCGGGCGCGCAGCAGCAGATCGGGCACGTGAACGAGGCCGAGATCCGAGGCGACCGCCTTTCCAAGAAGTGCGGACTGGTTGAACCGCCTGCGGAAGAGGCGCCGCCAATGGAGCGGCACGGGCGCGACCACCGCGCCGGGGCGCAGGAGCGGCCGGGCCGCCGCGGCGAGCCACCTTGCGGCGGGGCGCACGATCTCGTGCCGGTCTCCGTGCTTCAGCGCAAGCACGAGGCGCCGGCCCGTGCCCTCGTAGAGCAGCGCCGCGCGACCCTGCGCCCAGGGTGGAGGATGCGCCATGCACCCGTCGCAAAGCACCGGTTCCCCCGGATCATCGCCGGGCAGCGGCACGCCGCAGGCGTCGCACACGAGGCCGCCGATGAAGGCGGTCTCGCGCCAGCACTCCGCGCAAAGGCCCCACTCGCTGGCGACCGGATTGCCGCATCCGAGGCACAGCGGCGGGAAGACCAGCCGAAGCGCGGTTTGAATGCGACCCGCCCAGACCATATTATCGACCGACATGGAAACGCTCACGAAGATCACGGATCGCGCGGCGCTGTCCCGCAACCGCGCCCGGGCGCGCAAGCGGCCCGTCACCTTTCTCCACGAGGCGGCGCGCGCCGATCTCGAGGATCGGCTGGCGATGGTTAACAGGGAGTTTACGGCGCCCGCCGTGATAAGCCCGATGCCAGACCTCTGGCAGGGGATCGCGCCCGGCGCGCGTCACGTCGCCCCGGCCGAAACGCTCGAGCTTGCCGAGGGGGCGCACGACCTTGTGATCCACGCCATGGATCTGCATTGGGCCGACGATCCGGTGGGCCAGCTCGTCCAGTGCCGCCGCGCGTTGCGGCCCGACGGTTTCTTCCTGGCCGTTCTTGCCGGCGGGCAGACGCTTCACGAACTGCGCGCGGCCCTCGGCCAGGCCGAGACCGAGGCGACGGGCGGCCTGTCGCCCCGCGTCTTGCCCATGGGCGAAATCCGCGACCTCGGCGCGCTCTTGCAACGCGCGGGGTTCGCATTGCCCGTCGCGGACAGTTTTGCCCTGAAGGCCAGCTATCCCTCCGCGCTCCACCTCATGCGGGAGCTGCGCGCGATGGGGGAGGGCAACGCGCTCGAAGCGCGGCTGCGCCGGCCCACCGGACGAAAGGTGATCCTGCGCGCGGCGGAACTCTATTCCGAGGCCTTCGGAACGTCGGAGGGCCGGGTCACCGCGACCTTCGAACTGGTGGTGCTGACAGGGTGGGCGCCCGCCGCCGATCAGCCTCGACCCCTGCGTCCCGGCAGCGCAAACGCCCGGCTTGCCGACGCGCTTGGCACGACCGAGACCAAACTCCGCGATTGACGCGGCAGGATTTCTCCATATCTCCCCCCGATAACCGCAGAGCAAGGGACACGCCGATGCTGGATGCCGCCAAAGCCGAGACCAGACCCGTTCACGCGCCCGCGGACCACCCGAAGCTGCCCCCGCAACGCGTCGGCGTGCTGATCGCGAATCTCGGGACGCCCGACAATTACGACTACTGGTCGATGCGCCGTTACCTGAACGAGTTCCTGTCCGACCGGCGGGTGATCGATTACGCGCCCTGGAAATGGCAGCCGCTCCTGCAGCTCATCATCCTGACGAAACGTCCCTTCTCGAGCGGCGAGGCCTACAAGTCGATCTGGAACGAGGAAAAGGGCGAAAGCCCGCTGATGACGATCACCAAGGACCAGACCGCCGCGCTCGCCAAGCAGATGAAGGACCGCTACGGCGATCAGGTGATGGTCGATTTCTGCATGCGTTACGGCAACCCGTCGACCCAGTCCAAGGTGGACGCGATGGTCAAGGCCGGCTGCACGCGCATCCTGTTCTTCCCGCTCTACCCGCATTACGCGGGCGCCACGTCGGCCACCGCGAACGACCAGTTCTTCCGCGCCCTGATGAAGCAGAAATGGCAGCCGACCTCGCGGACGGTGGAGCCCTACTTCCAGCACCCGCTCTACATCGAGGCGTTGGCTCAATCCGTCGAACGCGCCTACGCCGACCTCGAGAAGCGCCCCGACATCCTCGTGTGTTCCTACCACGGAATGCCGCAGCGCTACCTGATGGAGGGCGATCCCTATCACTGCCAGTGCCAGAAGACGACGCGCCTTCTGAAGGAGCGGCTCGGCTGGGAGGACAGCGAGATCACCACCACCTTCCAGTCGGTCTTCGGACCGGAGGAGTGGCTACGGCCCTACACGGTTGAGGAGGTGGCGCGCCTCGCCTCCGAAGAAGGCAAGAAAAGGATCGCCGTGATCGCACCTGCGTTTTCCGCCGATTGCATCGAAACGCTGGAAGAGATCAACGAGGAGATCCACGAGAGTTTCGAAGAGGCTGGGGGAAAGGAGTTCACCTATATCCCCTGCCTCAACGACGATCCGGCGCATATCGACGCACTTTCGGCGGTGATCGAGGAGAACCTGAAGGGATGGATGGACTGACTCCGCGGTCCCGCGCCGCGATTATTCCGTCGCGGGATTTCGGCATCGGGTCATGCAAAATGAAAAGGCGGCGCCGTGGCGCCGCCTTTTCTTTCAATGATATGCCGCGAGATCAGTTCGAGGCGGCGGCAGCAGCCACGATCGCCAGCAGGATCAGCGGGATGACCACGCCAGCGCCCGTGGGCTGTTGCGTTTCTTCGACGATGACGACTTCTTCCATCACGGGCTCGTCCATGCCACCGGCGAAGGCGGTGGAAGCAGCGGCAGTGATGGCAGCAGCGAGAGCAAGTTTCTTCATTCTATCCTCCAGATATCAACCTGACGGCCCGGCGACGGCGAGAGCACGGCAGGCACCAAGCATGACCTTGTGGCTTCGTCTAAGCAATTCTGGGCCGGTATTGCAAACCTTACCGAAGCGCGGGCGAAATCGCCGATTTTCATGTGGTCAAATTAGCAACACCTGCGTGCCGACCTTGGAGAATTCGTAAAGCTCTTCGATGTGCTGGTTGTAGAGTCCGATGCACCCGTTGGACGAGCGACGCCCGATCTTGCGCGTGTCATGGGTGCCGTGGATGCGGTAATAGGTCCAGGACAGGTGCAGCGCCCGGGTGCCGAGCGGGTTGTCGGGGCCGGGCGGAACGTAATCCGGCCAATCCGGGTTCCGCTGCTTCATGGACGGCGTCGGCCGCCAGTCAGGCTCGGGATCCTTGAACGTCACGCGGGTACGGCCACGCCGCGTGAGATCCTCGCTCAGCGGCACCGATGTCGGATAAAGACGGTACACGCTTGCATCCTCGGACCAGTAGTGCAGGGCCCGCGACGTGATGTCCACGAGGATCGCGCCGTTCTTGAGGTCGGAGAAGTAGGGCCGCCAGTCGAGTGAACGGAAGCTCGAGATGTTGCGACGCACGCCTTGGGAAATGTCGCCTTCCATCTCGATCGTGCCAGCGCTGTTCACGTCCTGTGCGAGCGCCGGCCCGGCGCCGAGGAACGCGGCGCCACCGGCCAGAAAGGCGCGGCGATCGAAGCCGGGCTTGAATGATTTTACCATGTTGAACTCCGATGATCGGCTTCACGACGACGACAGGTAACATATGTCGGAATTGCCGCAGTCGCAATTCAAACGGGCGTGTTCGCGCCGATCGCGGCCGAACCGGCTTTGAATCCCCGATCCTCCCGCGCTAGACGAATGAAGACCGACAGCTGACGAAGGCAGGTTTCATGGCGCGGATCACCGCCCCGCTCATCGCGTTGCTCATGGCGCTCGCCGCATGTGCGCCGGTTCCCACCGCCGAGCCCCGGCTTGGCCCGGATGGTCAGCCATTGCCGCAAGTCTACCGGATCGGCAATGCCGAGGTGTCCCGGGTCAAGTTCGAGATGCTCGATTCGGTGAACGCGCTGCGCGCGGCGGCCGGTGTCGCTGAGGTCGACTTCGACGAAAGGCTGAACGCGGCCGCGGCGACCCATGCGCGCGACATGTCGGTACAGAACCGCCCGTGGCATTTCGGGTCCGACGGATCGTCGCCGCTCGACCGGGTGCGGCGCGTCGGATACGAAGGCCGGTTCCTGGGCGAAACGATCTCGGAGACGTACGAGACCGAGCTTCAGACCCTCGCCGCCTGGATGGAGCAACCCGACACCCGCGACATCATCCTCGATCCGCGGGCCCGCGAAATGGGCTTCGCCTGGTTCCAGGAACCGAGCGGCAAGATCTGGTGGACCCTCGTGATGGGCGGCGGGAGCGCCGCGGAGTTTCCGCAAAGCTGAGGCAGCTTACCGCGGGGCGGCAACCGGTCCGGACATGGCGGACATCGTCACCGGCACGGGCTTGCGCGGATAGATGCTGATCCGGGTCCCGTTCTTCACCATCGCGTAGATATCCTCCATCTCACGGTCGGTCACGGCGATGCATCCCGCCGTCCAGTCCCGGGTGCCGTCCCGGTATTCCGGCGGCCGCCCGTGAATGAAGATATCGCCGCCCGGATCGACGCCCGCCTCCGACGCGGCCATCTTCTCGTGCGGCTCGGGATAGGAGATCCCGATCGAGAGGTGGAACTGGCTGTTGGGGTTGCGCCGGTCGATGAAGTAATCGCCCTCGGGCGTGCGGCCGTCGCCCCTGCGCTGCTTGTGGCCCACCGGCTCGAATCCGAGCCCGATGTCGAAATCGCGCAGCACCGTGTCGTGATGCATGAGATACATCCGCCGCTCCTCCTTGAAGACGAGGATGCGGGTCACTTCCGGCCCGTCATAGGTTCGGAACTTGCCGGCGCAGCCCGAAAGCCCGAGCGCCAGCGCCAGCATGAGAAAGACGCGAAGAAAGCCTGCCATCACTGTCCCCGGATCCGGGTTGTCGTTGGCACGCTTATAAACCCGAACAGGGCCCGCGGCGTAGCGATTTTCTCACCGCGTCTTCGTTTTCACTGCCGATCGTCGTCGGAAAGCCGCTCCTCTATGCGGCGCAGCCGGTCGAGCACCTCGTCGCGGTAGGCGTCGGTGCGCAGGCCCTCCTCCTCGTGGTGCGCGTCCTGCATCGAGTTCACGATCAGGCCGACCAGCAGGTTCACCACCGCGAAGGTCGTCACCAGGATGAAGGGCACGAAGAACGCCCAGGCCTGGGGATAGACATCCATCACCGGGCGCACGATGCCCATGGACCAGCTTTCGAGCGTCATGATCTGGAACAGCGAATAGGCCGAGTCGCCCAGCGTGCCGAACCACTGCGGGAAGGCGTCGCCGAAGAGCTTCGTCGCCATCACCGAGCCGATGTAGAAGACGAGCGCCATCAGCAGGAACACGCTGCCCATGCCGGGGATCGCGCGCACGAAGCCCTCGACCACGCGGCGCAGGCGGGGCGCAACGGAAATCACGCGCAGCACCCGCAGGATCCGCAGCGCCCGCAGCACCGACAGGCCCTCGCCGGCGGGCACGAGCGCGATGCCGACGATCGTGAAGTCGAACACGTTCCAGCCGCTGCGGAAGAAGCGCCCGCCATGGGCGACAAGCTTCAGCCCGATCTCGACCGTGAAGACCGCAAGGCACAGCCTGTCGACGGCGATGAGCCAGGACCCCGCCGCCGCCATCGCCGTGTCCGAGGTCTCGAGGCCCAGGACGACGGCGTTGAGCACGATGACCCCGATCACCGTGTTCGAAACCCAGGGTTGCGCGAGCCAGTCCGCCAGCCTTTGCCGAAACGCCATCCGCCCCTCCTATTCGCCGCGCCCGATATGGGGCGCCTCGAATCCGGCCACAAGCTCCACGTGCGAGGACCAGCGGAACTGGTCCACGACCCTCACCGGGCCCATGCGGTAGCCCGCCGCGACGAGCGTGGCCGCGTCGCGCGCGAAGGTGGCCGGGTTGCACGACAGGTGGGCGACGCGCGCAACCCGCGCGGCGGCGAGCTCGGCCATCTGCGCGGCGGCACCCGCCCGCGGCGGATCGATCACCACGCCGTCGAATTCCGCCAGTTCGGGCCCGAGAAGCGGGTCGCGGAACAGGTCGCGCGGCTCGGTCGTCACGCGCTTCAGTCCATGGGCGCCCCGCCAGCCGGCGTCGAGCGCCGCAAGCATCGCCGCGTCGGCCTCGACCGCGTGGACCTCCGCGCCCTCGGCGAGCGGCAGCGCGAAGGTGCCGCAGCCCGCGAAAAGGTCGGCGACCCGTCGTGCCGGCGCGAGGATCGCCCGGACCGCGGCGAGAAGCGCGGCCTCGCCGTCCTCGGTCGCCTGCAGGAAGGCGCCGGGCGGCGGGACGACACGGGCGCGGCCCATCCGCAGAACCGGCGGCCGCGCCATCGCGATCACCTCGTCCTCCCAGGTGAGCCGGGCGAGGCGATGCGCGTGCACGATATCGGCGAGCGCGGCGCGCATCGGGCCATCGGCCGGTTTGCCGCCCCGTGCCGCCACGTCGAGACCGGCCTCGGTCCGCGTGACCGTGACGCCGAGCTCGCCCTTGCGCGACGCGCCCAGCCGGGCGAGGGCCTCGGCCAGTGGCAGCGCGGGCAGCAGATCGGGATGCACCACCCGGCAGTCGGGCACGGCGACGATCTCGTCCGAGCGTTTCGCGTGGAATCCGGCAAGCGCCCCCTTCTTCCTTCGCGTGGCCGAGAAGGCCGCGCGCCGCCGGGAGGCTGGCGGCGAGGTTTCCACCGAGGCGATCCTGGCCTCCAGCCCGTGGCGCGCGAGGGCCTCGCGCACGGTATCGCCCTTCCAGCGGGCGACAAGCGCGTCGCTGGCGTGCTGAAGCTGACAGCCCCCGCAACGGCGGGCATGCGGGCAGGGCGGCGTCACCCGATCCGGAGAAGGCTCCAGGATACGCGGACCGGCAAGCGCGCCGTCCGCCTCGTCTCCCTCGACGAGTTCACCGGGCAGGGCGCCCGGCACGACGAGCCCACCCCCGAGCCCGTCGCCAAGCCGCCCGAGCCGTTCTATCCTGACCTGTCGCATGCGGGCCGGAATAGCGCCCACGCCCCGGCGCTTCAAATGCTATTCGGCCGCTTCGCGGGTCGAGATGAAGCCGCCCGACTGCCGCTCCCAGTAGCGCGCGTAAAGGCCGCCGCGCGCAAGAAGCTCTTCGTGGTGGCCCTGCTCGGCGATGCGGCCGTCATGCAGGACCACGATCCGGTCCATGCTTGAAAGGGTCGAAAGCCGGTGCGCGATGGCGAGCACGGTCTTGCCTTCCATCACCCGCTCGAGCGCGGTCTGGATCGAGGCCTCCACCTCGGAGTCGAGCGCCGAGGTGGCCTCGTCCAGCACCAGGATCGGGGCGTCCTTGAGGATCGCGCGTGCAAGCGCGATGCGCTGCCGCTGACCGCCCGAAAGCTTCACGCCGCGCTCGCCCAGATGCGCCTCGTAGCCTTCGCGGCCCATGTGATCCCGCATGCCTTGGATGAAGCCGTGCGCCTCGGCGCGTTCCGCCGCCGCCACGATCTCGGCCTCGGTGGCGTCGGGCCGGCCGTAGCGGATGTTGTCCCGGGCGGAGCGGTTGAACATCGCCGTTTCCTGCGTGACCATCGAGATCTGCCGGCGCAAGCTTTCCTGGGTGACGTCGCGCAGGTCCGTCCCGTCGATCAGGATGCGGCCCGATTCGGGGTCGTAAAGGCGGAGCAGCACCGCCACCAGCGTGGATTTCCCCGCGCCCGAGGCGCCGACGATGCCAAGTTTCTCGCCCGGCTTCACTTCGAAGGACACATGCTCGATGCCGCCGGTACGGCGGCCGTAGGCGAAACTCACGTCGTCGAACGTGATCCGCCCCTCGCCCACGACAAGCGGCACGGCGTCCGGCGCGTCCTCCAGCCGGTCGGGCGGTGTCAGGGTGCGGATGCCGTCCTCCACCTCGCCCACGTTCGAGTAGATGGCCATCAGCGGGAAGCTCACCCAGCCGGTCATCTGCGCGATGCGGATGGACACGGTGCCGGCGGCGGCTATGTCGCCTGCGGTGGCTGCCCCCGTCTGCCAGCTCAGGAGCGCCATGCCCACCATCAGCACCGGCAGAAGCCCCGCCAGTGTCATCAGCGCGAAGCGGAATGCGGCGGAAAGCTTGCCGAAGCCCAGCGCCTTTTCGCGGAAATGCTGCATCGCGTTCAGCGCCGCGCGGTCCTCGTGATCGTCATGGGCGAAAAGCTTCACCGTCTTGATGTTGGTGATGGTGTCCACCACCTGCCCCGAAATGTGGGCCCTTGCCGCGGCGCGGGCGGCCGAGCGCTTTCGGATGCGCGGCAGGAAGAAGCGGATCAGCGCGAAGTAGCCCACCAGCCAGACCCCGAAGACGGCCGCCATCCGCATGTCGATCGAGCCGAGCAGGATCACCGAGCCCAGCAGCGAGGCGAGCGCGAAGGCCACCACGTTGATGACCTCGGACGCCACGTCCGTGACGGCCCGCGCCGTCTGCATCTGCTTCTGCGCAAGACGCCCCGCGAAATCGTTGTCGAAGAAGGTGACCGACTGGCCCAGCCCCCAGCGATGCAGCCGCGACAGCACGAGAGGCATGACATTGGGCTGCACGAGGATCGAGTTCGACGCCGCGGAGAGGCCGAAGAAGAGCGGACGCGCCACGAGGAAGAAGACCAGCGCGCCGGCGATCAGCACCATGCTTTCGGGCGCGAAGACACCCTCGGGCCCGCTTGCCTGCGCGTGATCGATGACCGCGCCCAGCACGAAGGCCGTCCCGGCCTCCATCGCGCCCGCGAGCGCCGAGAAGAGCGTGGCGAGGATGAGCGCGGGCCAGGCGCCCGAGACGCACCAGCCGAAGAAGGCGGCGAGCGTGCGCGGCGGCGGCCCCTCGGCGGGGCGGAACGCGTCGATCAGCCGGTCGGTCTTCATTCTGCGGCCTCCGGATCGAGGAAGCCGCCCGATTGCCGCTCCCAGAATCCGGCATATAGCCCGCCTTTGCGCAGAAGCATGTCGTGCGGCCCGTCCTCGACGATGCGGCCGCCGTCCAGCACGAGAATCCGGTCCATGTGCGCGATCGTGGACAGGCGATGGGCGATGGCGATCACCGTCTTGCCCTCCATCATGCCGTAAAGCGTGGACTGGATCGCCGCCTCCACTTCGGAATCGAGCGCGCTCGTCGCCTCGTCGAGCACCAGGATCGGCGCGTCCTTCAGGATCACCCGGGCGAGCGCGATGCGCTGGCGCTGCCCGCCCGAAAGCTTCACGCCGCGTTCGCCCACCCGGGCGTCATAGCCGCGCCGCCCCTCCGCGTCCCGAAGATCGAGGATGAAGTCATGTGCCTCGGCCTGTTTCGCCGCGGCGATCATCTCCGCCTCGGTCGCTTCCGGCCGACCGTAAAGGATGTTCTCCCTCACCGAGCGGTGCAGCAGCGCGCTGTCCTGCTGCACCATGCCGATCTGCCGGCGCAGGCTTTCCTGCGTGACCTGCGCGATATCCTGCCCGTCAATCAGGATGCGCCCCTCCTCGATGTCGTAGAACCGCAAGAGCAGTTTCACGAGGGTGGACTTGCCGGCACCCGAGCGCCCGATGAGGCCGATCTTCTCGCCCGGCCGGATCGTCAGGCTCACCCCGTCGAGCCCGCCATGCCCCCGCCCATAATGATGCGTGAGGCGCTCGATCTCGATCCGCCCCGCGGTGACGGCGAGCGCCCGGGCGTCCGGCGCATCCGCCAGCGTCACCGGCTGCGCGATGGTCTCCATCCCCTCCTTCACCACGCCGAGCTGGCGGAAGAGCGTGGTCAGCGCCCACATGATCCAGCCGGTCATGGCGTTGAGCCGCAGCGTGAGCGCCGTCGCCGCCGCCACCGCGCCCACCGTGGCCGCCCCCTGCATCCACAGCACGACGGCCCAGCCCACCACGCCCACGATCAGGAACCCGTTCAGCAGCACGAGCGCGATGTCCATGATGGTGTAAAGCCGCATCTCGGCGGCGAAGGTCTGGCGCGTTCGCTCGATCGCCTCCTTCGCGTAGTCGAGTTCGCGGTCGTGATGGGCGAACATCTTCACGGAGTGGATGTTGGTGTAGCTGTCCACGATGCGCCCCGTCACCGCGCTGCGCGCGTCCGCCGCGGCCTGGCTTGCCGGGCCCACGCGCCGGATCGTCCAGGCCATGAGCCAGCCGTAGAGCGCGAACCACGCGAGAAGCGGCAGCATGAGACGCGGGTCGGCCCCGGCAAGCAGCACCGCCGCCCCCAGCAGGTAGGCCAGCGCGAAGGTGATCGCGTCGAACACCTGAAAGATCGCCTCGCCCGCGGCGGGCGGCGTCTGCACCACGCGGTTGGCGATGCGCCCGGCGAAATCGTTCTCGAACCAGCCCACCGACTGGCGTAGCACCTGCGCGTGCGCGCGCCACCGGATGAGCGTGCCGAAATTCGGCATGATCGCGTTGTTGAGCACCAGCACGTCGAGCGCCTGGATCGCCGGGCGCAGCAGGAGGATGAAGGCCGCCAGCCCGATCAGCTGCCAGCCGTGATCCGCCCAGACCTGCGCGGGATCGCCCGCGAGGATGTCGACGATCCAGCCCATCGCCCAGATCAGCCCCACCTCCACCGCCGCGACGGCGACGGACAGAAGCGCGGCCCACTGGAACACGCGGCGGAAGGGCTGGGCGTAGTCCTTGAGGAACGCGTAAAGCGTCTGCGGCGGCAGGTCCGTCGGCGGATAGGCCACGTAGGGATCGACCAGGTTTTCGAAGCGTCGGAACACCGGGGGGCCTCTTGTGCGGAATCGGGACGGAGTGTCGGCGATCTGTCCCGGAAAGGCCACCGGGGGCCGGGTTCAGTCGAGCAGCGCCTCCCGCGGCAGCGTGAAGCCCGAAGCGATCCAGCGCCGCTCCAGATCGGCCAACCGCTCGCCGAGGGCCTGTCCCTCGTGGTCGGGCATGAGATCGCGCGCCTTGACCGGAAAGGTCTGCGCCGCGCCATGGGCGGCGGCCGCGAAATCCTCGTCGCCGGGAAGTTCGCCCAGCGCGGCCCCCCTCAGAAGCAGCGCGTCCCGCGCCGCGTCCTCGCCGTGGCGATAGCCGATCTCACCGGGTCCCTGCCCGTTTCCAACGAGCGACCGAAGGAGGCCGAGGCGGCGCATCTCGGCCCTGGAGAGCCGAAGCGCGCGCCCCTCCTCCTCGCCCGCGCCAAGGCAGGCGAGGCGCCGGATCGGATCGGGCGCGACCCCCGCGACCTCCTCGAGCGCGACGAGCGGCGCGAGGTCGCGCGCCGTGGCGCCGGGCAGCAGCCGGATCAGTACGCCCACCCGCTCCATCACGGCGACAGCAGGCGCGGGGTCCGGCGCCGACAGAAGCTTCTTCAGCTCCGCGCCGACCCGCTCGCGCGACAGTTCGTCGAGGCCCCCCCGGGTTTCCGCGATGGCCGACAGCGCGGCCGGGTCGAAGCCCGCCACGGGATCGCCGTACCACGCCGTGAAGCGGAAAAAGCGCAGGATGCGCAGGTAATCCTCGCGGATCCGCGTTTCCGCATCGCCCACGAAGCGCAAGTGGCGGGCCTCGAGATCGGTCAGCCCCGTGCCGAGCGGATCCACCACCGTGCCGTCCGGCAGCGCGTAAAGCGCGTTCATCGTGAAGTCGCGGCGCGCCGCATCCTCGCGGATGTCGTCCGAATAGGCGACCACGGCGTGGCGCCCGAAGGTCTCGACATCGCGGCGAAAGGTGGTGATCTCGTAGCCCTCGCCCTCCGACACCACGGTGACGGTGCCATGGTCGATCCCCGTCGGCACGGCCTTGAGGCCCGCCGCCGAGGCGAGTTCGATCACGCGTTCGGGCCGCGCCTCCGTCGTCACGTCGATGTCGGTGACCGGCGCGCCCAGAAGCGCGTTGCGCACGCAGCCCCCCACGAAGAGCGCCCGGTGCCCGCCCCGAGTGAGCATGGCGCAAACGGCCTGCGTGCCCGGCCGCGCGATCCAGTCGCCCTCGATCCGCGCGCTCATGGGGTGAGCCGATCCGAAAGGTTGCGAAGAATGCGGGCGGTGGCGCCCCAGATGTAATAGGGTCCCCACGGCACGGTGAGATAGTTCCGCCACTGTCCCCGCCAGCGCCTGGCCTGCATGGTATAGTTGCCAGGATCCGCGAGGTGCGACAGCGGCACGGCGAACACCTCTTCCACCTCGCCGGGCTCGGCCACGGGAGAGAAGGCCCGGCGTACCTGCGCGAGCACCGGGGTCACCGTGAACCCCGTCACCGTTTCGTGGCATGGCATCGTGCCGAGCACCTCGAGCCCGTCGCGCGGCAAGCCGATCTCCTCTTCCGCCTCGCGCAGCGCGGCGCTCACCGGATCGGCGTCGCCCTCGTCCTGCTTCCCGCCGGGAAAGGCGATCTGACCCGGGTGATGCTTGAGCGCCGAGGACCGCTTCGTCAGCCAGACTTCGCCCGCGCCGCCGATGGCCACGAGCACGCCCGCCGGGCGAAGCTTGCGGCCCCCGGCGGGCCGGTAGCCCGGGTTCAGATCGAAATCCGAGCTCGGATCACCCGGGCGCGAGAGCGCGGCGCGCAGGGCGTCGGCATCAATCGGACGTGTCATCGCCCGTCTCGGCCTCGAAACCCACGGTGGCCGGATCGAGGACATAATGCGCGCCGCAGAACTGGCAGTCGGCGGTCACCGTGCCCTCCTCGGTGGTCATCTTCTCGATATCGCGCGCCGAGTAGATCGAGAGGGCGCGGCGCACGCGATCCTCCGAACAGGTGCAGCCGAAGCGCACCGGCTGCGTCTCGAAGACGCGCGGCGTCTCCTCATGGAACAGGCGCACCAGGAGGTCGGTGGGCGGCAGTGCCGGGCCGATCAGCTCCATGTCCTCCACCGTGTCGAGAAGAAGGTTCACGCGGTTCCAGTTCTCCTCGTCCTCGCCGTGCACGATGTCCCGCGCCTCGAGAAGCCCGCCCTCGCCCGAGCCGCCCTCGCTGCCCGCGGTGGCGGAGACCCGGGGCATGTGCTGAAGCATGATGCCGCCCGCACGCCAACGCTCCGCCATGCCGGGCTCGGTCGACCGGCCGAAGCTCAGCGCGAAGCGGGTTGGAAGCTGTTCGGACTGGGCAAAGTAGGTTTCCGCGCAGGCGCACAGGGAGTTCCCGGAAATCGGCGTGATTCCCTGGTAGGGCGCCATGCCCTCGCCCTGGTCGATGAGAATGGCGAAGTAGCCGTCGCCCAGCTGGTCGAACGCGTCGCCGTCGGTCAGCCGCTCGCGGTCGAACTTCGCGTAGGCGCGGATCATCGCCGGTTCGCCTTCTTCCGAGGGCGCGTAGAAATCCGTCGCGATCATCCGCACGGCCCCCTTGGACTGCACCTGGAGCGACAGCTTCCAGCGCAGCTTGATCGACTGCCCGATCAGCGCCGTCAGCAAGGCCATTTCGGCGACCAGCGCCTCGACCTGGGGCGGGTAGTCGTGCTGCTTCAGGACACCCTCGAGCACCCCGTCGAGCCGGGCCACGCGGCCCCGCGTGTCGGATTTGTCGAGCTGGAACGGCAACACGGTGTCGTCCCAGGCGATCTTGCTACCTAGGGTCATTCAGTATCCTTGCGGCGTGGAGTTTCGCATACCGCCACGATATAGGCATGGCAAGAAATGCGCCAATAGGACGAAACCCGGCCATGATCCCTCGCTATGGCTCTCCTCCCGCGCGCGATCGCCGCCACGTCCTGCGTCCGGGGGTTTATGCCCTGCTGCCGAAAAAGGGCCAGGTTCTGGTCACCCGTCAGGCGTGGCCCGAGCCCGAGCTTCAGCTGCCCGGCGGCGGGATCGACCCGGGCGAATCGCCTCTCGTCGCGCTGCACCGCGAGGTATGGGAAGAGACGGGCTGGATCATCTCCACACCGCGCCGCCTGGGCGCATTTCGCCGCTTCGCCTACATGCCGGAATACGACCTCTGGGCCGAAAAGCTCTGCACGATCTACGTCGCCCGCCCGGTGCGCGCACTGGGCGCGCCGCCCGAGCCGGGCCATACGGCGGTCTGGCTTCGGCGGAACGAGGCGTGGCGAAAGCTCGGGAATGCGGGCGACCGCCGATTCGCCGCCCGCTTTCTGCGCTAGCCGTCAAGCTCGAGCAGCACCGCCGACACGTCGTCGGCCACGTCCACGCCGTCGGGCATGGCCCGCAAGAGCCGCTCGTAAAGCGCGTCGAGAAACGCGGACCCCCGCGCGCCCGAACCCGCCACCTCGGTCGCGAGGGCGATCAGACCGTCGTCGCCGAGCATGCCCCCGCCCGCCAGCCGGCATTCCGTCACGCCGTCGGAGCAGACCAGCAGGCGGTCCTCGCGGCCGAGCCGCGCCTCCACCCGCTCGAAACGGGCCTCGCCGACGAGACCCACGGGCAGACCGCCCGCGCCCAGCATCTCGCAGGTGCCGGACGCGCGCAGGATCAGCGGATTCGGGTGCCCGGCCTGGACGAGCCTGACCGCCCCGTCCCGCGTGTCGACCGTGGCGTAAAGCATCGTGAAATACTGTTCGATACCGGCGTCGGCGAGAAGACGGTCGTTCAGGGCCGACGCGACCTCCTCCGGCGGGCGCAGGACGAAGGAGGAACCGGGACCCCGTTCCATGGCAAGGTTCTGGTCGGGAAAATTCGCGCTGAGGTAGCCCGCGACGCGCGCGGTCATCAGGGCGGAGGTTATGCCGTGGCCCGACACGTCGATCGCGTAAAGGCCCAAAAGCCCCTGGCCGGGGGTGAATGCGCCGACGAGGTCGCCCCCCACATGGCCGCATGGCCTGAGAAGCACGCTCACGGACGCGCGTCCGAAGCGCTGGTCCCGCGCCGGCACGAGTGCCTGCTGGATGCGGCGCGCCTGGCGCAGATCCTCTTCGATGGCGTCGTGGGCGGACCGAAGCGCCGAGAGCGTCTCCGAGATGAGACGGTTCTTTTCCTCCAGCTCCCGCTGCATGGCGATCATCCGGTCGCCCGCGCTGATTCGCGCGCGCAATTCCTCCGGATCGACCGGCTTCGTCAGGAAGTCGTCCGCGCCCGCGTCGAGCCCCTCCGCCACCTCGCATTTTTCGCGCTTCGACGTGAGAAGGATGAAATAGTTCGAGCCGTTGCCGAGCAGCGCGTGGAACGCACGGCAAAAGGCCAGCCCCGACATGCCCGGCATCATCCAGTCGCTGAGCACGAGATCGGGCGGCTGCGTCTCGCAGAGCGCCAGCGCCTCCATGCCGCTGCCGGCCTCGCGAACGCGAAATCCCCAGCGTGAGAGCAACGCGCGGAGGATCCGCCGCTGAAAGCGGCTGTCGTCGACGATGAGCACGTCCCGGATCGCGCCGCCCGGCGCGTCGACCGCAACGGCGCTATCGGCCGATACCTGCATCGTTCTTGCCGCCCTAGTTCCCGCGTGTTCCGGCACCGTCTCCGAGATATGCTAAGAACCCGTGAATCCGCGCGGTATCCCCTGTGGGCGATAACCGTCGCTTAACGCCGCGGTGGCACGGTTCGCCGATGGGGGTGCAGAACGGGGAACGCAGCATGAGCCAGACGCCCATCATCGACTGGACGCGGGTGGCCGAGCTTAGGGAGGAGGTCGGGCCGGAGGATTTCGAGGAGGTGGTCGCGGTCTTCTTCGAGGAGACCGGCGCCGCCGTCGCCGCCCTTTCCGCCGCACCCGCCGGCGAGATCCGGATGCAGCTTCATTTCCTCAAGGGCAGCGCGCGCAACCTGGGCTTCGCGGAGATGGCGCGGCTTTGCGAGGCGGGCGAGCGCATGGCCGCTCGCGGAGAGGCCGTGCCGGTCGATCGCATCCTGGCCTCCTACGATGCCGCCCGCGCCACGTTCGGCGCGGAGGTCGGCGACAGGCTCGCGGCCTGAGCCCCGTCAGATCAGGAACTGCGCCAGGATCTCGTCATCGGTGATGTCCTGGTAGGCCAGACCGGCGGCATCGAGCTTGCCGAAAAGCGCGGGGAAATTCGCCGCGTCGGTCGTTTCGATCCCGATCAGCACGGAGCCGAAGTTCCGCGCCGACTTCTTGAGATACTCGAAGCGCGCGATGTCGTCCTCCGGCCCGAGATAGCCGAGGAACTCCTTCAGCGCGCCGGGACGCTGCGGCAGGCGAAGGATGAAGTATTTCTTGATGCCCGAATAGCGCTGCGCGCGTTCCTTGACCTCGGGCAGGCGCTCGAAGTCGAAGTTGCCGCCCGACGTCACGCAGACCACCCGCCGCCCCCGGATCACCTCAGCCAGGGCGGGCAGCACGTCCACCGAAAGCGCGCCCGCGGGTTCCAGCACGATCCCTTCGACGTTCAGCATCTCCAGAATGGTGGCACAGATCCGGTCCTCCGGCGCGGACAGAACGTCCGCCGGATCCACGTCCGACAGGCGCGCGAAGGTCCGCTCGCCCACCATCGCCACCGCCGCGCCGTCCACGAAGGTGTCCACCCGGTCGAGCTTCACCGGTTCGCCCGCCTTGAGCGCCGCGAAAAGCGAGCGCGCGCCACGGGGTTCCACGAAACTCATCGGGACGGCGGGGCCGAACCAGCTGCGCACTCCGGCGGACAGCCCGCCGCCGCCCACAGCCAGCACGATCCGGTCCGGCGCGGCGCCGAGTTGCGCCTCGATCTCGACCGCGACGCTGGCCTGGCCCTCGATCACGTCCTCGTCGTCGAAAGGCGACAGGAACTGTGCGCCCGTCTCGGCGCAGTAGCGCTTGGCGGCCGACAGCGTGTCGTCGACGTAATCGCCCACCAGCCGGATCTCGACCGCCTCGCCCCCGAACATGCGGGTCTTCTGGATTTTCTGCTGCGGCGTCGTCACGGGCATGAAGATCACGCCGCGCGCCCCGAAATGGCGGCACATGTAGGCCACGCCCTGCGCGTGGTTGCCCGCGCTGGCGCAGGCGAAGAGACGTCCCTGCCCCAGCCGCTTGCGCATGGCGTTGAACGCGCCGCGCAGCTTGTAGGATCGCACGGGGCTGAGGTCCTCGCGTTTCAGCCAGATCTCGGCGCCGAAGCGCTCGGACAGGTGCGCGTTCAGCGTCAGCGGCGTCGGCTCGAAGACGTCGCGCATGGCGCGCTCGGCGGCGCTGGCCGCCTCGCGGAAATCGGACATGGCTCGCCTCCCTCGCCCGGTTGCTACCCGGCGCGCAGATACCAGAGCCAGAGCGCCACCGCCAGAAACGGCAGGCTGCGCCCGGCGAACAGAATGCGCAAGGCCCACCAGCCGGTCTTGGCGCCCATTGCGTAGACGATTCGCGGCGCCGGCAGCATCCAGCACAGCAGCGTGGTCCCGATCACGCCCGAGGCGAGGACGACGTTCGTGCCCCCGAACCTGTCGAGGAAATCGAGCACCGGCATTCCCCAGAGCGTCAGCGCGAGCGGCGAATAGCTCAGCGCCGAGGGAAGGCCCAGCACGATCATCGCCGCCACGGTCAGCGCCACCGCATGACTGTTGCGCAGGCTCAGTTCCTCGGCCAGCGCGGCGACGATGACCTTCAGACCGGCAAGGCAGGACGAGAACGCCGCGAAAAAGAACAGCAGGAAGAACGCCGTCGCCAGGTAGACGCCCCCGGCCAGACCGTCGAAGACCCGCGGCAGCGTCGTGAAGGCGAGGTCGCTGCCGGTATCGGGCGCCAGCCCCTCGCTGAAGACGAAGGGAAAGATCATCCAGCCCGCCAGGAGCGCGACCCCCGTCTCGGTCGCCGTCACGATCAGCGCGGCCCGCGGGACATGGGTCTTGCGCGGGATGTAGCTGCCATAGGTCACGAGATAACCCTGCCCGATGGCGAGCGTGTAGAAGGCCTGGCCCGCCGCGAAGGCCCAGAGCTCGGGCCGCGCCAGGGCGGCCGGCTCCCACCGCAGAAGGAAATCCGCCGCCGGGCCCCAGCCCTCGGTGGTGGCGGCGAAGCCCACGAGGCCGGCGATCATGAGCGCCAGCACCGGCATCAGCAGCTTCGACAACGCCTCGATGGCGCGGACGCCGCGCAAGAGCACCAGGCCGCACAGCGCGGTGACGGCGAGAAAATACCAGACGGAGCCGTAACCGGCGGTGAAATCACGGAAAAGCGTGATCTCCTGCCGAAGCGCGTTGACGGCATAGCCCATCGTCCATCCCGTGATGACGAGGTAGTAGCTGGACACGACCACAGTCAGCGCGACCACGAACCAGCCATAGGGCCGCCCGAGCCGCGTCAGGCCGGCGAAGGTGGTCACCACGCTGCCGTGCTGCAGACGGCCCGCCGCGACCTCCAGCATCATGATCGGCACCGCGAGCCCGAAGAGCACCACCAGATAGGCGAGGATGAAGGCGCCGCCGCCGTTCTCGCCCACCATGTAGGGAAAGCGCCAGAGATTGCCCAGACCCACCGCCGCGGCGGCCATGGAGAAGACGAAGGCGGGTTCGGACGACCACTGCGCGCGCACCTCCGGGCGCAGGTGCTTGGCGGGCGGATCCACCTGAATGTCCTCCCCGTTCGCGCCTGGCTGCCGGCTATCGGTCAAACCCTTGCCCCCCTTCCGGAAACTCAATACCTAGCGGCGACTGCCGAAGATTTCGAAGGGTTCCCATAATGGACGCGCCGAAGAAAGTCGTGCTGGCCTATTCCGGCGGCCTCGACACCTCGATCATCCTCAAGTGGCTTCAAAGCGAATACCGCTGCGAGGTCGTGACCTTCACCGCCGACCTCGGCCAGGGCGAAGAGCTCGAGCCCGCGCGCCAGAAGGCGGAGATGATGGGGGCCTCGGCCGTCTACATCGAGGATCTGCGCGAGGAGTTCGTGCGCGACTTCGTCTTCCCGATGTTCCGGGCGAACGCCGTCTACGAGGGGCTCTACCTGCTCGGCACCTCCATCGCGCGGCCCCTGATCTCCAAGCGGCTGGTCGAGATCGCGGCCCGCGAGGGCGCCGACGCCGTGGCCCATGGCGCGACCGGCAAGGGCAACGACCAGGTGCGTTTCGAACTTTCGGCCTATGCGCTCGACCCCGACATCAAGGTCATCGCGCCATGGCGCGAATGGGACCTCACCTCGCGCACGAAGCTCATCGAATGGGCCGAGGCGCACCAGATCCCGATCGCCAGGGACAAGCGGGGCGAAGCGCCCTTCAGCGTGGACGCGAACCTTCTGCACACCTCCTCCGAGGGAAAGGTGCTGGAAGACCCGGCACAGGATGCGCCCGACTACGTCTATCAGCGCACCGTGCATCCCGAGGACGCGCCGGACCGGCCGGAATACGTCGATATCGGCTTCGAGAAGGGCGATGCGGTCAGCGTGAACGGCGACTGGCTGTCGCCGGCCGCGCTGCTGACGCGGCTGAACGAGCTCGGCGGCAAGCACGGGATCGGCCGCCTCGACCTCGTCGAGGGGCGTTTCGTCGGCATGAAATCCCGCGGCATCTACGAGACGCCGGGCGGCACGCTCTTGCTGGAAGCGCACCGCGGGATCGAGCAGATCACGCTCGATCGCGGGGCGGCGCACCTGAAGGACGAGCTGATGCCGCGCTATGCGGAGCTCATCTACAACGGCTTCTGGTTCTCGCCCGAGCGCGAGATGCTTCAGGCCGCGATAGACAGAAGCCAGGAGCACGTGACCGGCACGGTGCGGCTCAAGCTCTACAAGGGGCTCGCGCGCACGGTCGGCCGCTGGTCGGACCATTCGCTTTATTCCGAGGCGCATGTCACCTTCGAGGACGATGCCGGCGCCTACGACCAGGCCGACGCGAAGGGCTTCATCCAGCTCAACGCGCTCCGGCTGAAGCTGCTGGCCTCGCGGCGCAAGCGCCTGGGATCCTGAGCTTCCGCGCGCTCCGGCCCTGCGGGGCCGGCTGGGTCCGCGCGCGCCCGCAAGCCCGCACGACCCGCCGGCGGGGACCGCTCACGCCTGCGTGACACACGATTTCGTGGCTTGCGCAAAGCCCGCACGCGGCCCAGCCTGCCTGCGCGAATTCTGGAAGGAAATCTGCGATGGGTCTTCTCAAAAGCCTCAAGCCCGCGCTTCTGGCGGTGCTGATCGTGATGGGACTCACCGTGAACGCCAAAGAGGTTCACGCCGCCGAGACCGAGGTGCTTACCGTCGCCGGCGGCTGTTTCTGGTGCGTGGAAGCGGATTTCGAGAAGGTCCGCGGCGTGTCCGAGGTGGTCTCGGGCTATACCGGCGGGAAGGTCGAGAACCCCACCTACGAGCAGGTGGTGCGGGGCGGAACCGGCCATTACGAGGCGGTGCAGATCCGCTTCGACCCCGACGCGGTCAGCCGCGAGCAGCTTCTGCACCTCTTTTTCCGATCCATCGACCCGCTCGATGCCGGCGGACAGTTCTGCGACCGGGGCGAAAGCTACCGCTCAGCGATCTTCGTGGATGGCCCCGCCGAACGCCGCCTCGCGACGGACGCTAAGGATGCCGCCGCGACCGCCCTGGGCCAGGACATCGTGACGCCCATCCTCGAGGAAGGTCCCTTCTACCGGGCCGAGGACTATCACCAGGACTACTACAAGAGCGACGACCGCATCGCCTTCACCAGCGTCGGGATCGGCGTGCCGAAAAGGGTGGCCTACAACCGCTACCGGGATCGCTGCGGGCGCGACGCGCGGGTGCGCGAGCTCTGGGGAGAGGCCGCGCCCTTCGCCGGCGGCTAGGGCGCGCCGCGGGCAGCCTGCACCTCTGCAAGATCCGGGATCACGTCCGCCGTGCCGCGCCGCGCGACCATGAGCGCGGCGGCGCTCTGGGCCATCCCTATGGCCTGGGCCATGGGAAAGCCCCGGTCCAGACCCGCGAGCAGGTAACCGGCGAAGGTGTCGCCCGCGCCGGTAGTGTCCACCGCCTGCACGGGATCGGCCGGGAACTCGCGTGCGCCTCCGGGGCCGTGCCATGTGCAGCCTTCCGCCCCGCACGTCACCACCACATCCGCGACGCTCAGCGCACCCGGCGCCGCGCCGGTGGCCTCGCTCAGCTGGCGCGCCTCGACCGCGTTCAGGATCAGCAGGTCGGCGTGAGGCAGCGCCGCCCGCGCCGCGCCAGTTTCGAAGGGCGCGGCGACATAGGCCGTTCGCAGCCCGAGCCGCCGCGCCGCCGAAAGCCACCCGGCCTGGCCGTTGGTTTCGTTCTGCGTCACCGCCCAGTCGCCCGTGCGCGCGGCGGCAAGCGCGGCATCGCGCACGCTTTCCGGGATCGCGGCGTTCGCCCCCGGCCAGATCAGGATCGCATTCTCGCCGCCCGGCTCTACGGCGATGACGGCATGGCCGGTCACCTCGCCCACCTCGGCGATGTGGCGCGTGTCCACCCCGTATTCCAAGAGCCGCTCCGCCGCCCATCGCCCGTCCGGCCCGATCGCGCCCACATGGACAACCCGCGCGGCCGCGCGCGCCGCGGCGACCGAGATATTGGCGCCCTTGCCGCCCAGGCCACGATCGAGCGCGGTCGCGGCGACCGTCTCTCCGGGCCCCGGCAGACGCGACACGGCATAGGCGAAATCAGCGTTGATCGAGCCGAGGTTCCAGATCGTCATCGCATCCTGTCCTTCTTCCCGGCCCCGGCGGTGCTCGGAGACGTCGGCCCCCGCCACGCCCGCGTGGCTTCGGCACGTTTTTCTACGGAAGATCCGCCGCGTCTTGCGGCAGCGAAGCAGGGCCGGGCCTTACACGCAACGGTCAGCTCTTGTGGAACCGCCATGCCGCGCTGTCCCACTCGAGACCGAGCCGCGCCGCGCATTTGCGGAAGGCGCGATCCTGTGCCGCGCGGTTGAAACGCCGCGACAGCCTGCGCAACGGCAGCGCGTGCACGTCGCCCAGCCCGTCCACAAGCACCACCTCGCGCCCGTCGCCCCGGGTGCCGAGCACGAAATTCTTGGCGTTCATGTCACTGGCCTGCACGCCGTAAAGCTCCATCCGCCGAGCGGTGTCGTTCAGCAGCTCGACGACTTCCTCGGTAAGGCCTCCGGTTCTGGAGAGTTGCAGGAGCGTCGGCCCCAGCCGCCCTTGCGGGCCGGCGACCCGTTGCGCGAGCGCGCCCCAGCCTTGGGTCGTCTGAACGAAGCCGTAATGCAGCGCGAAGGGCGGGCGCCCGAAATTCGCCTGCGCCGCCGAAAGCGTGCGCGCCTGCTCCTTCTGCTCGGCGATGGTGGAGCGGGTGAGGACCGACGAGAAAAGCCGCGTGGTCAGCCCCCGCATCGTGCGCAGGCTGAGGTTTCGCGCATCGCGCGGGATGATCGTCTTGACCACGAGGTCGTCGTCCCGCGGGTGCAGGTACACCCGCCGCTCCGAGCCTTGCGCCGCGGGCGTCAGATGGCTGAGATCGAGGGGTGCAAAGGTCGTCAACATTGACTAAGCCCACCGAATATCGGCAACGGGTCACCTTCCGGATGCTGGGTGCAAACGATGGCTGGGGAGTGTAGCCTGACTGCAACCGCCAACACAACGCCGATGATGGCACAATATTCCGCGATCAAGGCGGAGAATCCGGACGCGCTCCTGTTCTACCGGATGGGCGATTTCTACGAGATGTTCTTCGACGACGCGGTGGCGGCCGCGGGGGCGCTCGACATCGCGCTCACCAGGCGCGGCAAGCACGACGGCGAGGACATCCCGATGTGCGGCGTGCCCGTGCATTCCGCGGAGGGCTATCTTCTGACCCTGATCCGCAAGGGATTCCGCGTCGCGGTCTGCGAGCAGATGGAACGCCCCGAAGAGGCCCGCAAGCGCGGTTCCAAGGCCGTGGTCAGGCGCGAGGTGGTCCGCCTCGTCACCCCCGGCACGCTGACCGAGGAGAGCCTTCTCGAGGCGCGGCGCCACAATTTCCTGGCCGCCTATGCCGAGACGCGGAACGAGGGCGCCCTCGCCTGGGTCGACATTTCCACCGGCGCCTTTCACGTCATGTCGATTCCGCGTGTCCGGCTCGGACCGGAACTGGCGCGGCTGGCGCCGTCGGAAGTTCTCGTCTCCGAGGTACTGGAACGCGACTGCGCGAACGTGGTGGCCGATCATGGCGCGGCGCTCACGGCGCTGGGGCGCTCGGCCTTCGACAGCACCGCGGCCGAGGGGCGGATCGCCGCGCTGTTCCGGGTGGAGACGCTGGACGGTTTCGGGGCCTTCACCCGCGCCGAACTGTCCGCGATGGGGGCGATCGTCGAATATCTCGAACTCACGCAGAAGGGGAAACTGCCCCTTCTGCGGCCGCCGGCACGAGAGGCCTCCGGCGCCCTGATGCAGATCGACGCGGCGACCCGCCGCAACCTCGAACTCACCCGCGCGCTGCAGGGCGGGCGCGCCGGATCGCTGCTTGCCGCCATAGACCGCACCGTGACGGCGGGGGGCGCGCGGCTCCTGGAGCGGCGGCTTTCCGCCCCCTCGCGCGAACTGTCGACAATCCACGCCCGTCAATCCGCCGTCGGCGCGCTTTTCGAGGATCAGACGCTCGCGGGCGAACTGCGCGCGCGGCTGCGCAAGGTGCCCGACATCGATCGCGCGCTGTCTCGTCTGGCGCTGGACCGCGCCGGGCCGCGCGACCTCGCCGCGATACGCGCCGCGCTGCAAGAGGCAGAGACGCTTCAGGTCCGCGCGTCGGCGCATGATCTGCCCGATCTTCTTGCCGGGGCCGTCGCGGCGCTGCGGGGCCATGAGGCGCTTTTCTCCCTGCTCGACGCCGCGCTGGTGGCCGAGCCTCCCCTGCTTGCGCGGGACGGGGGTTTCGTGGCCGAAGGGTTCGAACCCGAACTCGACGACACGCGGCGGCTGCGCGACGAGGGGCGCGGCGTCATCGCCGGGCTTCAGGCGCAATACGCGGAACTCACGGGTATCGCCTCGCTCAAGATCAAGCACAACAACGTGCTGGGCTATTTCGTGGAAACAACCGCCACCCATGCAGAGCGCATGATGGCCCCGCCCCTTTCGGAAACCTTCATCCACCGCCAGACGACGGCGAACCAGCTGCGCTTCGTCACGGTGGAACTTTCCGAGCTGGAGACGAAGATCCTGAACGCCGGGGCTCGCGCGCTCGAGATGGAGAAAGCGGTGTTCGCGCGCCTGCGCGACGCGATCCTCTCCGAGGCCGCGGCCCTCGGAGAGGTGGCGCGCGCGCTCGCGGAACTCGATCTCGCCGCTGCGCTCGCCGATCTCGCCCGCGAGCAGGACTGGACCCGGCCCGAGGTCGATGCAAGCCGTGCCTTCGCGGTGGAAGGCGGACGCCACCCGGTGGTCGAGGCGGCGCTGCGCGCCGACGGAGCGCCCTTCATCGCCAACGACTGCGCGCTGTCCGCCGAGGGTGATACGGCGGCGATCCGGCTGCTGACCGGGCCGAACATGGCCGGAAAATCCACGTGGCTGCGGCAGAACGCGCTGATCGCCGTGCTGGCACAGATGGGCGCCTTCGTGCCCGCGCGGCACGCCCGTCTCGGCCTCGTGAGCCAGCTTTTCAGCCGCGTCGGGGCGTCGGACGATCTGGCGCGCGGGCGCTCCACCTTCATGGTGGAAATGGTCGAGACCGCGGCGATCCTGAACCAGGCCGACGACCGTGCGCTGGTCATCCTCGACGAGATCGGCCGCGGCACCGCCACCTATGACGGGCTTTCCATCGCATGGGCCACCCTCGAGCATCTGCACGAGGTGAACCGCTGCCGCGCGCTCTTCGCCACCCACTACCATGAGCTCACCGCGCTCGCCACGCGCCTTGATGGCGTGGAGAACGCAACGGTGGCGGTGAAGGAATGGGAAGGCGAGGTCATCTTCCTGCACGAGGTGCGCCCCGGCGCGGCCGACCGGTCCTACGGCGTGCAGGTGGCCCAGCTTGCCGGTCTCCCGGCCTCGGTCGTGGCGCGCGCGCGCACGGTGCTGGAGACATTGGAGCGCGGCGATCGCGAGGGCGGCGCCCGCGCGGTCGACCTGGCCGAGGACCTTCCGTTGTTCGCAGCAGCGGCCACATCCGCGCCGGCCCCGGCGCAGCCTTCCGCGATCGAAACGCGCCTCGCCGAGATCCACCCCGACGAACTCAGCCCGCGCGAGGCTCTCGACCTGCTCTACGAATTGAAGGCCGAGATCGCTCGAGCGCCCTAGCCGGGGAGTCGTTCTCAGCCCGTGTTGGAGGACACGCCCACCTGCGCGGCGCGCAGCAGCCGGTCGTGCAGCAGGAAACCGTCCGCCTGCACCTGGATGATCTCGCCCGCCGTGGTGCCGGGGACCGGCGCCTCGTACATCGCTTCGTGAAGCTGCGGATCGAAGCGGTCGCCCACCTGCGGCGTGATCGCCTCCACCCCGTGCTTGCGGAAAACGTTCATCAGTTCGCGCAAGGTCAGCTCGACCCCCTCGACAAGGGCGACGGAGGCCGACTCCCCCTCGTCGCGTGCCGCGAGAAGCGCGCGCTGCAGGTTGTCGTAAACCGGCACGAGGTCGCGCGCGATGCGCGTCCCGCCGTAACGCTCTGCCTCGCGCCGATCCTTCTCGGATCGTTTCCGGGCATTCTCGGCGTCGGCGAGCGCGCGCATGTAGCGGTCGCGCAATTCGTCGCGCTCGGCCCTCAAGGCGTCGAGTTCCAGCTCTTCGGCCGCGGGCTCCTCCGTTTCGAAGGCTCGCTCTTCGACCTCTGCCGCCTCGACGTCATCAAGGAAATTGTCCTCACGCTTGGAGTCTGCCATGTGTCACCTCTAGCTGCGGTCGGAGATCAGCCGCCCGACCAGGTGCGCCGTGTAATCCACGATCGGAACGATGCGCCCGTAGTTCAGGCGCGTCGGTCCGATCACACCCACGGCGCCCACGATCTTCCGGTCCGCGTTCATATATGGAGAGACGACCAGAGAGGAACCCGAAAGCGAAAAAAGTTTGTTCTCGGACCCTATGAATATCCGCACGCCCTCACCGTCCTCGGCAAGTTCCAGGAACTCCGCGATGTCGCGCTTGCGCTCCAGGTCGTCGAAGAGCACGCGGATGCGTTCCAGCTCTTCGTCCCCGCCGGCGCCTCCAAGAAGATTGGCCCGGCCCCGGACGATGAGGCGCGCCCGCGTGTCCCCGTCCTCTGCCCAGACCGCCAGCCCGTCCTCGACCAGCTGCCGGGCCAGACCGTCGATCTCCTGCCGCCGGCGCTCGATCTCGGCGCCGATGACGGTGCGCAGTTCGGAAATCGTGCGCCCCTCGACCAGCGCGTTCAGGAAATTGCCGGCCTCGCGCATGGAAGACGGCGTCTGACCCGGTGGCGGGGTGAAGATGCGGTTTTCGACATGGCCATCGGCGAAAACGAGCACCACAAGCGCGCGGTCCGGGCCCAGGCTGACGAATTCGATGTGCCGGATCGGCGCCTCGTGTTTCGGTGTCAGAACGAGGCTCGCGCCCTGCGTGACGCCCGAAAGCGCGGCGCCCACGCGATCGAGCAGGCCGCTGGTGTCCGCGGTGTTGGAACCGAGCGTCACGTCGATCTTCTGCCGGTCCTCGTCGGTAAGGTCCCCAACCTCGAGCAGGCCGTCGACGAACATGCGCAACCCAAGCTGTGTGGGGACACGTCCCGCGCTGACATGGGGGCTGTCCAGAAGCCCGAGATATTCGAGATCCTGCATCACGTTGCGGATCGTCGCGGCGGACACCTTTTCCGACATCGCGCGGGTCAGCGTGCGGGAGCCCACGGGCTCCCCGCTGTCGAGATACCCTTCCACCACCCGCCGAAAGACCTCGCGCGAGCGGTCGTTCAGCTCTTCCAGAAGGCGTGTGGCGTCCTGCATTGCCGAAAAAGTCCCCTGCCCGGCCTGCCATTAAACTGCGCGGCTGCGAAAATTCAATCGGGCTTGCGCATCTCCGGCACGGCCCTGTATCCGGTGCGCGTATTCCAAGCTCAGGAGAAGTGATGCGCCCGTCTGGTAGAGACTTAAGCGATCTGCGCCCCGTTTCAATCGACACCGGGGTCACGAAGCACGCCGAGGGGTCGTGCATGATTCGCATGGGGGACACTCATGTTCTCTGCACCGCGACGCTGGAAGAGCGCGTGCCCCCCTTCCTGAAGGGCGCGGGCCTGGGCTGGGTCACCGCGGAATACGGGATGCTGCCGCGCGCCACCAACACGCGGATGCGCCGCGAGGCCACGGCAGGAAAGCAGGGCGGGCGCACGGTCGAGATCCAGCGCCTGATCGGACGGTCGCTTCGCGCCGGGGTGGACCGGGTCGCGCTGGGAGAGCGCCAGATCACCGTCGATTGCGACGTGATCCAGGCCGATGGCGGAACGCGCTGTGCCGCGATCACGGGCGGCTGGGTCGCGCTGCGACTGGCGGTGAACAAGCTGATGAAGGCCGGCGACATCGTCTCCGACCCGCTGGGCGAACCTGTCGCGGCGGTGTCCTGCGGTCTTTACGCCGGCCAGGCCGTCCTCGACCTCGACTACGCCGAGGACAGCGAGGCCGGCGCGGACGGGAATTTCGTGATGACGGGCGACGGTCGCCTGATCGAGGTGCAGATGTCGGCCGAGGGCGCCACCTACACCCGCGCGCAGATGGAGACCCTGCTCGACCTCGCGGATGCGGGCGTGAAGCGGCTGGCCGAGGTGCAGAAAGCAGCGGTCGCGGCATGAGACGTTTCGCGGGCGATCAGCTTCTCGTGGCCACGCACAACGCGGGCAAGCTCGAAGAGATCGCGGCGTTGCTCGCGGATCACGGCGTCACGGTGACGGGCGCCGCCGCGCATGACCTGCCCGAACCCGAGGAGACCGAGACGAGTTTCGCGGGAAACGCCCGCATAAAGGCACATGCCGCGGCCCGGGCGACCGGGTTGCCTGCGCTGGCGGACGATTCCGGGCTGGAGATCGATGCGCTGGACGGGGCGCCCGGCGTGCATACCGCCGATTGGGCGGAGACGGGTGCAGGTCGCGATTTCATCCACGCGATGAGCAAGGCCCACGACGCGCTCGTCGAAACCGGCGCGCCACAACCCTGGACGGGGCGGTTTCGCTGCACGCTCGTCCTTGCCTGGCCGGACGGCCACGATGAGGTGTTCGACGGCGCGATCGAGGGGCGCATCACATGGCCGATGCGGGGCAGGCAGGGTCACGGCTACGACCCGATCTTCATACCTGACGGTCACGACATCACCTTCGCGGAGATGGATCGCTGGAAAAAGAACCGCATGAGCCATCGCGGGCGCGCGATGGAAAAGCTGCTCGCAGGCTGTTTTGGCTGAGGATTGGCGCGCCGGCGGGTTCGGCCTTTATGTCCACTGGCCTTTCTGCGCGGCCAAGTGCCCCTATTGCGATTTCAACAGCCACGTCTCGCGCGACATCGACCAGGGGCGCTGGCGGCGCGCCTACCTTGCAGAGATCGATCGTGTCGGGCGCCTGACCGCGGACAGGCGTCTTGATACCGTGTTCTTCGGCGGTGGCACGCCCAGCCTGATGGACCCCGATCTGGTGGCCGCGATCCTCGACCGGGTGCGAAGAACGTGGAAAACGGAGGAAACGCTCGAGGTCACCCTGGAGGCCAACCCGACCTCCGTCGAAGCGAGTCGTTTCCGGGCCTACGGGGCGGCCGGCGTGACCCGGCTGTCGATGGGCGTGCAGGCCCTGAACGACGAGGACCTGGCGCGGCTCGGACGGCAGCATTCGGCGGCCGAGGCGCGCGCCGCCTTCGATGTCGCGCGAAGCGTTTTCGACCGCGTCAGCTTCGACCTGATCTACGCCCGCCAGCACCAGACGCTGGAGGGATGGCGCGCGGAGCTTTCCGAGGCCCTCGAGATGGCGGTGGACCATCTCTCGCTCTACCAACTCACGCTGGAGCCGGGCACAGCTTTCGCGGAGCGCGCGGCGCGGGGTGGATTGCGGGGGCTTCCGGACGAGCCGCTGGGCGCGGACATGTACGAGCTGACGCAGGAGATCTGCGCCGTCGCCGGGATGCACGGCTACGAGATCTCCAACCACGCGCGTCCCGGTGCGGAGTCGCGTCACAACCTGATCTATTGGCGCTACGGCGACTATGCCGGCATCGGGCCTGGAGCCCATGGCCGGCTGACCCTCGGCACGCGGCGCATCGGCACCGATACCGAACTTGCCCCGGACGCATGGCTGGACATGGCCGAGCGCGGGCATGGCTGGCGATCGACCGAGCCGCTTGCCGCCGCGGACGAGGCGGCCGAATGCCTGATGATGGGCCTGCGACTGCGCGAGGGCGTGTCCCTGTCGCGACTCGCATCGCTCGATCCGAACGCGGTGCGCGAAGAATCGATCGAAGAGCTTGCCGAACTCGGGCTGGTTGAGCGAGCGGATGATTGGCTTCGCGCGACCGATTCGGGCCGCCTTCTGTTGAACGGAGTTATCCGACAGTTATTGTCGGAATAGTACACTGTCGGGATTTCAGTTGCGACTCAATAGGTTACACAACGTATCAAGCTGCTCCAGCGAGTGATACCGGATCACAATGCGACCGCCATTGGTGCCCGGATCGTGCTCGATGGCCACGCCCATCCCAAGCGCGGCATGAAGATCCCCTTCGAGCGCGCGGGTATCGGCGTCCTTCTCGCCGCCGCTTTGGCGCGGCGCGCGCGGTGATCGCGGCTCCTGCGCCGATTTCTTCACCAGCTTCTCGGTTTCCCGAACCGATAGCCCCTTGGCGGCCACCTGCCGGGCAATCTCTACCGGCATGTCGGTTGCGACCAGCGCCCGGGCATGGCCGGCCGACAAACTGCCCTCGCGCACCATCCCCTGCACTTCATCGGGAAGATTGAGAAGCCGCAGCAGGTTCGCGATGTGGCTGCGGCTCTTGCCCAGCGCTTGCGCCAGCTTTTCCTGGGTGTGACCGAAGCGATCCATGAGTTGACGATAGCCGGCGGCCTCTTCCAGGGGATTGAGGTCGGCGCGCTGGATGTTCTCGACGATGGCGACTTCCAGCACCTCGGTATCATCGAAGTCGCGCACGAGAACGGGGATCTCGTGAAGCTGGGCAAGTTGCGCCGCGCGCCAGCGCCGTTCGCCGGCGACGATCTGGAAAGCGCCGGGATCCCGCGGGTCCGGGCGAACGATGAGGGGCTGAAGGATCCCGCGAGCGCGGACGGACTCCGCCAGTTCCTGCAAATCGGCTTCGGCGAAATGCCGACGCGGCTGATCCGGATTGGGCGCGACCTGCTCTATGGGCACGAGGGTGTCGGGACGCCGCGGTGCCGCCTCGCCAGAGGCGTCACGCGCCGGCTCCACATCCGCCATCAGCGCCGACAGCCCGCGCCCGAGACCGCGTGCCTTGCCCTTCTTTTCCGACATGCTTCAGTCTCCGGATCAGGCTGCCACTCGGGCATGATTGCGCAAAAGCTCCGCAGCGAGAGCGCGATACGCCTCGGCACCCTTGGAGGCGGGATCGTATTGCAGCACGGGCATCGCATAGGACGGCGCCTCGCTCAGCCGGACATTGCGCGGGATCACGGTCTGGAAGACGAGCTCCCCAAGCGTTTCGCGCGCGTCGGCTTCCACCTGCTGCGAAAGATTGTTCCGGACGTCGTACATGGTCAGCACGACACCCTCGATCCGGAGGCCGGTATTCGCGGTCGACCGAACCTCGCGGATCGTCAACATGAGTTGCGACAGACCCTCGAGCGCGAAAAACTCGCTTTGCAGCGGGACGAGCACCGAATCCGCCGCCACCATCGCATTGACGGTCAGAAGGTTCAGCGACGGCGGACAATCGATCAGGATATAGTCCCAACCATACTCTGCCATGCCGGACTGTCTGAGCGCCTTTTTCAGAAGGAAGCTGCGCCGTTCCGTGGTCAGAAGCTCCATGTCCGCGGAACTCAGATCGACGTTGGCGGGGATCAGCGCAAGCCCGTCGGGACCGCATTGGCGTATCACGTTCGCCAGGGCCACGTCTTCGAGCAGGAGATCGTATGTCGTGTAGTCGCGGCGCCCTGGTTCAACACCCAGCCCGGTGGAGGCGTTGCCTTGCGGGTCCAGATCCACGATGAGGACACGCTTTCCCTCTGCCGCAAGAGCTGCCCCGAGGTTGATCGTGGTCGTCGTCTTTCCCACACCACCCTTCTGGTTGGCGATGGCGATGATTTTCGGAACACGGGCACGGGGCGAATCAGGCACGCGCAATCTCTCCAATCGACAGGATGACGGCGGACGGGTCGGTGACACTTGGTATCGTGTCCGTCTCGAAAGTCCAAGTCCGACGGGCGTTTTCCACCTCTTCCCGCCATTTCGCGCCCTTCGGCAGAAGCGCGCGGCCCCCCGGCGCAAGATGACGCATGACCAGGCCGAGCAAGCGCTCCAGTGGCGCAAGCGCGCGGGCCGATACGATATCGGCAGCTTGTGGAGACACGGTTTCGATGCGCTCAGCGATGATGTCGGCGTTCACGTCCGTCTCTCGGATGGCCGTCGCAAGAAATGCGGCCTTTCGCGTGTCACTCTCGATGAGAACGACACGCAAATCCGGGCGAAGCTCTCGCGCGAGGATTGCGATCACCATGCCGGGAAAGCCGCCTCCACTTCCCAGATCGACCCACCGCCTGGCCGGCGGCGCGAGGTGCCAAAGCTGTGCCGAATCGGCGATGTGACGCGCCTGCAAATCCGCGAGTGCGGCCCGCGAAACCAGGTTGATGCGCGGCGACCATTTCTCGACGAGCCCGCGGAAATGATCCAGGCGCGCTCCTGTTTCACGTGAAACATCCAGCGACAAAGTGGTGCCCCGCATTACCCTGCCGCGCGCGCATGCTCACGCTCCGCTTGCCGCAGCTTTACCAAAAGCAGCGCGAGAGCCGCGGGCGTCATGCCATCAATCCTAGATGCCTGGGCCAGATTGGTCGGGCGCGCCTCTTGCAGCTTGGCTTTCAACTCGTTCGATAGCCCGGCGATTTCGGCATATTCGAACTCGCTGGGTATTGAGAGTGCCTCATCCCGACGCATCGCTTCCACATCGCGCCGCTGCCGATCGATGTAATTCGCATAAAGCGCATCTCTCTCGATCTGACGGCGAGTTTCGAGATCCACTTCGCTAAGCGCCGGCTCGAACGCCTCCAGCGTCTCGACGGTCACCCCGGGCACGGAGAGTGCCGAGAAGCCATCCCTCCGCGGCCCATCCGGGTTCACGTCAACGCCTGCTCCGGCCAACTGCCGCGGCGTGACGGACATCGCGCCAAGACGCCGCCGAGCGCTTTCAAGCTCGCCCATACGCGCCTCGAAAACCCGTTGCCGCGCTTCGGAAACACAGCCGAGCTCAATCCCCTTGGGTGTCAGGCGCTGGTCCGCATTATCAGCCCGCAGCGCGAGCCGGAATTCCGCGCGCGACGTGAACATGCGATAGGGCTCGCTGACGCCCCGTGTCACCAAGTCATCGACCATAACGCCGATGTAGCTGTCAGAGCGGCCGAAATACACCGGCGCGCCACCCTGCGCATGGCGCGCCGCATTGAGGCCAGCAACCAAACCCTGGGCCGCCGCTTCCTCATACCCGGTCGTGCCGTTTATCTGACCCGCCAGATAGAGCCCCGGAACCGCTTTCACCGCCAACGTCGCGTCCAACGCACGCGGGTCCACGTAGTCATATTCGATTGCATAACCCGGTTGCAGGATCACCGCCTTTTCCAGCCCGACGATCGACCGGACATAGGACTCCTGCACATCCTCTGGCAGCGACGTCGAAATGCCGTTCGGATAGACCGTCGAGACATCAAGCCCCTCGGGCTCCAGGAAGATCTGGTGCGAGTCCTTGTCTGCGAACCGGACCACCTTGTCCTCGATCGACGGGCAGTAGCGCGGACCCACCCCGTCGATACGACCGCCATACATTGCCGAGCGATCCAGGTTCGCCCGGATCACCTCGTGAGTCCTTGTATTCGTGTGCGTGATCCCGCACGCGACCTGTTTCGCGAATGGCGCGCGGTTCAGGAACGAAAACATGACGGGCTCGTCATCCCCGGGCTGCTTCTGCACGCGGGACCATTCAATCGTGCTTCCATCCAGACGCGGGGGCGTGCCCGTCTTCAGCCGCCCGAGCGGCAAACCGAAGGACTCGATCCGCTCCGCGAGTGGTACCGAGGGTCTGTCGCCCATGCGCCCACCCGGCCGGCTGACATCCCCGATATGGATCACGCCGCGCAGGAACGTGCCCGTTGTCAGGACAACGGACGGCGCCGACAGTTCCGCGCCGTCGTGGAGGCGGACACCACGAACGGTCTCGCGCTCCATCACGAAATCGGTGACCTCTCCCTCGATCACCGAAAGGTTGGCGCAGCCGTCGATTTCCGCGGTCATCCATCTCTTGTAGAGGCCGCGATCGCTCTGGGCACGGGGGCCCTGAACCGCCGGGCCCTTCCGGCGGTTCAAAAGGCGGAACTGAATACCGGATCGGTCCGCCACGCGTCCCATGGTGCCGTCCATCGCATCAATCTCGCGCACGAGATGCCCCTTGCCAAGACCCCCGATCGCCGGGTTGCACGACATCACGCCCAGCCCGTCCCGCGTGAGCGTGACCAGCGCCGTGCGAGCGCCCATTCGGGCTGCCGCATGTGCGGCTTCGCAACCCGCATGGCCCCCGCCGATCACGATGACGTCGAAGTCCTGTTTCACGTGAAACACTCCTACTTCCCGAGACAGAAGCTGGCGAATATCTCGTCCAGCAAATCCTCTACATCGATCCGTCCCACCAGCGCTTCAAGAGTTCGAATCGCCGCCCTTGTTTCCTCCGCACCAACATCATACGCCTCCGGACCGCGAGCCACCAACGCCACCGCCGCTTCGAGCGACTGTTCCGCACCGATCATCGCGACGCGATGGCGCTCTCGCGTTGCCAGCCCGGACTGGTTCACCCTCGCCCCCAGCACGTCCGCGACCCGGCGCAACAGGTCCTCTACGCCCGCACCCGTAAGACCGGACACCCCGCCCGACGCGCCGCTCAGATCGGCCTTCGCGGTCAAAACGATATCCTCTGATTGCGGTGCGATCCCTTCCACGTCTTCCTTCGCGCTGACAAGGAAAACACGCAAATCCGCTGCCGATGCACGGTCGCGGGCCCGGCTGATCCCGATCTCCTCAACGGCATCGCGCGCTTCGCGGATACCGGCCGTATCCAAAAACGTGACGGGGAGGCCATGAACGTCCATCTTGACCTCGATGACATCCCGCGTCGTTCCGGCGATATCCGAGGTGATCGCGGCCTCCCTTCCAGCCAGGCGATTGAGGAGCGTGGATTTCCCGACATTCGGCGCACCGACGATCGCGACCTCGAACCCCTCCCGGACGCGCTCCGCTGCACCCATGCCACTCAACTCGGTGCTAAGCCCATCCCGGACACGGCCCAGAAGCTCCAGCACTTCCACTGACACATCTTCCGGAACCTCCTCGTCAGCGAAGTCGATCACCGCCTCCAGAAGTGCCGCCGCACGCACCAGATCCACCCTCCAGGACGCGACGCGCGCGCCAAGCGCTCCGCTCAATGCGCGCTGCGCCTGCCGCCGCTGCACCTCGGTTTCGGCTTCGATCAGATCGGCCAAGGCCTCGACCTGCGTCAGGTCGAGGCGCCCGTTTTCCATCGCGCGCCGGGTGAATTCGCCCGGGTCGGCACTCCGACATCCGGGCAAGTCTCCAAGACAAGTCAGCACGCGTCTGACGACCGCGATACTGCCATGGCAGTGGAATTCCACAACATCTTCACCGGTGAAACTCTGACCTGCCTGAAACCGAAGCACCAAGGCCTCGTCCAGAACGTCGCCCTTGGCGTCCCGCAGCCTGCGCAGCCCGGCAAGCCGGGGCGGAGGGAGCGCCCGCGCAAGCGTCTCCGCAGCCGCGTGGGCGTCCGGGCCCGATATGCGGATGACCGACACACCGGCCTTTCCCGGGGCCGTCGCAACCGCGAAAATCGTCTCTTCCGACACGGCCTCAGGTGTTCATGGAGTCGAAGAACTCCGCGTTCGTCTTGGTCTGCTTGAGTTTCGATAGCAGGAACTCCACCGCATCGGTGGTACCCATGGGGTTGAGGATCCGCCGCAGGACGAATGTCTTCTGCATGTCTCCCTTGTCCACGAGAAGCTCTTCCTTCCGCGTGCCGGACTTCAGGATGTCGATGGCGGGGAAGACGCGCTTGTCGGCGATCTTGCGATCCAGCACGAGCTCCGAGTTGCCGGTTCCCTTGAACTCCTCGAAGATCACTTCGTCCATCCGCGAGCCCGTGTCGATGAGCGCGGTCGCGATGATCGTCAGCGACCCGCCTTCCTCGATATTGCGCGCAGCGCCGAAGAATCGCTTGGGCCGTTGCAGCGCGTTGGCATCGACGCCCCCGGTCAGCACCTTTCCCGAGGACGGCACGACGGTATTGAAGGCTCTACCAAGTCTTGTGATAGAGTCCAAAAGAATAACAACATCTCGTTTATGTTCGACCAGGCGCTTCGCTTTTTCGATCACCATCTCGCTGACGGCCACGTGCCGCGTGGCCGGTTCGTCGAAGGTCGAGGAGATCACTTCCCCTTTCACCGAACGCTGCATGTCGGTCACCTCTTCCGGGCGCTCGTCGATCAGAAGAACGATGAGATAGCACTCTGGGTGATTCTGCTCGATCGAATGAGCGATGTTCTGCAGGATCACCGTCTTGCCCGTCCGCGGCGGCGCGACGATCAGGCTTCGCTGGCCCTTTCCGATCGGCGCCACCAGATCGATGATGCGGGCCGAACGATCCTTGATGGTCGGGTCCTCGATTTCCATCTTCAGCCGCTCGTCGGGATAAAGCGGCGTCAGGTTGTCGAAGGCGATCTTGTGGCGGGCCTTCGCCGGGTCCTCGAAGTTGATCTTGTTCACCGCCGTGAGCGCGAAATAGCGCTCGTCGCCATCGGGCGCCTTGATCACGCCCTCGATCGTGTCCCCGGTGCGCAGGCTGTATTGCCGGATCATGTCGGGCGACACGTAGATGTCGTCCGGGCCCGGGAGGTAGTTCGCCTCGGGGGACCGCAGGAAGCCGAACCCGTCCTGCAGCACCTCGACCACGCCATCGCCAGAGACTTCCCAGCCCTCGTCCGCGCGCTCGCGCAGGATCTGGAACATCATCTCGCCCTTGCGCATGGTCGAGGCGTTCTCGATCTCAAGCTCCTCCGCCATGGCAAGAAGATCCTTGGGGCTCTTGGCCTTCAGGTCGGCAAGATTGAGACGCTCTTCGGTCATGAAAACACCGTTCCGGATCGCCTGCGCGGCCGTGATCCGCTTTGTCTGGGTATGGAGGTATACTGCCCGGACGGGCAGTCGTCGTCAGTTAATCGCGTGCGTGCCGCGAGTCAATCGCGCTCACCACTTCACGACCACCGACAGCACGATCACGATCATCAGAAGCGTCGGAACCTCGTTCATCAACCGGTAGCGCCGCCCGGACAGCGCGTTTTCACCGCCTTCGAAGTCCTTGCGCCGCAGACCGAGCCAATGATGGAACCAGGTCATCGCGACCACGGCGAACCCTTTCGTCCAGACCCAGATCTCGGTCCAGTGCGCCCCCGCTTGCGGGGTGAAGAGAAGCAGAAGCCCCACCACCCATGTGACGATCATGGACGGGTTCATGATCAATCTCAGAAGCTTGGATTCCATGATCTGAAGGGTCGGGTCGAGCGCGTCCCCCGGCGTCGCGCGTTCCGCGTGGTAGACGTAGAGCCTCGGCAGGTAGAACAATCCGGCCATCCAGGCGATGACCGCCATGATGTGGAGAGACTTCGTCCAGGGATAGATCAGGGCCAGCCAGTCCGTCACGGTCCGTACCTTCTTTGCAAGTCCGGCGAGCCTTAATGAAATATATATAGAGAAGAAAGGTAGATGTTCTTGTAGGGGCCGCCTCTGGATGTGGATTACCGGGCCTTGCACGAAACTTTTAACAGCTCCGTGCTGCTTGTGGACAGACATGTGGAAGCAGTGGGGCTGAAAGGGTTAAAATTTTAAAAACAACGCGGTACACGGACCCGACTTGCGGATGAAAGGCGAAGACATGCGGCACACGGAGCCGGAGGCCGAGCTTCTCCACACCTCCAAACTGTCCCTTGTCACAGCCGGACGACTGCGGGAGAACGCAAGCAGAGCAGGCGGGTGGTTCACATGGCATGAGGCTGCTTCGGCGAGGTCCCCGGCCACCCCCGTCACAATGCCGCGTTTTCACACGGAGTTGTGCACATGAGCGACGCGATTGTCCTCGCCTCGGGATCGGCCATCCGCGCGTCGATGCTGCGCCAGGCCGGTCTCGAGATCGAGACGGTGCCGGCCCGTCTCGACGAGAGCGCGGTGAAAGCATCGATGGAGGCCGACGGCACGCCGCCGCGCGACCTGGCCGACGCGCTTGCCGAGATGAAGGCGCGCAAGGTCAGCGACCGCATCGCCGGCAGGCTCGTTCTGGGCTGCGACCAGGTTCTGGCGCATGAGGGGACAGTGCTTTCCAAGCCACGGTCGGCGGAGGAGGCCCGCGACCAGCTGCAACGTCTGCGCGGGACCTCGCATCGGCTTCTGTCGGCGGCCGTCGCGTGCCGGGACGGCCGCCCGCTCTGGCGGCATGTGGGCGAGGCGCGTCTGGTCATGCGGGAGTTTTCCGACCAGTATCTGGCGGACTACGTGGCGAGGAACTGGCCGGGTCTGGGGGAGAGTGTGGGCGGCTACAAGCTGGAGGAGGAGGGCGTGAGGCTCTTTTCCGCCATCGAGGGCGATCACTTCACGATCCTCGGTCTGCCGCTCCTTCCTCTGCTGTCCTGGCTCACGGTGGCAGGGGAGATCGAAGGATGACAGAGGTCGCGAAGATACCTCTTGCAGGCGTGGTGGGTCACCCGGTGGCGCATTCCCGGTCCCCCCGGCTGCACGCTCACTGGCTGCGCGCCATGGGATTGCGCGGCCATTACATCCCGATGGACGTGGCGTCGGCCGATCTTGCCGAGGTGATCCGCACCTTGCCGAAGGCCGGCTTCGTCGGCGTGAACATCACCATTCCCCACAAGGAAAAGGTGCTCGATCTCGCGGATCTCGTGACGGATCGGGCCACTCTGATCGGCGCAGCGAACACCCTCATCTTCCGCAAGGACGGGCGCATTCACGCGGACAACACCGATGGGTACGGCTTCATCGAGAACCTGCGCCGGAACGCGCCGGGATGGGATGCAAGCGGTGGGCCTGTGGTGCTGCTGGGCGCAGGTGGCGCGGCGCGCGCGGTGGTTGCCTCGCTGCTCGATGCCGGCGCGCCCGAGATCATCCTGACGAACCGGACACGGGCCCGGGCCGAGACGATCAGGCAGGATTTCGGAACCCGCATCCGGGTCGAGGACTGGGTGCAGGCCGGCAACGTGATCGAGGAGGCTGCAACAGTGGTCAACACGACTTCCCTCGGCATGGAGGGCCAGCCAGAGCTTCGCGTGCCGCTCGACGGGTTGCGGCGGGATGCGGTGGTGACCGATCTGGTCTACACGCCGCTTCAGACGCGGCTTCTGAAAGTGGCCGCCGAGATGGGATGCGTGACCGTCGATGGCCTCGGGATGCTGATCCACCAGGCGATTCCGGGATTCGAGCGCTGGTTCGGCGAACGCCCGGAGGTGACGGAAGCCACGCGCGAGGCCATCCTGAAATGACGTTCCGGCTGGGTCTGACGGGGTCCATCGGAATGGGTAAGTCCACCACGGCGGCAATGTTCGCCGACGAGGGGTGCGAGGTCTGGGACGCCGACGCCGCGGTGCATCATGCCTATGCCGCCGGCGGCGCCGCGGTCGATCCGATCGGGGCGCTGTTCCCCGAAGCGCTTGTGGGCGGCGAAGTGTCGCGCGACGCCCTCAAGCGGCGCATCGCGGAAGACCCGGACGCCCTCGCCCGCGTCGAGGCGATCGTGCACCCGATCGTGGCCGAGGATCGGCGCCGCGCCGCCCGGCAAACGCAGGCCGACATCATCGTTTTCGACATTCCGCTGCTGTTCGAAACCGGCGCGGACGAGATGATGGATGCCACCGTTTGCGTCACGGTCGACGAGGAAACCCAGCGCCGGCGCGTCCTGTCTCGACCGGGGATGACGGACGCGCAATTCGAGGCGATCCTCTCCAAGCAGATGCCAAGCAAGGAGAAGGAAGCGCGCGCGGATCATGTCGTGGTGACCGACACGCCCGCACACGCCCGTGCACAGGTGCGTGCGATCGTCGCGGAAATCCGGGAGAAGTTGGCAGATGCGTGAAATCGTTCTGGATACGGAAACGACGGGTTTCGACCCCGAGACGGGCGACCGTATCGTCGAGATCGGCGCGCTGGAGCTTTTCAATCACGTTCCAACCGGCCGAACCTTTCACCAGTACATCAACCCCGAGCGCCCGATGCCGCAGGACGCCTTCCAGGTCCATGGCCTGGGAGACGACTTTCTTCGGGACAAACCCCTCTTCGCCGTGATCGCGCAGCCGTTCCTCGACTTCGTGGGCGGCGATGCCAAGCTCGTCATTCACAACGCGGCGTTCGACATGAAGTTCCTGAATGCCGAGCTGGGGCGGCTGGGCCATCCCGTGCTGCCATGGGAAAGGGCGATAGATACCCTGACGATCGCGCGGCAACGCTTTCCCGGATCGCCCGCCTCTCTCGACGCGCTCTGTCGCCGCTTCGGCGTCGACAACGGGGCCCGCACGCTTCACGGGGCCCTGCTCGATGCGGAAATCCTCGCCGAGGTCTACCTGGAGCTGATCGGCGGCCGCCAGCCGGATCTCGTCCTGGCACCGGTATCGAAGACACGGCGGGACGGACACGGCGAGGCGGGCCATCACAGGATGGAGCCGCGCCCGCGCCCCTTGCCCCCGCGCATCACCGAGGAGGAACGCGCGTCCCACGCCGCGCTCGTGGAGCGCCTGGGCGACACGGCCCTCTGGCCGCGCTGACGCGTCAGGCGTCCGCGCGGGGCGGCGCGCCGGCCTCGTCGGTCTGTTGCTTCTGCTCGGCCTGGAGCCGCACGAGCTCGTTGCGGTAAAGTTGCAGGAAGTCGATGTTCTCGAGGTTGAGTGGCGGGAAGCCCCCGTCGCGGCTGACATCGCTGACGATCCGGCGAAGATACGGAAAGAGCATCCGGGGACATTCGATCATCAGGTATGGGTGCAACTGCTCCCGCGCCACGTTCTCGACGTGGAAGACGCCGGCATAATCGATTTCCATGAGGAAGAGCGGATCGCCGGTTTCTTTCGAGGCCGACGTGATCGAGAGCTTGATGATCACTTCGTACTGGTTCTCGGCCTCGCGCTTGCGCGCATCCAGATTGACCTTCACCTGGATGTCCGGCTGGCCTTCGCTGCGCGCGCCCTTTTGCACGAGGATGTTCTCGAACGACATGTCGCGCACGTACTGCGCGAGCACGCTCATCTTGACGGGCTGCTGGCCTTGCTGCTGCGCGGACTGTTGATCCGCCTGCCCCGCGCCGCCCGCGCCGTTTTCGGTTTCGGCCATCACGTCACTCCAGACTGGGATTGGATCTCGCTTCGACGGCGCTCTTAGCAGCCGCGCCCGCCCGCCTCAATGCCGTATGGCGGCGCGCACTCAATGATGGGTCCATCCGGACCGGGGGCGGTGCGTGGGATTCTTCGGCGGGGGCGCTTCTTCCCATTCCCCTTCGATCACGTCGTCGCGAGGCTGCGGCGCGTGCGGCGGCGGGCCGCCGGGACCGGAGCGATGTATGATTATGCGACGTATCGCATGTCGGATCACCAGGGCGCGCACCTGCGGCACGAGGAGAAGGAAACCGACCGTGTCGGTGAAGAAACCGGGCGTCAGAAGCAAGGCGCCGGAAAAGAGAATCATCGCTCCGTGGGCCAGCGGCGCTGCGGGATCCTCCAGCTGCTCGAGGCTTCGTTGCAACTTCCGCAGGGCCGCGAGGCCCTGATTGCGCACCGCCGCCGCGCCGACGAGGGCGGTGACGACGACAATTGCCAGCGTGGGCCACAGCCCGATCAGGCCGCCCACCTCGATGAAAAGGGCGATTTCGATCAACGGGATCGCCAGAAAGGCGAGAAAAAGCCACATGCGACGCCCCCCGGTCAGTCGTGCGCGCGGTGGACTTGACCGCGCAAGTTCCCTACATAAGTGCGGTGAACGATATTTTCCAACCGTGCCCCAAGAGGACTAGATGAACTCTCCTCTCCTGCAGCTTCTGGTGCTGGCCGGCATCGCCGTATTCCTGATCCTGCGCCTGCGAAGCGTGCTGGGTACGCGTGAGGGGTTCGAGAAGCCCCCCGTCGCGGAACGCGGGGGGTCCGCCCCTCCCCGCCGCCCCGAATTCGAGGTGATCGACGGGGGCCCCGACGAGGATATCACCGACCACGTGCCCACCGACAGCGACGCGGCGGACGCCTTCGCCCGGATGAAGTCTGTGGACCCGACCTTCGGTGTGGCCGACTTCCTCCAGGGTGCGCGAGCGGCCTACGAGATGATCCTCATGGGCTTCGAGAAAGGCGACATGGACGCGCTCAAGCCGTTTCTCGCCGACGACGTCTACGAAAGCTTCGAAGAGGTGATCCGCGCCCGCGAGGAGCAGGGCCTTTCGGTCGAGGCGGAGTTCGTGGGTGTGCGCGATCTGTCGGTGGTGGACGCAAGCTTCCATTCCGAAAGCCGCCTGGCCGAGATCACGGTACGGTTCGTCGGCGAGCTTACCTCGGTCGTGCGCGACAAGGATGGCAACATCGTCGAAGGCAGCCCCACTGAAGTCCGCCGGCAGAAGGACATCTGGACCTTCGCACGCGTCATGGGCACCGACGATCCCAACTGGCAGCTTGTCGCCACGGGTGAGTGATGCGCGGCGCGCTGCGAGCGATCGCCGTGGCGATGCTCGCGGTGGCCGGCACTGACGCGCCGGCAGAGCGGTCCGTCTCGATCCTGTCCTTCGAGGAGTTGGATGGCTGGGCGGAGGACGATCACGCGGCCGCGCTCGCCGTGTTTCTCGAAACCTGCCCCGACCTAGACGCACGCGACTGGCAATCCCTCTGTGCGCTCGCCCAGAACCAGACGGACGCGCGCACTTTCTTCGAGCTGTTCTTCCGTCCGGTGCTGATCGAGGACGGCGCGCCGCCTCTCTTCACCGGGTATTTCGAGCCGGAACTGAACGGCTCGCGCGAGCGCACGCCGCGATACCGCCACCCCGTCTACCGCGTCCCGCCCGAGCTCCCCAGAGGCCGGCCCTGGTTGTCCCGCCGGCAGATCCTGACCTCCGGACTGCTCGAAGATCGCGGGTTGGAAATCGCCTGGGTCGACGACCCGGTGAAACTTTTCTTTCTCCAGATCCAGGGGTCCGGCCGCATCAGGCTGGACGACGGGTCGGTCATCCGCGTCGGCTATGGCGGGGCGAACGGACATCCCTACCGCTCCGTCGGGCAGGAACTCGTGCGCCGTGGCGTCTACGCGACGCACCAGGTCTCGGCGCAGGTGATCGGTGCCTGGGTGCGCCGGAACCCGGATGCCGGCCGGGAACTCCTGTTTCACAACCCGTCCTACGTGTTTTTCCGCGAGGTGACCAATGTGCCCGCGGAGCGGGGGCCGCTGGGGGCCATGAACCGTTCCGTCACGGCGCTGCGGTCGATCGCGGTCGATCCAGCGCATGTGCCGCTCGGTGCGCCGGTCTGGGTCGAGAAAGACGGCGCCGACCCGATGCGCCGGCTGATGGTCGCGCAGGATACGGGGTCCGCGATCAAGGGCGCGCAACGGGCCGACATCTTCTTCGGGACCGGCCCACGCGCCGGCCGCCGCGCCGGCCGGTTGCGGGATCCGGGCCGGATGGTGGTGCTGATGCCCATCCAGCGTGCCTACGCGATGTTGCCGGAGTCGTTGCAGTGACCCGCCGGCGCCTGAGTTCCGAGGATCTCGCGCTGTGGCGGCAAGTCGCCCGAAGTGCCGAACGGCTGCATGCCGATCGCCCCCCGCGCGACGAGGGGGAGCGCGTGGATCGGGCGCCGTCACCGGCCCCCCGGCGGTCTGCGGGCCCCGCGGTGACTGCGGGGTTCCGGATCGGCGGGGCTGCGCCGGCATCCGGCGGCGCCCGCGATCTGGCGCCGGATCTCTCGGCGCGGGTCGAAGCCGCGCCGCTTCGGATGGACCGCAAGATACATCAGAAGATGAAGCGCGGGCGGCTCGACCCGGAGGCGCGGATCGATCTTCACGGCATGACGCTGGACGAGGCGCACCCCGCGCTCGTCTCGTTCATCCTCGCAAGCCAGGCGGCGGGACGACGGCTGGTGCTCGTCATCACCGGAAAGGGCCGGCGCGCGGAGGATCAGGGCCCGATCCCGCGGCGTCAGGGCGTGCTGCGCCATCAGCTTCCGCACTGGCTCTCGACGCCGCCTTTGTCGCAGGCCGTGTTGCAGGTGCGCGAGGCCCATCTGAAGCATGGCGGCGGCGGGGCCTACTATGTCTACCTTCGCCGGCGCTAGGCCGGTCGCGACAGAAGCGGCCGCGCCCGCGTCACGCCCATCGCCATCAGCGCGCTCGCGAAGACGAAATATACGGCGACCGCAAGGTACTGCGCTTCAAGCCCGACGCCGAGACCGATCAGCGCGCCCGTGACCCCCGGACCGATCGCGGTGCCCAACACCATGACCGCGGCGGCCATCGCCTTGATCGCACCAAGATGGCGCGTGCCGTAGAATTCGGCCCAGAAGGCGTTGGGAAGCGTCACGTTGGCGCCTGTCGTGACCCCGAGCAAAAAGATCCCGAAGAGTGCGGCCGAAGGCGTGGTTGCCGTGGCGAAGATGACGAAGGCGCCCACCATCGGAAGCTGGAACCAGGGCATGAGGCGGCCGGTCCCCACCCGATCGAGCGCCCAGCCCGACACGAGCATCGAGGTGACGCCCGTGACCGTGTAGACGGGAAAGAGCGCCACGAGGCTGAGATGGGTCCAGCCCTTGATCTCGGCGAAGTGCACCTGCTGGAAGAAGAAGGCGGTGTTGAACGCGGCTGGTCCGAGAAGCGCAGGGACCATCAACCAGAAAAGCCAATGGCGAAGCCCTTCTCGGCGCGTCCAGTGACGGTCCAACATGCCCAAGGTCGCGCCGCCCTCGGCTGCGAAGGACTGCGGCGTGCGCTCCCGGACGAGAAGGATGCGCAGAAGCGGGATACCGGCCAGCGCCATGACGGCGGCGAGCACCCACAGGACGCGCCAGTCCAGCACAGTGAGAAGCGCGACGAAGGTGATGGGCAGCAACGCCTCGCCGATGGCGGTGCCCAGGGTGGCGATGGAAAGCGCGCGCCCCCGCGCGGCGATGAACCAGCGAGACATCGCCACCATCGCGATATGGCTTGTCATGCCCTGGCCGGTGAAGCGGAGTGCCAGGATGACCAGGGGAAGCGCCCAGGCTCCCGGAACGGCGGCCATGGTCAGGCAGGCGATGGCCAGAAGACCCAGAATGGCCGTGCCGAGCGTCCGGGCCCGAAACCGGTCGGTAAGGGCGCCCGCCCACAGCATGGCAAGCGCGGAAGCCCCGGTGCCCAGCGTGTAGATCGCACCCCACGCCGCATGGCCGAGATCGAAGGCGGCGCGGATCTCGCCCGCGAAGACGGATATGAAATACGTCTGTCCGAAGCTCGACAGGAACGCCAGCAACGCCCCGGCCGAGAGCCAGCGCGCATTGAGCCTCAGGAAATCGCGGTTGTCCATTCCGGCTTCCTGCGCGCTCGGCACGCCGGGCGCAAGCGCCGCGCATTCTCCACATGCCGAGCCCCTCGTGCCGCTGCCGGTCAGCCGCAAGCGCGGCCTTGCGTGAAACGTCCGCCTTGAAGTTCCCCGGCGCGGCTTGGGCTTGGTGCGTGCGCCGCACGCGCCGGGGCGACAGCTCTGCCCGCACATCCTCGGGGGTCAGGTTCTATGCAACTTGCAAGCGCCGTGTTGACATGTCTGGCAGAGGGCTAAACTGTCTCATCGGGACAAAACCATGGAGACAGCAATGACAGCCAGAACGATGACTGCGCTTCTCGCAGCCTGCCTCGCCACGCCGGTGGTCGCGCAGGAGTTCAGCGGCGACCCTGAAGCCGGGGAAAGCCTGTTCAACCGCTGCAAGGCCTGCCACATGATCGTGGACGATTCCGGCGAGCAGATCGTGCGGGGCGGGCCCGTCGGGCCGAACCTCTACGGTGTAATGGGGGGCCCCGCCGCCGAAGTAGAGGATTTCCGCTACGGCGACGGCATCCAGAAGGCCGCCGAGATGGGCCTCGAGTGGACCGAGGAAAACTTCGTGGCCTACGTCCAGGATCCGCAGGGTTTCCTGCGCGATTACACCGACGACAGCGGCGTGCGTTCCAAGATGGCGTTCCGTCTGAACACCGGGATGGAAGACGTCTACGCCTATCTCGTGAGCGTCAGCAGCGAGTAATCGACGCCTTCGGTTTGTTGCGAAGGGCGCCCTCGGGCGCCCTTCCCGTTTCCCGGCCTCACGCGCGTTTCCAGCTGAATTGGCCAGCCCCTCCGCTGCGCCGGCGACGCCGAGCGCGGTTCCGATCAGCGAGAAGATCGTGGTGACGCGCGTCACGGGCGATTCCGTCGCGAGAACCGTATCTCCGGGATTGACCCGGAACCCGCGCGCGGCAAAGAGGCCGTCCGCGCTCGTCAGTCGAAGCTGAAAACGACCTGCTCGTGGGTCGGCCCCGCATGGGCGGGTGTAACCTGCCAGCGCTCGTAATCGCGCAGGATAAGGACGCCCTTGGGGTCGGCACGCGCGTCGGAAATCCCGCCCATCAGGGTCACCGCCTCGAGGGCGCTCACCTCGTCCTTGGGGAAATAGATGATGTTCTCGGTGCCCGCGGCGCCGAGCGCGGTAAAGCTGCGCCGGTCTTCTTCCACGACGACCTTGTCGCCGCCGCGCAGGGTCGCGTTCCGGCTCGCCTCGGCGAAGAGCTGGTCGGCGCGGATTTCGTAGGTGTTGCCGCCCCGGATGAGGCGCACGAGAGGATTGCGCAGATCGGAACTTATGCCGCCGCCCTCTGCGATCGCGCTGAGGATGGTGTAATCGCGGCCCGGAAGTGGGATCCTGCCCGGCGTCGCCACGCCGCTCACCAGGTCGATGGAGTTGGAAGAGCCCTGCTCCACGGAAAGCTGGACCTGCGCCGAGGGCACGATGCGCTCCATCTCGGTCTGGATGCGTTCACGCGCCTCGTTCGGGGTAAGTCCGTTGATCACCACATCGTCCACGTAGGGAACGAAGATCGTTCCGTCGGGCGCGACCTCTATCCCGTTCAGATCGATACGCTTTTCGTCGGCGCCCGTCAGAAGCGACACGTCCTGGCTGTCCCAGATCACGAGGGTGACGCGGTCCCCGGCGCGGATGATCGTGGAGGACGGCGCGCCGGATGCCTGAGGCCAGTGATAGCCGCCGCGCCACCCCGTTGTCGGCCAACGGTTGAGTGCCTCGGCATTGGCGCGGCTGACCGCCACGACCTGAAAGCTGGGGCTCCCGGAAACGCGTTCGCGGGTGACCTCGGATTGCAGCGCGGCACCGCGGGGAGGGCTGCACGCCGAGAGCCCGAAAGATACCAGGATTGCGATGGAAATGCGCGGGAACGATTTCACACGCTGATCTCCTCGCTGCTGCCCAGCTGATCGGCTTCGTTAATCTGATCTTTACCAGAGCTCGGTTACGGCGGTCGGCATGACCGATGCCAATGCCCACGGAATGGTGAAAGCGAGTATTGTTGCGCGACCGCCACTCCGATGGCGCTACCGGGGATACCCGCTCAAACGCACGCTTGACGTGCTGGGCTCGCTCACACTTGGCGTGTTTCTCGCGCCGCTCATTCTGACCGTCGCCGCGCTGATCTGGCGGCAAGATGGCGGGCCCATTTTTTACAGATCAGAGCGGATGCGGGCCCCGGAACGGCCGTTCATCCTCTGGAAGTTCCGCACCATGCGGCCGGCCCCGGACGACAGCGGTGTTTCCGGTGGCGACAAGGCCGGTCGGATCACGCGCACGGGCAGGATGCTTCGGCGCATGAGGCTCGACGAACTGCCGCAGCTGTGGAACGTGTTCCGGGGCGACATGAGTTTCGTGGGTCCACGCCCCCCGCTTCGCCGATATGTGGAGGATTTCCCAGAGCTTTACGCAGAGGTGCTTCGGGTGAAGCCGGGGATCACCGGTCTGGCGACCCTGGTCTTTTTCCCGACCGAGGAGCGGCTGTTGCGGGCCTGCGAGAGCCCGACGGAAACCGATTCCGTCTATGCGCGGCGCTGCGTTCCCAGAAAGGCGCGGCTGGATCGCGTTTACGCGAGCCACCAAAACATTTGGTTCGATTTCTGGTTAATGGTCACCACGGTCCGTCGGTCACTGCCGCTCAGTCCCGGGCGGCTCCGACCGCGTGGAAAACGAGGGCCCGGACGCTCGAAGTCGGCGCGTGCCCGTCAGGACGCGCTTTTCAAGGAATCTAATCAGGTAGTCTTCAGACAATTTTAACGTGTTTTCTGTTCGATCCTAAAGACTTGGAAACGCGGATCGAGAAGGGCCGGACTTTGCAAACCGTGCAACGCGAACACGTCGAGCGAAAGCTAGTGCTCTACCTGATGGTCTCTTCGCTGAGTCGATCGCAAAAAGGGCTGATTCTTCTCGCGCTCGATGCCTCATCTATTGTCGCTGCCTACTTTCTAGCTCTTGCTCTGGCGCACTCCGGGTTGCCGGAGGCGGCCCGGCCCCCGGCCGCATTGCCGGTGCTGGCGGTGATGGTCGCCCTTGGCGTCGCGCTGTCGCTGCATCTGGGTCTGCACAGGGTGAAGCTCAACGCCTACGAGTTGCAGCGCGTCCTCGGTACGGCGGGCGTCGGCGCCGCGATGGGCATGACGGGCGTCGCGGTCAACGTGGTTTCCGGCGGGACGATGCCGGCATCGGTCTTCGTGATATTCACGATGACGTTCGTGATCCTTTCAGGGTCGACGCGGCTGCTGTTGCGAGAGATGACGCTCTGGATCTACCGGACGGGGCAGTTGCGCAAGCGCGTGCTGATCTACGGCGCTGGCAAGACGGGCCAGCAGCTGGCCGCGGCGCTCGCCATGGACGACGCGCTGCTGCCGGTGGCGTTCCTCGACGACAATCCGACGCTGCAATCTCTGACCATCGCCGACCTGAAGGTGCATTCGCCGATCCGCCTCCCCGAACTCGTGCGGGAGCGTCGGATCGACAGCGTGATCATCGCCATGCCCTCCGCTTCTCCGGCAACGCGGGCGCGCATCACGCGCCTGGTACGACGGCTTGGCTGCGAGGTGCATACGCTGCCATCCTTCGCGCAGCTCGTCCTCGGCCGTCCCGGAGGATCGAAGCTGACCGAGGCACAGCTTTACGGCCTTCTCGGCCGCGGCGGGATGGAGCCCAAGGTTCCCGGAATGGCGGAGGCCTACCGGGACCGCAGCATCCTCGTCACAGGCGCCGGCGGATCGATCGGGTCCGAGCTCTGCCGCCAGATCCTCTCCTACCGTCCACGTCGCCTCGTTCTTCTCGATCACGCCGAGCTGCCGCTCTTCAACCTGGAGCGCGAGCTTTCGGAGTTGGACACGGACACCGAGATCTTGGCGGTACTCGGATCGGTGTGCGTACGCGCGCTGGTGGAGCGCGTGCTGTGCGAGACGGAAACCGATGTCGTGCTGCATGCCGCGGCCTACAAGCATCTTGGCATGGTGGAAGAGAACGCGGTCGAAGGACTGCGCACGAATGTGCTGGGGACGAAGGTCGTCGCGGATGCCGCCCGCGACGCCGGGGTGGGCCGGTTCATACTGATCTCTTCGGACAAGGCCGTCCGGCCTGCCTCGGTGCTCGGCGCGTCCAAGCGTCTGGCCGAGATGATCGTGCAGGATCTCGCCACGCGCTCCACGACGACGCGGTTCTCCATGGTCCGCTTCGGCAATGTCATCGGCTCTTCCGGGTCGGTCATCCCGCTCTTCGAGGAGCAGATCGCCCGTGGAGGACCGGTGACGGTGACCCACCGCGACGTCACCCGCTACTTCATGACGGTGTCCGAGGCGGTGCACCTTGTCTTGCTGGCCGGCGCGCTCTCGCGTGGTGGCGATCTCTTCGCGCTCGACATGGGCGCACCGGTCTCCATCCTGCAGGTCGCGCGCCAGATGATAGAGGGCGCAGGCTACACCTTGCGCGATGCAGAGACCCCGCATGGCGACGTCGAGATAAGGTTCACCGGCCTGCGTCCCGGTGAAAAGATGCACGAAGAGTTGCTGACCGGGTCCGAGATGCTGACAACGCCGCATCCGAAGATATTGCGCACCCAGGAAGGCCACGTCTCCGAACTCGAGATGGCGAACGCGCTTCGTGACATCCGCGCCTCGGTAGAGGCGCAGGATGCAAAAGCAGCGCATGACGCCGCCATGCGCTGGGTGGGTGATCGCGGAGTACCGCCGCGCGGCACGGGGACGGCCGGGCTCGCCTCCTCTCTCGGGCCGTCAGCGTTGCCCGTGTCGCCTCACCGTTGAGCGTGGCAAGCCGGCGGGCGCCTCGAGGCCGCCTGGCGGTGTCGACCACGACACGGTCAATCCCGGTTTTCGGCGGATAGTGCGCGCGCGCCATCAAGATATATGAAAAACTGCATGAGTTCGGCGCGTGACATGTCGCGCATGCGAGTCACCCGATACGTACCCATTGCTCGAGCCCGAGAGTTGCAGGCGAACCCTAGGCCATCAGGCTCCGCCATGCCGTGCGCCCGAGCGCCGGAACATGTCAGGAGGACCTTGCCCGGCAAGACTGTCGCGAATTGCGCTTGTTAAGAAATGCGCAATCCGGCGCGTGCTACCGCGTTCCCCGGGGTGAGAAAGGTGGTGAGCATGGCGTCCGGCAGCAATGTCGCGCCAGTCATCGTCAAGCGTAAGAAGGTGGTGCGGTCCGATGGGCATCACGGCGGCGCGTGGAAGGTCGCCTATGCCGATTTCGTGACCGCCATGATGGCCTTCTTCATGCTGATGTGGCTGCTGAACGCGACGACAGAGAAGCAACGCAAGGGTCTTGCGGACTATTTCGATCCGACCATACCGATCGTGCGGCAATCGGGCGGCGGCAGCGGGCCCCTCGGCGGCGAGAGCGTTTTCGCGGAAGAGATCGTGCCGCGCATCGGCACGGGCGCGGCGTCGCGCGCACCGACCGAGGAGAACCGCGCCCGGGGCGATCGCGTGCCGGGAACGGCAGGCCCGAAGGAAAGTGGCGATGCGACAGCCGAGGCAGAGGCGCTCGCGCGTCTGGACGCCGCATTGCGCGGAAACTCCGGCGAAAGCCATGCCGACGACCTTCTGCGCCAGCACGTGGTCACCCGAGTGACGGACGAGGGCCTCGTCGTGGAAATCTTCGCGCGGCCGGGCGCCCCGCTTTTCGAAGGGGATGCGGCGCCGACCCCACTGCTCGAGGCGTTGGCGGGCGTGATCGGACGCCTCTCGGGAATGGTGACGAATCAGGCCGCGGTCGAAGCGCACGTGCGCGCCAGCCCCATCGTGATGGCCCGGAATCCGGCCTGGGATCTTTCCGCCCGGCGGGCCGCCGCTCTGCGGACTTTGCTGGAGGAGGGGGGACTCGCGCCGGCGCGTGTCCGCCGGGTCACGGGCCACGCCGATCGCGCACCTGCCTTGCCGGAACAGCCTATGTCGGTGCGCAACGACAGGCTGGAAATCGTTTTCCTGCGCACAGGCCGTGTCAGATCCGGCGCTTTTTAGCCGTTAGCGGCGCCTTAAGGCGTTGGTCCTAGTTTCGGGGCGGGCAACGTCGCCGACGCAACAGAAGGGCCCCCGACATGACGATATCCTCGGCACTCAATTCAGGCGTTGCGGCACTGGGCGCGAACGCGAGCCGCCTTGCCGGAATTTCCGACAACATCGCCAACGCCGGCACCTACGGCTACAAGCGTGTGCAGACCGACTTCCAGTCCATGGTGATCTCGACGACGGGTGGCGGGGGCTACGCCGCAGGCGGTGTTCGCTCGCTCAGCCAGCGACTCGTGGATCAGAGCGGGGCGCTCGTGAACACCTCGAACCCGACCGATCTGGCCGTGCGGGGGCGCGGCTTCCTGCCCGTGGCCCGCGCCAACGAGGTGCAGGTGGGCAACGGGAATCCCCAGATGCTGCTCACGACCACCGGGTCCTTCCGGACCGATGCCGACGGTTACCTCGTCACCCAGGCGGGTCTTGCGCTCCTGGGCTGGCCGGCCCTGCCCGACGGCACCATGCCGGCCGTTCCGCGCGACACCGCCGACTCGCTGCGCCCCGTGCGTATCGACGCCAATGCCCTCTCGGGTCAGCCGACCACCCAGATGTCCCTTGGAATCAACCTGCCGGCGACCGCGACCGCAGCGGGCGCGACGGTGACGCCCGAAACGCTTTCGGTGGAGTATATCGACAATCTTGGCATTTCAGCCAATGTCGACATCACGTTCACCCCGACCGTGCCCGGCGCCGGGTATTCAAACGAGTGGCGCATGGTTCTGCGCGACTCGGCCTCCGGCGGCGCTGTCGTTGGCGACTATGTCCTCGCCTTCAACGACAGCCGGACCGCAGGTGGAACGCTGGCGGGCGTGACGACTTTCACGGGTGGCGCTTACGATGCGGCCACGGGATCCGTGATCGTCGATGTCGATGGCGGACCCATAGAGATCAATATCGGCCAGCCCGGAAGCCGGGGCGGACTGACCCAGCTCTCCGACAAGTTCGCGCCGCTCTCGATTTCCAAGGATGGCTCGGCGGTGGGCAACATGACAGCGGTGGAGGTGGATGAGAACGGTTTCGTTCTCGCCGTGTTCGACACCGGGGTGACGCGGCGCATCTTCCAGATACCACTCGTCGACATGCCGAACCCGAACGGCATGACCGGATTGGACCAGCAGACCTTCGTGCCCTCGCCGAAAAGCGGCCCGTTCTTCTTGTGGGATGCCGGCGACGGCCCCACCGGCAGCGTAGTCGCCTTCGCACAGGAGGAATCCGCGACCGACGTGGCCGGGGAACTGACCGACATGATCAAGACCCAGCGCGCATATTCCTCGAACGCCAAGGTGATTCAGACCGTCGACGAGATGCTTCAGGAAACCACCAACATCAAGCGCTGAGGCTGAACGCCCGCGCGGAAAGGACTTCGAATGAGCCTATCCGGCGCCCTCAACACTGCCCTGACCGGCCTTGGCGCGGCATCGCGTGCCGCCGGCGTGGTCTCGAACAACCTCGCCAACGCCCTGACCGAAGGCTACGGTCCCCGTGAAGTCGCGCTGTCGGCCCGGGCCGGGTCCGGTGGCGTCCGCATTGATGGTGTCGTCCGCAACACGGACGATGCGCTGATCGGCGATCGCCGACAGGCTGCGGCCGCGCTCGGTGATGCCGGCGCGAGGGCAAGGTTTCTTTCCGAGGTCGAGGCGGCGATTGGCCTACCAGGCGCGCCTGGGTCGCTTTCAAGCCGTCTCGCCGCCTTCGAGTCCGCGCTGGTCTACGCCTCTGCCCAGCCCGCCTCGAATGTCCGCCTTGATGGCGTTGCGGACTCGGCGCGGCGTCTTGCGGACGGCCTCGAAGCGGCGTCGGACAGGGTACAGGACCTTCGGGGCCGTGCGGACGCGGCGATCGACCGGATGGTCGGCGAGCTTCGCCTCGGCCTCGACCAGGTCGCCGATCTGAACGGGCGGATCGCCACGGCGCGCGCGCGGGGCCAGGAAACGGCATCGCTTGTCGACCAGCGCCAGCAGGTACTCGACCGGATCGACGAGATCGTTCCGCTTCGCCAGATGCCGCGTCCCGGTGGCCAGATCGCGTTGGTCAGCACGGGCGGCGCCCTTCTTCTCGACGGTCGGCCTGCGCAGCTCGATTTCACCCCGACACGGGTGATCACGGCGGACATGCGTGTCGAGACCGGGTTGCTCGGGACTGTCACGCTGAACGGGCGCGCAATCGACATGCGCGACGGGTCGCTCGCCGGCGGCGCTCTTTCGGGAACAGCCGAGGTCCGCGACGAACTCGCCGTCAAGGCGCAGTCGGGTCTCGATGCGCTTGCCCTCGATCTTGTCGAGCGGTTCCAGACCCCGGCGGTCGATCCGACCCTTGCGCCCGGAGACGCGGGTCTTTTCACGGATGGTGGCATTGCCTTCACAGTCGGGGCCGAGACGGGGCTTGCGGGCCGTATCGCCCTCAACCCGGACGCGGACCCGGCTCAGGGCGGCGAAAGCTGGCGGCTACGGGACGGTCTTTATGCCGCAACGCCCGGCCCGGTTGGCCACGGCACGCTGCTTGTCGCCATGACCTCTGCCCTGGCAGAGCCGCGACCCGACGCCTCGGGTCATTTCGGGCCTGGCGCGCGTGCCGCCAAGGATATTGGGGCGGCATTGCTGTCCGACATCGGCATGCAGCGCCAAAACGCCGAGGCGCGGGAAAGTTTTGCCACGGCGCGCCTCGATGCCCTTACCGAGGCTGAACTCACGCGCGGCGTAGACACCGACGCCGAATTGCAGCGGCTTCTTCTCGTGGAGCAGCTTTACAACGCGAACGCCCGCATGATCCGCGTGGTGGATGAAATGCTCGGGGCGCTGACAAGGCTATGACCATGACCGCACAATCCATTGGGGATCTGGCCCAGGCGTTCCTCCTGCGGCGGCAATCCGTCGAGGCGAAGCAATCGCTCGGGGATCAGGCGCGCGCGCTCACAACCGGGCGCGTCGCGGATCCTGGCGCACGTCTCAAGGGAGATTACGGTACTCTGACGGTGCTGGAACGGAGGATCACCATCAGCGAGAGCTACCGTTTGGCCGGCGCCGAGGCGGCCACGCTGGCGCGCGGCCAGCAGGCGGCGCTGGGCGCGGTCGCAGAGGCGACGCGAGAGCTTGCCATCGGGCTTATCGAACATGCCTCGGGTACGCCTGCGCAAAACCCGCTGAGAGGTACCGAGGCCGAGGCTGCTTTCGCAAGCGTGGTTTCGTCGCTCAACACCTCCGCCGGCGGGCGGAGCCTTTTTGCCGGCGTGGCAAGCGACGGTCCGGCGCTCGCCCCGGCCCAGGCGATGCTCACGGGTATTCGTGCAGCCGTGGCCGGCCTGACCGAACCGGGAGATGTCGTCGCGGCGGTGGAAGCCTGGTTCGATGACCCGGCGGGCGGATTCGCCACCACAGGGTATCTGGGCGGCGATACGCCGCTCTCTCCGATCCTTGTCGACGAGGGTGAGCAACTGCAGCTTTCCACGCGCGCCGACGACCCCGCTCTCAAGGCTTTGCTCGCGGCGCTCGCGCTCGGAACGATCGCCGGGGACCCGAACGTAACGCTCTCCGATCCTGCGAGGGCGGCCGTTTTCCGATCCGCCGGTGACCGGATGCTTGCAGCCCAGGACGGTATCATCGCGTTGCGTGCGGGTGTGGGCCAGGTCGAAGCCCGGATCGAGAAGGCGGCGACGCGCCTTTCGGCGGAAAGCGCCGCCGCGGAAGTCGCCCGCGCGGAGCTTGTCGGCGTGGACCGCTTCGAGGCTGCAACTCGACTGAAGGACGCGGAACGACGTCTCGAGCTTGTCTATGAAGTTACCGCGCGCTTGTCGCGTTTCAGCCTTCTGGACCGTCTGTGATGAAGTGCCTTCTGCGGCTTTCCAGCGTCCTTTTGACGATTCTGCTGCCGCTTTCGGTGGCAGCCGGTCCCGTGCGGATCAAGGATCTCGTCGAAGTCGACGGTGTGCGCGGGAACGACCTTCTGGGCTACGGGCTCGTGGTCGGGCTGAATGGCACGGGAGATGGGTTGCGTAACGCGCCATTCACCGAAGAGATCATGACCAACATCCTGGAACGTCTCGGCGTCAACGTGGCAGGAGAGGCATTCCGCCCGCGGAACGTGGCCGCCGTTCTCGTCACTGCCGAGCTTCCGCCCTTCGCGCGCGCCGGAAGCCGCATCGACGTCACGGTTTCGGCCATCGGCGACGCAGGCAGCCTGCTCGGCGGCACGCTCGTGATGACGCCGCTCAGCGCAGCGGACGGTGAGGTCTATGCCGTCGCGCAGGGGACCGTGCTCGCCGGGGGTGCCGCGGCGGAGGGCGACGCCGCGCGCGTTGTCGAGGGCGTGCCGACATCTGGGTCGATTCCCGCGGGTGCGCGTATCGAGCGTGAGGTCGCGTTCGACTTTTCAGGCCTTACCGCGCTCCGCCTGGCGTTAAGGGATCCGGACTTCACGACGGCCGCGCGCATCGAGGCGGCAATCAATCGGGAATTCGGGGGCGCTGTCGCGCTCATGCTGGATGCCGGTACGGTCCAGCTCGACATCCGCCGTACCGGGGCGCGCTCACCCGCGCACGCCATCGGTCGTGTCGAGGCGATCGCCGTCGAACCGGAGCGCCGCGCGCGCGTGGTCGTTGATCAGCGGTCCGGCACCATCGTGATGGGAGCGGATGTGCGGATCTCGCGTGTCGCGGTGGCGCAGGGCAACGTGACGCTCAGGATAGAAGAAGCGCCGCTCGCGGTTCAGCCGAACCCTTTCGCACCGGGCGAGACGGTCGTCGTGCCGCGCACCTTCGCCGATATCGAGGAAGAGCAGGGCAACGGCCTTGCGGAACTGCCTGAGGCCACAACGCTTTCCGAAGTAATCTCGGGCCTTAACGCGCTTGGCGTTACGCCTCGCGACATGATCGACATTCTCAAGACGATCAAGGCTGCGGGGGCGCTCCACGCGGAATTCGTCGTGCGCTGATGGGACCGTTGCGCTTGTTTTGCGGGAAGGCGGGACCCCTCGCCTCTCCCTTGCTCCGGGGCGGACCTATCTCAGGCTTTTCACGATGGGGATGGCGAGCGCGGTCAAGGCGTTGAGCGCGGCAGTGCGGAACGGCCGATTGAGCGACCCGGCGATCGAAGGCGGGACATCCGCCTATCGCTGGACGTCTAGGCCGTAGTATCGTTTGACAATGCAGGGATCTTCGACCCACGGGCGCTCCCTCCGCAGGCAGGGTGTTCTGACGGCCATTCAAGGTGCTGAAATTCGCCCCGTCCCGATCGGAGGCGGCAGGCTCTGAATGGAAACGCCTCGTCTGCCCACGCGCCAAGCCGAACAGACGTTCAAAAGAACAGACGCCTCCAGCTCGCAGCGTCCGTCCCTATCGCGGCTGCGTACCACAGCTACCTGTAGGCGCTGCACCCGAGGTCGGTCCGGAACGGCCCAGATCGCCGGAAAGCCCCGCCGCTTGAGTGCTCCATCCTCGGCGGGGCGCGTTCACATGTAGCTGCGGACGAGGCTTTCCGCGATCAGGGTCCAGCCATCGGCCAGAACGAAGAACGCAAGTTTGAACGGAAGGGCAACGATCGCCGGTGGGACCATCATCATGCCCATGGACATCAACACAGCCGCCACCACGAGGTCGATGATGAGGAATGGCAGGAAGATCAGGAAACCGATCTCGAAGGCCCTGGCGATCTCTGACAGCAGAAAGCTCGGGACGAGAACGGCGAGCGGCGTCTCCTCCACCGTGGCAGTGGGTGGATCGGGGCGAAGCGCAGCCATGGAGTCGAGTGTCGCCGGATCCACCCGGTTCGCCATGAATCCGCGAAACGGCTCCACGGCCGCGCCGAAGGCGGCCTCCAGGCCGAGGTCGCCATCGACGAATGGTTGGACGCCCGCCTCCCATGCCGCGCGAAACACCGGGTCCATCACGTACCAGGTCAGAAAAAGCGCCAGACTCACGAGCAGCATGTTGGGCGGAGATTGCTGAAGCCCGAGCCCCTGCCGCAGGATCGAGAGCACTGTGACGAGAAACGGAAAGCAGGTGATCGTGACCGCTATACCGGGAACGAGGCTCAGCACCGTGATCAGCAGGAGGAGCTGGACGCTTTGCGCAGCGAGCGACCCGTCCTCCCCCAGAGAAAACGAAATTTCCTGCGCATTCGCGGCGGCCGGGAGAAGAAGCGCAAGGCTGGCGAGCAGGGCGACACGGCCCGGTGCCCGCCGTGGCCCGCGCAGACGCCCCGGGCCCACGCCCATCAGTCGAGACCGCCGGCGAGATCCGCCACCTCGGTCAGACGCACGGCAAGCTGGCCGGCCTGCTCACCCTCCATCTCCTCGAGTTCGCCACGCGCGATGAGCCGGTCGCCCACGTACAGTTCCACCGGATCTTCCACCCGACGATCGAGCGGCAGAACCGCGTTTTCGCCCATCCTCAGGAGATCGCGGATGAGCGGGCGCGCGCGACCGACGGCGACGATGATCTCGATAGGCACGGCGGTGAACATGCCAGTGGCCGTTCCACCCATCTCCGTTTCGTCATCCATGGCGAAGTTCCCTTTCGGTTTCGTGACAGAACGCCGAGATCGCGCGGCGAATCTCGGAAAGGATGTCGTCGAGATCGACCTGCCGCTCGGAAGTGCCGAAGCGCAGCTGCGCCTGCCCCTCGCCGAGTGCGGGGTCGCCGATGACGCGGGCGGGAAAGCCCGCGCCCTCCACAAGCGTGCCAATCGTGTCGACCTGTCCTGGCGGGACATGCACCTCGACCTCCGCCTGGCCCAACTCGCGGGTCAGCGTCCCGAGTTCGGAGAGGACATGGGCCCCGAGCGCTTCGCGCATGAGCGACGGCAGCAGGCTGCCGACCATCCGCTCCAGCAAGGGTTCGATCGCCTTCACCATGTGCGCGTAGGCTTCGTTGTAGGTGAAGGAAAGATCCTGCAGCGCTCCGGCAAGTTCGGCCGAGAGGCGCGTTTCCTCCTTGTCGCGGGCGGCGACGGCATCGTCCCAGCCGGCCTTGTACCCTTCTTCGAAGGCTTCCAGGCGCAACGCTTCGAGCTGCTCGTCGGACAGGGGCGATGATTGGGCGGCCGTCGGCTGCGGCCGGGCAAGGGCGAAATCCTCCAGAAGATGGGCGATGCTCATGGCGCCCGTCCCGGGCGATCCGCGAGCCAGCTGTGCAACACCTGGGCTGCCTCCTCACGCCGCTGGCCGATCAGATCGCGCAGCCGCGCGACGGGATCCTCATGCGCGCCGTCACTGGTGCCATCCGCGGTAAGCGCGGGAAGTTCGGGCAATTCAGGCAACTCGAAGCCGTTCCCCATGGTGATCTCGCCATCGAGCGCTGCGGTGTCCTCCGCGCCATCACCGCCCGGCGCCGGCAGGGCCGGTGCCGTGTCACGGGCGCCGGCAAGCACCGGACGCACGACGAACAGACCGAGGATGAGGGCGACCGCCGCCAGAACCGCGAGCTGTATCGCGCGCATCGCGTCGAGCCCGAGCCGGTCGGCCCAGGAGAGTGCCCCGGCCGTTCCGGCAGGCGAGGACGCCTCGAAAGGCATCGACCGCAAGGTGATCTGGTCGCCCCGCGTCTCGTCGAAGCCCACCGCCGCCGCAACCAGTTCGCGGAGCGCGTCAAGCTCCGCCTCGGGCAGCGGCGCGAAGACCTCGGCACCGTTTTCATCCTGCACCGTGGCGCCGTTCACCATGACTGCGACGCTGAGACGGCGGATCGCGCCGGGGGCGCGAAGCACCTCCCGCTCGGTTTCCGAAACCTCGTAGTTCACGCGCTCACGCGTTTCGCTTTCGCGCCGCGAGGATTGCTCGCCCTCCGCCGCGTCGCCGTCCGGCAGGTTCGAGGCGACCGTCACCCCGCCGCCGCCGGCTTCTTCGGCGTTCGTCGTGCGCTCTTCGGTTTCGGAGCTTATGGCGATCCGGCTTTCCGGATCGATGCGGCGCTCGCGAAGCGTCTCGCTTTCCGTGACGGTGTCGATCGCGACCTCCACCACAGCGTTGCCGCGACCCACCCGCGCCTCGACAAGGCGCTGCACGCGGTCCCGCAGCGCCGCCGCGCGATCGGGCGACCCGCCGGCTTGGCCCGTGGGTGTCTCGGAAGAGGAGACGAGACCGCCGGTGGAATCGATGACCGACACATCCTCCGGCGCGAGGCCGGGCACGGCCGACGCCACGAGATGGCTGAGCGCGCGCGCCTGTTCGGGGCCGATGACGCCGGACGACGCGGCCACGGCGACCGACGCGGTGGGCCGGACGTCGCGTCGGAAGGGATCGGCTGCGGTATTGGCGATGTGCACGCGCGCCGAGGCGATATCCCTGCTGGAAAGGATCGTTCGGGCGAGTTCGCCTTCTTTCGCGCGCCAATAGGCGGCGTCGAACATCTGGCTTGTCGTGCCGAAGCCCGATAGCGAATCGAGCAGCTCGTAGCCCTTGGTGGAATTGGCCGGAAGCCCCTCGCTCGCCAGCGTCAGGCGCAGTTCGTCGCGCTGCGGCTCCGCCACGAAGATCGAACCGCCGCGCACCTCGTAAGGCACGCCACGGGCTTCGAGCGCGCGCACGACCTCTCCTGCGGGACCGTTTTCAAGCCCGGCATAAAGCAGCGCCATGCCCGGCGTCGCGGCAACCCGGGCGAGGGCGAGCACCGACAGGAACATGGCGATGGTCGCCCCGGCGACAAGCAGACGACGGCCCGGGCTGAGCGCATTCCACAGTGAGAGAATCTGCTGCAAGGCGACACTCCTTCGAACCGGGCCTTCTGCCGCGGCGTCGGGGCGGACCTTGGCCGATCTCGCTTAACAATCGGTTAGTTCTCAACGGGCTATAGACACCGCGATGACATGGATCGGATCGGCACATGACGGAAGATTCTGAGACGCAGGACAGCCCCTCCGGACGTGGAAAGCTGCCACTGCTCCTTGGCGTGGCGCTCGCGCTTGCCGGTGCGGGCGCGGGATTTTTCGCCGTGCGGGAAGGTCTGATCCCGCTGCCGTCGGACGAGGGTGGCGCGCCGCGATCCGAGTCGATGGCGGACCTTGCCTTCGTGCCTCTCGATCCCGTCGTGATCGCGCTCGACTCCGGGTCCCGGCGCCAGCACCTGCGCTTTCGCGCCGAACTCGAGGTGCCGCCCCCCCACCAAAAGGAGGTCGAGTCGCTTCGCCCGCGGGTGGTCGACGCGCTGCACAGCTACCTTCGCGCGCTCGATCCCGCCGAGATCGAGGCGCCCGGCGCGCTTGAACGGCTTCGGGCGCAAATGCTCCGCCGCGTACAGATCGTCACCGGCGGGGACCGGGTCGCCGACCTTCTGGTGATGGAATTCGTGCTGAACTGAGGACGCCCATGGAACTGATCGCCGACATCCTCCTCGTCGCAGGCGCGCTGGGCGCCGCCTTCTACTGCTCCGTCCTCGCCCGGCGGCTTTCCCGCTTCAACGACCTGGAGGGGGGGATGGGCGGTGCCGTGGCCGTCCTGTCGAAGCAGGTGGACGACATGACGCGCGCCCTCGACGCCGCGAAGGAGACGGCCGGGCACTCTGCCGAATCGCTCAATGCGCTCACCGAGCGCGCCGAGTCCGTCGCCAAGCGGCTGGAGCTCCTCGTCGCGTCGATGCATGACCTCCCTTCGGGCGACGCCGGCGCAGAGGGTGAGAGTTCGGAGCCGGCGCCGGCGCAGCCCGAAGCGGCGGCGCCTCCGGCCGAAGCGCGAAAGCGATCCACGGTGCCCTTCTTCATGCGCCGCCCGGACGGAGACGCCCAATGAGTCGGCCCCGCGCCACCCGGGCCGCGTTTCGGCGACGCGGGCGGGAAACGCTTCTGACCATCATCATGCTGCTCGTCGGCTCGGCGGTTCTCCGGATCGGGCTGGAGGCGAACGCGGCGCTTGCGCAGTCCACCGAGCCGGAAGACCCCGGCGCGCAGACCGAGGCTGCGGCCGGCGCCTGCTCGGACATGGGTGACTTCGACGCGCTGATCGCCGAGCTTCAGGCGCGGGAATCGCGCGTGGCGTCGCGCGAGGCCGAGATCGAGGACCGCATGCAGGCGCTATCGGTCGCCGATGCGGCGATCGAGCGGCGCCTTGAGGAGCTTGCCAGCGCAGAGGAGTCGTTGCGCGACACGATCACGATCGTGGAAACGGCGGCGGAGGCCGATCTCGACCGGCTGACGGCGGTCTACGAAAACATGAAGCCCGCAGAGGCCGCCGCCCTGTTCGAGACGATGGATGCCGCCTTCGCCGCGGGCTTTCTGGGCCGCATGCGCCCCGAGGCGGCCGCCGGGATAATGGCGGGGCTGCGTCCGAAAACGGCCTACACGATGAGCGTCATGCTCGCCGGGCGCAACGCGGGCGCACCCCGGCAATGAGCGCGCGAAGACGATATCTTAATCCCGCTCGCCCAAGCTGGCAGCGTCAACAGGGGGCGAGGCGCACCGCATGATCGGGCTGGCTGGAATCGCGATCGTTCTCGTCATGGTTTTCGGCGGGTACCTCCTCGCCGGGGGCAAGGTGGCGATCATCCTTCAGGCGCTGCCTTACGAGCTCATGATGATCCTCGGGGCGGCCATCGGCGCATTCCTCATCGCCAACGGGATGCCGACGATCCGGCAGACACTCCGCTCCGTCCCGGCCGTATTCAGGGGGCCGCGCTGGCAGCCCGAGGATTACCGCGATCTGCTCTGCCTGCTTTTCGAGTTGATCCGCCTTGCGAGGCAGAACCCCGTGGCGATCGAGGAACATATCGAGGCGCCCAGCGAATCCGCCATCTTCGCCCGCTACCCGCGGATCCTGGCCGACGAGGAGGCGGTGAACCTCATTTGCGACACGATGCGCGCCGCCTCGATGACCTACGACGACCCGCACCAGGTCGAGGAGATCCTCGAAAAGCGGATGGAGCGCAGTCTGCACCATGCGCTGCACCCCAGCCATGCCCTGCAATCGACGGCGGATGCGCTGCCTGCCCTTGGCATCGTCGCCGCCGTGCTCGGTGTGATCAAGACCATGGCCTCCATCGACCAGCCGCCCGAGGTGCTGGGCAAACTGATCGCCGGCGCGCTTGTCGGAACCTTCCTCGGCGTGTTTCTCGCCTACGGGTTCGTCGGCCCCGCCGCGGCGCGCCTGCGCACCGTGGTCGAGGAGGACGCGCATTTCTACCAGCTCATACGGGAGGTTCTGGTGGCCAATCTGCACAACCATGCCACGAACATCTGCATCGAGGTCGGTCGACAGAACACGCCGGCCGACTTCCGTCCCAGTTTCTCCGAACTCGAAGAGCGGCTCAAGGCCGTGAAGCAGGCGGCGGCATGACCCGCGGGCTTCTTCTCTCGATCGCCGTCGCCGCCCTGTCCGCAACACCCGTCCACGCACAGACGATCGGGGTGCGCACGGGAGAGCACGAGGGCTTCACCCGGGTCGCGCTTGATCTTCCGGAACCAATCGACTGGACGCTCCAGACCGTGCCCGGCGCCGCAGTGCTCAGCTTTGCCAAGGCGGATGTCGAGTTCGAGCTGGCGGGCGCTTTCCGGAGGATATCGCGTGCCCGTCTCGCATCGCTCACACCTGATGCGGACCCGGGAACGCTGCGCCTCGGTCTTGCCTGCGCGTGCCGGATCTCGACGCATCTGAACGGTCCCCGCATGCTGGTGATCGACATCGCGGATCCGCCGTCATCCGCCGCGACGGAGAAGGCGGTACGGCCGTCCGGACGCCCTTGGGCGCTGCCGCTCTTTCCGGAAAGGAGCGAAGTGCGCACCGCGTCATTCAGGACCGCGGTTCTGGCACCGCTCCCCGAGAGGCTGTCCCCATCGCAACTCTTCGACGAACCTGTCGGCCCGCGTATCGCAACGGACGGAGAGGTCGGCGAGCGAACCGGTGGTTCTGTGGCTCAGGAAACATCGCTTCGGGAGGCAGAGGCCCGTCTTGCCGAGCAATTCGCGCGCGCGGTGTCCCAGGGACTGCTGGCGACCCGGCGGGGGCCCATTCCATCGGAGCCCGGATCGGGCGGCGAGACCCGTGCCGACGATGCGGATCTTGCTGGCCCAAAGGACGCCTCGGGCGGCAGGCCTGAACAAGAGACCGAAACCATGACGCGCGACGCCCCGCTTCGCGCCATAACGGCGCTCGATGCGGTCCAGATTCGCCCGGGCATGCGTCAGCAACCGGAGGCGGGAACCTGTCTTCCCGCGCCGACCCTGGACGTGGCCAGCTGGGGCAACGACGAGCCGTTCCCGCACCAGCTCGCCCGGGCGCGAGACCGCATCGCCAGCTACGAAAGAACGCCAAGCACCGAGTCGGTCATCGCTCTTGCGAGACTCTATCTTCACTTCGGTTTCGGCGCGGAGGCGCGGGCGACCCTGCGCCTGGCGCAGATCGAGGATGAAACCCGCGCGCCCCTCCTCGCCCTCGCGGCTGTCATGGATGGCGACGCCGCACCAATGGATCCGCTTCCAGCCCAGGCCCAGTGTCCGGATCCCGGCCCGCTGTGGGCGCTTCTGGCAACCTCTCCGGAGCCGCGCGTTTCACCCGAGATGGCGGAAGCCGTCCGGCGCAGCTTCGTGGCGCTTCCGCAGCATCTTCGCCGGCATCTGGGCCCGCGGCTCGTCGACAAGCTTCGCGAGGGCGGTCGGCCCGACGCGGCGCATGCCTTGCTGCGCGCACTCGACCGGCTCGATGGTTTCTTCGATGGCGCGGGCGCACTTGCCGCCGCGCAACTGTCGGCCGAGCGTGGCGACATCCGCGATGCGGAAGCGCGCCTGGCCGCCATCATCGCGCGGGACGGGTCCGACGCTCCCGAGGCGTTGGCAACATTGGTGCGCGGGCGCGCCGAAAGGGGAGAGCCCATCGCGCCCGAGATGGCCAAGCGCGCCGCGATCTACGCACATGAAGCACGAGGCACCGCGGCGGAGAAGGATATCGCACGTGCGCACGTGATGGCGCTTGCCGCTTCCGGAGCACACCGGGCCGCCATCGACGAACTGGTCGAAACGGGTTGGCCGGGCCGCGATCCGGCCGCCGCCACGGTGCTTGGGCGGCTGGCGTCCGATGCGCCCGACGCGGTCTTTGTTTCCGGGACGCTCAGGCTCGCGGCGGCCACCGCCGCGGATCTGCCTCCTGCGATCGGAACGGCGGTCGGCCGACGCCTTCTCGACCTGGGCTTTCTCGAAACTGCCGAACCCTATCTTTCAGCCGGGATGAACGATGCCCCGGTGACCGCCCGTTCCGAAAGGGCGATCGAAAGGGCGCGGCTGGCGCTGGCCACCGGCCGTCCGCGGCGGGCCGAAGCGGAGCTTCTTGGCGTCGACGGGGCAGCGGCAGATGCGCTCCGCGCGGAGGCGCGCCTCAAGACCGGCGACCGCGATGCGGCCGTCGAGGCCTTTCTCGCATCCGACCGTCCCGCCGATGCCCAGCGCGCCGCATGGCTTGCCGGTGATTGGGACAGGCTTGCGGACGGGAACGACCCGATCCTGGCGCGGGCCGCGCAAATTCTCGCTGAAGTGCAGGCGACGCCGGCGGAACTCGAGGGCCCGGAGCCATCCTCGGACGACCCCGAGGCGCCTGGCGACGAGGCTGCCGGGGAAATCACCCTTTCCGCGTCGCGCGCGACGCTCGGGCGATCCGAGGAGGCGCGCGCGATCCTCGAAGACCTGCTCGCCCGTTTCCCAGCCGAGGAACCGCCTCGCTAGGCCGCGTGATTACCGAATCTCAACGGACAGGCGGCTAGATCGAGGCCACCGCTGCAGAATGCGCCGGAGTGCCGAATTGACTCAGACATCGCGAGTGTCCCGCTCTTCCCTCCTGGCACGGCGCGTGTGCGAGACGCTCGCCCTTTTCCTCGCGACCACGCTGGCCGCCGGGGCCGACGCCGACCGAACGGCCGAACTCTGCGACAGCGCCGCCGTCCGCGCCGCTGCCGAAACGGGCGTTCCGGCGGAGGTGCTGCTTGCCATCACGCGAACGGAAACAGGCCGCTCGAAGGCCGGATCTGTCAGACCCTGGCCCTGGACGGTCAACATGGAAGGTGCCGGACACTGGTTCGACTCGCGCAAGGCCGCGCTCGGCTACGCCGCACGCCACCATGCGCGTGGCGCGCGCAGTTTCGACGTGGGCTGCTTCCAGCTGAACTATCGGTGGCACGGCCACGCCTTCACCTCGATCGACCAGATGTTCGAGCCTCTGGCCGGGGCGCGATACGCCGCGCGTTTCCTTTCCGAGCTCAAAACGGAAACGGGCGACTGGCTCGCCGCCGCTGCGGCCTACCATTCGCGCACCCCGGCCCTGGCCGCGCGTTACCGCGCACGCTTCGTGCGTCACCTCGATGCGCTGCGCGATGGATCGGCCGTCGACCATGCCGGCGATGCGCGGCAATCCGATACGGCGGGGCCCAGGGAAAACGGCTTCCCGCTGCTGCGCCCGGGGCCCCGCGGACCGCTCGGGTCTCTGGTGCCGGCACTCGTCGCGGGGCCGCCTCTCCTCGCCCAGCCGGGAGGGTGAGAGGTGCCCGCCTTCGTGCCCTCCGCGCTATTCCGGCCCACGGTCCTGCTCGCCCTGGCGCTGATGGCCGTGATCGCGATGATGATCGTGCCCATGCCGGCCTGGGTTCTCGACATCGGGCTCGCCGCGTCCTTCGCGCTGGCCATCCTCATCTTCACCGTGACCCTCTTCATCGAGCGGCCGCTTGACTTTTCGGCGTTTCCCTCGGTTCTGCTCGCCTCGCTCATGCTGCGGCTCTCGCTCAACGTTTCCTCGACGAAACTCATCATCGGCCAGGGGCATACCGGTACCGATGCCGCCGGGGAGGTGATCGAGGGCTTCGCGAGTTTCGTGATGGGCGGCAGCGTTCTTCTCGGGCTCGTCGTCTTCTGCGTGCTTTTGATCGTGAATTTTGCCGTCATCACGAAAGGCGCGGCGCGCATGGCCGAGGTGGGCGCGCGTTTCGCGCTCGACGCGATGCCCGGCAAGCAACTCGCCATCGACAGCGACGTGTCCGCCGGCGCCATAGACCACGCCGAGGCGAAGACCCGGCGCGAGCGCGAACAGCAGGAGACCACCTTCTTCGGCTCGCTCGACGGTGCCTCGAAATTCGTCAAGGGTGATGCCATAGCCGGTCTGCTGATCACGCTTCTGAACCTGGTGATGGGTCTCGTGATGGGCATCGTGGTCCATGACATGCCGCTCGGCCAGGCGGCGGAGACCTATGCGATACTTACCGTCGGCGACGGGCTGGTCAGCCAGATCCCTGCCGTCATCATCTCGATCGCGGCCGGGCTGCTGCTCGCACGGGGGGGCGCGGTGGGCGCGACGGACCGGGCCATCTTCGCTCAGCTCGGGGCGCATCCGGCCGCGCTTGGCACCGTTGCGGTACTAATGGGCCTCTTCGCGCTGGTCCCGGGCCTGCCTTTCGTGCCCTTCGTCGCGGGCGCCACCGCACTGGGTCTCGGGGCCTGGGCGCTGGCGCGCCGTGCCGAGCGTGCGGAAGGCGCACAGGATGACGGGGCCGAGGCGCCCGCGCCCGTGCCAGAGCGACCCATGGGCGACATGCTCGAGGTGGACGACATCCACGTCCAGTTCGCTCCCGACCTCGTGGACATGGTGCTCGATCCCGGAACCGGGCTCGAGGCGCGCATCACGAACCTGCGGGCGCATGTCGCGACCGCCTACGGCGTGATCCTTTCCGAGATCCGGCTCACCGACGACGATTCGCTTCCCGAGGGAAGTTACGCGGTACGCATCCATGGGGTGGAACAGACGCGCGCGCGCCTTCGTCCGGGCCAGGTGCTGGCCCTCCGCGCCGAGGGTGACACCGCGCTGCCGGCCGGCGAGGACGTGGCCGAACCGGTTTACGGCGCGCCCGCGCGCTGGATCCCGGCCGCGGTGCAGGAGGAGGCCGCGTTTACCGGGGCGACCCTGGTATCCCCGGCGGAAGTGCTGGCCACGCATCTTCTGGAGACGATCAAGCGCAATCTTGCCCGGCTTCTGACCCACAAGGCGATGCGCCGGCTGCTCGACGAGATGGTCAACCTTTCGGATCCCGCGCGTGCCGAGGCCAATCGCCGGCTCCTCGACGAGCTCGTACCCGACAAGGTGCCGCTGGACCTGCTGCACCGGGTGCTTCGCCTGCTGCTCGAAGAGCAGGTGTCGATCCGCAACCTGCCCCTGATCCTCGAAGCGGTGGCCGAGGCGCGCCTTGCTCACACGAGGGCGGAGGCCGTGTGCGAAGAGGTGCGCCAGCGCCTTGGTTTCCAGCTGGTCGCCGCGCTCCGGCGCGACGACGGGACGCTGCCGCTCGTGCAGCTCGCCTCCGACTGGGAAGAGACCTTCGCGGCCTACCAGCTCGAGGGGGATCGCGGCGGCCTCGACGTGGCGCTGCCGCCAGAGGCGTTCAACCGCCTTGCCGACGGACTTGCCGCGGAAATGGCCGCGGCCTCCGAGCGCGGCCTTTCGCCGGCACTTGTCACCTCGACCCGGCGCCGCCGCTTTCTCCGAACCGTGATGGCCGCCAAGGGTGTGTCGAACCCGGTCCTCTCCTTCGAGGAGATCGGGCTCGAGGCACGGCCCGTGCTCGTGGGGACGGTGGCGGCATGACGCTGGCAGAGGCCGCCGGCGTGGCGGAGGCCACCTTCTGGCATTCCGTGGCGGTGTTCCTGCGGGTCGGTGCGGCGATGGCGGTGTTGCCGGCCTTCGGCTCGCAAAGCGTTCCGCTGCGGATCCGGGCGGTTGCCGCCATCGCGTTTACCGCAGTGGTGGCGCCTGCGGTGCCGCCGCTCTTCGCCGGTCCGCCCGATCTTCCACGCCTTGTGCGGTTCCTGGCCACCGAGACGCTCGCGGGCCTCGCCTTCGGTCTCGCGCTGCGCCTTTTCGTGCTGGCCCTGCAGACGGCTGGCGCCATCGCCGCCAACGCGATTTCCCTCGCGCAGCTTCTCGGGGGCGCCCAGCCGGAGCCGACGCCGGCCATAGGGCATGTGCTCGTGCTGGCCGGCCTGGCGATCGCCGTTTCGGCCGGCCTGCATGTGCGCCTCGCGGAATACCTCGTGCACTCCTACGCGCTGCTGCCGGCCGGCGGATTTCCCGACGCAGCCGCCATGGCGGGCTGGGGATCAAGCCAGGTCGCGAAGGCTTTCGCGCTGGCCTTCTCGCTCGCCGCGCCGTTCCTGATCCTGTCGCTGCTCTACAACCTGACTCTCGGTGCGATCAGCAAGGCGATGCCGCAGCTCATGGTGGCGTTCGTGGGGGCGCCGGTGATCACCCTGGGCGGACTCGCGCTTTTTGCGCTGGCGGCGCCGCTCATGCTGACGATCTGGCACGAGGCTTTGCTCGCGTATCTCGCCGATCCGCGCGGGACACCCTAATGGAGTCCGGTCAGGACGAAGCGGCGGAGAAGTCGCACGAGCCTTCCGCCCGTAAGCTGGAGGAGGCGCGCAAACGCGGAGAGGTGCCGCGGTCGACAGACCTGGCCACCGCGGCGGCCTATGCGGGGCTTCTGCTTGCGCTGGCCGCCGGGGGCGGTTGGGCCGTGGAACGCGCGGGGGGCGCGATGGCCGCGCTGGTTGGCCGCGCCGACGTCCTTGCGCCGCTTTTCTTCGAGGGGGCCTCCACTGCCCCGGCGGGTGCGCTTGCCGCGGCGCTTGCCGGGCCGATGGCGCTCTGGTTCGGGCTGCCGGGGCTCGCCGCGCTTCTCGCGCTGATCGCGCAGCGCGCCGTGACGGTGACCCCGTCGAAGCTTGCGCCGAAACTCAACCGCATCTCGCCCATCTCCGGCGCGCAGAACAAGTTCGGTCGGAAAGGCCTTTTCGAATTCGCCAAGAGCACGGCGAAGCTTTGCATCTTCACGCTTTGCCTTGCCCTGTTTCTCGCCGATCGGCTGCCGCGCGTGCTGGCGAGCCTGCGAAGCCCCCCGGGACCGGCGAGCGCGGAAATGGCGCGCCTGATGGTGGAATTCCTGGGCGTGGTGCTGGTGATCTCCATCGCTATCGGCGCAGTGGATTTCCTCTGGCAGCATGCCGAGCATCGCCGGCATAACCGAATGTCCCACAAGGAACTGCGCGACGAGGCCCGGGAATCGGAGGGCGATCCCTACCTGAAGCAGGCCAGACGTGGTCGTGCGGAGGCGCTCGCCACGAACCGCATGTTGCAGGACGTGCCGGCGGCCGACGTGGTGATCGTGAACCCCACGCGGGTCGCCGTGGCGCTCCGCTGGAACCGGGAGGCGGGAAGCGCCCCGGTCTGCGTCGCGAAGGGCGTGGGCGAGATCGCCGCGCGGATCCGCGAACTGGCCGCCGAGTCGGGTGTGCCGATCCGCCGCGATCCGCCGACCGCGCGGGCGCTCTGGGCCGCCGTGGTGATCGGCGAAGAGATCGCGCCGGAACATTACCGGCCCGTGGCCGCAGCCATCCGGTTTGCCGAGGACATGCGCGCCCGCGCCCGGGCCCGGGGCCGCGCATGACGCCCGATTGGGACCTCCTCGCCCGTCTCGCCGAGCTGCGTTTTCGCCAGGATGCGGAACGGCTGGCCGCGCTTCGGCGGGAGGCGGCGGAGCTGCGCGAGGCGCGCATGCGCCTCGATGCCGAGGGTCGCGCCGCCGTGCTTTCCCGCCCGGTCGATGGCGGTGCCGCGCTTGCCGCCTGCGAGCTCTGGCGGGGCTGGGCCCGGGCGCGCCGTGTCGACCTCGCCACGCGGGAAGCGGAATTGCGCGCCAGGGAGGGTATCGCCGCCGCCGGGCTGCGCCGCAGCTTCGGGCGGCGCGAGGCCGTGGCCCGCGAAGCGGCGCGGGCCGAGGCCGCCGCGGCACACAAGGAGGCGCTCCGCGACGGAGAGCGCCTTTTGTCCGCAGTTTGTGTCAAGACGTCGGCGGGGCCGCGTCAGAGATCCTGACGCGCCATCTCGACGATCAGAACCTGGTCGATCGTGCCAGGCATGATGCGCCGCGCCGCCTCTGTCAGCTGCCGGCGCAGCGGATCCAGCGCGGCAGTGTCGGTGAACGCGCCCGCGAAGCCGCCGACATTGGCGTGATCGAACATGACCTGCAGCAGCGTGTCCCGGAGTTTGGGTTCACGCGCGAAGATCGCCTCGCCGGCGCCGGGCATGGCCTCGAGCCCGATGGCCAGAACGACCATGGCGGCAACGCGGCCCTCCTCCAGGACGGGGACGACGAATTGCTGGTCCAGTCGCACGTAATCCCGTTCTCCGGGAGGGGGGGCCTCGTCCAGCGTTCCGGCGGCGCTTTCGGCGTTTTCCGCGGTCTCCGCGTCGACGCCCGGCTCCGAAGTGGGGCGGAAGGCGTAACCCGCCCCCACTCCGGCCGCGAGACCCGCGACCGCCATCAGGACCGGCAGCAGTTTGCGCATGTTCACGCTCCGCTCAGAAGGGCAGCATCGCGCCAAGGGCCTGTTGGCCGTAGCGCGGCTGCTGCATGTCGGTGATCTGGCCCCGTCCCCCGTAGGAGATCCGCGCCGCGGCGATTTTGTCGTAGGTGATCTCGTTGCGGCGGGAGATGTCGCCGGGGCGGACGTAACCCGTGACAAGAAGTTCGCGCAGTTCGAAGTTGACACGCACCTCCTGGCTGCCGCGGATGGCGAGCACACCGCTTGGAAGAACATCGGTCACGGTAGCGGCGACGCGAAGCGTCAGCTCTTCCGAGCGGCGGACCGATCCGTCGCCTTGGGCGTTGCTCGAACTGCCGAGATCGATGGCGTTGCCCATCGAGGCGCCGTCGGGAAGGCTTCGATCGATCCGCTGCGGCAAGCCGAAGAGCTGCGGGATCTGAAGGCTCTCGGAGCCCGAACGGCTGCGCTCGGTCGAATTGGAAATCGCCGCGCTCTCGTCGATCTCGATCACGACGGTCAGGATGTCGCCACGCTCCAGGGCACGGCGGTCGCCCAGAAGTGACCGGCGCCCGTCCGACCAGAGCGAGGCGCCGGCCGTCTCTCCGCGCCGGTCCACACTGTCGGGCAGGCCGGGCGACAGCATGGCGAAATGTTCCGCGCCCTGCATCGCCGGCGAGAAGTCGGGCGCCCGCCCGACGGGCGTGGTGCTGCAGGCGGCCAGAAGGCAGGGCAGAAGGGCTGCAAGGCATCTCATGGCGCGTCACCGATCCACGTGAACGCTGCCATCGGCGCGAACGACGGCGTGCAGGCTCGTGCGGGACGAGAGGTTCATGACGCGTATGCGCTCGCCCGCGCCGCCGCGCTCGAGCGCGCGTGCCTCCGCCGTGATCGCAAGCGCACCGTAGACGTAGCTTACGGTCACGATCTGATTCCTTTCGACAAGCGCGGGCGGTCCCACGGCCCCTGCCCGGATCGGACGACCGGCGTAAAGGGCGACGCGCGCCTCGAGGCCCACCGCCTCGGACGGGTGCACGAGCGCGCCGGGGATGTCCGCGGCCTTCACGGAGACATCGCTCGGAAGGATAACCTCGCGCGGCCGGATCGTGCGATTGGCGACCAGCGCGTCGGCCGCGGCGAGTTCTGCCGCAGCGACGATAGCCGGGACCAGCAGGAACGCGGCCCTCATCAGCGCACCTGGGTGGTCGCGCCGAGCATCTGGTCGGCGGCGGTGATGACCTTCGCGTTGAGTTCGTAGGCCCGCTGCGCCTCGATCAGTTCGGTCACCTCGCGCACGGCGTCCACCGAACTCTCCTCCAGGTAGCCCTGGCGCAACGTGCCGAGCCCGTCTTCGCCGGGTCCACCCGGCAGCGCCGGTCCGGAGGCCTCCGTCTCGGTGAAGAGGTTCGCGCCGATCGCTTCGAGGCCCTTGGGATTCGTGAAGCCCGCGAGGACGAGCTGGCCGAGCTGCTGCGCGGCGACCGCGTCGTTGAAGTAGGCATAGACCTCGCCGGCCGGGTTCACCGAAATCGATCTGGCGTCCGCCGGGATCACGATCTCGGGCGCGACCGGGTGGCCGTCCGCGGTGACGATGAGGCCTTCGGCATTCCGTTTCAGCCCGCCGTCGCGCGTATAGGCGGGCTGTCCCGAGGGCAGGGTCACTTCGAGGTAGCCGCGCCCGTCGATGGCGATGTCGAGCTCGCCGCCCGTGGCGGCGAGCGAACCCTGCGAGAGCTGGACCGCCACCGCGGAGGGACGTACGCCGAGACCCAGCTGGACGCCGGCCGGCAGGATCGTGCCGTCCGCCGCGGAAACCGTGCCTGGGCGGGTATGCTGCTGGTAATGCAGGTCGGCGAACTCCGCGCGGCGCGGATTGTAGCCCGTGGTGGACATGTTGGCGAGGTTGTTGGAGATCACCTCGACCCGCAGCTGCTGGGCGCTCATGCCGGTGGCGGCGATATCTAGGGCGCGCATGGTCTTGTCTCCTTACTCGATGAAGGTGCGGATCGCGGAGCGGATGCGCTCGTTCTCGGCGTCGAGGAAGCTCTGGCCGAGCTCGTAGGCGCGCTGGACCTCGATCATGCGGGCGACCTGGCCCACGGGATCGACGTTGGATTTTTCCAGAAAGCCCTGCAGCACGCGCCCGCCTGGCTCGGGCTCCACACCGTCTTCAGAGCGGAAGAGCACGCCGGCCTCCCGCTGGAGGCCCAGCGGATCGGTTGGTCGATAAAGGCCGATCTGGGCCACAAGCCGCCCATCGGCGCTGAGCGTTCCGTCCGTCCCGATGGCGATTTCGGCATTTGGCGGTGCGAAGACGGGCGCGCCGCCCGCGTCGAGAAGCCGGTGGCCATCGGGCGTGACGAGTTCGCCGTCGGGCCCGGGCGTGAAGCTTCCGGCCCGGGTGAGCCGTTCGCCCTCGCCCGTCTCGACGAGGAAATATCCCGGACCTTCGACGGCAAGGTCGAACGGGTCGCCGGTGCGCGTGAGCGCGCCTTGCAGGTCGGAGACGTGGCGGGCCCGCAAGGCGCCCATCGAAAGCGAGTCTCCGCCTTCGATCCGGCGCACGAACTCCGCGAAGATCACACCCTCCTTGCGGTAGCCCGTGGTGGATGCATTGGCGATGTTGTTGGCGACGCTCTGCATCTCCCGCAGGAGACCGGATTGCCGGGAGAGGGTCACGTAGCTGGCATTTTCCATCTCAGCCTCCCGCGATGCGCGGCACGATCTGCCGCTGGAAAAAATCGACCAGGGTCCGCGTCATGAACCCCATGGAGAGCCAGTATACGGCGAGCATCGCCATCAGTTTGGGCACGAAGGTGAGCGTCATTTCCTGCACCGAGGTGAGCGCCTGGAACAGGCCGACGCTGACCCCCGCGACGAGTGCCGCCGAAAGCACCGGAACGGAGATGATCACCGCAACCCAGAGCCCGTGCCGGAGCGCGTCGAAGAGCATGGCCTCCGTTTCCATCAGACGGGCATCCTCAGGATTTCCTGGTAGGCCTCGACCACCCGGTCGCGCACCGTGACCACGGTCTCGAGCGCCAGTTCGGATTGCGCGAGAGCCTGGACGAGCGCGTGCGGATCGGCGTCTCCGGTCATGGCGGCCATGGCTGTCGTCTCGCCCCTGCGCAGCGTCGAGGCGAAGTCTTCCGCCGCGCGGGCGAAGGCGGCACCAGCGCCCGACCCACCTGGCGGGTCCGCGTCGGGTGTGGTGGCCGGGCGGGCCGCGGCGTAGCGGCCGGCGGCGAGGGCGGCTTGGATATCCATGTTGCTCTGTCCTCTAGCGACGAAGAAGGTCCATCAGCGCGGACGACATCTGCCGCGCCTGGTCGAACAGTTTGAGATTGGCCTCGTAGCTGCGTTGCGCTTCGCGGGCGTCGGCGATCTCGATCACGAGATCGACGTTGGAGCCCTCGTAATGGCCGCTGTCGTCGGCCAGGGGGTGCGCGGGATCGTGGATGCGCTCGAGCTCGGACCGGTCGAGGCTCACCCGGCCGGTCCGCACCGCGCCGCCGGCGCCCTCCGCGCCGAAAGCCTGCTCGAACGGGACCGTCTTGCGGCGGTAGCCCGGCGTGTCCGCGTTCGCGATGTTCTCGGACAGGTGGCGAAGGCGTGTGGCCTGCGCCTTGAGCCCGCTTGTGGACACGGAAAGAGAATCGGAAAAGTCGCTCATCGCGTGTCCTTTCAGCGACGGCCGAGCGAGAGCCGCATCAGGCTCAGCGCATTGCGGTAGATGGCGAGGGCGCGGTCGTGCTGCCGCCGGGCCTCGACGGCCGTCAGCATCTCGAGTTCGAGCGAGACACTGTTGCCGTTCGGATCCGAGAGCGCGCCGGCACGTTCGGCAGGTTGCGCTCGGGCCGCGCCGGGATCCGCGCCGATATGGCCTGGCCGGGTGGTCCGGAGCGACCCGGTCGTGCCGGCAGCGACCTCTTGGAAGGGTGGAATGTCGCGCGCGCGGTAACCCGGCGTGTCCGCGTTCGCGATGTTGCGCGCGGCCAGCGCGTGGCGGGCGCCGGCGTGCACGGCCATGGAATGGGCCGTGCGAAAGACCTCGAGCTGGTCGAACATCGGGGCTTCTCCTCCGATCAGGTGCAATCAAGGCTTAACGGCCAGTGGTTTAGAAACAGTTCCCGAGCAACATCGGAGAACATGGATGATCCGCGATGGAATCACGGCCCTGACGGCCGAGCTGGACGGGCTGCGCGCGGCCGGCCCCCTTGGCCGTGTCTCGGCGGTGGAGGCTGGGCTTCTGCGCGTGACCGGCCTTGAAAAGGCACGCATGGGCGACCGGCTGGAGGTTAGCCGGACGGATGGTGGGTGGCTGGCCGGAGAGGTCCTGCAGCTCGCCGGCCGCGATGTGCTCATGCTGCCCGACGGCTCGGCGGAGGGCACCGCGATCGGCGACGCAGTCCGCGTTCGGGGCGGCGATTCGATCGCGCCGGCCGATGGCTGGATCGGACGCGTCGTCGATCCGTTCGGCATGCCGCTCGACGGTGCGCCCTTGTTGCGCGGGGCTGTCGCCCGTCCGTTGCGCGCCGCACCGCCCGACGCCGCCGCGCGCCGGCGCATGGGCGCGCGCCTCGAGACGGGCCTGCGCGCCTTCAACACGCTTCTGCCCGTGGCGCGGGGCCAGCGACTCGGCCTCTTCGCCGGTGCGGGCGTCGGGAAATCGAGCCTGCTCGCGCATTTCGCCCGCGCGATGCAGGCCGACGTCGTCGTGCTTGCCCTTATCGGCGAGCGCGGGCGCGAACTGCGCGATTTCGTCGAGGATGCGCTGGGCGCCGAGGGGATGGCCCGCGCCGTCGTGGTGACGGCCACCTCGGACCGCTCCGCGCTGGTGCGGCGGCGTTGTGCGTGGGCGGCGATGGCCGTGGCGGAGCATTTTCGCGACCAGGGGCGCCATGTCCTGCTGCTTGCCGATTCGATCACGCGTTTCGCCGAGGCGCACAGGGAGGTCGCGGTCGCGGCGGGCGAGCCCCCCGCGCTTCGCGGGCATCCGCCGTCCACCGCGCACCAGATCATGTCGCTGGCAGAGCGGGCCGGGCCCGGTCCTGACGGCGCGGGCGATATCACCGCGCTCTTTTCCGTCCTCGTGGCCGGAAGCGATCATGACGAGCCTGTCGCGGATATCCTGCGCGGCGTGCTGGACGGGCATGTGGTGCTTGACCGCGCGATTGCGGAGCGTGGGCGTTTCCCGGCCGTGGACCTGGTGCGATCCGTCTCGCGCAGCCTGCCCGGCGTGGCGAGCGCAGAAGAAAACGCCGCCATCGCACGGGCGCGGAGCCTCGTCGCGGCCTATGAGGGGTCCGAGACGATGATCCGCGCGGGTCTTTACGCCGAAGGGAGCGATCCCCTCGTGGACCAGGCGGTGCGCGTTTGGCCGGAACTCGACGCCTTCCTCGCCGAGACGGAGCGGGAAGATACCGCCGAAAGTTTCCGGCGGCTGAGATTACTTCTGCGCCGGGCGGAGGCGGGGGCCGCCGCGCGGACGCCGGCCGTGACCTGAGCAGTGCGCCCGCGGCGTCAGCGCAGGGGCGCCAGTCGCGGGGCCGATTGCAGAATGGTGAGCGCGATCGCGCCGGGCGAGGGGCTCGGCGCAGCCTCGATCTGGGCGCGCAGCAGGAACTGCCGGACAAGTGTGTCGCGCGCGGCCTCGTTGGTGAATTGGGCGATCTCGCCGGATCCGAAGATCCGCTCGCTGCGTGTCCGGAACGTCTCGAGCTGCTGGTCGATGTCCTGCTGGCCGAACGCGCGCGGCAGGCCCAGCGCGGTCTCGAGAACGCGCCGCAACGGTGGCGTTCCCATGATCCGGAACCATTGCGTATCCGCGCCGGCGCCCGAGGCGGCGATGGTGCCGAGTTCGCGTGCGGCGAAAAGCGCAAGGCGCATCGTCTCGTCCTGGCGGCCGACGGCGATCTCGAATTCCTGCGCCTCGAACCGGGCGATGATTTCGCTGGCGAAGCCGGCCTCGCGCGTCGGCGGCGTGGTCGCGTCGGCGAAGCGGAACGCCTCTGCGAAGGCCTTGTAGCGGTCATCGGTGAGCCGGTTGGCGAGCGCGTCGGGGCGCGCGGTGCCATCCTCCAGGATCTTCTGGATGAAGAAGCGGTTGGGCAGATCGTCCTGCAAGCCGAAGGCGCCCAGGGCGACGCGAAGAAGCCGCCGGTCCGCGACAAGCTCTGCCGCGGTTTCGATGCCGCCGATCCGTTCGCGGAAATGGTCGGTGTCGCGCGCGAGCGCCGGGCTCTGGCGCAAGGCGGCCTGCTGGGTCTCGGCCGTACGCTCGAGGAAGCGGTATCCGGCAAGGCCACCGACGGGAAGAACGGGCTGGAAGCTCATGACAGCCGGGCCGATGCCAGCAGGCGATCCTCGCGCGGGATGAGTGCGCGCAACGCTCTCAGGCAGGCATAGTGCTTGTCGGAAAGAAGGGCGTGCGTGGCGGCGGCGAGCAGGTTGCGGCTGTCGCGATCGGTGAAGACCTGGCTGAGTTCCTCGATGCGGCGCAACAGGTCGCTGCGCTCTGCCTCGGGGTCGGCGTCGCCCGTCAGGAGAAGCTGCATGGCGTAGCAGACGCGGCGCACCGGGGTGGTGGCCTCGTCCGGATGGATGGCATCCCGCAGGCGAAGGATGCGCGCGCCCGGCGTCATCACACAAAGCCGGCTGCGCCGCTCTCCATTCTCGAGGACCGCGCCGTTCACGAGCACGCGCTCGCGCGGGCCGAGTTTCAGCACGAGCCCGCTCATGGCTGCGGTGCCTCTTGCCGCAGGCCGCGCAACACGGCCGAATTCACCTCCAGAAGCGGCGCGGCCGAGGCACGCCCGTCAAGGACGGCGCGGCTGTGCTGGGTCGTGAACTCCGCAAGATAAAGGATACGCGCCCTGAGGTCTTCGGGCAGGCCGTTGCCACTGCGCGCGACATCGGCGGCGAGTGCCGTCCACAGCCTGCGATTGTCCGCGATCGCGGCGGCCAGTTCGGCGAAACCGGCGTCGCCTTTCTGTGCCGCGGACTTGAGGCGGTGGGTGACGCGCGCGATGACCTGGTATTCGATCCCGCGCGGCGTGTGGGTCGCCGTGCTGGTCTGGGCATAGGCGTTCCGGGCATGGGTCAGGGCGTTCAAGGCACCGCTCTCCGTCTGTGGTGGATTTCTGGGGAAGATCCGGCCGGCGACGGTGCGCCGGCCGGGAGGCCGCTATCAGCGGAAGAGCGCGAGCAGCTGCTGCGGCGCCTGGTTGGCGATCGACAGCGACTGCGTGGCGAGCTGCTGCTGAACCTGCAGCGCCTGGAGGCGGGCCGAGGCCTCCTCCATGTCGGCGTCGACGAGCGCGCCGATGCCGGACTTCAGCGAGTCGGTCAGCTTGCTGACGAAGTCGCTCTGGGTCTCGACCCGACCCTGCACCGAGCCGAATTCCGCCGCCGAGTCGATCGAGCGCTGGATAAGCGTCTCGATGTTCGAGAGCGCCGCCTCGGCGCCGTCCTTGGTGGAAACATTGATGCCGTCGAGGCCGACGAGACCACCAGAGGCTTGCCCGCCTGCGCCATCATCCACCGTAAGCGCGACGGTCGAGGCATTGTCGTTGTCGATCTGGATAGTCGGCGGCGACGAGATAACGTCGTCGGAAAGGTTCACCTTCACCGAAATGCCGTCGATCTGTCCCGCGTCGATCACGCGCTTGAGGCCCTGAGCGACGTCGTTCAATGTATCTCCTGCACGCGCGACGTAGTCGAATGTCTTTCCGTCCAGGGCGATCCGGAACCCATCGCCTTCGTTGACCACGCCTCCGGTATTTCCAGCGCCGCCAAGGGAAATGGTCTCTGCGCGGGCGACAAGGGTCGCGGGGGCGTCAGCGGCAGCCGCCGGTTGCGGACCACCCGCGTCAGGGTCCACGGTGAAGGTGGTTGCCCCAGTCGAAGAACCCTGGATCGTGATCGATTCGAACTTGTTGGTCGAGGAGATCGTGACCTCTCCGGCACCCGTCACCGATGTGGTAACGCCTTCGACACCGAGATTGGCGAGCCCCGCTGCAAGAATGTCGTCGAAATCGGCAACGGCGATCGCGATACCCGTGTTGTTGGTATATGTGAATTGCTGGTCCGCAAAGTTCACCGTCACCGTGTCGCCGTTCGCCACCTCTGTGGCGATAGTGATCGTGGCATCGTTCGCGACATTGCTGAGCGTTGCGCCGGCGCCCACGGTGTATGTGCCGTCATCAGCCACTGTTCCGATCCGGTTAATGGCGTTTGCCGTCTCCACAGTCCCGGACTTTGTGGTCAGATCCTGACCGCGGAACTCGATCGACGCGCTCTTGACGTTGCCCTGGCCGTCGCGGTCGAGCGAGGAGAGGATGCTGGTGAGGTCGGAGTTGTTGACGATGTTCTTGCCGTTGAACTGCGCCGCCCCCACAACCGACTTGATCTGGTTCGTCAGTGCCTCGATGTCGGTCTGGATCTTCGCACGATCGACGTTCTCTTCCTGGGCGGCGACGATCTTGCCCTTGATCTGGGTCAGCAGGTCGGTCGTGGCCTCGGCAGCCTTCTTGCCGACGGCGAGCGTCGATTCGCCCAGCGCGAGGCTGTCCGAGATCGCCTTGAATCCCTGAACGTCGGATTCCATCACCTTGGAGATCGCCCAGACGGCGGCGTTGTCGCTGGCCGAGGCCACGGACTTGCCCGTCGAGATCTCTCCCTGCGTCTTCGCGAGGTTGTTGTTCACGGCCTTGAGGGTCTGCAGCGCGACCATGGCGCTGTTGTTGGTCAGGATGCTGGACATGGGGTTTCCTTGTCTTTCCGGTTCGGCGCTTTGCGCCTGTTGCAGGGGCCCGGGGATGCCGGGCGTCACAAAGTCGTTCTGACGGGTGCGGCCCGAACTTGCGGCCGCGCCACCCTTGCGGATGCGGTCTTGATGGTGGGGGGTGGTGTCCTAACGGAGCGTGAAGCCGTCCCGGCCCGCTACGGCGGATTTGAGGAAAACTGTGTGCGTTTTCCTGCCGGCGTCAGCTCCGCTTCTCGAGGCGGGGCGCGGCGGCCTGCCGGATGTTGCGCCGCTGGCCCCGGGGGTCGTAGGTCGCGAGCGCCTCGCGCACCTCGCGCATCGCGGCGAGGCGTTCGGCCACGGACCGTATCCCGGCAAGCGCGGCATCGAGCAGGGCGGCGTTGCGTTCCAGCCGGCTGCGCAGGGCGGCAAGCGTGGCGGGATCGGCGTCCTGCCCCTGAAGGCGGCCGGCGAGCGCCTCCTTGCGGTCGGCAAGGGTGGCGAAGCGGCCGATATCGCCCGCCAGCAGTGCCTGGCGCTCTTCTTCCAGCAACGCCTCCAGGGCGGTCACGGCGGGGTCAGGCGTCATCGCCGCGCGCCGCCAGCGCGTGGAAGATGTGTTCGGCCAGCCCGATGCCGCCCGCCTCTGCCATGGCGCGGGCCTGCATGTCGCGCAGGAAGGAGGCGAATTGCGTCTCGCCCGCGCCGCCCCCGAACGCATCGGGCGTGCGCCCGACCCCGGCGCTCTTGAGCATCTGCGACAGGAACGCGGTCTCGAGCGCGACGGCGGCCTCGCGCGCGGGATGATCCCTCGCGACAGGGTCGGGGCGCGGGGCCGGCGTGGCGGGCGCGGGGGCGGACGGGATCATGGCGGTCACTCCAATTGCGCGGGTTTTCCCGACCATGCCTCCCGCGCGGTAAAGAAGCGGTAACCCGCGTGGCGGAATGTGAGGCTCACGCAGAACGCGCCGGGGAGCTTCCGATGATACCGATGAATTCGACCTTGCCCGAGTCGCCATCGGCCGCACCGCAGGGCGCGGGCCCGCGGGCGGGTCGCCCGGAAACGGGCGCCGAGCACCCGGTCGCCCCTGGCGGAAAGGCGACCGCAGGCAGGGGGGCGTTTGCGGAAATCCTTCGGCGCATGGACGCGGAAAGCTGGCCGGGGGCGGCGCGATCCGCCGACGGGTCGGCAGGGAATGCGCCCGCGCGGGGCGAGGATATGGAAGAAGAGCAGGGCACCTCCGAAGGCCAGCTTGCCGACGTTGCGCCCGTGCCCGTCGAGGACACGGAGGACCCGTCCGCGGCGCTATCCGTACCCGGACCGCCGGTGGTGGAAATGTCCGAGGATGCGCGCGGCGGCGTCATGCAGGAAGGCCCCGCGGCCGTCGGGGCCGGGTCTGTACCCGGAGAACAGCGGGATGGAATGGCCGCGCTGGCGGCCAACGCCGGGCCGGCTTCGCCCGACGCCACGCGCCCGGCCGGCGACGGGCCGGCGAAGGCAAGACCCGAAGGTTTCGCCGCGACCGCCGCCGACCCAAGGATAAACGGGCTGCCGCCCGGGTCCGGACGAAACGATCCGACCAACCCGCGCGCGCTGACCGGGCAGCGGGAAGAAGCTGCGCCGCAGCGAAGCGGGCTGCAGGCGGACGCGGCGGCGGAGGCTCCGCAAAGGCACCCCGGCATGACCGCGCCGCAGGAGCTGCGCGCGTCCCGTCTCACACATACCGACCCGATGTCCGCGCCATCCGCGACGGAACCGGGCCGGGGGATGGCTGTGTCCAACGCACCGGCTGCGCCCGTCGTCCCGCCCGGTGCCGTCCCCGCGCCACCACCCCCGGGCGGACATTCGTCGCTGCAGGTGGTCGGGCACGTCGCCGGAGAGGAAATGGCCGATCGCGGCACGGCGCCCCTTTCCGGCCTCGACGTGAGGACCGCTGCGCCGCACCCGTCCGGCCAGGCCGCGCCCCCGCGCGCGGAGGCCGCCGCCGTGCTTCGCCAGTTGGCCGAGGCGCTCTCCGGGGCGCCTGTTCCGGGCTCTGTGGAAGTGTCGCTCAACCCCCCCGAGCTCGGGCGGGTGCGCCTCAGCTTCGCACCGTCGGATGCGGGGATCGCGGTGCTGATACAGGCCGAACGTCCCGAAACGCTGGACCTCATGCGCCGACACGCCGACCAGCTCGCGCAGGAATTCCGTGCGATGGGCTACGGGTCGACCTCTTTCGCCTTCGGGCAGGATACCGGCGCACCCCCCCGCAGGCCGGAGGACATCGCCGGTGCGTCCGGCGCACCCCCGGCCGAGGAGATGGCCCCGCCCGCCACGCAGGAGGCACCCCGGCGCGGCGTTCTCGCCGGGCTGGACCTCAGGCTCTGATCACCCATCACGGAGATGTCCCATGCAGACCAGCCCTGTTCCCCCGCCCGCCTTCGCCGCCGGACCGGACCGTGCCACGGCCCGTACGGAGGCCGGCCGCGGTGCGCTGTCCTCGGATTTCGAGACCTTCCTGCGCATGCTGACGGTGCAGATGCAGAACCAGGACCCCCTGAACCCGATCGAAAGCACCGATTTCGCGGTGCAGCTCGCCACCTTCTCGACCGTGGAGCAGCAGGTACTCACCAATGATCTTCTGGCCCAGATGCAGACGCCGCTTGCCGAGTTCGCCAACTGGGTGGGTCGTGAGGTGCTGACCACCGCGCCGGTAGCGTTCGATGGCGCGCCGGTGACGCTGCGACTGGAACCAGGTCGCGCGGCCGAGGACACCGCGCTCGTGGTGCGTGACGCCGAAGGCCGCGCGGTTCTGAGTCAGCCGGTGCCGGCGGACGCGGAAACGGTGGAATGGGCTGGTGTCGGCCCGGCCGGTGTGCCGCTGCCGCACGGCCGCTACAGTTTCACCCTGGAGAGCGCGAGCGCTGGCCCCGGGGCCGACAGCCGCCCGGTTCCGGCCTTCCAGACGGTACGCGAGGTGCGGGTCGGGCCGCAGGGCGCGCCGGTCATCGGTCTGGCCAGTGGCGAAGAGGTGCCGGCGGGGGACGTCCTCGCCCTGCGAGAATCGCGGTAACGCCGATGGGACGGAGGGCATGACCCGGCGGCTCCCGATGCTGGATGATCCCCTGCCCGACATGCGGAACCGAACGCAGCGGATGATTGGAGCGGCGATGAAGGACGCGGCGCGATCCCTTTAGTGTGGCGAGACAGGGCATCGCTTCCGATCTCCGCCGCCTCGCGCGCGGGCGCGATTCCAGCTGCGGCGGTCCACGCCGCGCGGGTCTCGACCCCGGAACGGGACGTCGATGCCTTTTTCGGCGAAGGGCCGCTTGCGCGAAGTCTCGGCGCCGCTTCGGTCGCCTGGGGCGAACTTCCTCATTCGCCTCGCGGTGTCGGCTGGCCACGATGCCGGACGCAGCACCTTCCCGGGAGGTGACCGCGGCGGCTCATCGGACGGCCCCGGCAGGTCACCTGGCGCAAGACTCCGGCCGACCGAACACGACGGCGCCCTCAGAAAAGCGATCCGGCACCCACTGCCAGGCTTGCGCCCAGGGCGCCTCCGAAGGCGGCCCAAAGCGCGGGCCGGATCCAGGGCGCGCGTGGCCGGGGCGGCGGCGGGCTGGCCTGCCGGATCAGCGCCGCTTCCACGAGACCGGGCAGGCGTGGACCGAAGCGTGTCAGAACCTTCGCCGTCCGCGCGAGATCCGATGCCACGGCGCGCGGTCCGATGCTGTTCTTGATGTAATCCTCGACCACCGGCTGCGCGACCTCCCAGATGTTCATCTGCGGATTGAGCGAGCGTGCGACACCTTCCACCACCACCATCGTGCGCTGCAGAAGCAGCAGTTCGGTCCGGGTTTCCATGCCGAAGCGCTCCGTCACCTCGAAGAGGTAATTCAGCAGCCGGCCCATGGAGATCCGGGTGGCGTCCATGCCGAAGATCGGCTCGCCGACCGAGCGCAGCGCCCTGGCAAACTCGTCCACGTCGCGGTCCGCGGGAACGTAGCCGGCCTCGAAATGGACCTCCGCGACGCGCTTGTAGTCGCGTCGGATGAAACCGAAGAGGATCTCGGCATAGACTCGGCGCGTGTACTCGTCGATCTGCCCCATGATCCCGAAATCATAGGCGATGATATCGCCGTTCGGCGCGACCTTGAGATTGCCCTGGTGCATGTCGCCGTGGAAGTAGCCGTCGCGCAGCGCGTGGAGCAGGAAAAGCTGCAACACGCGTTCCGAAAGCGCCTTTCGGTCATGTCCCGCCGCGTCGAGCGCGGCGTTGTCGCCCATCGGAATGCCTTCGGCCCAGCCAAGCGTCATCACGCGCTTGGCCGAAAGCGGCCAGACCACCTTGGGCGTGCGGAAACCCTTGTCGCCGCGCGTGTTGTCGGTGAACTCGGACGCGGCGGAGCTTTCCAGGCGCAGGTCGAGCTCGCCTTTCACCACGCCCTCGAAATGGGCGATCACGTCCATCGGCCGAAGCCGGCGCGAGGACGGCGACAGGATCTCGATCATCCGCGCGGCGAGGTAGAAGGCGTCGATGTCCCTGCGAAACGCGCTCTCGATCCGGGGACGCAGCACCTTGACGGCTACCGCCTCGCCGTTGACGGCCAGCCGTGCCTTGTGGACCTGCGCGATGGAGGCCGCGGCGACGGGCGGGCTGAAGTCCATGAAGACGCCATCGGGATCGACGCCCAGCTCGCGCGCGAGCGTCGCCTTGGCCACCTCGATCGGGAAGGGCGGAAGCTTGTCCTGAAGAACGCGCAGCTGGTCGGCGAGCTCGTCGCCCACCACGTCCGGCCGGGTCGAGAGGACCTGCCCGAACTTGATGTAGGCCGGGCCCAGCGCGGTGAGCGCACGTGTGGCGGGCGGCATGGCGGGATCGCCCTTATATCCCAGCCATTTGAACGGCCAGCCCAGCGCCCGCGCGGCGGCCCGCAGCGAGGGCGGCGCGTCGAAGGCGTCGAGCACCACGCGCATCGCGCCGGTGCGTTCCAGCGTGGCGCCGGTGCGGATCAGCCGCCAGATGTTGTGCGGTCCTCGCAAGGGTCAGAGCTTCCAGCCAGAGTGGAGCGCGGCGACGCCCATGGTCAGGTTGCGGTAGCGGGCCTGCTCGAAGCCCGCGTCGCGGATCATGCCGAGAAACGTCTCCTGGTCGGGGAAACGACGGATCGATTCCACCAGATACTGGTAGCTCGCGCGGTCCTGCGCCACGACCTGGCCCATGGCGGGGATCACGTTGAAGGAATAGCGGTCATAGGCCCATTGCAGGGCCGGCGTCGGGATCTGCGAGAACTCGAGCACCATGAGGCGGCCGCCCGGCCGGAGCACGCGGAACGCCTCGGCGAGGGCGGCCTCGGGCCGCGTGACGTTCCGGATGCCGAAGCTGATCGTGTAGACATCGAAGCTTGCGTCCGGAAACGGCAGCGCCATCGCGTCGCCCACGATCCAGGCGAGCTGATCCGCCATGCGCTCGGCCTCGGCTCGCTTGCGCCCCGCGATGAGCATGGATTCGGTCAGATCGAGCACGGTGGCGTGCCCCGCGCCGGCGCGGCGAAGGAAGCGGAAGGCGATGTCGCCGGTGCCTCCGGCCACGTCGAGAAGCCGCTGGCCGGGCCGGGGCGCCAGCCAGTCCATCATCGCGTCCTTCCAGAGCCTGTGAACGCCCGCCGACATCAGGTCGTTCATCACGTCGTAGCGGCTGGCAACCGAGGTGAACACGCCCTTGACGCGTCCCGCCTTTTCGGTCTCGGGCACGGTTTCGTACCCGAAATGCGTCGTGCCCCTGCGGGCGTCTGTCGCGTCGTCGCTCATGAGCCTTGCCGTCTGCCGTGCAGAGCCTTCTTATAGGGCGCTTGCGGGGCGCTGCAATCCGCGCCGGCCGCGGGAAGGAGCGCGCATGCCGGAATTGCCCGAAGTCGAGACAGTTCGTCGCGGCCTTTCGCCCGTGATGGAGGGCGCGCGGATCCTGCGCGCAGCGGTCAACCGGCCCGATCTGCGCTGGCCGTTGCCCGAGCGCATGGCCGAGCGGCTGGCCGGGGCGCGGGTCCTGCGCCTCGGGCGGCGGTCGAAGTACCTGCTCGCCGATCTCGACACGGGCGAGACCTGGATCATCCATCTCGGCATGTCGGGTCGCCTGCTCGTCTCCGGCGATGCGCTGGGACGCTTCGTGCACGACCATCCCGCACCGGAGAAGCACGATCACGTGGTGATCGACCTCGAGGGGGGCGCCCGCGTCACCTTCAACGACCCGAGGCGCTTCGGCGCGATGGACCTGGTGGCGACGGAACGGCGGCAAACGCACCGCCTGCTTGCAGGGCTGGGACCCGAGCCGCTCGGCAACGGGTTCGACGAGGACTATCTGGTGGCGCGCCTCGCCGGGCGGGACACGCCCGTGAAGGCGGCGCTTCTCGACCAGAGGCTCGTCGCGGGGCTCGGCAACATCTATGTCTGCGAGGCGCTCTTTCGCGCCGGCGTCTCGCCCCTGCGCAAGGCCGGGCGCCTGTCCTCGCGGCGCGCCGCGGCGCTCGTGCCGGCGATCCGGGCGGTGCTCGCCGACGCGATCGAGGCCGGTGGCTCCAGCCTGCGCGACTATCGCCGCGCGGACGGCGAACTCGGGTATTTCCAGCACGCCTTCGACGTCTATGGCCGGGAGGGCGCGCCCTGCCGGCGGCCCGGCTGCACCGGAACGGTGCGCCGCAAGGTCCAGTCGGGGCGCTCTTCGTTCTACTGCATCTCTTGCCAAAGATAGCTTGAATGGACGTGCCAGAATGCTAAGGCAGGCATCTGACCGAAACGAACGGAGCCGGCTGCATGGCTTATGAGACGATCATCGTCGAGACCGAAGACCACGTCGCCACGATCAAGCTCAACCGCCCCGACGCGCTGAACGCGCTGAACGCGCACATGCTGGGCGAACTGTCCCGCGCGCTTGCCGAGGCCGACGCCAACGACAAGGTGCGCTGCATCATCCTGACCGGCTCCTCCAAGGCCTTTGCGGCGGGCGCCGACATCCGGGAGATGTCGGAGAAGAGCTTCGTCGACATGTACATGTCGGACTACTTCACTCCGGAGCACGACGCGGTGACCCGGGTTCGCAAGCCCGTCATCGCCGCCGTGGCCGGCTACGCGCTGGGCGGGGGGTGCGAGCTTGCGATGATGTGCGATTTCATCGTTGCCGCTGACACGGCGAAGTTCGGCCAGCCCGAGATCAACCTGGGCGTGGTGGCCGGTCTCGGCGGAACCCAGCGCCTGACCCGGGCGGTCGGCAAGTCGAAATCCATGGACATGCACCTGACGGGACGCTTCATGGACGCCGAGGAGGCGGAGCGCGCGGGCCTCGTCAGCCGCGTGGTGCCCGCCAAGAGCCTGATGGAAGAGGTGCGTGGCATCGCCGACAAGATCGCGGAAAAGTCGATCCTGACCGCGATGGCGGTCAAGGAGGCGGTGAACCGGGCCGAGGAAACCACGCTCGCCGAGGGGCTGCGCTTCGAGCGGCGCCTCTTCCACGCGCTCTTCTCCACCGAAGACCAGAAGGAGGGCATGACCGCCTTCCTGGAGAAGCGCGAGGCGCAGTTCCGCGACCGCTGAGCCGGGCGGTTGACTTGCCCGCGACTCGCGTCTAAGAGCGCGGCTTCAGACATTCCACCCCAGACGAATGGGACGAAAAGACAATGGCAAACACGCCTCAGGCCAAGAAGCGCGCCCTTCAGAACGAGCGTCGCTACGCCGTGAACAAGGCGCGCCGGTCGCGCATCCGCACCTTCCTGCGCAAGGTCGAGGAAGCCATCGCCTCGGGCGACAAGGATGCCGCGGCCGCCGCACTTCGCGCCGCCCAGCCGCAACTGATGCGCGGCGTGACGAAGGGCGTGTTGCACAAGAACACCGCTGCCCGGAAGATGTCGCGCCTGTCCGCCCGTGTGAAAGCGATCGGCTAACCCCTTTTCCAGACGGTAAAGTTTACGGGCCCGGCACCTCGCCGGGCCCGTTTCGTTGTGCAGCCGCCGCATGAGGCGGAACCGGATTCTTTTGCCCGCGGATCCGAGTCAAGCGACAAGTTTCGTTGCCGCTCTGCAAGCGCAGTTGCTAACTTCCGGTCTGCGAGTCATCGCCTTGGGGGGACAGGCGTCACACCGCACACGTGGATCGTTTCCACCTGTGTGGCCGAGCGATCCGTAGAGCCAGGATCGCCGTGACCGTGGGGCATCGGGGACGCCTCACGCGCCAGTCCGACACAAGATGAACGGCGCAACCGGCGCCCACTCCGCGGTCGTGCGTTTCGGCCCGCGAGGGGGAGCGTTCCAGTTGCGCCTGAATGCCCGGCATCGCCGGGCTGGTGGGTTGGCCGGGCGGAGTCCGCTCGCGGGGTCGTCGGGTTTCGGGTTCGAGTTGAACCGTCTGCGCGGTTTGGAGGTCCGGAATGAAGTCGCTGCTGGAAGAGAGAAAAATGACGCGGGATCAATGGGGACAGCTACAGGCAACACTCGAGAGGACGGTAGGCAGGAACAACTACCACAACTGGATCAAGCCGCTCGAGTTCGCCGGCGTCTCTGACGGGGTCGCGACCTTCAAGGTGCCGACGAATTTCCTTGGCAACTACGTGTCGCAGAATTTCGGCGACGTTCTGCTTCACCAGATCGCGACCGCCGGCGCCGATGTCAGGCGCGTGCATTTCACCGTGGCGCCCTCTCCAGAGCGGCCGGCCGCGCCCTCGAACGGCCCCCGCGACGCGGCGTCCGCGGCGGCCGTGCCCGAAACCTCCGGCAGCAGCGACACGCTTCCCGGCGCGCCGCTCGACGAGCGGTTCCGTTTCGAGACCTTCGTCGTTGGCAAACCCAACGAGCTTGCCCATGCCGCCGCGCGCCGCGTCGCCGAGGGCGGCCCCGTCACCTTCAACCCGCTGTTCCTTTACGGCGGCGTCGGGCTCGGCAAGACGCATCTGATGCACGCGATCGCCTGGGAGTTGCAGGAGCGCCAATCGCATCTCAACGTGCTCTACCTGTCGGCCGAACAGTTCATGTATCGCTTCATCCAGGCGTTGCGCGATCGCAAGATGATGGACTTCAAGTCCATTTTCCGCTCGGTCGACGTGCTGATGGTGGACGACGTGCAGTTCATCGCCGGCAAGGACAGCACGCAGGAGGAATTCTTCCACACGTTCAACGCCCTCGTCGATCAGAACAAGCAGATCATCATCTCGGCCGACCGTGCGCCGGGCGAGATCAAGGATCTCGAGGAGCGCATCAAGAGCCGCCTGCAATGCGGCCTCGTGGTGGACCTGCACCCGACGGATTACGAACTGCGCCTCGGCATCCTGCAGTCCAAGGTGGAACGGCAGCGCAGCCAGTATCCCGGCCTTCAGATCGAGCCCGGCGTGCTGGAGTTCCTGGCGCTGCGGATCTCGACCAATGTCCGCGTTCTCGAGGGGGCGCTGACCCGCCTCTTCGCGGTGGCCTCGCTCGTCGGGCGGCCGATCGACATGGAACTCACCCAGGACAGCCTCGCGGACGTGCTGCGGGTCTCCGAGCGGAAGATCACCATCGAGGAGATCCAGCGCAAGGTGTCGGAACATTACCACATCCGCCTGAGCGACCTGCTCGGGCCCAAGCGTGTGCGCAATTACGCGCGGCCGCGCCAGGTGGCGATGTATCTGGCCAAGCAGCTCACCAGCCGGTCGCTGCCGGACATCGGACGCCGCTTCGGCGGGCGCGACCACACGACGGTGATGCACGGCGTGCGCCGCATCGAGGAACTCAAGTCCTCCGACCCGCAGATCTCGGAGGATCTCGAGATCCTGCGCCGGTCGCTCGAGGCCTGAGACCGGTCCTTGGTTTTTCCGGCACGGGCCGCGCGCAATCGCGGGCCGCGACCTTGACGGGTCGTTCGATCCGGCGGAGAACCCCACAAAGCACTTGAGCCGGAACGGGAAATGGCTAGCGTTTCCTTCCCGGTCGAGCGGAGGGATGGGGCATGAAGATCAGCATCGAGCGCGGCACGCTTCTCAAGGCCGTCTCCCAGGCGCAGTCCGTGGTGGAGCGGCGCAACACCATTCCCATTCTCGGCAACGTGCTGATCGAGGCCGAGGGCGACGAGGCGAAATTCCGTGCCACCGACCTCGACATAGAGGTCGTGGACCGTGCCGCGGCGCAGGTGCAGCGGCCCGGCGCGACGACCGTGAGCGCTGTCACCCTGCATGAAATCGTCCGCAAGCTGCCCGACGGCGCGCTTGTCACGCTGAGCGACGACGGCGCGTCCGGCCGGCTGGAGGTGGAAGCGGGGCGGTCGCGCTTCTCGCTCGCCACCCTGCCGAAAGAGGATTTCCCGGTGATGGCCTCGTCGGAATACACGGCGAATTTCGCCGCGCCCGCTCCGGTGCTCCGCCGCCTCTTCGACAAGTCCAAGTTCGCGATCTCCACCGAAGAGACGCGCTATTACCTGAACGGCGTCTACATGCATGTGGCCGAGGGCGAGGACGGGCCGGTGCTGCGCTGCGTGGCGACCGACGGTCACCGGCTGGCCCGGATCGACGCGCCCCTGCCCGACGGCGCCGAGGAGACGCCCGGCGTGATCGTGCCGCGTAAGACGGTGGGCGAACTGCGCAAGCTGCTGGACGACGACGACGCCGAGATCGCGGTCTCGGTCTCCGAGACGAAGGTCCGTTTCGCGACGCCCGACATCACGCTGACCTCGAAGGTGATCGACGGAACCTTCCCGGACTATGCCCGCGTCATTCCCCAGGGAAACACCCGGCGGCTGGAGGTCGACGCCGCGGAGTTCGCGCAGGCCGTGGACCGGGTGGCCACGGTCAGCTCGGAGCGCTCGCGCGCGGTCAAGCTGCAGCTCGACGAGGATCGGCTGGTGCTGTCCGTGAATGCCCCCGACAGCGGTGCGGCGGAAGAGGAACTGTCGGTCGCCTACGGCGACGAACGCCTCGAGATCGGGTTCAACGCCAAGTATCTGCTCGAGATCGCGAGCCAGGTGGACCGCGAGAACGCGGTGTTCATGTTCAACTCTTCCGGCGACCCGACGCTGATGCGCGAGGGCGACGACAGTTCCGCGATCTACGTCGTGATGCCGATGCGGGTCTGACCCGCGCCGGGGTCAGGAATAGGCCCAGGCCAGAAGCCCGATACCGAGCGCCACGCGGTAGATCACGTAGGGCGTGAAGCTCACCGACCGCAGCAGCCGCATCATCAGCGCCAGCGCCGCCAGCGCCGAGACGAAGGCGAAACCCGCTGCGATCGCGCCGTTCCGGGCGGCCTCGGTGTCGGCCGTGGCGACGACCTCGGCGGCCAGCAGCGCACCCGAGGCGGCGATGGTGGGAATCGACATGAGCATGGCGATCTTGGCCGCGCCGTGGCGCGAATAGCCGAGGAAGCGGGCCCCGGTGATACAGATGCCCGAGCGCGAGGTGCCGGGGATGAGCGCCACCGCCTGCCAGAGCCCGAGTATCCAGGCATGACGCCAGGACCAGTCCGCGGCCTCCAGCCGGGCGGGCCCGAAGCGGTCCGCCACCCAGAGGACCACGCCGAACCCGAGCATCGTCCAGCCGATGACGGCGACCGAGCGCATGGCGTCGTCGAGCCCGGTGAGCTTGAGGGCGAGGCCCGCCACCACGACCGGGACCGTCGCCATCAGAAGCAGGAGCGCGAGCCGCGCGCCGGGCGTGTCGGCGCGGCCCCGAACGAGCCGGCCGATTCCGGCCAGCGCCTCGCGGACATCGGCCCAGAAATAGACGATCACCGCGCCCAGCGTGCCGACATGCACGGCCACGTCCACGACCTGGCCCTGGTCTTCGATGCCCGCCAGCGCGGGCAGGAGAATCAGGTGACCCGAAGAGGAAATCGGCAGGAATTCCGTGACGCCTTGCGTGACCGCCAGGATGAAGAGGTGCAACAGGGTCATGGGCATGTCCGGCTTGGCGATGCTGCGGCCGGTATAAGTGATGCTGCCGCAAAGGAAAGAGTCCATTTGGGTCCGGTTCGATACATAAATTTTCCGCAATGCAGCGCTCAGGACCGTTTTGCGGGTCATGTCGCCTGAATAAGCGTCAATAGTTGTGACTTTTCTTTCGCCGGAACCTGATATATGCACACGCGTCAGCGTCAGTCTTGGAGGAGCGCGCGATGTCGAAGCAGCACCTGCTCAAATTCGTGAGCGTCGAACGGGACATGCCCGAAAAGCGGGACGCGAATGTCCGCGCCCACGACTTTCACGAGATCTACGCGGAATACGCGGCCGAGAAGGCGCGCGAGCAGGCCGGGCGCTGCAGCCAGTGCGGCGTGCCCTATTGCCAGTCGCACTGCCCGCTGCACAACAACATCCCCGACTGGCTGATGCTGACCGCCGAGGGCCGCCTGCGCGAGGCCTATGACCTCAGCCAGGCCACGAACACCTTTCCCGAGATCTGCGGCCGGATCTGCCCGCAAGACCGGCTGTGCGAAGGCAACTGCGTGATCGAGCAGTCGGGACACGGCACGGTCACCATCGGCGCGGTCGAGAAATACATCACCGACACCGCGTGGGAGGAAGGCTGGGTCCAGCCCCTGCGCCCCGCGCGCGAGCGTCCCGAAAGCGTGGGCATCATCGGCGCCGGTCCCGGCGGGCTCGCCGCCGCGGACGTGCTGCGCCGCGCGGGCGTGCAGGTGACGGTCTACGATCGCTATGACCGCGCGGGCGGGCTGATGACCTACGGCATCCCCGGCTTCAAGCTCGAGAAGGACGTGGTCATGCGCCGCAACGCGCAGCTCGAGGAGGGCGGCATCCGCTTCGTCCTGAACTGCAATGTCGGCGAGGACGTGTCCTTCGAGGAGATCCGCGACCAGCACGACGCCGTCCTTGTCGCGACCGGCGTCTACAAGTCGCGCGAACTTACCGGGCCGGGGTCTGGCGCGGACGGCATCGTCCGGGCCATCGATTTTCTCACCGCGTCCAACCGCAAGAGCTTTGGCGACGCGGTGCCGGAGTTCGAATCGGGCGAGCTCGACGCGAAGGACAAGCGCGTGGTCGTCATCGGCGGCGGCGACACCGCGATGGATTGCGTGCGCACCGCCGTGCGTCAGGGCGCGACCAGCGTGAAGTGCCTCTACCGCCGGGACCGGCAGAACATGCCGGGCTCCCAGCGCGAGGTGGCCAACGCCGAGGAGGAGGGCGTGGAATTCGTCTGGCTTTCGGCGCCGAAGGGCTTCGTCGGCGACCCGGTGACAGGCGTCGTGGTGCAGCGCATGCGCCTCGGCCCGCCCGACGCCACGGGCCGCCAGTCGCCCGAGGTCATCGAGGGGTCGGATTACACCGAAGAGGCGGACATGGTGATCAAGGCGCTCGGCTTCGAGCCGGAAGAGCTGCCGCGCCTCTGGGGCGTCGAGGGCCTGGAGGTCACGCGCTGGGGCACGGTGAAGGCCGAATTCACCACCGGCCGCACCTCGCTGCCCGGCGTCTACGCCGTGGGCGACATCGTGCGCGGCGCCTCGCTCGTGGTCTGGGCCATCCGCGACGGCCGCGACGCCGCCCAGGCGATCCTCGAGGATCTCGCCGCGCAGCCCGCGGTGGCGGCAGAGTAGCGCGCCCCGGCACCACCTGACGCGCCGGCCCCGGACGGGCCGGTCCCTGACCATCGCAGCGGGCACGGGCCCGCCCTCTCGGAAGAGGACTGACGCCATGACCATCTTCGATGCCAACTGGGCCGCCGAGCAGGAAGACAAGCGCCGCTGGCTGGCCGACCACGGCCTTTACGACCCGCAGGAGGAGCGGTCCTCCTGCGGCGTTGGCCTTGTCGTCTCGATCGACGGGACGCCCTCGCGCAAGGTCGTGGACGCGGGTATCGACGCCCTCAAGGCGATCTGGCACCGCGGCGCGGTGGACGCGGACGGCAAGACGGGCGACGGGGCCGGCATCCATCTGCAGATCCCGGTGCCGTTCTTCTACGACCAGATCCGCCGCACCGGCCACGAGCCGCGCGAGGACCAGCTCATCGCGGTGGGCCAGGTGTTCCTGCCGCGCACCGACTTCGGCGCGCAGGAAACCTGCCGGACCATCGTCGAGACGGAAGTCCTGCGCATGGGCCACTACATCTACGGCTGGCGCCATGTTCCGGTCGCGATCGACTGCCTTGGCGAGAAGGCGAACGCGACGCGGCCCGAGATCGAGCAGATCATCATCTCCAACGCGAAAGGCATCGACGAGGAGACCTTCGAGCGCGAACTCTACGTCATCCGCCGCCGGATCGAGAAGGCCGCCGCCGCCGCGCAGGTGCCGGGCCTCTACATCGCGTCGCTCTCGTGCCGGTCGATCATCTACAAGGGCATGATGCTGGCCGAGCAGGTGAGCGAGTTCTACCCCGACCTCCAGGACGAGCGCTTCAAGTCGGCCTTCGCCATCTATCACCAGCGCTACTCCACCAACACCTTCCCGCAATGGTGGCTGGCGCAGCCCTTCCGGATGCTCGCCCACAACGGCGAGATCAACACGCTCAAGGGCAACATCAACTGGATGAAGAGCCACGAGATCCGCATGGCCTCGAACACGTTCGGGGACATGGCCGAGGACATCAAGCCCATCGTGGCGCAGGGCTCGTCGGATTCGGCGGCGCTCGACGCCGTGTTCGAGGTGCTGGTGCGCGCGGGCCGCAACGCGCCCATGGCCAAGACGATGCTCATTCCCGAAAGCTGGTCGCAGGCGCGGGTGGAACTGCCGCAGGCCTGGCGCGACATGTACGCCTATTGCAACGCGGTGATGGAGCCGTGGGACGGTCCGGCGGCGCTCGCCATGACCGACGGGCGCTGGGTCTGCGCGGGGATGGACCGCAACGGGTTGCGCCCGATGCGCTACGTCGTCACCGGCGACGGAATGGTGATCGCCGGGTCCGAGGCAGGGATGGTGCACGTGGACGAGGGCACCATCCGCGAGAAGGGCGCCCTCGGCCCGGGCCAGATGCTTGCCGTCGACATGGCGGAGGGCAAGCTCTACCACGACACCGAGATCAAGGACCGTCTGAGCGAGGCCCAGCCCTTCGGCGAATGGGTCGGCAAGATCAACGAGCTCGACGAGGTGCTGTCGAAGGTCAGCGAGGCGCCGCTCTTCACCGGCTCCGATCTCAAGCGCCGGCAGATTGCTGCGGGCTACACCATCGAGGAACTCGAACAGATCCTCGCTCCCATGGCCGAGGACGGCAAGGAGGCCGTGGCCTCGATGGGCGACGATACGCCCTCCGCCGTGCTTTCGAAGAAGTACCGGCCGCTCAGCCATTACTTCCGGCAGAACTTCAGCCAGGTGACGAACCCGCCCATCGACAGCTTGCGCGAATACCGGGTGATGAGCCTCAAGACGCGCTTCGGAAACCTCAAGAACGTGCTCGACGAGTCCTCGGCGCAGACCGAGATCTTCGTGCTCGACAGCCCCTTCGTGGCCAACGCGCAGTTCGACGAGATGGTGCGCCAGTTCAACGCCGACATGGTGGAGATCGACTGCACCTTCCCGGCCGCCAGCCGCGAGGGCGCGCTGCGCGACGGTCTTGCCCGTATCCGGTCCGAGGCCGAGGACGCGGTGCGCTCGGGCGCGGGCCACATCGTTCTCACCGATCACCGGTCGGACGGGGACAAGGTGCCGATGCCGATGATCCTGGCCACCTCGGCGGTGCATTCGCACCTGACACGGCAGGGCCTGCGCACCTTCTGCTCGCTCAACGTCCGCTCGGCCGAGTGCATCGACCCGCACTACTTCGCCGTGCTGATCGGGGCGGGCGCCACCACGGTGAACGCCTATCTGGCCGAGGACAGCCTGGCCGAGCGGATCGAGCGCGGGCTGCTCGACGGGCCGCTCACCGAGGCGGTGGCGCGCTACCGCAAGGCCATCGACCAGGGCCTGCTCAAGATCATGTCGAAGATGGGCATCAGCGTGATCTCGTCCTACCGCGGCGGGCTCAACTTCGAGGCGGTGGGCCTCGGCCGCGCGATGTGCGCGGAGTATTTCCCCGGCCTCGTCAGCCGCATTTCGGGCATCGGCGTGTCGGGCATCCAGAAGAAGGTCGAGGAGGTGCATGCCCGCGCCTGGCAGGGGTCGGCCGACGTGCTGCCCATCGGCGGCTTCTACAAGATGCGCAAGTCGGGCGAGACCCATGCCTGGGGGGCGCAGTCGATGCACCTGATGCAGATGGCCTGCAACCAGGGCTCTTACGAGATGTGGAAGCGCTACTCGGCGGCGATGCAGGCCAACCCGCCGATCCACCTGCGCGATCTTCTCGACATGAAGCCGAAGGGCAACCCCGTGCCGCTCGAGGAGGTGGAGAGCATCACCTCGATCCGCAAGCGGTTCGTCACACCGGGCATGAGCCTCGGCGCGCTCAGCCCCGAGGCGCACAAGACCCTGAACGTCGCCATGAACCGCATCGGCGCGAAGTCCGACTCGGGCGAGGGCGGCGAGGATCCGGCGCATTTCGTGCCCGAGCCCAATGGCGACAACCCGTCGGCCAAGATCAAGCAGGTGGCCTCGGGCCGCTTCGGCGTGACGGCCGAATACCTCAACCACTGCGAGGAGCTGGAGATCAAGGTCGCCCAGGGTGCCAAGCCCGGCGAGGGCGGCCAGCTTCCCGGCATGAAGGTGACGGAGCTCATCGCGCGGCTTCGCCATTCCACGCCGGGCGTGACCCTGATCTCGCCCCCGCCGCATCACGACATCTACTCGATCGAGGATCTCGCCCAGCTCATCTACGACCTGAAGCAGATCAACCCGCGCGCCAAGGTCACGGTGAAGCTGGTGGCCTCCTCCGGCGTCGGCACCATCGCGGCGGGCGTGGCGAAGGCCAAGGCCGATGTGATCCTCATCTCGGGCCACAATGGCGGCACGGGCGCATCGCCGGCCACGTCGATCAAGTACGCCGGTCTGCCCTGGGAGATGGGGCTGACCGAGGCGCACCAGGTGCTCTCGATGAACAACCTGCGCGAGCGGGTCACGCTGCGCACCGATGGCGGCCTGCGGACGGGCCGCGACATCGTCATGGCCGCGATGATGGGGGCCGAGGAATACGGCATCGGCACCGCCGCGCTGATCGCGATGGGCTGCATCATGGTGCGGCAGTGCCAGTCGAACACCTGTCCCGTGGGCGTGTGCACGCAGGATCCCAAGCTGCGCGAGAAGTTCACCGGCAACGCGGACAAGGTGGTGAACCTCATCACCTTCTACGCGCAGGAGGTGCGCGAGGTGCTGGCCTCCATCGGCGCGCGGTCGCTCGACGAGGTGATCGGCCGCGCGGACCTGTTGACCCAGGTCAGCCGGGGCGCCGCGCATCTCGACGATCTCGACCTCAACCCGCTTCTCATCACCGTCGACGGGGCCGAGCGCATCACCTACGACCGCGACAAGCCCCGCCAGACGGTCCCGGACACGCTCGACGCCGAGATCGTCCGCGACGCTGCGCGCTTCCTCGAGGACGGAGAGAAGATGCAGCTGTCCTACGCGGTACAGAATACCCACCGGACCGTGGGCACCCGCACCTCCAGCCACATCGTGCGCCGGTTCGGGATGCGCAACGCGCTCCAGCCCGACCACCTGACGGTGAAACTCAAGGGCAGTGCGGGGCAGTCGCTGGGCGCCTTCGCGGCGCCGGGCCTCAAGATCGAGGTGGCGGGCGACGCGAACGACTATGTCGGCAAGGGCCTTTCGGGCGGTCTGATCTCCGTGCGCCCGCCGATGGCCTCGCCGCTCGAGGCGGGGGAGAACACCATCATCGGGAACACGGTGCTTTACGGTGCGACCGCGGGCTACCTCTTCGCCGCCGGCCGGGCGGGCGAGCGTTTCGCCGTCCGCAACTCGGGCGCCCATGTCGTGGTGGAGGGCTGTGGCTCCAACGGGTGCGAGTACATGACCGGCGGGGTCGCGGTGATCCTCGGGCGCATCGGGGCCAATTTCGGCGCCGGAATGACCGGGGGCATGGCCTACATCCACGACCCCGAAGGACTGGCGCAACAGCTCATCAACATGGAAACGCTCGTGGTCTGCCCGGTCTCGGTCTCGCACTGGGAGGCGGAGCTGAAGGACCTCGTGGAGCGCCACGTCGCCGAGACCCGCTCGCGCCGCGGCGCCGACATCCTCCAGAACTGGGAGATCGAGCTCGGGAACTTCCTGCAGGTCTGTCCGAAGGAGATGCTCGGCAAGCTGTCGCACCCGATCGGGATCGAGAGCGAGGCGGTGCCCGCCGAATAGACCCGCCCGCGGGCCCCCGGCGGCGGCGAAACCGCTGCGGGGGGCGGGCAGGCGCCCGTCGGTTCGGCGCGAGCTTCGCGGACGCGGGCCCCCGCCATGGGGCGGGTCCGCGCCCGGCATCGCGGCAGATCCCGTGGTCGCGCCGATCCCGGCAGGACTCTGTAAGGATTGCCTGTTATCCAGAAAACTGGCCGTTTCGAAGCGGCGAACCACTCCGGTCAGCCATGCCCACGACCTGCGACCACCCGGTCTTCACCTTCGGTCCCGCGAGCCCGCCGCCTGCCGGTGCGCCGGTGAAACCTGCTCGCCGGGCGCCGGTGAACCGGCACGGGGGCGGCGGGACCGACCGCCTCGGCATTCCGTCTAAGTGCCGCTTCCACGGAATTTCCCGCGCGGGCTGGCGCGGCACAGCCGTGGCCGCGCGGCCGTTGCCTCGCCAGCCCGCGGCGACGCGCGTCCGCGCCTGAGCGCTGGCAGCGCATGGTGCCTTTGTGATGTAAGGCTGCGACATGCCCCAAAAGCGCCGTTCATCCCAGAGCCCCCACAAGAAAACCGCCGGAACGCCCCCGCGCCGATCCGTCGCGACGCGCGTCGTGCGCCTTTTGCGGCGCGCGGTGCTGTGGGGGCTCGCCCTCGTTCTGCTGGCGGTGCTGGCCGGGCGCATCGTGAATCCCCCGGTGACGCCCTACATGGCCGCCGAGGCGTATCGCCTCGGCGGCGTGGCGCGGGACTGGGTGCCCATGGACCGGATCGCGCCCGCGATGGCGCGCGCGGCGGTGGCGGCGGAGGACGCGAATTTCTGCCTTCACTGGGGGTTCGACCTCGACGCGATCCGTGTCGCGATCGCCGACGGCTCGCGCCGCGGCGCATCGACGATCTCGCAGCAGACGGTCAAGAACGTCTACCTGTGGCATGGGCGGAACTGGCTGAGAAAGGCGCTGGAAACAGCGCTCACGCCCGTCGTGGAGGCGGCCTGGCCCAAGCGGCGCATCCTCGAGGTCTACCTCAACGTGGCCGAGTTCGCCGAGGGCGTCTTCGGCGTGGAGGCGGCCGCGCGCCACCATTTCGGGGTCTCCGCCGCCGACCTCGATCCCCGTCAGGCCGCGCTTCTGGCCGCCGTGCTGCCGTCGCCCAAGACGCGCTCGGCGGCGCAGCCCTCCGACTTCGTGCAGCGACGCGCGCGCGCGATCCGCGACGGGGCCGAAACCATCCGCGCCGACGGGCGCGCCGCCTGCTTCGAGAGTTGAAAAGCGCCGTCCGACCGGGCATGCAGGGGCAACGCCTGCAACCAGCGCCCGGAGCCCGGCCGATGGCCCGCCTCTACCACGTGCCACTCTCGCCTTTCTGCCGCAAGGTGCGCCTGTGCCTCGCGGAGAAGCGGATCGAGTGCGAACTCGTGGAAGAACGCTACTGGGAGCAGTCGCCCGACTTCCTGCGGCGGAACCCGGCGGGCAAGGTCCCGGTGCTGAAGATCGACGGCAGGACGCTTTCGGAAAGCATGGCGATCTGCGAGTACCTGGATGAAACGCGCCCCGAGCCGCCGCTCATGCCACGCACCCCCGAGGCCCGCTACGAGGTGCGCCGCCTCGTGGGCTGGTTCGACGACAAGTTCCACGCCGAGGTGACGTCGAAACTGCTTTACGAGCGGGTCAACAAGAAGGTGATGGGGCAGGGATACCCCGACAGCCGAAACGTCAAGAGCGGAGCGCAGAGGATCAAGTACCATCTCGACTACATGGCGTGGCTTCTCGATCACCGCCGCTGGCTCGCCGGTGACGTGATGACGCTGGCGGATTTCGCGGCGGCGTCGCATCTCTCCGCGCTGGACTACATTTCGGACGTGGACTGGAACCGATCCGAGACGGTCAAGGACTGGTATGCCAAGATCAAGTCGCGCCCGGCCTTTCGCGGCATCCTCGCCGACCAGGTGCCCGGGTTCCCCCAGCCGGCGCATTACGCCGACCTGGATTTCTGATCTCGCGCGCCGCCGGGGGGCGGCCCGCCCCCCGTCCCTGCGGGACTCCCCCCGGGAGTATTTTTCCCAAGAAGAAACGACATGGACGCGCTGAAGGAGAGGCTGAGGATGCAGGCGCGCGCCGAGGGCTTCGACGCCTGCGGCGTCTGCCGGCCCGACGCGATACCGCAGGTGCCCGCGCGGCTGGCGGCGTTCCTCGATGCGGGCTGGCACGGCCAGATGCGCTGGCTGGAAGAGCGGGCGGCCTGGCGCGGCAACCCGGCGGCGCTCTGGCCCGCGGCGCGCTCCATCATCATGCTGGCCGAAAGCTACACGCCCGACGAGGACCCTTTGGCGCTGCTCGACCATCCCGACCGCGGCATCGTCTCGGTCTATGCGCGGGGTCGGGACTATCACGACGTGGTCAAGAAACGCCTCAAGCGGCTGGCGGGCTGGCTGATCGCCGAGGCGGGCGAGGGCACGGAGGTGAAGGTCTTCGTGGACACCGCGCCGGTGGCCGAGAAGCCGCTGGCCGAGGCCGCGGGGATCGGCTGGCAGGGCAAGCACACCAACCTGCTGTCCCGCGATCTCGGGAACTGGGTGTTCCTCGGCGCGATCTTCACTACCGCCGAGATCCCGCCCGACGCCCCGGCGAGCGAGCATTGCGGATCGTGCCGCGCCTGCCTCGATGTCTGCCCGACGGACGCCTTCCCGGCGCCGTTCCAGCTCGACGCGCGGCGCTGCATCTCCTACCTCACGATCGAGCACGCCGGGCCGGTGGACGAGGAATTGCGTCCGCTGCTCGGAAACCGAATCTACGGTTGCGACGACTGCCTTGCCGTCTGCCCCTGGAACAAGTTCGCCCGGACCGCGCGGGAGGCGCGATATCACGCGCGGGCGGAACTGCGGGCCCCGCGCCTGGCCGATCTGGCGCAGCTCGACGACGCGGCGTTCCGCGCGCTGTTCTCCGGCAGCCCGATCAAGCGGATCGGCAGGAACCGGTTCGTGCGCAACGTTCTTTATGCCATCGGGAATTCGGGCGACGCCGCGCTGCGGCCGGTGGCGCAGGGCCTCGCGGAGGATCCTGACCCGGCGGTGGCGGATGCGGCGCGCTGGGCCGCGGCGCGGCTCGCGGCCGCGTGAGGCGCGAGGGGGTTTGATTTTGCCGCCGGCGTGCCATCTTTAGGCGCAACGGTCAGGAAGGAGAGACGCGGATGCCCAGATACGAGCGCCGCCCGGAAGCGGTGGAGGCGCTGGACCCGATCCAGTACCATGTGACGCAGGAGAACGGTACCGAGCGCCCCGGCACCGGGCACTACCTTTCCAACAAGGAGCCGGGCATCTACGTGGACATCGTCTCCGGCGAGCCGCTCTTCGCTTCGTCCGACAAGTACGAATCGGGCTGCGGCTGGCCGAGCTTCGTGAAGCCGATCGAGCCCGCGCATGTACGCGAGCTTCAGGACCGCAGCCTCGGCATGGTCCGGACCGAGGTGCGCTCGGCCCATGGCGACAGCCATCTGGGGCATGTCTTCCCGGACGGGCCGCGCGAGCGCGGCGGGCTGCGCTATTGCATCAATTCCGCCGCCCTTCGGTTCATCCATCGCGATGACATGGAGGCCGAGGGCTATGGCGATTACCTGGATCAACTGGAGGATGTCTGATGGCTGAAGAGCGCGCGATTCTGGCGGGTGGCTGCTTCTGGGGCATGCAGGATCTGATCCGCAAGCTTCCCGGCGTGCTGCGCACCCGCGTGGGCTATACCGGGGGCGACGTGCCGAACGCGACCTATCGCAACCACGGCACCCATGCGGAGGGGATCGAAATCATCTTCGACCCCGAGACGATCAGCTACCGGCGGATCCTGGAATACTTCTTCCAGATCCACGATCCCACGACGCTGAACCGGCAGGGCAACGATGTCGGCATGAGCTACCGGTCGGCGATCTATTATCTCGACGAGGCCCAGCGCGCCGAGGCGCTCGCCACCATCGCGGATGTCGAGGCGTCTGGCCTCTGGCCGGGAAAGGTCGTGACCGAGGTGGCGCCCGCAGGCGATTTCTGGGAAGCCGAACCGGAGCATCAGGATTACCTGCAACGCATCCCGCACGGCTACACCTGCCATTTTCCGCGTCCCGACTGGGTGCTGCCGCGCCGCGACGCCGCGGAGTGAGTGGAACGAACGGGGTGCGACCGGCAAGGCGCGTCTGGTCCGCCGACGCCCGAAGGGCGCCGGCCAAGGGTCGGAACGCGCCGCACGGGCCGGATCGTCGTCTTGCCGATCTCGCCTGCGATATCGTTCTGAGAGGCGGTCCTGCGCCCTAGGGCCGTGGCAGGCCGGTCGCAGCCGCGACCGGAGACGTCGCCAACCCTTCCCGATGCCCGAAGGACGAGCGCACGGGGCTCGCGCCCCGTCGCTTGCACTTCCGCGTGTTGCGGGGCATGGCTTTGAGGCGAAAGGACAGTCCCATGCATCCCGCGCGCGGTATTGCGCTCAAGCTCGCCTCGGTGGTTCTCTTCATCTCCATGGCAACGCTCATCAAGGCGGTGTCGGAGCATGTGCCGGCGGGGCAGTCCGTCTTCTTCCGCTCCTTCTTCGCGATGCCGGTGATCGTCGCCTGGCTCGCATGGCGCGGCGATCTTTCCACCGGTTTCCGGGTGCGCAACCGGCTTGCCCATGTCTGGCGCGGCCTCATCGGTACCGCGGCGATGGCCTGCGGCTTCGCCGCCCTGGGCCTGCTTCCCCTGCCCGAGGTGACGGCGATCGGCTACGCCGCGCCGCTTCTTACAGTGCTTTTCGCCGCCCTCCTGCTCGGAGAGCGGCTTCGCGCCTTCCGGCTGAGCGCGGTGGGGTTGGGCCTCATCGGCGTGCTGATCGTGCTCTGGCCGCGCCTTTCGGTGGAGGCGCTGGGCGACATGGCGCTTGCCGGGGCGGTATTCGCGTTGCTGTCGGCGGCGCTCCGGGCGCTGGCCCATGTCCAGATCCGCCGGATGGCGGTGGTCGAGGAGACATCGGCCATCGTGTTCTACTTCTCGCTCACGGCGACGGCCTTCTCGCTTCTGACGCTGCCCCTCGGCCTTGTCTGGCCGGCAACGCTTGGCTGGGTGTGGCCCACGCCGCTGGAAGCGGGGCTTCTGGTCGGCGCGGGGCTGATCGGCGGGGTGGCGCAGATCGTTCTCACCAGCGCCTACCGGTTCGCGGACGCCTCGCTGCTCGCGCCGTTCGACTACGCCTCGATGCTCTTCGCGATCGCCATCGGCTACACGGTGTTCGCGGAGGTTCCGACCGCGCCGATGCTGGCGGGCGCGGGGCTCGTGATCGCGGCGGGCGTGCTGATCGTGTGGCGCGAGCGGCAGATCGGGCTTGCGCGGGATCGCGCGCGGGCCGGGTTGACGCCCCAGGGCTGAGCGCCCGTCTCAGCGGTCGCGCCAGCCGAAGCTCGCATAGGCCGGCACCAGCGCGGCGCGGCGGAACCGGCCGAGCGGGAAGCGCCCGGGCACGCGGCGCATGGCCTCGGGGTAAGGCGCGCCCGGCAGCCGATCCTGCACGAGGTCCGCGAGAATCCGCCCGGCATAGCCGCCCATCGCGACGCCGTTTCCGTGATAGCCGAACCCCGCGAAGACGCCCGGCATTTCCGGCACCGGCCCGACATATGGCAGCAGCGTCGGCGTCAGGCAGACGAGCCCGGACCACAGATGCGGCGTCTCCACATCGCGCCAGGCCGGGAACATCGCCTCGAAATCGGCGCGGATCGTCCGCGCGAGCCGCGCCGTCTCGCGCGGGGTGGCGTAGATGCCGCCGCGCATCCCGAAGAGAAAGCGGTTGTCGGGCATGAGACGGAAATAATGCAGCAGGTGCCGCGTGTCGTAGGCCATCTGCGCCGTGGTCCAGCCCGCCGCCTGAAGCTCGTCGCCCTCAAGCGGGCGGGTCACGATCACGTTGGAGGCCACGGGCATGTAACGCGCGCGCATCCAGGCGGGCACGTCCTCGGAGGAGTATCCGTTGGTGGCGAGGATCACGCGTCGCGCCCTGAGCCGTGCGCCGGGCAGGCCGAGCACGTAGCCTGACCCGTCCGCGCGCAGGGACGTCACCGGCGCGGGCGCGAAAAGCCGAGCGCCCGCCGCCTGAGCGGCCCGCGCGAGGCCCGCGGCGTATTTCCGGGGATTGAGCGCGAAGCCCAGGGGAACCGTGAGCGCGCCGTGGAAAGGCCCCGCCATCCCCGCGTCCGCGAGATCGGCGGCGGGCACGAGGCGCGGCGTCACGCCGTAGCCGGCCTCGACCTCCTCGGCCTCGCGCTGCAGGCGCTCCCAGTCCTGCGGGCGGTGGGCGAGCAGCGTTTCGCCCTCGGAGTGACGGTCCACGTCGAGGTCCAGCCGGTCGATCAGCCCGGAGGTGAAATCCACGGACGCGCGCTGCGCGTCGCGCCAGCCCTGCGCGCCCGGCGCGCCGAAGCGCCGGGTGAGCGCGGCGTCGGACAGTTTGGACCCGCCGAGGCAGCAGAACCCGCCATTGCGCCCCGAGGCGCCCCAGAACGGGGCCTCGGCCTCGCAAAGCGCCACATCGACCCCGGCCTCGGCAAGGTGAAGCGCGGCGGAAAGACCGGTGAAGCCACCGCCGATCACCGCGACATCGGCGGCGATCTCTCCCTGTGGCGCGGGCCAGTGCGGCGTCTCGACCGTCGCGGCCCACCAGCACTCCGCCACCGGTGCCGCGCCATAGGCGGCGGGTTCGACGATACGCCTCATCCGGTCAGGCGCAGGGCGGCCTGTTCCTCGCGCTGCTGGCGGATCGCCGCGTTCTTCGAGGCGAGCGAAGCGGCCACGACACCCACCGTGACGATGCCGATCAGCAACGAGGAAAGCGCGTTGATCTCGGGGCTGACGCCCAGGCGGATCGACGAGAAGATCTTGATCGGCAGCGTCGTCGCCGAGGGTCCGGCGGTGAAGCTCGCGATCACCAGATCGTCGAGCGAGAGGGTGAAGGCCAGAAGCCAGCCCGAGATCACGGCGGGCAGGATGATCGGCAGCGTCACGAGCCGGAACGCCTCCGCCGGGGAGCAACCGAGATCAAGCGCCGCCTCCTCGAGCGAGCGGTCGAAGCTGACCAGCCGCGAGGAGACCACGACGGACACGAAGCACATCGAGAAGGTCGTATGCGCGAGGATGATCGTGAAGATCCCGCGATCGAGCCCGATCCCGATGAAGAGAAGCAGCAGGGAAAGCCCCGTGATCACCTCGGGCATCACCAGCGGGGCATAGATCATCCCCGAGAACAGCGTGCGCCCGAGAAAACGCCCGGCCCGGACGAGGACCAGCGCCGCCATCGTGCCGAGCACGGTCGCCACGGTCGAGGAGACGACCGCGACCTTCAGCGTGACCCAGGCCGCGTCGAGGAACGCCTGGTCGCGGAAGATCTCCGCGTACCAGCGCGTGGAGAAGCCCGCCCAGACCGTCACGAGTTTGGACGCGTTGAAGGAGTAGATGACCAGGATGATCATCGGCAGGTAGAGGAACGCGAAGCCCAGCGTGAGAGACGTCGCGTTGAACCAGGTGAAGCGTCTCATCGCGACGGCCCTCCGGTCAGGGTCTGGCGCGGGGCGCCAGCGCCGCGAAAACGCGACGGGGAGAGGCGCTCCTTCATCCTTCGGCCTCCCGCTGCTTCTGCTCGTTGCGCTGGAACAGGACGATGGGCACGATCAGGATCAGCAACAGCACGATCGCCACGGCGCTCGCGACCGGCCAGTCGCGGTTGTTGAAGAACTCCTCCCACAGGATCTTGCCGATCATCAGCGTCTCGGATCCGCCCAGAAGCGAGGGGATCACGAACTCCCCGATGGCGGGGATGAAGACGAGGAAGCAGCCGGCGATGATGCCGGTTTTCGACAGCGGTACGGTCACGAGCCAGAAGGCGCTGATGCGCGAGCAGCCGAGATCCTCCGCCGCCTCCAGCAGCGAATCGTCCATCTTCTCGAGGTTGGAGTAGATGGGCAGGATCATGAAGGGCAGGTAGGTGTAGACGATGCCGACATAGACCGCCGCATTGGTGTTCAGGATGGTCAGCGGCTCCGAGATGAGCCCTGTCCACATCAGGAACTGGTTGAGGAACCCCTCGTTCGAAAGGATGCCGATCCACGAGTAGACGCGGATCAGGAAGCTGGTCCAGAACGGCAGGATCACCAGCATGAGAAGCGTCGGCCGCCACTCCGGCGCCGCGCGTGCCATGCCGTAGGCGATGGGATAGCCCACCAGAAGGGTGATGACCGTCGAGATCAACGCGATCCGCAACGAGGAAAGATACGCCTTCCAGTAAAGGTCGTCCGTCGTCAGGAACCAGTAGTTCTCGAAGTCGAGCCCGCCGAAGAAGTCGCGAAGGCCGGCCCAGCCCTCCGACGGGTCGAGCGTCGGCGTGTAGGGCGGGATCGCGATCGCGATGTCCGAAAGCGAGATTTTCAGGACGATCACGAAAGGCACGAGAAAGAGCGCCAGCAGCCAGAGATAGGGCACGGCGATGAGGGCGAAGCGGCGCATGGCTCAGGACTCCAGCAGGATGCCGGCGGTGGCCGTCCAGCTCAGCCACACCTCGTCCTCCCAGGTGAAGGACCGCCGCGCGATGCGCCGGGTGTTTGCGGTCTGGGCCTTGATGACATGCCCGGTGGGCAGCTTGACGTGATAGGTGGAGATGTTGCCGAGATAGGCGATGTCGAGCACCTCGCCCTTCACGGCGTTGGCGGCATCCTCGGGGCGCTCGGCGCTGATCGTGATCTTCTCCGGTCGGATCGCGAAGTGGACCTTCTGCCCCTTGTCGAAGGCCCGCGCCGTGGTGCCCTTCAGCCGCGGCTGCCCCTCGGCCCAGTCGATGTCCACGCGGCCCTCGCCGGCATCGGGCACGGGCGTGGCGCGGCCCTCGATGATGTTCACCTCGCCGATGAAGTCCGCGACGTAGACCGAGACCGGGTTCTCGTAGAGGACGTCCGGCGTGGAGACCTGGATGAGCCGGCCCTCGTCCATCACCGCCACGCGAGAGGCCACGGTCATCGCCTCCTCCTGGTCATGGGTGACGATCACGAAGGTGGTGCCGGTGTTTTCCTGGATGTCCATGAGTTCGAACTGCGTGTCCTGGCGCAGCTTCTTGTCGAGCGCGCCGAGCGGTTCGTCGAGCAGCAGCAGCTTCGGCGCCTTGGCGAGCGAGCGGGCGAGCGCCACGCGCTGGCGCTGGCCGCCGGAAATCTGGTGCGGCTTGCGGCGCGCGAACTTCTCCAGGCGGGTGAGGCGCAGCATCTCCTCCACCCTGGCGGCGATCTTGTCCTTGGGCTGGTTCTCGCGGCGCAGACCGAAGGCGATGTTGTCCCAGACGCTGAGATGCGGAAAGAGCGCGTAGGACTGGAACATCATGTTCACGGCGCGCTTGTTCGGCGGGATCGGGGCGATGTTCTGCCCGGCGAGCATGATCGAGCCTTCCGTCGGCGCCTCGAAGCCGGCGAGCATCCGCATCATCGTGGTCTTGCCGCAGCCCGAGGGCCCGAGCAGCGCGAAGAACTCGCGTTCGTAGATGTCGAGGCTGAGGTCGTCGATCGCAGTGAAGTCGCCGAAACGCTTGGTGACGTTCCTGAACCGGATGAGCGGCGTCTCGTCGGGATCTTCCCACGGGGCGTAGACGGTCTGGGCAGAGGGCTGCGCCATCGGCAGACTCCGGAATGCTGACAGGAAAAACGTCTCAAAGAGGCCCGCGCGGCGTTGCCGCGCGGGCCGGGTGCGCGCCGGGGCTCAGGTGCCCGACTTGATCTTTGTCCAGAGCCGCGTGACCGTCCGCTGCACGCGCGGCGGGTAGGGCGTCGTGGTGTAGAGGTTCTCCATCGTCTCCTGGTCGGGATAGATCGCGGTATCGCCGATCACGTCCTCGTTCAGGAACTCCTGCGAGGCCTCGTTGCCGTTGGCGTAGTAGACGTAGTTCGACGCCGCGGCCATGTTCTGCGGATCCATGATGAAGTTCAGGAACACGTGCGCGCCCTCGGGGTTCGGCGCGTCGACCGGGATCGCCATCTGGTCGAACCACATCTGACCGCCCTCCGCGGGGATGTTGTAGACGATCTCGACACCGTTGTCGGCCTCGGCCGCGCGGTCCCGCGCCTGGAGAATGTCGCCCGACCAGCCCACGGCCACGCAGATCTCGCCGTTGGCGAGCGCGTTGATGTATTCCGAGCTGTGGAATTTCTGGATGTGGGGCCGCACGGCCGCCAGGATCTCCTCGGTCTGGGCGATCACGTCGGGATCGTGACTGTCGGGATCCTCTCCCAGATAGGTCAGCGCCATCGGGATCATCTCGGTCGGCGCGTCGAGGAAATGCACACCGCAGGAGGCGAGCTTTTCCATGTTCTCGGGGTTGAGCACCAGTTCGAGCGAATTCAGCGGGGCGTCCTCGCCGAGCACCTCGCGCACCTTGTCCACGTTCGCCCCGATCCCGGTGGAGCCCCACATGTAGTTGATCGAGTACTCGTTGCCGGGGTCGTATTTCGCGGTACGCTCCTCGACCATATCCCACATGTTGTCGAGGTTGGGCAGCTTCGACTTGTCGAGCTTCTGGAATGCGCCCGCCGAGATCTGCCGCTGCAGGAACGTTCCGGTGGGCACCACGACGTCATACCCCGATCCGCCGGCGAGCATCTTCGTCTCGAGCATCTCGTTCGAGTCGAACACGTCGTAGACGAGATCGAGGCCGGTTTCCTCCTCGAATTTCTCCAGAAGCGACTCGTCGATGTAGTCCGACCAGTTGTAGACGCGCACTTCCTCGGCGCCGGCCGCGCCCGCGGCAAGCGCCAGCGTCGCGGCCGTCGTCAGGATGGATCTTTTCATGTCAGTCTCCCGTTGGCTTGTCCGGAGGTCTTTTTCGCCCCGGTGCCCCACATTTGATCAAATGATGCCTTGCCTGGCAACCGCATGATGGTTTCATGCAGGGGAAGACTGCGCAAGCGGCCACGGGAGGGCGCCAGCATGGGCGAACGCGCATTGACCAACAAGGCGGCATCCGGGGGCCGCGTGCCGGCGCACCAGGTCGTCTATCGCGCCCTTCGCGACCGGATCCTGCACGGCGAGATGGCGCCCGGCCAGCCGGTGACGATCCAGGGCCTCGCCGACAGCACGGGGGCGGGCATGACCCCGGTGCGCGAGGCGATCCGGCGCCTGACATCCGAGGGCGCGCTGGTGTTCCAGGACAACCGGCGCGTCAGCGTGCCCGTTCTGGACGCCCGCGGCGCGGAGGAACTGATCTTCGCGCGACAGGCGCTCGAGCCGGAACTCGCGCGCCGCGCCGCCGCGACCGCCGGTCCCGACGCGCTTGCCCACCTCGCCGCCGAGGATGCGGCGCTCGACCGGGCGATCGCGCGGGGCGACGTGGGCGGCTACCTGCGGCACAATCACGGCTTTCACGCCGCGCTTTACGTCGTCGCCCGGGCGCCGGTGCTCGCGGACCTCGTCGAGGGGCTCTGGCTGCGCTTCGGCCCCTCGCTCCGGATCGTCTGCGGCCGGGTCGGCACGGGCAGCCTGCCCGACCGCCACAAGGAGATCATGGACGCGCTCGCCGCGGGCGACGGCGACGCGGCCGCCGCCGCCATGCGCGAGGATATCGAGCAGGGCATGGCCGCGCTCAGGGCCGGGATCGCGGCCGGGGAGGGCTGATTCGATTGACCTTGCCGAATTTGATCATATTCTTGCGGCCAACCCGGTCCGAAAGGCGAGAGCGATGAACAAGATCACCAACCACATGCCCACCGCCGAGCTGCAGCGCCTCGACGCGGCCCATCACATGCATCCCTTCACCGCGCAGGGCGCGCTTGGCGAGAAGGGCGCGCGCGTGATCACCGGCGCAAGCGGCGTCTGGCTCACCGACAGCGAGGGGCGGCGCATCCTCGACGGCATGGCCGGGCTGTGGTGCGTGAACCTGGGCTACGGCCGCGAGGAGCTTGCCGACGCGGCCTATCGGCAGATGAAGGAACTGCCCTACTACAACACCTTCTTCCAGACGACGCATGTTCCCGTCGTGGCGCTCGCGGCCCGCATCGCCGAGCTCGCGCCGGGCGATCTCAACCACGTCTTCTTCGCCTCCTCCGGGTCGGAGGCCAACGACACCAACATCCGCCTCGTGCGGCACTACTGGGCGATGAAGGGCCAGCCGCAGCGCGACACGATCATCTCGCGGCGGAACGCCTATCACGGCTCCTCCATCGGCAGCGCCTCTCTGGGCGGGATGGCGCCCATGCACGCCCAGGGCGGCCTGCCCATCCCGGGCATCCACCATATCGGCCAGCCCAACTGGTGGGCCGAGGGCGGCGACATGACGCCCGAGGAGTTCGGCCTCGCCCGCGCGCGCGAGCTAGAGGAGGCGATCGAGCGCATCGGCCCCGACCGCGTGGGCGCCTTCATCGCAGAGCCGGTGCAGGGGGCGGGCGGCGTCATCGTCGCGCCGGAGACCTACTGGCCCGAGATCCAGCGCATCGTGCGCAAATACGGCATCCTGCTGATCGCCGACGAGGTCATCTGCGGTTTCGGGCGCACCGGCAACTGGTTCGGTAGCCAGACGCTCGACATCCGGCCCGACATCATGACGATCGCCAAGGGCCTGTCCTCTGGCTACCAGCCGATCGGCGGCTCGATCGTGAGCGACGAGGTGGCCGGGATGATCGGGCGCGACGAGTTCAACCACGGCTACACCTATTCCGGCCATCCCGTCGCCTGCGCCGTCGCGCTGGAGAACCTGCGCATCCTCGACGAGGAAGGGATCGTCGATCGCGTGCGGGAGCACACGGCGCCCTACCTGAAATCCCGCTGGGAAAGCCTGGCCGACCACCCGCTCGTGGGCGAGGCGAAGATCGTGGGGCTGATGGGCTCGATCGCGCTCACCCCGGACAAGGCGACGCGCGCGGCCTTCGCCGCCGACGCCGGCACGGTGGGCTTCGTCTGCCGCGAGCGCTGTTTCGCCAACGATCTCGTGATGCGCCATGTGGGCGACCGGATGGTGATCTCGCCCCCGCTCGTCATCTCCGACGAGGAGATCGACGAACTGATCCTGCGCGCGCGCCGCGCGCTCGACGAGACCCATGACAGGCTGCGGGCCGAGGGGTTGATGGAGGCCGCGGCCTGACCGGGGCCGGCGCGGGTTTCCGGCCGCGACGGGGGCGCTGCCCCCGTCGCGGCTC
>NZ_JBGFSJ010000005.1:350405-393366 GCF_041365695.1 Rhodosalinus sp. 5P4
CCCCCCCCCCCCCCCCTCCGCCGCGACTCCCCCGGAGTATTTGCGCCAAGAAGAAGGCGCTGGCGGCGTCAGCCCTGAAGCGGTTTCACCGACAGCTCGCCCTCTTCCCGCGCCTTCATGGCGAGCGTCGCGGCGTGGCTCGCGGCGGCGGTGGTGAAGTAGGGGATCTTGGCGTAAAGGGCGACCGAGCGGATCTCGCGGCTGTCCTCGACCGCCTGCGCGCCTTCGGTGGTGTTCATCACCAGCGCGACCTCGGCGTTCTTCAGCCGGTCCACGATGTTGGGACGGCCCTCGTAGACCTTGTTCACGACCTCGCACGCGACACCGTTGTCCGTCAGCCAGGCGGCGGTGCCGCGGGTGGCGACGATCTCCAGCCCCATCGCGGTGAGAAGCCGGGCGGCCTCGAGCATCTGGGGGCCCTTGTCGGTGTCCCGGATCGACACGAAGGCCCGTCCCGACTGGGGCAGCTCCATCCCGGCGCCGAGCTGCGCCTTGAGGAACGCGCGCGCGAAGGAGCGGTCCCAGCCCATCACCTCGCCGGTGGAGCGCATCTCGGGGCCCAGGATCGTGTCGACGCCGGGAAAGCGGGCGAAGGGCATCACCGCCTCCTTCACCGAGAACCAGGGCATCGCCGGGTCCGCGAGCGTCATCGGGTCGGCGAGGGGCAGGGGCTGGTCGTAGCTCACGTCCTTGTAGGGCGGCCGGCCGGAGAAGGCCGAGAGCGGTTCGCCCGCCATGACGCGCGCGGCGATGGAGGCGATGGCCGAGTCGGTGGCCTTGGCCACGAAGGGCACGGTGCGCGAGGCGCGCGGGTTCACCTCGATCAGGTAGACCTCGCCGTCCTTCACCGCGAACTGCACGTTCATCAGGCCCACCACGCCGAGTTCCAGCGCCAGCGCGCGGGTCTGGCGCTCGATCTCCTCGATGATGGGCGCGGAGAGCGAGTGCGGCGGCAGGCAGCAGGCGGAGTCGCCCGAATGCACGCCCGCCTCCTCGATGTGCTGCATGATGCCGGCCACGTGCACGTCGCGCCCGTCGGAGATGGCGTCCACGTCCACCTCCGTCGCGCCGGAGAGGTAGCCGTCGAGGAGCACGGGGCTCTTGCCCGAGACCACCACGGCCTCGTCGATGTAGCGTTCCAGGTGGGCCTGGTCGCGCACGATCTCCATGGCGCGGCCGCCCAGAACGTAGGACGGGCGGATCACCAGCGGAAAGCCGATCTCCTCGGCGATGGCGCGGGCCTGCGCCTTGGAAGACGCGATCCCGTTCTGGGGCTGTTTCAGATCGAGCTTGTTCACCAGCGCCTGGAAGCGTTCCCGGTCCTCGGCGAGGTCGATCGCGTCGGGCGTGGTGCCGAGGATCGGGATGCCCTCGGCCTCGAGCGCCCGGGCCAGTTTCAGGGGCGTCTGCCCGCCGAACTGCACGATGACCCCGTGCAGCGTGCCGGCCTCCTGCTCCACCCGGAGGATTTCCATCACGTGCTCGAAGGTCAGCGGCTCGAAGTAGAGGCGGTCGGAGGTGTCGTAGTCGGTGGACACCGTCTCCGGGTTGCAGTTGACCATGATGGTCTCGTAGCCCGCGTCGCTCAGCGCGAAGCAGGCGTGGCAGCAGCAGTAGTCGAACTCGATGCCCTGCCCGATCCGGTTCGGACCGCCGCCGAGGATCACCACCTTCTTCCGGTCGCTGGGGCGCGCCTCGCACTCCACCTCGCCCATCATCGGCGCCTCGTAGGTGGAATACATGTAGGGCGTCTGCGCCTCGAATTCGGCGGCGCAGGTGTCGATGCGCTTGAAGACCGCGGTGACGCCGAGATTGAGGCGCGCGCGCCGGACCTGTGCCTCCTCCCGGCCCGTCAGCTCCGCGAGGCGGGCATCGGTGAAGCCCATCATCTTCGCCGCGCGCAGCCCCTCTTCCGTGACCGGCAACCCGTCCCGGCGCAGCCTGTTCTCGGCCTCGACGATCTCGCGGATCCGCGCGAGGAACCACGGATCGAAACTGGTGATGGCCCCGATCTCCTCGTCGTCGAGGCCATGGCGCATGGCCTGCGCGATCACGCGAATCCGGTCGGGCGTCTTGCGCGAGAGCGCGCGGACGATCGCGGCGTGGGCCTGGTCGGGATCGTCGGCGCCGTCGATCGCGATCTCGTCGAAGCCGGAAAGCCCGGTCTCGAGGCTCGACAGCGCCTTCTGCATCGATTCGTGGACCGTGCGGCCAATGGCCATCGCCTCGCCCACCGACTTCATCGAGGTGGTGAGGTCGGGCTCGGCGCCCGGGAATTTCTCGAAGGCGAAGCGCGGGATCTTGGTCACGACATAGTCGATGGTCGGCTCGAAACTGGCGGGCGTGACCTTGGTGATGTCGTTGTCGAGCTCGTCGAGGGTGTAGCCCACGGCGAGCTTCGCCGCGATCTTGGCGATGGGAAAGCCCGTGGCCTTCGAGGCCAGCGCGGAGGAGCGCGAGACGCGGGGGTTCATCTCGATCACCACCATGCGCCCGTCTTCGGGGTTCACCGCCCATTGCACGTTGGAGCCGCCGGTCTCCACGCCGATCTCGCGCAGGACGGCGATCGAGCCGTTGCGCATGATCTGGTATTCCTTGTCGGTCAGCGTGAGCGCCGGCGCGACGGTGATCGAATCGCCCGTGTGCACGCCCATCGGATCCACGTTCTCGATGGAGCAGACGATGATGGCGTTGTCCGCGCGGTCGCGGACCACCTCCATCTCGAACTCCTTCCAGCCAAGCAGGCTCTCGTCGATCAGGATCTGGCTGACGGGCGAGGCGTCGAGGCCCGAGCGGCAGTAATGCTCGAAATCGTCGCGGTTGTAGGCGATGCCGCCGCCGGTGCCGCCCAGCGTGTAGGCCGGGCGGATGATGGCCGGCAGGCCCACATGCTCGAGCGCGGCCATGGCCTCTTCCATGGAGTTCGCGATGGTGGCCTTCGGGTTCTCGAGGCCGATCCGCTCCATCGCCTCGCGGAAGAGCTTGCGGTCCTCCGCCATCTCGATGGCCGCGCGCCGCGCGCCGATCATCTCCACGCCGAAGCGGTCCAGAACGCCCATCTCCTCGAGCTTGAGCGCCGTGTTGAGGCCGGTCTGCCCGCCCATCGTGGGCAGGAGCGCGTCGGGCCGCTCCTTCTCGATGATCCGGGCCACGATCTCGGGGGTTATCGGCTCGATATAGGTGGCGTCGGCGAGGCCGGGGTCCGTCATGATCGTCGCCGGGTTGGAGTTGACCAGGACGACCCGGTAGCCTTCTTCCCGGAGCGCCTTGCAGGCCTGCGCGCCGGAGTAGTCGAACTCGCAGGCCTGACCGATGATGATCGGCCCCGCCCCGATGATCATGATCGACTGGATGTCGGTGCGTCTGGGCATGTCAATCCTCAGGGGCTGCGGCGCGCAAATCCGCACGGGTTATAGAGAAGCGCGGCTGCGGTGCAAGGGGGGGGCGGCCGGGCGTTTCCGAACACCTCGGAACGGCCCTCCGCGTCGGCGCGGCGCCGTGGCTGCGGGCTTGATCTGTGTCAATCAAACTTGACATTAGATCTGTCAGATTTTCCCAAAAGGGAGACTCGCCATGCGCATTCTGTTCGTCCACCCCAACTACCGCTCCGGCGGGGCCGAGATCGCCGGAACCTGGCCCCCTGCCTGGGTCGCCTACCTGACCGGGCATCTGCGGCAGGCCGGTTTCGACGATATCCATTTCATCGACGCGATGACCGACAACATCGCCGACGAGGATCTGGCCGGCCGCATCGAGGCGCTGCAGCCCGACGTGGTGGGGGTGACGGCGATCACCCCGTCGATCTACCGCGCCGAGGAAGTGCTGCGCATCGCACAGGAGCGTGTGCCCGGCGCGGTGCGCGTCCTCGGCGGGGTCCACGCCACGTTCATGTACAAGCAGGTCCTGTCGGAAGCGCCCTGGGTCGACGTGATCGTGCGCGGCGAGGGCGAGGAGATCCTGACCGAGCTGATGCTCGCGGTGCAGGACGGGCGCTGGCCCGCCGACCGCTACCGCATCAAGGGCCTGGCGTTCCGTGACGGCGAGCAGATCGTGGCGAACGAGGCCGCGAGCACCGTGAAGGACCTGGAGGCGATCAAGCCCGACTGGACCGTTCTGGAGTGGGAGAAATATATCTACATCCCGCTGAACACCCGCGTGGCGATTCCCAACATGGCGCGCGGCTGCCCGTTCACCTGCTCCTTCTGCTCGCAGTGGAAGTTCTGGCGCGACTACCGCGTGCGCGAGCCCAAGGCGGTGGTGGACGAGATCGAGGATCTGGTGGAAAACCACGGCGTCGGTTTCTTCATCCTCGCGGACGAGGAGCCCACCATAAACCGCAAGAAGTTCATCGAGTTCTGCCAGGAACTGATCGACCGCGACCTGCCGCGCCGCGTGCAGTGGGGCATCAACACGCGCGTCACCGACATCTACCGCGACCGGGAGCTGCTGAAATTCTACCGCAAGGCGGGGCTGGTGCATGTCAGCCTCGGCACGGAGGCCGCCGCGCAGATGAAACTCGACCAGTTCAACAAGGAAACCAAGGTCGACGAGAACAAGACCGCCATCCGCCTGCTTCGCGAGGCCGACATCCTCGTCGAGGCGCAGTTCATCGTCGGCCTCGACAACGAGACCCGGGAGACGCTGGAAGAGACCTACCAGATGGCGTGGGACTGGCAGCCGGACCTGGCGAACTGGGCGATGTACACGCCATGGCCGTTCACGCCGCTCTTCCAGGAACTAAAGGATCAGGTCGAGATCTTCGATTTCTCGAAATACAACTTCGTCACCCCGATCATGAAGCCCGCCGCGATGGAGCGGGGCGAGCTGCTGGACGGCGTGATGAACAACTATCGCCGCTTCTACATGAAGAAGGCGCTCTTCCATTACCCCTGGCGGGGCACGGGCTACCGGCGGCGCTACCTCCTGGGGTGCCTCAAGGCCTTCCTGAAGGCGGGTTTCAACCGGACCTTCTACGACCTGGGCAAGGCCGGCTACTGGGGCCCGCAATCGAAGGACAAGGTGGATTTCAACTTCGACGAAACCCGCCAGATCGCCGAGGCGCAGATGGACGACTGGGAAGCGGCCGCCGACCGCGCCGCGCGTGCACGCGAGCGGCGAGAGGCGGTGCGCGCCCAGATGAAGGAGCGCGGCGCGGAACGCCGGGAAGGCTTCAAGATGCCGAACGGCGCCGAGGTGCGCGCCTGCGGCGGCTCTGATCAGCAGATGGAGAATGTCTGAGGCCATGGTGCCTTTCGATGGCACCTCCGCCGCGGGCGGCACGGCCGCCCGCATCGGCCCGAACGCGCTGCTGCAGCTCGATCCGCTGCTGCGCGAGGCGGGGCTCGACCGGTCCGTCTACGCCGCGGCGGGGATCGAGGCGATGCCCGACGGCACCGGGATGATCGACGAGCGGCCCGTGGCACGCGTGCACCAGGAGCTGCGGCGGATCGCACCCGGCCGCGCGCCCGACCTCGCCCATGCGGCGGGCGTGGGCACCGGGCGCTACATCCTCGCGCATCGCATCCCCCGCCCGGCACAACGTCTTCTGAGGATGCTGCCCGCGCCACTCGCCGCCCGCCTACTCGCCCGCGCGATCGCCGCGAATGCCTGGACCTTCGCCGGCTCGGGTCGGTTCTCGGTGAAAACGCCTTTCTGTTTCGAAATCGCCGACAATCCGGTCGTCCGCGGTGAAACGGCGCCGCGCCCCGTCTGCGACTGGCACTCGGGCGTCTTCACCACGCTTTACGCCGCGCTCGCGCATCCCGACATGCGCTGCACGGAGACGGCGTGCTGCGCCGCGGGCGCGCCCGCCTGCCGGTTCGAGATCGCCCGCCCGTCGCGCGCGGTCACTCGCCGGCCTTGAGCTGCCTCACTGCGGGGTGCGGCGTGTAGAGATAGGCGCGCGAGGCGGGAACCATGGTCTGGTCATGGGCGAGTTGAAGCTGGAACACGCCCTGCCGCGTCTCGTCGAATGTCACCTCGCATGCCGTGAGGTAGTAGCGCCACATGCGCACGAAACGCTCGTCGTTGAGCGTGCGCACCGCGTCGAGATTGGCCTCGAACCGGTGCCGCCATTCGCGCAGCGTCCGGGCGTAATGGTAATGGCCGGCAAGGACTTCCAGATCGGTGATCCAGAGCTCCGACGCCTCGACCGGAACCGCGAGCTCGGAGAGCGATGGCACGTAGCCGCCGGGAAAGATGTACTTGCTGAGCCAGGCGGATTGCGTGGTCGGCGGCGACACCCGGCCGATCGTGTGGATGAGCGCCACGCCGTCCGGGGCGAGCAGGTCGCGCACCTTGTCGAAATAGACGGGCAGCTGCGGCAGGCCGACATGCTCCAGCATCCCGACGCTGACGATGCGGTCGAAGCGCTCGTCGAGCTTGCGGTAATCGAGCAGCCGGAACTCGACGCGGTGCGAAAGCCCCTCGGCCTCGGCCCGCGCCCGGGCGCGCCCGAGCTGGTTTTCCGACAGCGTCACGCCCAGGACGCGCGCGCCGTAATCCCTCGCGAGCGTGAGCGCCATGCCGCCCCAGCCGCAGCCGATGTCGAGCACCCGGTCGTCGGGTCGGATCATCAGCTTTTCCGCGATATGCGCTTTCTTGGCAGCCTGCGCCTCTTCCAGCGTCATGTCCGGCCGGGCGAAATAGGCGCAGCTGTACTGCCAGTCCTCGTCGAGGAAGAGACCGTAAAGATCGTCGGAAAGATCGTAGTGATGCGCCACGTTGCGCCGCGCCGAAAGCGGCGTGTTGCGCATGGCCCAGCGGCGCAGCGCGAAACGCAGGCCCCCGAGCGCCCGCGCGACGGGCGTGTAGCTCTGGCTGTTGTCGGCATTGCCGCGGTTGGAGACGAGAAGCCGCAGCAGAGGCTCGAGCTGGTCGGTCGCGATCTCGATCGTGCCGTTCATGTAGCCCTCGCCCAGCGCCAGTTCCGGGGCTAGGCAGATCCGGCGATAGACCGCCTCTTCGGCGATGCGAACCTCTGCCGCGTATCCTTCTCCGCCGGGACCGAACTCCGCGGCCTTGCCGTCCGGGCCGATCACCTTCAGCCGGCCCTTCCGGATCATGCGCCGCAACATTCCTTCAAAGCTGCTTCTCCACATCGTCCCCCACTTCCCGGAGGCGCCGCGGGCGCCGCCGCCAAAGACTTTCCTGCACTCCCGGTCGCGCAGTATGCCACCGAGTACGGGAATCGCAAAATCCGCCCGCGCGCCCGCACCTTGACTTCGCCCGCCAAGCCCTGTTTCTCGGCGCGGAACCGCGGACCGGAGGCCGACATGCACCCTTATCGCAGCCACACCTGCGCCGAGCTCAGCACCAGCGACGTGGGCCAGACCGTGCGCCTTTCGGGATGGGTGCACCGCGTGCGCGACCACGGCGGCGTGCTTTTCATCGATCTACGCGACCACTACGGCATCACGCAGGTGCTGTGCGATCCCGACAGCGCGGTCTTCGCCGAGGTGGAGAAGGTGCGCTCGGAATGGTGCGTCCGCATCGACGGCGAGGTGAAGGCGCGCGATCCCTCGCTCATCAATCCCAAGATCCCCACCGGCGAGATCGAGGTCTACATCCGCGACATCGAGGTGCTGGGCGCCGCCGCGGAATTGCCGCTGATGGTGTTCGGAGACCAGGAATACCCCGAGGAGACGCGCCTTCGGTATCGCTACCTCGATCTGCGGCGCGAGGAGATGCAGCGCAACATGACGCTTCGGTCGGACGTGGTCGCCTCGATTCGCCGCCGGATGTGGGACATCGGCTTTCGGGAGTACCAGACGCCGATCATCACCGCCTCCTCGCCCGAGGGCGCGCGCGACTTCCTCGTGCCGTCGCGCCTGCATCCGGGGCGGTTCTACGCGCTGCCGCAGGCGCCTCAGCAGTTCAAGCAGCTGCTGATGGTCTCGGGCTTCGACAAGTACTTCCAGATCGCGCCCTGCTTCCGCGACGAGGATCCCCGCGCCGACCGCTCGCCCACCGATTTCTACCAGCTCGACATGGAAATGAGCTTCGTCACCCAGCAGGACGTCTTCGACACGATCCAGCCAGTGATCGAGGGCGTGTTCGAGGAGTTCGGCGGCGGCCGCAAGGTCGACAAGGTCTGGCCGCAGATCAGCTTCGCCGACGCGATGCTGCATTACGGAACCGACAAGCCCGATCTGCGCAACCCGATCAAGATGCAGACCGTGTCGGAGCATTTCCGCGGCTCGGGCTTCGCGATCTTCGCCTCGCTGCTGGAGCAGGAGGGCACCGAGATCCGCGCCATCCCCGCACCGGGCGGCGGCTCGCGCAAGTTCTGCGACCGGATGAACAAGTTCGCGCAGGAGCAGGGGCTGCCGGGGATGGGCTACATCTTCTGGCGCGACGGCGAGGACGGGGTGGAAGCCGCCGGGCCGCTGGCCAAGAACATCGGCCCGGAGCGGACCGAGGCGATCCGCCGGCAGCTCGGCCTCGGCAAGGGCGACGCCGCCTTCTTCCTCGGCGGCCGGCCGAAGGAGTTCCAGACCGTCGCCGCGCGGGCGCGCGACGTGATCGGCCGCGAGTTGAACCACCTCGACGAGAACCGCTTCGCCTTCGCCTGGATCGTGGATTTCCCGATCTTCGAGAAGGACGCGGAGACGGGCGAGATCGACTTCGAGCACAACCCCTTCTCGATGCCGCAGGGCGGGATCGACGCGCTGGAGGGCGACCCGCTCGCGGTGAAGGGGTTCCAGTACGATCTCGCCTGCAACGGCTACGAGCTGGTCTCGGGGGCGATCCGGAACCACCGGCTGGACGTGATGCTGAAGACCTTCGCCATCGCGGGCTACAGCGAGGCGGAGGTGCGCCGCCGCTTCGGCGGGCTTGCGACCGCCTTCCAGTACGGCGCCCCGCCGCATGGGGGCTGTGCTGCCGGGATCGACCGGATCGTGATGCTGCTCGCCGACGAGCTCAACATCCGCGAGGTGATCCCCTTCCCGATGAACCAGCGGGCCGAGGACCTGATGATGGGCGCGCCGTCCCAGCCGTCGCCGGAACAGATGATGGAACTCTCCCTGCGCGTGGTGGAGCGGGACTGACGCGCCCCGCGGGCGGCGATCACATCGCCGCCCGTTCCGATAGCCGCTCCTGCAAAAGCCCCGTGACATGCGCGAGCGCGCCGCGCCCGGCGCGCCCCTCGGCGCGGGCGGCCGCGAGGGCCCTTGCGGCCTCGGCCAGAGGCGCATCCTCCGCGATCCGGGCCACCCCGCCCAGGAACTGCGCGACGTAGTCGAGCCCGGCCGGCCCCGTCTTGCCGGACAGGACCCTGGCGGCATGCGCGAGGTCGTCGTGGTAGGCGATCGGGTCGGGCCGGGGCATGGCCCCGATCGCGGCGCGCCCGGGCGCCGATACCTCGACGCTGTCCGGCAGGTGGCTGAGCACCGCGCGCTGGAAGGCGGCGAGCCCCGGCAAGGGCTTCGGCAGGAACCCGTGGGCACCGGCGGCGAGCGCCGCGCCTTCGGCGCAGGGATCGCCGCTCATCCCCAGGATGACCTGGGCCGCCGCCGTGGCGCGCGCGGCCTCGGCCAGGAGCTGGGCGCCCGACCCGTCGGGCAGCCCCATGTCCACCAGCAGCACGCTGGGCCGGTAGACGGCAAGATGGCGCCGCGCGGCGGCAAGACTGTCGGCGCGGCGAATGCGCGCGCCGGACCGCAGGCACAGAAGGCGCAACGCCTCGCTCGCGAAGCGGCTGTCCTCCACGGCGAGGACGGTCAGCCCGGCAAGCGGGCCCGCGCCGGCGGGGCGGCGAAGCGGGATGATGCGGTCGTGTTCGTCCATTGGCGGTCTCCTCTCACGCGGTGTGCTGGCCGAGTCGGAGCATTGGCCCCGCGTGGTGAAGGAGGGGTTAAGCGCCGCGGCTTCCCCTTGCGGCCGCGGTGCTTCCTGTCCCATATGATGGCAACGCGCGAAACAGGAAGGCCCCGTCCCATGATCGGACGTCTGAACCACGTCGCCATCGCCGTGCCCGACCTCGAGGCGGCCGCCGCGCAGTATCGCGGCGCGCTGGGCGCCCGGGTGGGTGCCCCGCAGGACGAGCCGGACCACGGCGTCACGGTCGTCTTCATCGAGCTTCCCAACACCAAGATCGAACTCCTGTACCCGCTGGGCGAGGAGAGCCCGATCAAGGGCTTTCTCGAAAAGAACCCTGCCGGCGGCATCCACCACGTCTGCTACGAGGTGGACGATATCCTCGCCGCCCGCGACAAGCTGCGCGAGAGCGGCGCGCGCGTTCTCGGCTCGGGCGAGCCGAAGATCGGCGCGCATGGCAGGCCCGTGCTCTTCCTGCACCCCAAGGATTTCAACGGCTGCCTGATCGAACTCGAGGAAGTCTGAGCCCGGCAGCCGCGCCGCCGCCGGCGCAAGCCTGAAAGGATCCCCGCATGTCCATCGCCTCGGCGCTCGTGCTCTACGCCGTCATCTGGTTCATGACGTTGCTGGTCGCGCTGCCCATCCGGATCCAGACCCAGGGCGATCTCGGCAAGGTGACCGACGGCACGCATGCGAGCGCGCCCGAACATCATCACCTGGGCCGGAAGATCCGGATCGTCACGGTGGTCTCCCTGCTTCTCTGGGCGGTGATCGCGGGCATCATCCTGTCGGGATGGATCACGGTGCAGGACATCGACTTCTTCAACCGGATGCGTCCCCCTTCAGCCGGTGGTACAGGTGCGTGAAGGTGGCTGCGCCGAGGATCGGCACGAAGAGGTTCAGCACCGGCACGACGAGCGGCAGCGCCATCAGCACGCCGGCCGCCCAGATCGTCGCCGCGTGACGCCGGCGTAGCCGCAACGCGCCCGCGCGCCCTTCGCGCCGCATCGCCGCCACGGTGAAGTATTCCCGCCCGAGCAGGTAGCCGTTCACGGCGATGAAGACGGGCGCACCCGCGACCGGCAGCACGAGGATCAAGAGAAGCGCCGCGGCGTTCGCGGCGATCAGGACGCCCATTGCGGCAAGACCGTCCCGCACGGCATCGGACACGGGCACGGCGGGCGCGGGCGGCAGGCCGGGGAAATGACGATCCTCCACGGCCTCGGCCACCTCTTCGAGGAACATGGACACGAAGGCCGACGCGACGGGCACCATCAGGAACACCGACAGCACGAGCATGAGCAGCAGGAACGCCCAGCTCAGCACGTTGTCCACCCAGCCGACCTCGCCCAGAAGCGGGAGGGTGACGGTATCGCCCACGAGCCAGCCCACCCCCCAGACGAGCACCGCGGTAACCGCCGCCAACAGCAGCGCCGTCAGCCCCAGCCCGCGCCAGAACACCGCGCGGAAGCGGCGGTCGCCGATCTGGCCCAGCGCCTTGAGGAAATCGCCCAGGATCACTCCGTCACCCATGTGACGATCGCGTCGAGGTCGGGCCGCGGGCGTTCCGGCGGCGCGGCGCTTTCGGTGCCGATATGGATGAAACCGGCCACCCGTTCGCCGTCCGCAAGGCCCAGCGCCGCGCGGCCGAAGGTCGGGTCGTGGGCGGGCCAGCCGGACAGCCAGTTGGCGCCCCAGCCGGAGGCCAGCGCGGCATTGAGCAGCGACAGGCAGGCCGCGCCGGCCGAATAGGTCTGTTCGAGCGGCGGGATCTTCTCGGAGGGCTTCTGCACCTCGATCACCGCCACCGCGAGCGGGCTGTCGGCGAATTGCCGGGCATCCTTGTCGGTGTCGGGGTCGGGCCGACCGAGCTCGGCGGCCCGTGCCCGGGCCGCGGCGGCCAGCCGGTCGAGCGCGCCGCGTTCCAGCACGACGAAGCGCCACGGCTCCAGCTTGCCATGATCGGGCACCCGTGCCGCCGCCTTCAGGATCGGCGCCAGCGCCGCGCGGTCGGGGGCGGGGGCGCCCAGCGTCTTGGCCGGGCGCGAGCGGCGGCTCAGCATGAATTCGAGAGCGGCGGGATTGGGCGCGGGCATGGTCTCTCCTTCGGTGATACCGACTATCTCGGCCACGGCGGGGCGGGTTTCAAGCGGCGTCGCGCTCTGGACGGGTGGTCGCGTCCCGTGGAAGGGACATGTCATGGCATTGCCGGACCTTACGCATCTCGCCCGGCCGGGCGCGCAGATCGCGCTGCGCGTGACGCCGCGCGCGGGGCGGGAGCGGCTCGTCGAAGAGGCGGGGCGCCTGCGCGCCTACGTCACCGCGCCGCCCGAAGGCGGCCGCGCGACGACCGCGGCGCAGGCGCTTCTGGCCCGGGCCATGGGTGTCGCGAAGACGCGGCTGACCCTCGTGCGTGGCGCGCGCTCGCGCGAGAAGGTGTTCCGTCTGGACTGACGGCCAAGGCGCCGCTCAGCCGCCGTTGCGGCGCTTGTAGACGCCCTCGGGAAGCTCGATCGCCGCGGCGAGGTCGCGCATCTGCGACATGGAGAGCGTGATGCGGTTCACCCGGTCGGTCCGCGGGTCGTACTGCTCGACCGTGACGCATTCCTCGAAGCCGTGCACGATGACATCTTCCTGAAGCGGCACCTCGCCCTCGTCGACCAGGGTGACCACGGTGGCGTCGAATTCGTGCTCGATGCTGAACATGACCGAAGCCTAGCGGCGCGCGAGGCGGATGTGCAAGTTCATCGGCGGATCACGCCGAAATGTCTGGAACCGGGCCGCGGCGTGCCGATACTGGGACCGGTGTCGAAACGCGAGGTCACGGGAAAACGATGCTCGGCTCCGCCATCCGCTCCGCGCTTGCCCTTCTCGCCCTCGCCATCACGCTGGGCGGCTGCGCGCCGGTTCCCGTCCCGCAAACCCCGGATGCCCCGGCCGCGTCACCGTCCGAGGAGGCGCGCGTCCGCGCCGACGCCGCCGTGCGCCGTTTCGTGGAGGTGGTGGACAGGGTGGAGCCTGTCGCGGAAGCGGAGTGCCGGGAGATCTCGCCGGCCCTCGACTGCGACTTCCGGATCGTGGTGGACGACCGCCCCGGGCTTCCGCCGAACGCGTTCCAGACGCGCGACCCGGCCGGGCGGCCGGTCGTGGCGCTCAACATTCCGCTGATCGCCACGGTGCGCAACGCCGACGAATTGGCCTTCGTGATCGGCCACGAGGCGGCGCACCATGTTCTGGGGCATATCGACCGCCAGCGCGAGAACGCGCGTGCCGGCGCGCTGGTTTTCGGAGAGATCGCGGCCCGCGGTGGCGCCGGGCTCGAGGCGGTGCGGTCGGCCCAGGAAGTCGGCGCGATCCTCGGGGCGCGGAGCTACTCCAAGGATTTCGAGCTGGAGGCCGACGCGCTCGGGACGGTGATCGCCGCGCGGGCGGGCTATGACCCGGTGCGCGGCGCGGCCTTCTTCACGCGCCTTCCCGATCCCGGCAACCGCTTCCTGGGCACGCATCCGCCCAACGCCGCGCGGAGCGACCTCGTGCGCCGGGTCGCGTCAGGGCTCTGAGCCGGGGCGGGCCGGCGGGCTTGACCTGCATCAAAGCGCCCCCGGCGACGGGCAGGCACCCTCTTCCCGTAACGTCATGGAAGGAGGCCGCCATGCAGGGTCAGAAGACGCTCAAGCGCCACGCCAACCTCGTGGACCGGATGGCCACGACGCTGGGCATCGACCTCGAGGAGAAGGCGCTTCGCGGCGAGCTCGCCTTCAACGAGATCGCCGACTCGGTGCTTGCCTGCAGCGGGTGCACGAGTCCCGGCCGGTGCGAGGCCTGGCTCGACGAGCACGCCGCGGGCAGCGACGCGGCGCCGGAATATTGCCGCAACGCCGATCTTTTCGCCCGCCTCGGCGGACGCTGAGGCGCGGGTCGTGCCGCGCCCTCTCGGCCCGCCCGGACGGCACTACTGGCTTTTGCAGCGCATGGCGCGCGTCACCGGCGCGGATACCGCCGGAGCGTGGGCCAGGGGGTGGCTTTCCGCGCCCGACTGGCGCGACATGGTGGACCGGTGCCGCGCCTGCGACAGGCTGGAGCGGTGCGGGCGCTGGCTCGATCTGCACGAGCGCGAGAATTGCCCCGCGGTCGCGCCGCCGCGGGGATGCCGCAACAGCGAGCGCCTTTCGAGGCTCTCGCAACCGGAAAAGGAGGCCACTCAGCCATGAACGCGATCGGAACCCCGGAGCGCCATTTCTGGATCACGCGCAGCGTGGCGCGGGCGATGGGCATCAGCCTGTCCGACGCGCTCGCCGCCGAACGGCTCACGCCGCAGGTCTATGCCCGGATGGTCGAGAACTGTGCCGCCTGTCCTCAGGCGCGGGCCTGCCAGGAATGGCTGGGCAGGCAAAGCATCGGTCATGCGCCGACCCCGCTGACGGGGTGCCGGAACTACGGGGCGATGATCGCGCTGAAGGCGTGACCGGGGGCGGTCAGTCCCGCAGGTTGCGGGCCGAGTCCTTGATCGCGGTATACTGGCCCGAGGGCCGGAAGCGCCAAAGGTACTCGGGCAGCACCGCCTCCATCGACACAGGCGCGATGCCGAGCTCGGCAAAGCCGCGCGCCCCGTCCGCGACGACGTTGTCGCGGCCGAGCTGACGCACCTGGTCGCGGGTCAGTGTGCCGTTGCGGTAAAGCCGAAGAGTGGCGCGCTCCAGCCCGTCGAGGCCAGCCGCCATGATCCGCGCCACCCAGAATGGCACGCTGATCACCAGGCGGCGCCGCCGGATCACGCCCAGCATGAGCTGCATGAGTTCGCGGAACGTGTCGACGTCCGGGCCGCCCAGCTCGTAGATGCCGGGCTCGGCACGGCCGGTGACGCCCTCCACCGCCGCGGCCGCGACATCGTCGACATAGGCCGGCTGGAATCGGACATTCGCGCCGACGACCGGGATCGCCGGGCTGAACCGCGCCATGCCCGCGAACCGGTTGAAGAAGTCGTCCTCCGGGCCGAACAGGACCGAGGGCCGCAGGATCACCGCCTGCGGCATCGCCTCGAGCACCCGGCGCTCTCCTTCGGCCTTGCTGCGCGCGTAGAGACTGGGACCCTCGGGATCGGCGCCGATCGCCGAGATCTGGACCATGCGCGCCGCGCCGGCCTCCGCCGCGATCCGGGCGATTCGGCCCGCGCCCTCGGCCTGTACCGCGTCGAAGTTGTTCTTGCCGAACGAATCGAAGGTGCCCACGCAGTTGACGACCGCGTCCGCGCCCTGCGCGACGGCGGCGACGCTGGCATCGTCACGGATGTTGCAGAAAAGCGGCTCGACCTGTCCGACGACACCATAGGGGCGCACGAAATGCGCGTCGTTCGGATTCCGCACCGCGACGCGCACGCGCCAGCCTTCCTGGGCCATTCGCCGCGCGATGTAGCGCCCGAGGAATCCCGAGCCGCCGTAGATCGTGACGAGCTGCGCCATCATGGGCCTCCGCTACGCGTGTGACGCGCCTTCCTTACCGCCCGGCCGGGGGTGAAACAAGGCGGCCCGGCACCTCGTCGAATCGCCGTTGACAGGTCCCTGGGCCGGGGCTACACCGCCGCTCACGACACCTGCCCAGGTGGCGGAACTGGTAGACGCGCTAGCTTCAGGTGCTAGTGCCCGTATGGGCGTGGAGGTTCGAGTCCTCTCCTGGGCACCATTATCGGCCGGATAATTGGCATGGTCGTCCTGAAATTCCCCGGATGCTTGTCCCCCGTATCGCAGACCGTCCCGGACGCTGCATGGTGCAAAGGATGCAAGCCGCATTGTCGGACTCTCGGCGCTGCGACAGCGACGTGGGAGCCAATGTATCAGGCGTCTGCGCCCAGTAGCGACCTGCGATAAGCGGCCGCGATCACCTCCGGACGCCTTGCATGGTCGGTGCAGAGATATCTTGCGCTCGGGCGCAGGCCGACCCGCCCGAGATCGAGGCGGTCGGCATCCCAGCAGACCCGGACCGTCAGATCGCCCGCCGTCAAGCCGTCGGAGTGTAGCCGGCAAGCCTCGGTCAGAAGCTCCATCTCGTCATCGCTGGCGTCGAACCAGGTTTCCCGCAGGGTCCGGGCATGATGTGCGGCACGCAGCCCGTGTTCGGGATCGTGATCCTCGTTCTCGCGCCGGCTGTCGTGGACCAGCGCGAAGAGTTCGACGACCTTGAGGTTGGCGCCGGTCGCCGCGGCCAGCATGCGGCCGTTGAAGAGAACGCGGCGCCAATGATCCTCGCCGTGGAACCCGCGATGTCCCAAGGCATGGGTCTGCACCAGATGCCGAAAGAACGCTTCGCTGACATTCGCGGACGGTTCGAACATGGTGCTTTGCCTCTCGTGTTTCGCCTGCCGCGTCATGGGACCTCCCGGGTCAGGCGGATCATCCCGGGCCGTCTTCCAAGCCACCAGAGACCGGATCGGGTCGCAAGCCGGCGCCGGCCGGCGCCATGCCCCGCATAGAGGCGCGTCGCCCGGCACTGGCCAGACGCAGGTCCCGGCACGACCGAACGCTCTTTTCCGGTGCGACCACGGTTCACTGTTGCTCGATCGCGTTGACCCATTCCCGAAGAAACGCCTGGCGGTTCAGCGGGTCCAGATACACCATCAATCCGGGCCCCAGGCGGATCGGCCCGAAACCGGCTCTGGCGATTTCACGCGTCTCTCCCAGAGGTGGCAGCGCCCAATCGCCGGGAGCGTCACGAAGGCCGATGGCGAGCAACCGGTCGACGAACCTGCCCGCACTCTGCGGATCGCCCGAGGCACTCGGGATGATCGCGGTCCTCAGGATGACGTTCGAGAAATCGGTCATGCGCAGGATGCGCACACGGCCTCCGGAGTCCCGTGTGACCCTTTCGGCCGCATAACTCCCCAGCACGTTGTAGGCCAATGCCAGCCGCCCCTCCGCCACGTCGTCGATCATCTGCCCCGAGCAGCAGTAGAGCTTGGGACCGAGGCGCCCCATCACCTCGGCAAGACGCCAGTAGGCATCGGTCGCCCGTGCCTCCTGCGTCGCGAACAGATAGCCCAACCCGCTTTCCCGCACATCGTAGGTGCCGATCGCATCGCGGAAGCGTTCCGGGTTGTCGCGAAGAACGTCGATGAGGTCCTGTCGCGTCGTCGGGACCGGCAGGCCGGCGAACCGTTCGGTGGAGATGACCACCACCGCGGGTTCTGTCGTGAAGGCGAAGATCCGGTCGAGCCAGCGCGCCCAGTCGGGCAGAGCGTCGACCACGGGGGAACGGTGGCTTCGGGCATAGCCGTCGTTCACGAGCTGGAACTGAAGGTCCATCGCCGACGATATGGCGACGTCGAAGCGCGCGCCGTCGCGTATCGCACGGTGAAGCTCGACCGAGGACGCGACCGCGTAGTCGAGGGTGAGCCCGGGATTGTCCGCGTGGAAATCCTCGAGGACCGGTGCGAAGACCTCCAGATCAGCCGTCGAGATGATGCGCAACGTCCGGCTGCCTGTGCCTTCGTAGCGGCGGTGCTCCTCCACCTCCAGCGCGGCGAGCAGCGTCGGCCAGAGGCTCAAGAAGACGGCAATACAAGCGAGACGCATGCCCCCCTCCCTTCCCGGTTGCGGAGGACAAGGCGTCCTCCATGTGCGCGGAGCACGTCGGCGGCGATGGTAAGCCCGAGGCCCGAGCCGACGATACCTTCCACGTTGCCTCCACGACGGAAGCGCTCGGTGAGCCTTTCGGTCGGTCCCTCGCCCAGGCCCGGGCCCTCGTCGGTCACGCAGATGCGGGCGGCCTTCTCCATCCGTTCGACACGGACCGTGACGGCGGTATCCTCGTGCGAGTACTTCACCGCGTTGTCGAGCACGTTGCGAATGGCGTTGTCCAGAAGCACGGCGTCGCCCTCCATCTCGGCCGGTTCTGCGTAAAGCCTGATCTCGATGTCCTTCATGGCGGCCGTCGGCTCCAGCGCTTCGACCGCGCGGCGGGCGAGATCGGCCAGGTCGAGCCGGTCGCCGGCAAGATGATCGGCCCGGAAAGCCACCGTGGCATGATCGAGAAGCTGACCCGCCGAGCGCGAGCTTTCATCGACGGCGTGGATCATGCGGCGCAGGCGCGCCCGGGCGCTCTCGTCCCTGATCGAGCGGAGCGCGACCTCGGCCTCGGCGCGCACCGTGGCAAGTGGCGTCCGGACCCTGTGGGCGGCCTCGGCGATGAAGTCCTCCGATCGCCGGATCGACTGGCCAAGCCGGTCCATCAGCCGATTGAGGGCGTCCAGAAGGGGCGCGAGTTCGGTCGGAGCGGGGCGCCTGAGAGGGCGCAGGTCGGACGGCCCGCGACGCGAGACCGCCTGCGCGATCTCGTTGAGCGGACGCAGGGACGTGCGCGCGGCGAAGAAGGAAAGGCCGACCGCGACCATGAAGAAGGCGACCGACAACGTGGCCGCGAATTGCGAGAGCTCCCCGGTCAGGGCACGTACGCCGTTTCTCGTCTGAGCCACGGTGACGACCGTGCGCAAGGGCTCGTTTCCCAGCAGCACCACCCGGGTGAGCGAGGCCATGCGCACCTCGTCTCCACGATAGGAACCGGTATAGAAGACGACGCGTCCCGGCGGCGTGACATCGAGCGTCGGCACCGGAAGGTCGGGATAGCCCGTCAGCGTCTCACGCCCGGCGGTTACGAGATAGAACACGCGGTCCTCGCTTATCGCACCCAGCATCGAGAAGGCCGAATAGGGCAGTTCCAGCCGCACCTCGCCCCGTTCGGTGCGCAGCGTTTCGGCGATCGTGGTCGCGGAGGCCGCAAGCACGTTGTCCTGGGTCCGTTCGGCCGCCTGACGTGCGAGCCCCGTGACCATCGCCCAGGACATGACGGACAGAAGTGCCGCGACCGCGGCGAGCAGGAGCGTCAGCCGGCGTCCGATCGAGCCGGATGCTCTCCCGGCCCGTGCGATCAAACGCCGGCCTCCATCCGGTAGCCGAGCCCGCGGACGGTGTCGATGCGGACGCCCATGTCGCCGATGCGGCGTCTCAGCCGGCCGACATATACCTCGATCGCGTTCTCGGTGACCTCGGCATCGTGGCTGAACAGCCGGTCCATGAGCTGCGCCTTCGAAAGGATCTGTCCCGGGTGCCGGGCGAAGACTTCCAGCAGGCGGATTTCCCGACTGCGCAGTTCCAGCGTCTTGGGGCCGCAGTGCAGCGTGCCGGCCACCGGGTCGAAAATACAGTTCCCCAGCGCGATCTCGTTGCGGGCCGATCCGCGGCGGCGGCGCAACACGGCCCTGCAGCGCGCCTCGAGTTCCGCGAAGTCGAACGGCTTGGTGAGGTAGTCATCCGCACCGTGATCGAGTGCGACGACCCGGTCGGACACCTGGCTGCGCGCCGTCAGCACGATGACCGGCACCTCGAGGCGCGCGCGGCTGCGTATCAGGAAATCGCGCCCGTCGCCGTCCGGCAGCATCACGTCGAGAAGGATCAGGTCGTACTCGGTCGTGGCAAGCCAGTCCTCCGCGGCCGCGAGGCTGGCCGCGTGATCTACCGCGTGCCCGTCGAGCGCGAGCCGGCTCACGACCGCCTCTGCCAGCTCGAGATTGTCCTCGACCAGAAGATACCGCACCCGCTTCCCCCCTTGCCCTCGCGGCCAGCCGGTCTTCTCCGTCGTGTCAGGCTGGTGTCAGGTTCATGTGGTGGAGGAAGACCATGGGCGGCGGAGGACCGCCTGTCAAACTGGAGGAAAATTCATGAACACCTTTGGGTGCACGCGTCGCGCGCTTCTCGTCGCGGCGACGGCGACCCTGGCCGTCGGCGGCCAGGCTCACGCCGACAACCACCAGATGATGGACGAGATCCACTTCATCGTTCCCGGGGGCGCCGGCGGCGGCTGGGACGGCACGGCGCGCGGCACGGGCGAGGCGCTGACGAAATCCGGCCTCGTGGGCAGCGCGACCTACGAGAACATGTCGGGCGGCGGCGGCGGCGTCGCGATCGCCTACATGATCGAAAACGCCGATAGCCTCGACAACACGCTGATGGTGAACTCCACGCCCATCGTCATCCGCTCGCTCACCGGCGTTTTCCCGCAGAGCTTCCGCGATCTGACGCTGGTGGCCGGCACGATCGGCGACTATGCCGCGATCGTCGTGCCCGCCGACAGTCCGATCGAGGACATGGAGGCGCTTCTGGCCGAATACGCCTCGCAGGGTACGGACTTCGCCATCGGCGGCGGATCGGTCCCGGGCGGAATGGATCACCTGGTGGCGGCCATGGTGATGCAGGCCGCGGGCGAGAACCCGACCGAGGTCAACTACATCCCCTACGATGCGGGCGGCGAGGCGATGGCAGGCCTGCTTTCGGGCGAGATCGATGCCTTGTCCACTGGCTTCTCCGAGGCGATCGCCCTGGCCGACCAGGACGAGGTCCGCATCCTGGGTGTGACCGCGCCCGACCGCGTGCCGGCCTATGACGAGGCGCCGACCTTCGCCGAGCAGGGGATCGACACGACCTTCATCAACTGGCGCGGCTTCTTCGGTCCTCCGGGAATGGAAGAGCAACAGCGCCAGCAATACATCGAGACCCTCGCGGCGATGTACGATACCGAGGCCTGGGAAGAGGTCCGCGCGCGCAACGGATGGGTCAACATCTGGAACCCGGGCGAGGATTTCCGCAGCTTTCTCGAAGCACAGGAAAAGGAAATCGGTGACCTGATGCGGACGCTCGGCTTTCTCTGAGCCGGGCCAAAACGCCTGAAAAGGCGCGGGGCGGCGGGCGGATCCCGCCCTGGCATCGCCAGACGGACCGGGCTCGCCCGGCCGCCCCGCGCGACACCTGCGGTTTCGAAGGGAGGGGACGCCATGGCGCTGGATCGATGGATCGCGCTGATCTTCATCACGTTGTGCTGCATCTACGGCTACGCGGCCTTCTTCACGATGGACGAGCTTCTGCCGCCCTTCATGCAGCGCAACCCGGTCTGGCCATCGACCTTTCCGAAAGTGCTGGCGGTGCTCGGCATCATCGTGGGGCTGGTCGTGCTGTCGGGGCTGGAGAAGCCCGGCAGCGAGGACGAGCCCTCCGCAGTCGACATCAACTACCGCCGGCTGCACGACTACAATCTCGGCCAGGCCCTGCTCCTCTTGGGCCTGATGGTGGTCTACGCTCTCGCGCTGCGTCCGGCAGGTTTCCTGCTCGCGACCACCGTCTTCCTGGCCGGGGGCGCCGCGATCCTCGGCGAGCGGCGCTGGGTCACCATGATGCTCGTCGCCGTCATCGCCAGCGGCGCCGTCTGGTATCTCGTGCAGGAGGTGCTGGGCATCTTCCTGCGTCCGCTTCCCTTTTTCCTGAGGTGAGCCATGCTTGAGGGCATCATGATCGGCCTTTCGGCCGCCTTTTCGGTCCAGAACCTCCTGATGGTGGTTGCGGGCTGCCTGATCGGCACCTTCATCGGAATGCTTCCGGGTCTCGGGCCGATGTCCATCATCGCCATCATGATCCCGGTCGCGATCTCGATGGGTGATCCGACCGCGGCGCTGATCCTGCTGGCAGGTGTCTATTACGGGGCGATCTTCGGGGGCTCGACCTCCTCGATCCTGCTGAACGCGCCGGGGGTCGCGGGTACGGTGGCGACCTCGTTCGACGGCTATCCGATGGCGCGGAACGGAATGGCGGGCAAGGCCCTGACGATTGCGGCCGTCTCGAGCTTCGCCGGCGGCACGATCGGGGCGATCCTTCTTGCCATCTTCGCGCCCGCGCTGTCGTCGGTCGCGCTCCTGTTCCACTCCGCGGAGTACTTCGCACTCATGGTCGTGGGGCTTTCGGCGATCGCGGCGTTCGCGGGAACGGGCCAGGTCGCGAAGGCACTGATGATGACGGTTCTCGGGCTGATCCTCGCCACCGTGGGCGAAGGCGCGCTCTTCAACATGCCGCGTTTCACGATGGGACTGATGGACCTGCAATCGGGCATAAACTTCATCACCCTCGCCATGGCGATGTTCGCTTTGCCCGAGGCGCTGTTCCTTGTTCTGAACCCGGCGCGCTCCAGCCGGGGCGGCGAGGCCGGGGGCTCCGCCAGGATCACCGGCCTGCGGTTTTCGAAGGAGGAAGGGCGGGCGATCCTCCCCGTCATCGGGCGACAGTCGGTCCAGGGGTTCTTCATCGGTGTGCTGCCGGGCGCAGGCGCCACCATCGCGTCGTTCCTGGGCTATGCGGTCGAGCGCAACATCGCCAAGGGCGACGACCAGGCACAGTTCGGCAAAGGCTCCGTCAAGGGCCTCGCGGCGCCGGAGACGGCCAACAACGCGGCCTGCACGGGATCTTTCGTGCCGCTTCTGACGCTCGGCATCCCGGGCTCGGGGACGACCGCGATCCTTCTGGGCGCGCTCATCGCACTCAACGTGACACCGGGTCCGCGGCTGATGATCGACGAGCCCGAAATCTTCTGGGCGGTCATCACGTCGATGTTCATCGGCAATGTCGTGCTGATCATCCTGAACCTGCCGCTCATCCCCTACATCGCCAAGGTCCTGTCGATCCCGCGCAACTACCTGATCCCGTTCATCCTCTTCTTCACCATGATTGGGGCCTATATCGGGCAGAACAACGCCACCGAGCTCTTGATGCTCGTCGGCCTCGGCGTGCTGGCGACGGTGCTGCGCTTCGCGGACTATCCGCTCGCGCCGCTTCTCATCGGCTTCATCCTAGGAACCATGCTGGAGAACAATTTCGCCCGCTCCATGCAGCTCTACCGGGGCCTCGATTTCATCTGGGAGCGCCCGATGACGCTCGCGCTCCTCGTCCTCGCGCTCCTGCTCGTGCTTCTGCCGAGCTTCCGTGCGCGGCGGGCGCGGCGCCGTGCCGAAGGGGTGGCCGATGGGGACTGAGGCCGCCGCACCGCTCGCCGGTGTGCGCGTGCTGGATCTGACGAATGTCCTCGCCGGTCCCTTCGCCTGCCATCAGCTCGCACATCTGGGAGCCGAGGTCATCAAGGTGGAGGCGGTGGGTCGGGGCGATCTCGCGCGGAACCTGGGCGCGGATGCCGACCTTTCGGCGAAGGGCATGGGGATCAGCTTTCTCGCCCAGAACGCCGGCAAGAAGTCTTTGACGCTGAACTTGAAGGCCCCGGGCGGCAAGGAGGCGCTGAAGCGGCTCGTGGCCACGTCCGACGTTCTTGTCGAGAACTTCCGGCCCGGCGTGATGGATCGGCTCGGTCTCGGCCACGGCACGTTGCGGGCGGAAAACCCGCGGCTGATCTACTGCGCCATCTCGGGTTTCGGGCAGGACGGACCCTGGGCCGACCGCCCTGCCTACGACCAGATCGTTCAGGGCGCCTCCGGCGTCATGTCGATCACGGGCGATCCCGACAGCGCGCCCTTGCGCGTGGGCTATCCGCTGGCCGATACGGTGGGCGGACTGACCGCCGCGATGGCGGTCTGCGCGGCGTTGAACGCGCCCGAGCGCGGTGCCTTCATCGATGTGTCCATGCTCGAGGCGGTGCTGGCGACGATGGGCTGGGTCGTGTCGAACCACCTGATCGGCGGTGTCTCGCCGCGTCCCGAAGGCAACGAGAACCCCACCTCCGCCCCTTCGGGCACATTCCAATGCGCGGATGCACCGGTGAACATCGCCGCGAACAAGGATGAGCAATGGGAGGCGCTTGTCCGCCATCTCGGGCGAGAGGACCTTCTCGCCGTGCCCGATTACGCCACGCGAGAGGACCGCAAGCGCAACCGGTTCCGGCTCAGGGCGGAACTCGAGACCGTGTTGACGACGCGGCCCGCCCAAGACTGGGCGCGAGAGCTCAACGCGATCGGGGTGCCTGCCGGCGCGGTGATGAGCGTGCCCGAGATCCTTTCTCACCCGCAGGTCGCCGGACGTGACTTCCTTGCCCGGTTCGCGGACGCGCCGGGCCTCGACCGCCCCATCGAGCTCGTGCGGATCGGCGCGATGATCGATGGGGTGCGCCCTTCGGTGACCACTGCGCCGCCTTCCCTTGGCGCGGACAGCCGGGATGTCCTTTCCGAACTGGGCTACAGCGATACGGAGATCGAGACGATGCGCGCGGAAGGTGTGATTTGAGCGAGGGAAGCGATGTCGCGGACTGGTGGCGCACGGCGATCATCGACATGGAACCCGGGCGCATCGCCTTGCGCGGCCACCCGGTGCAGCAGCTGATCGGACGAACGGGCTTCGCCGAGATGATCTGGCTCATAGTCATGGGCGAGCCCATCGCGGGCCACCGTGCGCGGCTCTTCGAGGCGGCTCTGGTCGCTGCGGTCGATCACGGGCCGCAGGCCCCCTCGATCGCCGCCGCCCGGATGGCGGCCACCTGCGGGATCGGGCTGCAATCGGCGATGGCGACGGGCCTCAACATGCTGGGCGACGTGCATGGCGGCGCGGGCGAGCAGGCGGTGGAGATGTTTCGCTTCGTCGAGACGAAGGGGCCCGAGGGTCTCGGACCCGCGCTCGACGCGTGGCGGACCGAGCACGGCCGCTTTCTCCCCGGCTTCGGCCACCGCTTCCACAAGCCCGTCGATCCCCGCGCGCCGCGCCTTTTGTCGCTCGTGGACGAGGCGGCCGAAGCGGGCGCCGTCCCCGGCGCCTACGCGGAGATCGGGCGGGCGATCGAGGCCCATCTCGCGGCCGAGCGGGGCAAGCCCGTGCCCATGAACATCGACGGCGCGACCGCGGTGATCTACGCCGAACTGGGCTGCCCGGCCGCGCTTGCCCGCGGCTTCTTCGGCCTGTCGCGCTCGGTGGGCATCCTCGCCCATGCCTGGGAGCAGACCGAACAGGGCGGGCGCAACAAGGGGCCAACCCCACCCGCGTACCGATGGACCTATGACGGAGCGTGAGCGGCTTCTGTCCGAGGCCTTCCCGACCCTGCTGATCGGTGCCGCCGGTGCCGCCATCTTCTGGGTCGTGGGCTTCCCGGCCGCCGTGCTGACCGGACCGGCAGCGGCGGTCTCCCTCGCCACGCTTCTGGGCCTGCGCGCCCATGTGCCCGCGCGCCTTCGCGACGTGGTGTTCCTGGTGATCGGTGTCTCGATCGGCAGCACCGTGACGCCCGAGGTGATCGCGACGGCGATGGCGTGGCCCGTGTCCTTTCTCGTGCTGAGCGTGACACTCGTTCTGGTCCTGCTCATCATCCGGGCGATGCTGATGCGCGTTTTCCACTACGATGCGACCACCGCCTTTCTGGCCGCGACGCCGGGGCACCTGACCTATGTCCTGGGCCTCTCGGCCGACCTCAAGGTGGACGTGCCGCGCGTCGCGCTCGTCCAGTCGGTCCGGGTTCTCCTGCTGACTTTGCTGGTGCCCGTTCTGATCGCGCTCTGGGGCGCCGAGGGCACGACCCCGCCGAAGGATCCCGGCGTGATCTCGAAGAACGCAGCCGTGCTTCTCTTCGCCTTCGCCCTGCCTCTCGGCCTGGTGCTCAAGCGGCTGCGCGTGCCGGCGCCGCTCCTTCTTGGCGCCATGGCGGCGTCGGCCATCGGACACGGTTCCAACCTGACCCCTGGTGCGCTGCCTTCCTGGGCGACGACGCTGGCGTTCATCACCATGGGCAGCCTTATCGGAACGCGTTTCCGGGGGCTCGACCGGCGCGGGCTGGTCGGCGCTTTCGGGGCCGGTGTCGCCGCAACCCTCGTCGCCTGCGCCATCGCGGCAATCGGCGCCGGCCTCGCGGCCGGGATCGTCGGTCTTCCGCCGGCGGCCCTCCTTCTCGCTTTCGCCCCCGGCGGCGTCGAGGTCATGGCAGCGCTCGCGGTGGAAACGTCGCTCGAACCGGCCTTCGTCGCGGCGCACCATGTGTTCCGACTGATCCTTCTGAGCCTTCTGGTTCCGGTTCTCATGCCGCGGATGCGAGGATCCTAGGTCGCCACCACGCAGGGCTTTCGCTGCGGCGTTTGCGACGGAAAGGCCGGTGCCACGGGACACAGCCGTTGGGAGTTGCGTTCAGGACTGGATAGCCGCGCCTAAAGGGGGCTCGAACGCGATGCCGAACATGGGGTCGATGGTTATCGACGGGTCAAGGGGCGCGGGCCTTTTGCCGGTACGGATGCCGCCGGATTTGGGCAGCCGCCTCCTCGATAGAGTTCCTCCGAGCATCACGTGTTCTTGGGGCGCCCGCTAATTCCGGAGCCATGTCGGAAGACGATCCCCCGCGAACCCGGTAACGGCTGCCTCGACGCAATCCTCGAGACTGCCAAGCCGCGCGTGCCGGCCGGACAGGCCATGCGCATAATGCGCGTATTTTCCGGAATTCGTCATCAAGCCTTTCGCGTGCGGCGGGAATATGGGTTCAACGATCGAGCACCAGCACAGGTCCGGGATCAGACGGACGCCCGCCTTCTGCAAGCGGTCGACAAGCCCTTCGGAGCTTGCCTCGCGCAGGACATCGCGTCCGATCGTGATGATCATCTGCGTCGACCTATTGCAGCTTCGATCCTGGAAAAGCTCTGCAATCCGGCGCGTCTCGGACAGCGACGCATGTGGGCTGCCGATGGCGACCAGGTCAATTGTCCGGTCTCCGCGATTGAGCTCATGCCAAGCGCCGACAAAGTCCGCCAGACGGATTTGGTGCCGCTGAGCGTCGGGCGTGGGCGCAGTATCCGCTTCGGGAGTGTGCCCCGCGACATGTAGCATGGGTGCGCCGGAGGTGGTGCCGAAAGCGGCACAAAGGGCCTTGAGGTCGTCTTGCGACGGCTGAAGGTGTTCCAGCCCGGTCAAGAGTGGGATGTGGTCAGGAGAAAACTGGCCCGCCAGCCATCCGATCAATGGCCAGAGCACGTCATCATGGCCATCCAGGGCGGGCTCCACGTCAAGGATCGTTCTCGGGACACGGCCCTCTTTCGTGTACACACCGGATGCCGGCGCGCGTCCCGTCATTGCAATGAAGAGATCGAGATAATCCGGATGTTTGGGTGTGCGTGCCCCAAGGACGGTGTTGGCGTAGATGACGGCGTTCGATTCCGACCAGCCAATGACCTCGCCCTTATCCGGGGCACCCTCAAGAAGATACGGCGCGCAGGTGAAAACTGGCCTTGCTCCCATCTTCACATAGGCGTCAGCCAGGCGGCTTGCGCGTTCTCCGAAATCGGTCGGAACGTTCTGGGACCGCCAGTTTTCCCGATCTACCGAAATCGCATTGATCGTCGTGGGAACGGACACGCGAGCGCCCATTTCGGCCATCTTCTCCGCAAATATGAGATTGGCGGAATGGGCGAGGATGCAGCCGTCGATGTGCCCTCTGGTGACATCGGTCAGGCTCTCCGTGCCTTCCCGTGCCGCCATGAGGCAGATGATTTCCATGGCGATCCTCGCTGCCGGCCCGTGATCGCCGCCAAGACAGCGCCGGTCTTCCTTGGAGAGCTGCAGATCGCTCGCCTGCGCAGGGGAAAGGTCCATGTCCACGCCATCGGCTTTCAGCCGGTTGCCTGAAATGGATGCTGTCTGCGAGCGCGCGACGCGATCATATTCCGATCGTGGAAGGAAGATGGTGGGGAGCGGCCTGTCGAATATGCGGCCCGAGACCAACGCACCCAGCGTCAGGACTTCTTCGTGCTCGCAGAAAACAAGCGCCGCTGGCGAAAGTGAATTCAAGGACAGTTCAAGCAGAACCCCGCTTCCGCTGCAGGATCCACGCGAGGTCGGCATCATGAGGATCTTTCCGGATACCGATGCTCCATGGTTGGGGTGGTGTACGTCTATGATCGTCCCCGTTCCGGGGTCGACACCTCCCCAGAAACTCAGGCCTTCGCTACAGGCCAGCACCTCGCCATTCGCGTCACCCTCGATCAGAATCCGACCAGCCGTTCCGGTCCCGCGCGCTGAAGTCGTCAAGCTGCCTCCGATGTCATGGGTTTATCGCTTCTTGTGTCTCGCAGGTGTCGGGAAATGTTCCAGAAGGGAGTGCTTGGCGCCGTTGATGTGATCGCGCAGCAATAGGCTCGCCCGGTCGGCATCACCTTCTTCGCAGGCGACAAGGATTGCCAGATGCTCGCTGTCCGCCCTTTCCATGCCATCGCTTATGACGAGCTGTGCGCGAATGTAGCGCTCGACGCGATCCATGGCGTTATCGGCGACGTCCTTGAAGTAGTTCAACGTGCTCGGTCCGTAGAGCGTTTTGTGAAACACGCGGTTCAAGTCGCCCCACTCCATGGGATTGGGAGACTGTGAAAACGCCGTGCAGTGCTTTCGGGCGTCGATCAAACACTCTCGGGACATCCGAGGCACCGCGTCGCGGATAATCTCGGGCTCGAGAAGCGCCCTGAGGTCGAACACCTCCGCCGCCTCGTCCGCCGACAGTCCGGCAACCACCGCGCCCTTGTATCGTTTGGTCTTGATAAGCCCCTGCTCTTCAAGCCTCGAGATTGCCTCGCGCACCGGGATGCGGCTCGTATTGAACATGTTGGCGATCTCGTCCTGGCGCAGCGGTGCTCCTTCGGGGATTTTGCCCTCGATGATCGCCTTGCGAAGAACGTCGAAGACGATGGTCGACGCGGACGCGGTCTTCGAGACATCTACGGCCGGAAACTTCATCTTCCATCACCCTCGAGCAGTTGCGGCGCCATACGATACTGCCGCGTCCGTGCAAAGTCTCTTAGTTTGCCTTGGACATTGGATCCAATATGCCATAGCGTGGCATTGTTCAACAGATCATCCAACGACCAACATGGAGGAAGACGATGCTGAAGAAGCTTTTGGGGGCGGCTACGGCAACCCTGTTGATGGCTGTCCCCGCGGCGGCCGACACACTGGATGACGTCATCGACAGAGGCACTTTGCGCTGCGGTGTCGTGCTGGATTTCCCGCCCATCGGCTATCGTGACGACAACAACGAGCCGGCGGGCTTCGACGTGGAATATTGCAACGATCTGGCGGCCGCCCTCGAGGTGGACGTCGAGTTGCTGCCTCTGACGTGGTCGGAGCGCTTGCCGGTCATCGTCACCGGTCGGGCAGACGTGGTCTTCGGCGCCACATCGGACAGCCTGGCCCGCGCGCGGACCGTCGGGTTCTCGATTCCCTACGCGATTTACTATGCGCAAGGCGTTGTGAATGCCGAAAGTGGCATCGAATCGTTCGAGGACATTCGGGGAAAGCGTGTTGCTGCGGCCGTGGGAACCGTGCCTGAGCAGGAGTGGCTGAAAATCGCCGAGGAGTGGGGCGAAGAGGACCTCTACCAGGGTTACCAGTCCGAGAACGAGGTTTTCCTCGCGGTCGCACAAGGCAAGGCAGACATCGGGATCACCACGAACACGGCGGTGAAGCCGATCACCGATCAATACGACAATATCGTGGCTGGCCCGCGCATGCCCTGGACCACGGACTACACCTCCGTTGTCGGCAAGCGCAAGGACGTCAGCTGGCTGAACTACCTCAATCTCTTTGTCACGCACCAGGTCCGGTCTGGCCGTTACGAAGAGCTGTGGGGCAGATATGTGGGTGGAGAGGCGCCCGAACTCCGCATCCCGGGCGTGATGTACTGATCACTGCCGCTTTTTCCTGTCCCCGCCCGGGATCCCCGGGCGGGGTTTCTTTGGATCGCCGCGATGTTCGAATACAACTTTCACTGGCGCCCGGTATTCCGCAGCCTGCCGGACCTGCTGGAGGCCAGCCTCTTAACTCTCCAGGTCGCGACGCTTTCCATGGTGATCGGCATCGTCATCGGTCTCGGGTTGTCCGTCATCCGCCTGAGGCTCCGCGGGCCGCTTTACTGGTTCGCCACGGCCTGGGTGGAATTGGCGCGCAACACGCCGGCTCTGTTTCAGCTGTTCTTCTTCGGGTTCGGGCTGGGGGCCTTCGGATGGCACCTGACACCCTACATGATCGTTCTGGCCGGTCTCAGCTTCAATAACGCCGGCTATCTCGCCGAGAACTTTCGCGGCGGCTTTCAGGCGGTCCCTGATACGCAGATGCGCGCGGCGCAAAGCCTTGGCATGAATTTGTGGCAGTCCTACACGCGGATCCTGGTGCCGCAGGTCTTGCGGATCGTGTACTACCCGATGACCAATCAGCTGGTCTGGGCGGTGCTGATGTCGTCCCTGGGCATGCTGGTCGGCTTCCGCGAGCTGTCGGGCGAGACGCAGTTCTTCGCCAGCCGCACCTACCGCATCTTCGAATATTTCGCCGTCACGGCGGTGATTTATTACGTCATGGTCAAGATCATTCTGCTCGCGTCCCGGCTTCTCGCCGTGCGCCTGTTCCGGTATTGAGGGGAGCAAAGTGGAAACTCCTATCAGCTTCTTCAGCGGGTTCGGGCTTCAGGACGTGCTCTTCATGGCGCAAGCGGCTTGGCGCACGCTCCTGATCTCGGTGATATCGATCTCCCTTGGAACGCTTCTGGGGGCGATCTTCGGCTGGATGCTCTATGAGGGGCGGATTTGGGCCACTCTGTTCGTTGCGCCGGTGCTGGACGCTTTCCGGTCGGTGCCGCTTATCATCCAGCTGGTTCTTTTCTATAATTTCGCGCCGATCATTGGTCTTAACCTCGATGCGTTCCAGTCGGGGCTCGTGGTTCTGACGGCTTATACGGCTGCGCTTGTCGCAAGCGTCGCGCGGGGCGGTATCGAATCTGTCGGGAAACCCATGCGTCGGGCCGCGCGCTCGCTGGGCATGAGTTACTGGCAAGATCTGCGCTACGTGGTCTTGCCCATCGGGGCGCGTGCCGTTTTTCCGTCCTGGGTGGGCGTGGCTCTCGGCGTCCTGAAGGATAGTGCCCTGGTCTCGGTGCTTGGTTACGTGGAGCTTCTTCGGGCAAGCCAGATCCTGATGACACGCACGCAGGAACCGCTCCTGATTATCTCAATCGCCGGCGCGTTCTATTTTGCGCTGTCCTATCCGATCTCGCGCTATTCGGCGAAAATCGAGAAGAGGTGGTCCCAATGATCGAAATCACCGGCCTGCACAAGTATTTCGGCTCGCTCCATGTGTTGCGGGGTATCGACCTGGAAGTGCAGAAGGGCGAAGTCCTTTCGGTGATCGGAGCGTCGGGATCCGGGAAATCCACATTGCTTTACTGCATAAATGGCCTCGAGCCGATCCAGGAAGGGCGGGTCGTCGTCGATGGTATAGACGTTCACGCCAGGCAGACTGACCTGAACAATCTGCGGCAGAGAATGGGAATGGTGTTTCAGCAGTGGAACAGCTTCCCCCATTTGACCGCCCTCGAGAACGTTTCATTGGCCCCGCGCATCGTGAAAAAGAAATCGCGGGCGGAGGCGCAAGAGATAGCGGTGAAGCAGCTGGAACATGTTGGCCTCGCCGACAAGCTCGATGTCTATCCGAGCGCCTTGTCGGGCGGACAGCAGCAAAGGCTGGCGATAGCGAGAGCGCTCGCCATGGATCCGCAATACATGCTTTTCGACGAAGCCACGTCGGCCCTGGACCCGGAGCTGGTCGGCGAAGTCCTGGACACGATGCGGATTCTGGCCGAGGAGGGCATGACTATGATCTGTGTGACCCACGAGATGGGCTTCGCACGAGATGTCTCTGACCGCGTCGCCTACTTCCATGAAGGTGCGATGGAAGAGATCGGACCGCCCGAACAGATCTTCGGCGACCCGAATTCCGAACAGACCCGAAAATTCCTGGCAAAGGTTCGCTGAACGCGGGCCCGAACCCCGTGCCACGGAAGCAGGAACAACCTTGCAAAAGTCGAGGTCGAGACGCCTCGACAGCCAAAGAGGAGAACAACCGTGTCGCGCCATGTTTTCACGGGCTGCATGCCCGCTCTGATGACGCCTTGTGATGCTGATCGCAAACCCGATTACGAAGCACTTGTGCGCAAGGGCAAAGAGCTGATCGACGCCGGAATGTCGGCCGTCGTCTATTGCGGTTCGATGGGCGACTGGCCGCTGCTGACGGACGAAGAGCGGATGGAAGGTGTGGCGCGCCTTGTCGAAGCGGGCGTTCCGGTCGTCGTGGGGACGGGGGCCGTGAACACCCGCGCGGCCGTGGCCCACGCCGCGCATGCCGCGCGGGTCGGGGCGCTCGGGCTGATGGTGATCCCGCGTGTCCTGTCGCGGGGCTCTTCTCCAGAGGCGCAGCGCGATCACTTCAAGGCGATCTTGTCGGCAGCGCCCGACATTCCGGCAGTGATTTACAACAGTCCCTATTACGGCTTTGCCACCCGGGCAGATCTTTTCTTCGCGCTGCGTGCGGAACATCCCAACCTTGTCGGTTTCAAGGAGTTCGGCGGCGCCGCCGATCTGCGCTACGCGGCCGAGTTCATCACGTCGCGGGATGACGACGTCACGCTGATGATCGGTGTCGATACCGCAGTCTATCATGGCTTCGTGAACTGTGGCGCGACCGGCGCGATTACCGGCATCGGAAACGCGTTGCCGCGGCAGGTGCTGCTGTTGACGGAACTCAGCCAGAAGGCCGCCATGGGCGACGCGCTCGCGCGGCGCCAGGCACGTGAGCTGGACGAGGCTCTTGCGGTTCTGTCGAGCTTCGACGAGGGACCGGACCTCGTTCTCTACTACAAGCATCTCATGGTGCTGAACGGAGAAGAGGAATACCGTCTGCATTTCAACGAGACGGATGCTCTCTCGGATGCCCAACGTCATTATATCGAAGCGCAATACGAGCTTTTCCGGGTCTGGTTCGACGACTGGGCCAGGAAAGAAGGGCTGTAGCGCTCATGCGGGTGATCGACAGCCATACGGCAGGTGAGCCGACACGCGTCATCGTTGACGGCGGTCCCGATCTGGGAGACGGGCCGCTCGCCAAACGTGCGGCGCGTCTCGAAGCGGAGCATCGCGACTTCTGCAAGTCGGTTCTGTGCGAGCCACGGGGGCATGACGCCATGGTCGGCGCCCTTCTGGTCGCGCCCACGGATCCCGGTTGCGCAGCCGGGGTGATCTTTTTCAATACGCTGCAAAACCTCGGGATGTGCGGTCACGCGACCATCGGTCTGACGGTCACGCTGGCGCATCTTGGCGCCATCCGGCCAGGTGCCCATCGGATCGATACGCCCGTCGGGGCCGTGGACGTGGACTTGCACGATGCCCATACCGCTTCGGTCGTGAACGTTGAAAGCTATCGCCTGCACAAAGGAGTCTCTGTCGCCGTCGACGGCGTGGGGGAGATCACGGGCGACGTCGCGTGGGGGGGCAACTGGTTCTTCCTTGTGAAGACCTCGCCGCTTGCCATCGCGGCACGGAATATCCGGCCCTTGACGGATCTGGCGCTCGACATTCGAAGCGCGCTGGAACGCGACGGGATCACCGGCAGGAATGGCGCCTGGATCGATCATGTGGAGCTGTTCGGCCCACCCCTGGACCCGCGCGCCCGCAGCAAGAACTTCGTGCTTTGTCCCGGCGGCGCCTATGATCGCTCTCCCTGCGGGACCGGGACCTCTGCCAAGCTGGCGTGCCTCGCATCGGACGGAGAGTGGCAAGCAGGGCAAGAGTGGATTCAGGAAAGCATCATCGGAAGCACCTACGGCCTAAGCTACGAGCCAGGTGCCGATGGGGGCATCGTGCCGACGATCACCGGCCAGGCTTTCGTCACATCCGATGCGACTTTGATCTTCGATCCCGCCGACCCCTACCTGTGCGGGATCCGTTACTGAAATGCGGTCATGCCAAGAAAAGGCGCATCGGCCGCTGGCCCCCATCGGGATGAAATGACGGATCAATCCGACCATGATGTGATCGTCATCGGCGCCGGGGTGATCGGCGTGAGCATCGCGCTCGCACTTCAGGCGGCGGGCCGCGATGTCCTGCTTGTCGATCGAAGCGCCCCCGGAAATGGCGCGTCGTTCGCGAACGCAGGTGCATTCGCCTTTTCGGACATCGTTCCGCTCGCGACACCCGGGATCATTCGCGCCGCGCCCAGGTGGCTCGCGGATCCCCTGGGTCCGCTCTCCGTCGATCCGTCCTACGTCTTCGCGATCGCGCCCTGGCTTTTGAGGTTCTGGCGGGCAAGCTGGAAGGATCGCTTCCCCAGGCTGATGGAAGCGCAAGCCGCCCTCATGGAGTTGTCCCGCGCCGCCCTCGAACGCCAGGTGGCGGATACGAGCGGCGAACATCTGCTGCAACGAGAGGGACAGCTCAGGGTTTACCAGGGCGCCCGACGGTTCGAGCGAAGCCGTTCCTATTGGGACGCCTGCCGGCAGTACGGCATTCGATTTGATCTGCTGGAGTCGCCGGCCGAGATCGCGGAACTCCAGCCGGGCCTCAGTTCCGAATTCACCCACGCCGGATATACGCCCGACTGGATCAACACGCGGGATCCCATGCTTTGGCTCGAGCACCTCCTGTCGGTGTTTCGTGCGCGGGGCGGCGTGGTCGATAGGCTGGACGCGCGCGCTCTGCAGGCCGGGGACGAACGGATCACGCTACACGGTGCGGAAGCGACGCTTTCGGCGGGCCATGTCATTGTCGCCGCGGGTGCCTGGTCGCGGACACTTGCGATGTCTCTTGGCGATCGCATCCCGCTCGAGACGGAGCGCGGCTACAACACGACAATTCGCCAAGCAGGCTTCGACCTCCGGACCCATATCACGTTTGCGGACCACGGCTTCGTGGCCTCCCGCATCCAGGACGGCGTTCGTGTCGGCGGCGCGGTCGAGCTGGCCGGTCTGGTTCGTCCGCCGAACTTCAAGCGTGCAAAGATCCTTCGCGACAAAGCCAGCGCGTTCATGCCGGGTCTGGACGCCAGTCGGGGAAGGGAGTGGATGGGGTTCCGCCCTTCCTTGCCCGACAGCCTGCCGGTCATCGGCCATGCGCAGCGCACGGATCGGGTCGTTTACGCGTTCGGCCACGGGCATCTCGGGCTGACTCAGGCGGCCGGAACAGCCGAGTTGGTGCAAGCCTTGATCTGTGGGGTGACCCCACCGCTGGACGCCGCGCCATTCTCGGCGCGGCGTTTCACATGACCTGGTGCGGAATGAACGTTCCAGCCGAAAACATCATTCAGGCGCCTGCGTCCCTTGATGACGGGCCACCGTTCCGGGCGATCGGTCTTGAAGGGTTTTCTGCCGCGCCCGACGCCGCGCATCGCCACACGGGGCACAGAGCTTAGCCAGAGGTCAGACATGCGAAGCACTCGGACGATCCATGTAATTTCGTGTCATGCCGAAGGAGAGGTCGGCGACGTGATCGTGGGCGGCGTGGCGCCGCCCCCCGGAAAGACGCTCTGGGAGCAGCGAACCTACATCGAACAGCAGGAGTCGCTGCGCAATTTCATGCTCAACGAGCCGAGGGGCGGGGTGTTTCGCCATGTGAACCTGCTGGTCCCGCCGAAAAATCCCGATGCCGATGCGGCCTTCATCATAATGGAGCCGGAAGATACCCCCCCGATGTCGGGCTCCAACTCCATATGCGTCGCGACGGTGCTGCTGGACTCCGGGATTGTCCCGATGAAGGAACCCGTCACCGAAATGGTTCTCGAGGCGCCGGGCGGCCTTGTCCATGTTTGTGCGACCTGCCGAAACGGCAAGGCAGAGAGCATCAGCGTACGAAACGTTCCCAGTTTTGCTGACAAGCTGGACGCGAAGCTCGAGGTCGCCGGGTTTGGCACCCTCACCGTGGATACCGCGTATGGCGGAGACAGTTTCGTTGTCGTCGATGCTGCGGCGCTCGGGTTTTCCCTGGTTGAAGACGAGGCGGCCGATCTGGCCAGGCTGGGGGTCGGGATTACGCGGGCCGCCAATGAACAGCTCGGGTTCACCCATCCCGAGAACCCGGACTGGGACCATATTTCGTTCTGTGCCTTCCGCGGCCCGGTAACGGCGACGCGGACAGGCCTCGAGGGACGGTCCGCCGTTGCGATCCGACCGGGGAAAATCGACCGCTCGCCAACCGGAACTGCCGTTTCTGCGCGAATGGCCTTGATGGCCGCCAGAAATCAGTTGCGAGTGGGGCAAACCTTCGAGGCCGTGTCGATCATCGGCTCGACCTTCATCGGCACGATCCATGGGGAAGCGCAGGTTTCCGGCCGGCCTGCAATCGTCCCGCAAATCACCGGTCGAGGATGGATAACCGGCATCCACCAGCACTTGCTCGATCCCGATGATCCCTGGCCGGAGGGCTACAGGCTGAAGGATACATGGGGTGTATAGCTTGGGCGCGTTTCCCGAGAGCCCCATTCGGTCCGAGACCCTCAGCCTGGTCAGAAATCAATGAGAAAGGAAAAGTACCGTGATCGGAAAACATCTTATCGCAGGCGAATGGATTGGAAACGACGAGACGTTCGCGAACGCTCCCGTGGAAGGCGATCCTGACAATTTTGCCGCCGGCAGCCCGGAGTACGTCGACCAGGCGGTCCGCGCGGCAGAGGAAGCTTTCACATCCTATTCCGAACTGTCCCGCGCCGCGCGAGCGACTTTCCTGCGCACCATCGCGGATGAGATCGAGGCGCGTGGAGCCCGGATCACTGAAACCGGCACGAGAGAAACCGGCTTGCCCCCGGCGAGGCTCGAGGGAGAGCGGGGCCGCACATGTGGACAGCTCCGCCTCTTCGCCGAGCATATCGAGCAGGGTGAGTATCTGGATCGGCGCCACGATCCCGCCTTGCCGGACAGGGAGCCCGCTCCGCGCCCGGATCTTCGGATGATGCAGCGGCCGATCGGGCCTGTGGCCGTGTTCGGTGCGTCCAATTTCCCGTTGGCTTTCTCGACGGCTGGCGGCGACACGGCCAGCGCGCTGGCGGCTGGCTGCCCGGTGGTGGTGAAGGGGCACGGCGCACATCCCGGCACCGCCGAGATCGTGGCCGAGGCCATTTCGGCAGCCATCGAAGCCTGCGGCGTCCATCCAGGTGTCTTCTCGCTTGTCCAGGGCGGCAGCCGGGAGGTCGGGCAATCGCTCGTTCAGCACCCGCTGATCCGTGCGGTGGGGTTCACCGGCAGTCTTGCCGGGGGGCGGGCGCTCTATGATCTCTGCGCGAAGCGGCCAGAGCCGATCCCCTTCTTCGGCGAACTCGGTTCGGTCAACCCGATGTTTCTGTTGCCTGGGGCGGTCAAGGCGCGCGGCGACGAAATCGCGAAAGGGTGGGCCGGATCGCTCACCATGGGGGCGGGACAATTCTGCACCAATCCCGGCATCGCCATTTTGATCGACGGGCCCGAGGCCGACTCCTTCATGGAGGCAGCCACCGCGGCACTGGACCCCGAGGCGGCGCAGGTGATGCTGACGGACGGTATTGCGCAGGCATATCGTGCGGGCCGCGACCGTGTGGCCGCCAGCAAGGGAGTGCAGGAGATCCTGACATCGACGTGCGACCTGCGGACTGCCACACCCTATCTCTTCGCCACGACCGGCAAGGAGTGGTTGGAAAACGACGTGCTTGGCGAAGAGGTGTTCGGCCCGCTGGGTCTGATCGTGAAGGTGTCGGATTCCGGCGAGATGAAAGATGTCGCCCGGTCGCTGCAAGGACAGCTGACATGTACCCTTCACATGGACGACGCCGACACCGAGATTGCGCGCGGCCTGATGCCGATCATCGAGCGGAAGGCGGGGCGCCTGCTGGCCAATGGCTTCCCGACCGGTGTCGAAGTGTGCGACAGCATGGTGCATGGTGGCCCCTATCCGGCCAGTACGAATTTCGGTCATACCTCGGTCGGCACGCTGGCCATACGTCGCTTTCTGCGGCCGGTCTGCTATCAAAACATTCCCGGCGAACTCCTGCCCGAAGACTTGAGGTAGAAAGCGAGGGGCGCCCTTGGGCCCGCCCCCATGGGGCGGTCAAGGCTGGCCTGCTGCCGGTTTCATGGTGGACCTTGCCGGGTCCTCGGTCCGGGCGTCATGCGAGCTCCGGGCGGGTTTCGGTCGGGCCGCACCGGCGCTCGGCGTCAAGTTGCCGATCGCGGCTGATCTCTGCCGCCTCACCCACCTGCGCTGACGATGTGCGCCACGTCGAGCCGTGCCGCGTCACCCTGCACGCGGTAGGCCAGCAGCGGCCCGTCGCCGCCCGCCGAGTAGTCGAGGCAGAGGGCGTTCAGCGCCTGGAGAGCCGGCCGCCCGTCGAGCCAGTAGTGGCCGAAGAAGACGGGTCTCGCGCCGGCGGGGTAGGCGCCGGCGCGCGCGAACTCCGGCAGGGGCCCGGGCGGCAGTTCGGCGGGATCGGGCACCGATATGGCGATGTCCGCCCAGCTCGCCGCTTCGCCTTGCCACCACTTGAGGCGGACATGCGCGCGGCGACGCCCATCCTTGTCGTGGAAGACGTGCCCCTCGGGCAGAGGGACTTCCGGCCCCTTCGTGGTCGTCTCGACGCGCGCGTGGAGCGCGTGCTCCTGGTCGGCGGCGGCAACGAGCTGATCCTCGTCGAGGACGCCGTCCCGGGTCTCCCGCGCGAGCGCCGCGATGACGGCCTCGTCCCAGCAGGCGTGCACCGCCCGGAAACGCGCCGTTTCCAGGTAAAGCGGCAGGCTCTGCATCCAGGCGAGCACCTCCCGCGTCGCGGGCGCGTCCGGCGGGAAGGCCTCGAGGAAGCTGCGGTGCTGCGCGGTGTTCTTCGCGCTTCGCGCGCGGAGCGGTTCCCCGGTTCCAGGATGCCGGGTGTGGTAATGGAGCGCGTTGAGCTCGTGGTTGCCCATGACCGCGCGGGCCTTGCCGGCGTCCATGAGGCTCCGGACCGTGCGGATCACGCCCGCGTTGTCGGGCCCCAGGTCGATGAAATCGCCGAGGAAGATGATCTCGCGATCGGGCGCGTCGTTGATCCAGCCCGCGGCGCTTTGGCGCCAGCCGAGCTTCGGGAGAAGCTCGTGGAGCTTCTCGCCCTGGCCGTGAATGTCGGGGATGATGTCGTGCATCAGGCCTCCTCGTGATCGAAGATGTCCATCGGGATCTCGGGGGCGTGCGGCGCGCAGTCCGCCAGCACCCGGTCGAGCATCGCCATGCCGGGCGCGCGGCGGATCCGGTAGCGATCGATCGGCAGCGCCCTACCGCAGTCGCAGCCGCGGGCCCGGTTCTCGGGCGTCCAGTGCCAGGAGCGCACGAGGTCCACGCCGGCGATCCCGACCCGCCGGGTGATGCCGTGCTTCGGCGGACCGTGCGGTGGCAGGGCCTCGGCCTCCACCACGGTCCCCTCCGGCACGGGCATGCCGCGCCCGTCGTGGCGCTGCCACGGGCCCCAGAGCCGCTCAGCGCCAGACATCGGAGAGCTCCGCGCCGCGCCGGTCGGCGAGCGCCCAGCGATGGCCGTTGAGGATCCGCACGGCGCGCAGATGCGGCCAGAACCACCGGTATCCCGGGTAGAGGAAACATCCGTGGGCGGGCGGCGTGAGCTCGAGCTGCTCTGCGATCTGCGCAAGCGCCTGTGCCCCGTGGCCCTCGAGCTCGAGGCGAATGGCGATGTAGCTGATGGGATAGGCCGTGATCAGCAGGCCCGCGACGAGGTGGTCGCGCCGCCCGCGCTCCGGGCCGTTCGGGCGGGCGAGGATCGCCTCGAGCATCACGAGCGCGCGGGCGCGCTCCTGCCAGCGGGGCACCACCGCCCGCGCGAGGCTCCGGCGCACGAACGCCGTGCGCGCCGTCGCGGCGCATTGGTCGGGAAGGTCGAGGATCATGAGGGAACTCCTTCGGCACGTGACATTGGCCGAAGGCGCGCGGGCACCGCGTCACGCCGGTATCTTACCGGAACGACACCTGCGTCGTGGCGCACGACAAGGCGGGTTTTGGGAGAGGTCCGCATGGGCCACCCTTTCGTTGCCAGTCTTCGGCCGCATCCCCCACTCTGGGGTGCCACCTTGCTGGGTCAGCAGGTTGGCGAGAGCGCTGAGGCTCTTCTCAAGATGCATGGTAAAAGTAGTTGTTCTGCCGAAGGAGTGCAATCCCCGGTCGGGCAGGCGCGCATATGTGGGTGATCTGGCAAGGACGGTCGGAAAGCAGCGGTGCATCTCGTGCGGAGGCGGCCGGGAACCGTCTCGCACCGATTGGATCCTGTCGACGCTACAAAGCGCCACGCGCGGGCGTCACGCCAGCGCGCTCCCGCGCATCTCTCCGGTCGAGCGTGTCGCGCCCCGCCCGGCTTCGGCGCCCCGGCCATCGCCGAAGATACCGGATCTGACGAGACGCTGATTTGCGGTGGCAGGCCGCGCCGCGAAGGTGGCACGGCCCGCTTGCCGGCTCAGTCGCCCGGCGTCAGCTTGTGGACCGCCCCTCCGTCGACGGCGGTGTAGAGGCTGCCGTCGGGGCCCAGCACGAGCGAGCGGAAGCGCGCGGGCGGCATCGGCAGCGTCATCTCGGTCACGTCACGCACCGAGATCTCGCCTTCGTGGGTCTCGAGCTCGATCACGTCGATGCGCTGGCCGATGGGCGTTCCGCCAAAGCCGATGCCCAGCAGGCCGACGGCCAAGGCGCCGTCCCATTCGCCCCATTGCTCACCCTCGAGAAAGGCAGCAGAGGATATGCCCTGCGACCAGCCGTTGTTCTCCCAGATCGGCGGCATCGCGTCGGGATAGGTCTCGAAATCCGTCATCGGCATGAACGACGCGCGTTCGAAGCGGTTCATGCCTTCGTCCTGGTTGGGCATGTACCCGCAATAGCCATCGGGACAGTCGCCCCGGCCCGCCATGTTGTCACGCGGGTCCCAGCCACCGTTCCCGCCGTTTTCCAGCACAGTGATCTCGTCGGAGTGCCATGGCCCGTGCTCCGTGATGATGGCGTCGCCCGTTTCGGGGTGAAAGGCGATGCCCTGCACGTTGCGGTGCCCGTAGGTGTAGGTCCGCTTGTCGAAGCCTTCGGGCGGGGTGTTGTCGGGGTGCGCACTTCCGTCCGTCTGGATGCGCAGCACCTTGGAGCCCATGAGCGTCGGGCTTTGCGGGATCTCGGGGTTGTGGTTGTCGCCCGTGGTGAGCCACAGCGCCCCCTCGGGACCGAAGCGAACGCGCCCGCCGTTATGGGCACCGGGCCCGCCGAAGGGATGATCGGAGTCCTCCATCTTGTAGGGCACGTCATCCACGATATCGACGCGGTTCGAAACGGCGGTGAAGTCCTCGTTCACGGTGAAGCGCATCAGCCGGTTGGTGTGCGGATCGGACATGTCGGACGTGGCATAGACATAGATGCGCCGGTTGGTCTCGAACTCCGGGTCGAAGGCGACGCCCATCATCCCGGCCTGACCTTCGCAGAACAGGTCCGACCCGTTCGACGGGTAGCCATCGACGTCGCCCATACCGTAGAGCGCGTTGACCGTCCCATCGGGCAACCGCACCGAAAGGCCGTTGCACTTCTCGCTGAACAGCATCGTTCCATCGTCGAGGAACGCGATGTCCCAGGGGCTGTCCAGCCCGTCGAGCACGACTTCGTGCTGAAGGCTGGTGGTGTTCATCCCCACTTGGGCGAAAGCCGGCGATGCAAGGATCGCGGTCCCGGTCAGCAGCGATGCGACGAAGGCCCTTTGATAAGCCATGTGATCCTCCCTTGAATGTCTTCCGTCCAATGCGACCTCCTGGAATTGATCGTCGGGAGGCGTTGGCGATTAAGCTGTAAATGTAAGCACGATCGTTTTCCGATCAAGGCAAGCGCATGTCCGACATCCGACCGCCCGGGCCTTTCGCGCGTCGGTCGAAGGCGCGTGTCACGTGGACCGCAAGGCTGGCGATCTCCGTGTCCGAAATATTCCTCGCGGTCTGGATCATCGGAACCGAGTCCGGACCGACGCGCGCGCCGGCTCTGTAAGTCTTCAGCCGGTTCGCGATGTAGTCCGGCGCCTTGTCGGACAGCTGCGGATAGCTCGCGACGCCCTGCGCCTCTTTGCCGTGGCAGGCATCCGTGCGGTGTAGCCCGACGGCGGCATGTGGCAGGCGACACGCGACGCGGCTCGTCTGTCGATGATGGCCGAGCGTGGGCGTCGATTCGGTTCGCCAGTCGGCCACGGCGAAATTCAGCGAAGAGCTTCGGGCGTTCGGGGCCAGCAGGGCGACCATCGTCACGCGAACTCCAGAAAGCTGATCCCGGCCAGGACGAGCCCCGCGAGAAACAGGGTTTCGGCCACGATCAGCGCGATCGCACCGCCACCCACCTTGATGATGTTGCGCAGGTCGGTCTTCATCCCGACCGCGGCGATGGCGGCCAGCAGGGCCCAGGACGAAAGCCCGGCCAGGAACGCGCCCAGCGTCTCGGGGATCAGGCCAAGCGAATTCAGCGTGGCGAGGCAGAGGAACCCCGCCACGAAGCCGGGCACGATCGGCGGCCGCGTGCCGTCCGCGCGCGTCTGTTCGCGTTGCCACACAAGCGTGATCACGATCACCACCGGTGCGAGGAACGAGACCCGGATCAATTTGACGAGAGTCGATGTCTCGCCCGCGGTGTCGGAAATCGAAAAGCCCGCGCCGACGACCTGCGCCACGTCGTGCACCGTCGCACCGATGAAGGCCCCCGCCGTGACGTCGTCGAAGCCGAGCGCATTGGTGAGGATCGGGTAGAGGATCATCGCGATCGTCGACAGGACCGTGACGCCCAGGACCGTGAACAGCAGGTTGCGCTCGGACCGTTCGTCCTTGGGCAGGACGGCGGCGATGGCCATGGCGGCCGATGCGCCGCAGATGGCGACCGCGCCGGCGGTGAGAATGGCAAATCGCGGCCCCTGTCCGATCAGGCGCGCCAGCGCCACGCCGAAGAGGATGGTGGCGACCGTCCCGCCGACAAGCAGCCCGATCATGCCCCAGCCCAGCGACGTCAGCATCTCGACGCTGATGCGCGCGCCCAGGACCGCAACGCCGAACCGCAGGACGGTGCGGGCGGTGAAGCCGATGCCCGCCGCGGTCGGTCCCGGTTCGCCGAGGAAATTCAGCGCGATCCCGAACAGCAGCGCCATGAGCATCGCCGGGGCGCCATGATGCTCGGCCACGAATTGCGCCGCCAGCGCTACGAGGACCGCGACCATGACGCCCGGCAGATACGCCTTGAGCTGCCCGGCCAATCGCTGGCCGGACAAGCCGTACACCGTTTGCAGCTTCATGCCGGGATCAGGCTGTCTGCCTGACCATGTCGGCGGGGTTTATTCCTGCGACGGCGACGGGTTTTTTCATTGCGTCGCGGCGGAACGGTTCGCCGAGTTCCTGGTTGATCATCGCCTCGATGAGCGTGGTCTTGCCGTGCTCCATCTGGTCCCTGATCGCCTGGTTCAGCGCGGCGGTGAGCTCTTCCATGGTGCGCACCACCACGCCCTTCAGCCCGCAGGCCTGCGCGATGCCGGCAAAGCTGACGCCCTCGTCGAGTTCGGTGCCGACGAAA
>NZ_JBGFSJ010000006.1:0-162904 GCF_041365695.1 Rhodosalinus sp. 5P4
AGGAACTCGGCGAACCGTTCCGCCGCGACGCAATGAAAAAACCCGTCGCCGTCGCAGGAATAAACCCCGCCGACATGCGCGCCCAGGCCGTTTGAACATCCTTGTTTGCCCTCGCCCCGGGCGGCGATCTGCCCTAGCGTGCCCCCTGGCCCAGACAGCGAGACACGGATGACACACCGCCAGCCCCCTCTCGACCTCTCGCCACCCGTCTCGGACGAGGTCCGCAAGACGACCTGCTACATGTGCGCCTGCCGCTGCGGGATCGACGTGCACATGAAGGAGGGCCGCGTTGCCTATATCGAGGGCAACCGCGACCACCCGGTGAACCGCGGCGTTCTCTGCGCCAAGGGCTCCGCCGGGATCATGCAGCACAACGCGCCCTCGCGGCTGCGCGCGCCGCTGCGCCGGGTCGGCCCCCGGGGCTCGGGCGAGTTCGAGGAGATCACCTGGGAGGAGGCGCTGGAGACCGCCGCCGGCTGGATGAAGCCCCTGCGCGAGACCGCGCCGGAAAAACTCGCCTTCTTCACCGGGCGCGACCAGTCCCAGTCGCTCACCAGCTTCTGGGCGCAGCAGTTCGGCACGCCCAACTACGCCGCCCATGGCGGGTTCTGCTCCGTCAACATGGCGGCCGCGGGCATCTACACCATGGGCGGCGCGTTCTGGGAGTTCGGCCAGCCGGACTGGACGCACACGAAGCTCTTCATGATCTTCGGCGTGGCCGAGGACCACGACTCGAACCCCATCAAGATGGGCATCGGCGAGATCAAGGCGCGGGGCGCCCGGGTGATCGGCGTGAACCCCATCCGCACCGGCTACAACGCGGTCGCGGACGACTGGGTGGGGATCACGCCCGGCACGGACGGGCTTTTCATCCTCGCCCTCGTGCACGAGCTTCTGCGGGCGGGCCGGATCGATCTCGACTACCTCGCGCGGTGGACCAACGCCCCCGTCCTCGTGAACGGGGACGCGGCCTCGCCCGAACACGGGCTTTTCCTGCGCGACGACGAGGGCCGCCCGCTGGTGATCGACCGGCGCACCGGCAAGCCCGCGGCCTTCGACGCGCCGGGCGTGCGCCCCGATCTTGCGGCAAGCTGGCGCAAGGCGGGGGTCACGCACCGCCCGGTCATGCATCTGATCGCCGAGCGATACCTCGACCCGGCCCACGCGCCCGAGGCCGTGGCCGGGCGCTGCGGCGTGCCGGCCGAGCGCATCCGCGCGATCGCCGCGGAACTCGCCCGGGTGGCATTCGAGGAATCCTTCGAGGTCGCGCAGGAATGGACCGACTTCCGCGGCGAGACCCACGAGACGGTCACCGCGCGGCCCGTGAGCTTTCATGCGATGCGCGGCATCTCGGCCCATTCCAACGGCTTCCAGACGGCCCGCGCGCTTCACATGCTGCAGATCCTGCTCGGCACCGTCGAGCGGCCGGGCGGCTTCCGCTTCAAGCCGCCCTACCCGAAACCGCCCGAGGCGCATCCCCGACCCCATGCCCGCTGCGCGCCCGAGACGCCGCTCGCCGGCCCGCATCTGGGCTTCCCGCTCGGGCCGGAGGACCTATGCCTCGACGAGGCGGGCGATCCCGCCAGGATCGACAAGGCGTTCACCTGGGAAAACCCGCTCTCGGCGCACGGCATGATGCACATGGTGATCTCCAACGCCCATGCGGGCGATCCCTACCGGATCGACACGCTGTTCCTCTACATGGCGAACATGGCGTGGAACTCGTCGATGAACACGCGCGGCGTCGTCGAGATGCTGACCGACACCGACGAGGCGGGCGACTACGTCATCCCGCGGATCATCTATTCCGACGCCTATGCGTCGGAAATGGTGGCCTACGCGGATCTCGTGCTGCCCGACACGACATACCTCGAGCGGCATGACTGCATCTCGCTTCTCGACCGCCCGATCTCGGAGGCCGACGCCGCGGCGGACGCGATCCGCTGGCCCGTGGTGACGCCCGACCGCGACGTGCGCGGCTTCCAGTCGGTGCTGCTCGATCTCGGCGCGCGCCTCGGCCTGCCGGGCTTCGTGACCGATGACGGCGCGCCGAAATACGCGGACTATGCCGACTACATCGTCAACCACGAGCGCCGCCCCGGCGTGGGCCCACTTGCGGGCTGGCGGACGGGTGAGCACGGCCTCGCGCACGGGCGCGGGGCCGCCAACGCCGCGCAGCTCGAAAGCTACATCGCCAATGGCGGGTTCTTCCTGGCCGAGGTGCCGGAGGGCGCGCGCTACATGAAACCCTGGAACCGGGCCTACCAGGACTGGGCCGTGTCCATGGGGTTCTACGACGCGCCGCAGCCCTACCTCTTCCAGCTCTACGCCGAGCCGCTGCGCCGCTTCCAGCTCGCCGCCGAGGGGCATGGCGACCGCCAGCCGCCCGAACACCTGCGCGAACGGATCAAGGCCACGCTCGATCCGCTGCCCGCCTGGTACCCGCCCTTCTCGGACGGACACGCCGATCCGGCGGAATACCCCGTCCACGCGCTCACCCAGAGGCCCATGGCGATGTATCATTCCTGGGGCTCGCAGAACGCCTGGCTCCGTCAGATCCACGGGGTGAACCCGCTCTACATGCACCCCGACCTGATGCGGCGGCACGGGCTCGAAGAGGGCGACTGGGCACGGCTCGCCTCGCCCCACGGCGAGATCACCGTGCCCGTGGCGGCGATGGCCGCGCTCAACCCCGACACGGTCTGGACCTGGAACGCCATCGGCAAGCGCAAGGGCGCCTGGGCGCTGGACCGCGACGCGCCGGAGGCGACGAAGGGTTTCCTGCTTAACCACCTGATCCACGAGCTTCTGCCCGAGCGCGGCGACGGGCTGCGCTGGTCGAATTCAGACCCGGTGACCGGGCAGGCGGCATGGTTCGACCTGCGCGTGAGGATCGAGAAGTCGAAACCGCCGGAAGAGGCGCTGCCGGTCTTCGACGCGCTCGCCTCGCCCGTTCCCGCGCCCCCCGCGGAACTGAAATGGAAGATCTGAGAATGGGCGCTGAGATGCTGCAGGAGATGAGCCGGGCGAGCCTCGGCCCGCGCACGCGCGAAGGGAGGCACGCATGACCGAACTGCCCGCACGGACCGAGCGCAAGCTCGGCCTCGTGATCGACCTCGACACCTGCGTGGGCTGTCACGCCTGCGTCGTGGCCTGCAAGGGCTGGAACACGCAGGCCTACGGCGCGCCGCTCTCCGATCAGGATCCCTATGGCGCCGATCCGTCGGGCACTTTCCTGAACCGGGTACATTCCTACGAGATCACGCCGGCGGACGGCGCGCCGCAGCTCGTGCATTTCCCGAAATCCTGCCTGCATTGCGAGGACGCGCCCTGCGTCACCGTCTGCCCCACCGGCGCCTCCTACAAGCGGTCCGAGGACGGGATCGTGCTGGTGAACGAGGACGCCTGCATCGGCTGCGGCCTCTGCGCCTGGGCTTGCCCCTACGGCGCGCGAGAGATGGACCAGGCCGAGGGCGTGATGAAGAAATGCACGCTCTGCGTGGACCGCATCTACAACGAAAACCTGGCCCCCGAGGACCGGGAGCCGGCTTGCGTGCGCACCTGCCCGGCAGGCGCGCGGCATTTCGGCGACCTGGGCGACCCCGAGAGCGACGTCTCGAAGCTGGTGGCCGAGCGCGGCGGGATCGATCTCATGCCCGAGCAGGGCACGAAGCCCGTGAACAAGTATCTGCCCCCGCGCCCGCGCGACCGGCTGGAGGCTGCGCCCCCCGCGGCCCTGGAACCGGTGGCCGACGCGCCCGGGGGGTTCCTTGGCTGGCTTGACCGGGCGCTCGACCGACTGCCCGGGGGCCAGGACTGATGCATCCCGCGCCTTCGCTCATCGCCTTCACCACGCTTTCGGGCGCCGGGTTCGGGCTGCTTTTCTTTCTCGGGCTCGGCATCCCCGGCGTGACCGGCTGGACCGCCTTCGCCTTCTTCGCGATCGCCTACGCGCTGGCGGGGGGCGGGCTGCTCTCGTCCACGCTGCACCTGGGCCACCCCGAGCGCGCGGCGCTCGCCTTCACACAGTGGCGGACGAGCTGGCTCTCGCGCGAGGCCTGGGCGGCGGTCGCCACGCTTGTCGTGATGGCGATCTACGGCGCGGGGCTCGTCTTTTTCGAGGCCCGGATCGTCCCGCTCGGCTGGATCGGGGCGGCGGGCGCGCTGGGAACCGTCTTCACGACCTCCATGATCTACGCGCAGATGCGCACGGTGCCGCGCTGGCACACCGCGCTGACGCCGGCGCTTTTCCTCGCCTTCGCGCTGGCGGGCGGGGCGCTTCTGGCGGGCGAGGTCCGGCTGGCGAGCTTTCTGATGCTGGGCCTCGCGGGCTTGCAGATCGCGTGGTGGATCACCGGCGACCGCCGCTTCGGCGAAGGCGGGACGGACATGGGCACCGCCACCGGGCTCGGCGGCGCCGTGCGCGCGTTCGAGCCGCCGCATACCGGGCCCAACTACCTGCTGCGGGAGATGGTGTTCGTGGTGGGCCGCCGGCATGCCGGGCGGCTCCGGGTCATCGCGGTGCTGCTCATGGCGCTGCTGCCCGCCTCGGTGCTTCTGCTGCCGCTGGGCCATGCGGGGGCCGCGGTCGCGGTGCTTTCGCATCTGGCCGGCGCCGCGGCGTCACGCTGGCTCTTCTTCGCCGAGGCCGAGCACGTCGTGGGGCTTTACTACGGCGCACGGTGAGGCGCGCGACCGTTCAGCCCGTCGAACCCTTCCACCAGTCCCGCAGGCGGTGACGGCGCTCGGCCACGCTGTCGCCGACATCCTCCAGCATCGGATCGATCCGGTTACGGCGGAAGCGGCGCCAGCGCACCCAGATCGCCCAGAAGACCGCCGCGGCGAAGACCAGGATCACGATGCTGACCCACGGGATCACCCGCGCGTCGGGCCCCGAGGCCGCACGGATGCCCACGGCGTTCGGATAGATCGACAGGATTTCCGACCGCCAGCCGTAATGGGTCACCACGAGCCAGCGCGGGTCGTCCTTGGTGGAGCGCAGATCGGCCGCGTCCGCCTGGAGGTTGGCGGTGTCGAACTTGAAATAGGGCGGCCAGCCCCAGCCCGTGTCCTCGTTGCGGTAGATGATCGGGCGATCGTTGGGCCTGCGCGCCTGGATGAAGAACACGTCGCGCCCGGGCACGCCCTGCGCCTGGCCGGTGTTCGCGTTGGTCCAGAAGATCGAGTTCTCGCCGAAATCGACGCGCTTCTCGTAGGTGTCCGTGACGCGCACGATGTCGTGCTGCGGCAGCGTGTAGTGGAAGAACGCCGCCACGAGGAGCCAGAACAGCGCGATCAGCCCCCATTTCACGTAGGTCATGGCATTCTCCCGTCAGTGATAGTTCACGAAGTAGATGATCGCCGCCACGAGGCAGATGGGCACCACGTAGACACCGAGCAAGAGCTTTCGCCGGACGGAGCCGTCATAACGCTCCAGGCCGCGGCGCACGAAGGCCTCGCGGTCGCCTTTCCGGCCCTTCTCGGCCCATCTTTCCTCCAGCTTCTCGCGGCGCACCGCGCGGGACCAGAGCGAGAGGCTGACATAGATCACCGTCAGCGCGACGAATCCGAAAATGATGAGTCGTGCAAGCGCCGCCATGGCTCTCTCCCCCGTGTCGAGTTGCCGCCAAGCGAGCGGCCCCCGTCCCGAAGGAGATACGCGCCGCGGGCACGCGGGGCAACGCCCCGCGGCCGCGCGCGCTCAGGCGATCACGTTGTGGTCGGGGCCGTAGGGAAAGCCCGTGATGTTCTCGGCGCCGTCCTCGGTGACGACGAGGATGTCGTGCTCGCGGTAGCCGCCGGCGCCCGGCCGGCCCTCGGGGATCGTCAGCATCGGCTCCATCGAGACGACCATGCCCGGCTCGAGCACCGTCTCCACATCCTCGCGCAGTTCGAGCCCCGCCTCGCGGCCGTAGTAATGCGACAGGATCCCGAAGGAATGGCCGTAGCCGAAGCTGCGGTATTGCAGGAGGTCGCGCTCGGCGAAGAAGGCGTTGATCCGGGCGGTGATCTCGTCGCAGCGCGCGCCGGGACGGATGAGCGACAGGCCCAGCTCGTGGGCGGCCACGTTGGCCTCCCAGATCGCGCGGGTCGCGGCGTCCGGCGCGCCGAGCGTCAGCGTCCGCTCGAGCGCGGTGTAATATCCCGAGATCATCGGGAAGGTGTTGAGCGACAGGAGGTCCCCCACCTCGAGCCGCCGCGCCGTCACCGGGTTGTGGGCCCCGTCGGTGTTGAGCCCCGACTGGAACCAGACCCAGGTGTCGCGATACTCGCCCTCGGGGAAGGCGTCGGCGATGGCGCGCTCCATCGCGTCGCGGCCGGCCATGGCCACGTCGATCTCGCGGGCGCCCTCGGCGATCGCCTCGCGGATCGCCCAGCCGCCCAGGTCGGCGATGCGCGCCCCCTCGCGGATGAGCGCGATCTCGGCGGGCGATTTCACCATGCGCTGGCGCATGGCGGGGCGCGCCACGTCGCGCAGCTCACGCGGGGCGAGGAAGGCGCGCAGCTTTTCCGCCTCGGCGAGCGTCAGGTGGTCCTCCTCCATGCCTACGGCGCGGCCTTCGCCCGCGACATGGCGCGCGGCGCGCCAGAAATTGTCGCGCGCCCAGTCGGTGTAGGTGAGGTTGTAGCCGTGGCAGCGCCGCCAGGGCTGGCCGCCGTCGATGCCGGCGCTGATCGTGACCGAGGTCTCGGGCGTGACGACCAGCCCGTAGGGCCGGCCGAAGGCGCAGTAGAGGAAGCCAGAGTAGTAGGCGACGTTGTGCATCGAGGTCAGCACCGCCGCGTCGAGCCCCGCCTCGGCGAGGATCCGGCGCAGCCCGGCGAGGCGGGCCTCGTACTCCTCGGCGCCGAAGGGCAGTGGCGCCTTGGCGCCGTTGTGGAATGTCAGGAACTGGGAACGTTCGGTCATAGCGACCCTCCCTCCGAAGAAAGAAAGGTCCCGGCGTGCAGGACGGCCAGGGGGCGCATCCGCCGCCGCGGATGCGGCGACGCCATCGCCCCGCCCCGGCGCTCTCTTGCCATTCCCCGAGCGTCCGGGCAAGCGCCTGCGCGCGGTCAGGCGAGAAGTTCGCGCACGAGGTCGCTCTCGGGCGCAGCCAGCGCGTCGATCACGTCGAAATGGTGCCGTCCCGGATCGGCGTGCCAAGCGACGCCCCACGCCTCGGCCAGCCAGCGCGCCTGGTCGAGGAAGGCCGGGAGTTCCGCGCCGCCGACCCAGGCGGTTGTCGGCATCTGCGGCGGCGGCTGGTTCACCGGGCTTTCCGCCGCCGCCTCCGCCGCGTCGATCCCGAGGATGTCGTTCATCGAGGTTTCCATCAGCGGCGCGAGATCGGCGAGCGCCGAGATCGGCACCACCCGCGCCAGCCGCGCCGCCACCGGGGCGGGCAGCATGCCCGGCGCGCACATCCGCGCCACGAGATGCCCGCCCGCCGAATGGCCGGTGAGCCGCAACGGCCCCGCCACGCGGCCGGCCGCCGCGGTCACGGCGGCGGCGATCTGCCGGGTGATGTCGGCGATCCGCACCTCGGGGCAGAGGTCGTAGGACGGCATCGCCACCGCCCAGCCCCGGGCGAGCGGGCCGGCGGCGAGATGCGACCAGAAATGCCGGTGCATGGATTTCCAGTAGCCGCCATGCACGAACACCACGAGGCCCGCTGCCGCGCCCGCCGGGTGGAAAAGGTCGAGGCGCTGCCGCTCCGACGGGCCGTAGCTGCGCCCCAGTTCGGCCCGTTCGCCCAGGCCCGCGCGAAACGCCCCTGCCGCCGCTTCCCAGCGCGGCGGGTAGCCGGCCGATTCGGGAACGTGATCGGAATTGGAATAGGCCGCGTCCATCTGCATCGCCCGGGCCTCCTTCGTCGCGGAACTGGACATTCCTAGACGGAATTGCTTTGCCTGTGCCATCTCGAACCTTGCGCGGAGGACGCCATGCTCGACCAGCCCACCAACCTGCCCGGACTTCTGAAGGACCCCTCGCTTCTGGTCACGCAGGCTTTCGTCGGCGGCGCCTGGGTCGACGGAGAGGGCGGCGCGACCTTCAGCGTGACCAACCCCGCCCGCGGAGACGTCATCGCCGAGGTGGCCGATGCAAGCCGCGCCCAGGCGGCCGAAGCCATCGAAGCGGCCCATGCCGCGCAGAAGGACTGGGCCGCGATGACCGGCAAGGAGCGCGCGGCCATCCTGCGCCGCTGGTTCGACCTGATGATGGAGAACCAGGACGACCTGGCCACGATCCTCACCGCCGAGCAGGGCAAGCCGCTCGCCGAGGCGAAGGGCGAGATCGCCTACGGCGCCGGTTTCATCGAGTTCTTCGGCGAGGAGGCCAAGCGCGTCTACGGCGAGACGATCCCCGGCCACCAGCGCGACAAGCGCATCACCGTGCTCAAGCAGCCCATCGGCGTCGCGGCCTCGATCACGCCCTGGAACTTCCCGACCGCCATGATCGCGCGCAAGGCCGGCCCGGCGCTTGCAGCGGGCTGCAGCTTCGTGGCGCGGCCCGCCTCCGAGACGCCGCTTTCGGCGCTGGCGATGGCGCTGCTGGCCGAGCGCGCGGGCGTGCCCGCTGGGGTTCTCTCCGTCGTTCCCTCCGAGGCGGCCTCCGAGATCGGCAAGGAGTTCTGCGAGAACCCGCTCGTGCGCAAGCTGACCTTCACCGGCTCGACCGAGGTGGGGCGCATCCTGCTGCGGCAGGCGGCGGACCAGGTGATGAAGTGCTCCATGGAGCTTGGCGGCAACGCGCCCTTCATCGTGTTCGACGACGCCGACCTCGACCAGGCGGTGGAGGGCGCGATCCTGTGCAAGTTCCGCAACGCCGGGCAGACCTGCGTCTGCGCCAACCGGATCTACGTGCAGGCGGGCGTCTACGACGCCTTCGCCGAGAAGCTCGCGACGCGCGTGGGCGAGATGAAGGTCGGCGACGGGCTGGAGGAGGGCACCGATCTCGGCCCGCTGATCTCGACCGAGGCGATCGAGAAGGTGCAGAACCACATCGCCGACGCCGAATCGAAGGGCGCGCAGGTGATCCTCGGCGGGCGGACCGACCAGATGCCCGGCACGTTCCTGCAGCCCACGATCGTAACCGGCGCCACCCAGGAGATGGTCGTGGCCCGCGAGGAGACCTTCGGCCCCCTCGCGCCGCTCTTCCGCTTCGAGACCGAGGACGAGGCGATCGCCATGGCCAACGACACGATCTTCGGCCTCGCCGCCTATTTCTACGCCCGTGACATCGGCCGCGTGACCCGCGTCCAGGAGGGGCTGGAATACGGCATCGTCGGCGTGAACACGGGCATCATCTCGACCGAGGTCGCGCCGTTCGGCGGCGTGAAGCAGTCGGGCCTCGGCCGCGAGGGCAGCCATCACGGGATCGAGGAGTTCCTCGAGATGAAATACGTCTGCACGAGCGTCTGAACACCGCCGCCGCGGCGCGAGGACGGAGCGGGACCGGCGGATCGCGGGCGCGGGCATCCCATGAGGGTCCCGGAAGGCCCGCCGCCGGCGTCTCCGAGCGCGCCGGCGCGAGACGAGGGCGCGCACCCGAGGCGCACCGCCCGACAGGAACCGGAGGGGCAGGATGGACAGCGCAGCTCTGATCGAACGGGCGCACCGCAAGGGCGACGCGGCCTCGCGCGCCGTCTACTCGCCCTGCGAGCGTTACCGCTACAGCCTGACGCGGGTCTGGGATCCGACCTCGGGCCGCGCGCATTTCATCATGCTGAACCCCTCCACCGCGACGGAGCTGCAGAACGACCCGACGGTGGAACGCTGCGAACGGCGCGCGCGGGCGCTGGGCTTCGGCGCCTTCACCGTCACCAACATCTTCGCCTGGCGCGAGACCGACCCGGCGGCCATGCGCCGGGTGCCCGATCCCGTGGGCCCCGGCAACGACGCCGCGATCGTCGCGGCCTGCGCGGGCGCGGACATCATCGTCGCCGCGTGGGGCACGCACGGCGCGCATCTCGGGCGCGGGGCGGCCGTGGCGGCGCTTCTGCGCGAGGCGGGCGTGACGGTGCATCATCTGGGCTTGACCAAGGGCGGGTTCCCGCGACATCCGCTCTACGTCGCCTACGCGACACGCCCGCGCCCCTGGGATCTCGACGTGCAGGAGACGGAACATGGCTGACGAGCCCCTGGCCCCCCTCGACCGCGGCACGGCGAAGCGCCTCGCCGAGGCGCTGGAAGAGATCGTGGCGCACCGCATCGTCCGCATCCACGACTCCGTCTGGCGGGTGCTGCTGTTCCAGTTCATGCGCGGCCTGGCCTTCGGCTTCGGAACGGTGATCGGCGCCTCGATCCTCGTCTCCTTCGTGGTCGTGGCGCTGTCCCAGGTGGAATTCGTGCCGATCATCGGCGACTGGGCCACCCAGGTCATCGAGGAGATCGAGGAGGGCGCCGCGTCGCGGGACACCGTGCCGCCGCGCTGAGCCGGCCGGCGGCCGGCCGATTTCTCCTTTTCATCCGGGCGGATTCGCCCTATACGCCCGCATCCGCCCGCGCGGGCGGACCGTCTCCATGGGCCTTGCTGGACGACATCCCGGCTCGCGCCATGAACGCAACCTCTCGGAAAGGAGATCACGATGTCGATCACTGTCGAGAAGAAGGCGCAGGTCATGAAGGACTTCGCCACCAAGGAGGGCGACACCGGGTCGCCCGAGGTCCAGGTGGCCATCCTGACCACGCGCATCGAGGCGCTCACCGAGCACTTCAAGACGCACAAGAAGGACAACCACTCCCGCCGCGGCCTGCTCAAGCTGGTGGCCCAGCGGCGCAAGCTTCTGGACTACCTCAGGGCCAAGGAAGAGTCGCGCTATCAGGACCTGATCAAGCGCCTCGGCATCCGCCGCTGAGAGAGTTTCCGGGAGGCGCGGGCGAAAGTCCGCGCCTCTCTCGCTTTCCGCGGGGCCCCTGGCCCCCGGAGCCGGCGAAACATCCGCTCGACCGCGCCACCAGCCCCTGCGGCGCGGAAGGTTGAAGGACGGGGCCGGACGGCAATGGGGCCGTCCGACGCGAAACGGCCAAGGGGGATGGGCCCCGGCGGCCAGGATAGGATACGTGATGTTCGACGTAACGACGAAATCGATGCAGTGGGGGGAAGAGACCCTCACCCTGGAGACGGGCAAGGTGGCCCGTCAGGCCGACGGGACCGTCATCGCCACGCTGGGCGAGACCTCGGTCATGGCCAATGTGACATTCGCCAAAGCCCGCAAGCCGGGAATGGATTTCCTGCCGCTGACGGTTCACTACCAGGAAAAGTATTACGCGGCGGGCAAGGTGCCCGGCGGGTTCTTCAAGCGCGAGGCGCGTCCCACCGAGAAGGAGACGCTGACCGCGCGGCTGATCGACCGGCCGATCCGGCCGCTCTTCGCGCCCGGCTTCAAGAACGAGGTGCTCGTGATGTGCACCGTTCTCAGCCACGACCTCGTGAACGATCCCGACATCGTGGCGATGATCGCGGCCTCCGCCGCGCTGACCCTCTCGGGCGTGCCCTTCATGGGACCGATCGCGGGCTGCCGCGTGGGCTATGCGGACGGCGAGTATGTCCTCAACCCCGATGTCGAGGACATGCACAACCTGCGTCTCAACCCCGAGCAGCGGCTCGACCTCGTGGTCGCCGGCACCCGTGACGCGGTGATGATGGTCGAGTCGGAGGCGTACGAGCTGTCCGAGGACGAGATGCTGGGCGCGGTGACCTTCGCGCATGAGCAGATCAAGCCGGTGGTCGACCTGATCGTCGATCTGGCCGAAGCCGCGGCCAAGGACCCCTTCGACTTCCAGCCGCCGGATTACACGGACATCGCGGCCCGGGTGCGGGAGCTCGGCGAGGAGAAGATGCGCGCGGCCTTCGCGATCACCGACAAGCAGGAGCGCAGCAACGCCATCGAGGCCGCCCGCGAGGAGGTGAAGGCGCAGCTCACCGAGGAAGAGCGCGCGCACGAGAACCTCGGCGACGCCTTCAAGAAGCTCGAGTCCTCCATCCTGCGCGGCACCATCATCGAGGGCGGCGCGCGGATCGACGGACGGGACCATGAAACGGTTCGCCCGATCGTGAGCGAGGTGGGCCTTCTGCCCCGCACCCACGGCTCGGCGCTGTTCACCCGCGGCGAGACGCAGGCGCTGGTCGTGACGACGCTGGGCACCGGCGACGACGAACAGTTCGTCGACGCGCTGCACGGCACCTTCAAGCAAAGCTTCCTGCTGCACTACAACTTCCCGCCCTATTCCGTGGGCGAGGCCGGCCGCGTCGGCCCCCCCGGACGGCGCGAGATCGGCCACGGCAAGCTCGCCTGGCGCGCGCTTCAGGCGGTTCTGCCGCCGCCGACGGATTTTCCCTACACGATCCGCATCGTGTCGGAGATCACCGAGTCGAACGGCTCCTCTTCCATGGCCTCGGTCTGTGGCGGCTCGCTGTCGATGATGGATGCGGGCGTGCCGCTGAAGGCGCCGGTCGCGGGTGTGGCCATGGGCCTCATCCTCGAGGAGGACGGCCGCTTCGCCGTACTCACCGACATTCTCGGCGACGAGGACCACCTCGGCGACATGGACTTCAAGGTGGCCGGCACCGAAAAGGGCATCACCTCGCTGCAGATGGACATCAAGGTCGCGGGCATCACGTCCGAGATCATGCGCCAAGCCCTCGCCCAGGCGAAGGACGGGCGGATGCACATCCTGTCCGAGATGAACAAGGCGCTGTCGTCCGCGGGCGAGTTCTCGGTCCACGCGCCGCGCATCGAGACCATGCAGATCCCGACGGACAAGATCCGCGAAGTGATCGGCTCGGGCGGCAAGGTGATCCGCGAGATCGTCGAGGAGTCGGGCGCCAAGGTGGACATCAACGACGAGGGCATCATCAAGATCGCCTCGCCGAACGCCGAGGCCATCCAGAAGGCCTATGACATGATCCACGCCATCGTGGCCGAGCCCGAGGAGGGCAAGATCTACAAGGGCACGGTGGTGAAGCTGGTCGATTTCGGCGCCTTCGTGAACTTCTTCGGCAAGCGCGACGGGCTGGTGCATGTCAGCCAGATCGCGCCGAAGCGGCTCAACCACCCCTCCGACGTTCTTCAGGAAGGCCAGGAGGTCTGGGTGAAGCTTCTGGGCTTCGACGACCGCGGCAAGGTCCGGCTGTCGATGAAGGTCGTCGATCAGGAGACCGGCGAAGAGATCTCCAAGGAGGCGGAGTCGGCGCAGGGCTGACGCGCGTCGCAGTTTTCGCGGAACAGGACGGGCGCCCCTCGGGGCGCCCGTTTCCTTTGCGCCCGGGCGCCCTCGCGGAGCCGCACGGGTCGCGCGCGCTCAGATGATCTCGTCCTCGTCGAAGAGCGGCGGCGCGTCGATCTCCGCTTCCATCGCCTCGAGCGCGGCTTCGGCATGGGTGGCGCGGTGGGTCGCCGCGATGTGGAAAAGCGCGTCGCCCTCGTTCACCACCGGCATGTTGGTGCGTCCGACGACGATGCCCGTTTCCTCGGCGGTCACCTCGGCGTCCATCTCGCCGAAGGGATCCGAGATGGTGGCGAGCAGCGTGCCTTCCTCCACCAGATCGCCGGTGCCGCGATAGGCGCGCATGAGCCCGCCCACCGGGGCGCGGTACCAGGTCGAACTGCGGCAGAGCACCGGCCTGCCCTTCGGCTTCGGCACCCCCTTCGATCCGATCATGCCGATGTGGCGCATGACGCGCAGGATCCCGGCAACGCCCGCCCGCGCGGCGTATTCGTCGAAGCGAAGCCCCTCTCCCGCCTCGTAAAGCAGCACGTCCACGCCGGCGCCCTCGGCGGCCATGCGCAGGCTGCCATCGCGCAGCTTCGACTCCATCATCACCGGCGCGCCGAAGGCCCGGCCCAGTTCGACGAGGCGGTCGTTGCCCGGGTTGAGCCGGATCTGCGGCAGGTTCGTGCGCCGGATCGCCGCCGAGTGCAGGTCGATCCCGAGATCGGACCGCGCCACGATCTCTTCCATGAAGAGGTTGGCCAGGCGCGAGGCGAGCGATCCGCTGGCGTGGCCGGGAAAGCAACGGTTCAGATCGCGCCGGTCCGGCAGGTAGCGGGAATGGTTGAGAAACCCGAAGGTGTTGACGATGGGCACCGCCATCAGCGTGCCGGACAGCGCATCGAGGGGCTTTGCGCGCAGAAGCCGGCGCACCACCTCCACCCCGATCACCTCGTCGCCGTGGATCGCCGCCGAGACGAACAGCGTCGGCCCGGGGCGCCTGCCATGCACGACATGGGCCGACATCGTGACCGGCGTATGATCCGAGAGGATCGAGACCGGCAGGTCCACCGTGCGCCGGGTGCCCGGCGCGATGGTCTGGCCGCCCAGTTCGAAGCTCTCGCGTTTCGGTGACATTGCCGCCTCCGCCATCCCGTATCGTCCGGGGCGGGGATAGGGGCCGGTGCGGGACAAGTCCAGCCGTCTTGGCGGCGCGGCCCGCCGTCCCCGCGCGGCCACGAAAAAGGGCCCCGCCCGGCGGCGGGGCCCTTCGGATCTTGCGGGCGGCGGTCTGCGGCTCAGGCCGGCCGCTTGGTCAGGCGCAGGTAGGGCAGCTTGAAATCCACGTCGCCGAACTTCTCCTTCGCCTCCTCGTCCGAGACGGTCAGCGCCACGATCACGTCCTGCCCGGGCACCCAGTTCGCGCCGGTCGCGATCGGGGTCTGGTAGGTGGCCTGGAGCGCGTCGAGCGCGCGCAGCACCTCGGCGAAGTTGCGGCCCACCGACATCGGGTAGGTCATGATGAGCTGCACCTTCTTGTCGGGCGAGATGATGTAGACCGAGCGCACGCTGGCCGAGTCCGCGGCGGTGCGGCCGTCGGGCAGGTAGGCGTCGGCCGGCAGCATGTCGAACTGCTTCGACACCGCCAGGTCCACGTCCGCGATGATCGGAAAGTCGGCCGTGGTCTCGGCATAGGTCTCGATGTCGGACTTCCACTTCACGTGGTCCTCCGTATCGTCCACCGACAGGCCAATCACCTTGGTGTTGCGCTTGACCCATTCATCGGCCAGCTGCGCCACTGCACCGAACTCGGTGGTGCAGACCGGGGTGAAATCCTTCGGGTGAGAAAAGAGGATCGCCCAGCTGTCGCCGATCCAGTCATGGAAGGTGATGGATCCCTGATCCGTCTCGGCGGTAAAATTCGGCACGGTATCGTTGATGCGAAGTCCCATGATGTCTCCTTTTCTGTTCGAATCGCGCGGATTACATTCCACGTTTGAGATATGTCATCTCTAGCCTATTCGCACGCCCCTTGCACGGGAAGGGGGGCGGTGACAGAGTGCCGCACAAGCCCGACCGCACGGTCGAATGTGCACCGAGGAGGACCGACGACAATGATCGAGAAGCACCAGTTCTACATCGACGGCCAGTGGGTCGACCCCCGCGAGGGCCGCACCCATCACGTCATCGACCCCTCGACCGAAGAGCCTTGCGCCGCGATCTCGCTGGGCGGTCAGGCCGACACCGACGCCGCCGTGGCCGCCGCCCGCGCGGCCTTCCCCGGCTGGATGGCGACGCCGCCCGCCGAGCGCATCGCGCTTCTCGAGAAGCTCCTCGAGATCTACAAGCGCCGCTGGGACGAGATGGCGCAGGCGATCAGCCTGGAGATGGGCGCGCCGATCGACATGGCGCAGAGCGCGCAGGCCGGCGCGGGCTACGGTCACCTCAAGAACTTCGTGCGCGAGGGCAAGGCGTTCGCGTTCGAGCGCCCGCTGGGCGAGCACGCGCCCAACGACCGCATCATCTACGAGCCGATCGGCGTCGCGGCCATGATCACGCCGTGGAACTGGCCGATGAACCAGATCACGCTGAAATTCGGCGCCGCGGTCGTGGCGGGCTGCACCATGGTCCTGAAACCCTCGGAGGAAAGCCCGCTCAACGCGCTTCTCTTCGCCGAGATGGTCGACGAGGCGGGCTTCCCGCCGGGCGTGTTCAACCTCGTGAACGGCGACGGGGCCGGCGTGGGCTCTCAGCTTTCCGCTCACGCGGATGTGGACATCATCAGCTTCACGGGCTCCACCCGCGCGGGCATCGCGATCTCGAAGAACGCGGCGGACACGCTGAAGAAGGTCCACCTCGAGCTCGGCGGCAAGGGCGCCAACCTCGTCTTCGCCGACGCCGACGAGAAGGCGGTCAAGCGCGGCGTGCTGCACATGATGAACAACTCCGGCCAGTCCTGCAACGCGCCCTCGCGAATGATCGTGGAACGTTCGGTCTACGACCGCACCGTGGAGGCCGCCACCGAGATCGCCGAAAAAGTGGCGGTCGGGCCCGCCTCGGAAGAGGGCAAGCATATCGGCCCCGTGGTCAACGAGACGCAGTTCAACAAGATCCAGGATCTCATCCAGACCGGCATCGACGAGGGCGCGCGCCTCGTGGCCGGCGGCGTGGGCCGTCCCGAAGGCATGAACCGGGGCTTCTACGTCCGGCCCACGGTCTTCGCCGACGTGACCCACGAGATGACGATCGGCCGCGAGGAGATCTTCGGCCCCGTGCTCTCGATCATGGCCTTCGAGGACGAGGCCGACGCGGTGCGGCTGGCCAACGATACCGAGTACGGTCTCACGAACTACGTCCAGACGGGCGACCCGGCGCGGGCCAACCGCCTCGCCCGACAACTCCGCTCCGGCATGGTCGAGATGAACGGCCAGTCCCGTGCCGCGGGCTCGCCCTTCGGCGGCATGAAGCGGTCGGGCAACGGCCGTGAGGGCGGCGTCTGGGGCATCGAGGACTTCATGGAGGTCAAGGCGGTCTCCGGCTGGACCCCCGACGCGGACTGATCCGCGCATCGGCGCACAGAACCGGCGCGGTGGCGCCGGTTCCCTCCCCCGCCCGCGCCCCTACCTCTCAGACCGACGAATGCGAAAGGAGGCGGCGCAATGCTCACCGACATCGACGGGCTCCACCACGTGACGTCGCTGGCCAGCGGCGCGCGGGCCAACGACGATTTCTTCACCCGCGTGCTCGGCCTGCGGCGGATCAAGACCACGGTCAATTTCGACAATCCCCGCGTCTATCACCTCTATTACGGCGACCGGATCGGAACGCCCGGCACGGTGATGACGTATTTCCCCTTTCCGGACGCCTCGCGCGGCACGCCCGGCACCGGGGAGACCGGGCATGTCGCCTTCTCGATCCCGCCGCGCAGCGCGGCGGCCTGGCGCGAACGTCTGCGCGCCGCGGGGGTCGAGAGCACGGAGGAACGCCTCTTCGACGAAACCCGCCTCGTCTTCGCCGGCCCCGACGGCGAGCGCCTCGTGCTGGTCGAGGCCGAGGACGACCGCGCGCCCTGGCTCGAGGGCGGCATCCCGCCGAACATGGCGATCCGCGGGCTTCATTCCGTCTCGCTGCGCGTGGCCGAACGCGAGCCGATGATGAAGCTTCTTCGCTTCATGGGCTTCGAGGAGACCGGCGCGGAAGGGTCCGTCACGCGCCACGCCGACGGGCCCGGTACCGCGGGACACATCGTCGAGCTCGACCACCGCCCCGACATGGCGCCCGCGCAGGAAGGCGCGGGCTCGGTCCATCACGTCGCCTTCCGGACCGCCGACAGGGCGTCGCAGACGAGGATCCGCGAGGCGCTGGAACAGGCGGGGCATCGCGTGACCGAGCTGCGCGACCGCGACTACTTCTTCGCGATCTACTTCCGGACGCCGGCCGGCATCCTCTTCGAGGTGGCCACCGACGAGCCCGGCTTCGCCCGCGACGAGCCGGTGGAGACGCTGGGCCAGTCCTTGTGCCTGCCCGCGCAGCACGCCCATCTGCGCGAAGAGCTCGAACGCACGCTCGAGCCGCTGCCGGAACCGGCCTCCGCCGAGGCCTGACCGGGCGCCCTCAGAACGGCGCGGGCGCGCGGAAACTCGTGCCCGCCCCGCCATCGGGGTGGTGGATGCGCAACTCCTCGGAATGGAGCATCATGCGCGGCCAGTCCCGCGCCGCGCCCTCGGCGTAGAACGGATCGCCGAGGATCGGGTGGCCCAGCTCGGCCATGTGCACCCGAAGCTGGTGGCTCCGCCCCGTCTTCGGCATCAGTTTCACCCGCGTCTCCCCCTCCTCCCGGCGCTGCACGCGCCATTCCGTCAGCGCGGGCTTGCCGGTCTCGAAGCAGACCTTCTGGCGGGGGCGGTTGGGCCAGTCCACGATCAGCGGCAGTTCCACCGTGCCGCTGCGCGGCTCGAGCCGCCCGGCCACCCGCGCGACATAGGTCTTGCGCGTCTTCCGCCGCTCGAACTGCAGCCCGAGATTGCGTTGCGCCGGGGCGGTGAGCGCAAAGACAATGACGCCCGAGGTGTCGCGGTCCAGCCGGTGGACGAGCAGCGCCTCGGGAAAGACCGCCTGGACCCGGGCGAGCAGACAGTCGGCGAGATGCGCGCCCCGCCCCGGCACCGAGAGAAGCCCCGCGGGCTTGTCCACCACGACGATCTCGTGATCGGAATGGAGGATTTGCAACGGCTCTTGCGGAGGGTCGTAGGCATCGGACATGTCGCGCGCTGCTACCGTCCGGCGGCGCGGGTGTCCAGACGCGTGGACCGCGCCGGATTGACGGACCGCGCCGGAGCCGTTACGCCCCGGCGCTTCCGAAAGAGGACGGGGGACGAAATGGCACGCAGGCGCAAGGGGCGCGACATCTCCGGCTGGCTGGTGGTGGACAAACCCGCGGGACCCACCTCCACCCATGTGGTCAACGTGGTGCGCCGGGCGCTCGACGCGAAGAAGGCGGGACATGCGGGAACGCTCGACCCGGCGGCGACAGGGGTTCTGGCCGTCGCGCTCGGCGAGGCCACCAAGACGGTTCCCCATGTCACGGATGCGCTCAAGGCGTATGTCTTCACCGTCCGCTTCGGGCAGGCGACCGACACCGACGACGCCGAGGGCAAGGTGATCGCGGAAAGCGACGCGCGCCCCACCGACGCGGAGATCAAGGCCGCGCTGCCCGCCTTCCTGGGCGACATCATGCAGGTGCCGCCGCAATACTCGGCGGTCCGGGTGGAAGGCCAGCGCGCCCATACGCTGGCGCGCGGCGGCGCGGCGCTCGACCTCGCGCCCCGGCCCCTCTGGGTGGAGGAGTTGCTGCTCGCCGATCGCCCGGACCGCGATCATGCGGTGCTGGAGATGGTGTGCGGCAAGGGCGGCTATGTCCGGGCGCTCGCCCGCGATCTCGGCCGCGCGCTGGGCTGCCATGCCCATGTGACGACGCTGCGCCGCAGCTGGTCCGGCCCCTTCGTCGCCGAGGACGGCCTTTCGCTTCAGGAGGTGGAGGCGCTGGCGGGAGATCCCGCGCTCGACGAGCGGCTCCTCCCGCTGGAGGCCGGTCTTTCCGAACTGCCCCAGGCCCGCGCCACGGCCGAGGCGGCCGCGCGGCTGCGCCACGGCAACCCGGCCCCGGTGGTCGCCAACGGGCTCGACTACGGCGAGGAGTGCTGGGCCTCCTGCGACGGGCGCGCGGTGGCCGTGGGGCGCTACCGGGCGGGAGAGCTGCACCCGGCACGCGTCTTCCGCGATGACGGCTAAGGCGCGGCAGCCCCGATCCGGGCACGAAAAAGGGGGGCGCCTCGGCGCCCCCCTTTCGCGTCCGGGCCATTGGCCTCCGGATCAGTTGACCGCTTTCGCGTCCACCACGTCCTTGTCGGTGGCGGCATCCTCGGCCTTCGCGATCTCGATCCGGCGGGGCTTCAGCGCCTCCGGGATCTCGCGCTTGAGGTCGATGTGCAGCATGCCGTCGGTGTGGCTCGCGCCGGTCACGCGCACATGATCGGCAAGCTGGAACCGGCGCTCGAACGCGCGGGTGGCGATGCCGCGGTGCAGGAAAGTGCGGCCCTCGTCCTCTTCCCTCTCGGCCTTGCGGGCCGAGACGACGAGCGCGTTTTCCTTCACCTCGACCGACAGGTCGTCCGCGGTGAAACCGGCCACCGCGATGGAGATGCGGTAGGCGTCCTCGGCCGTCTTCTCGATGTTGTAGGGCGGATAGCTGGGCTGGCTCATGTCGCTGGCCATGACCCGATCCATCATGTCGGCGACGCGGTCGAAACCGACGGTGGCCCGGTAAAGCGGTGCAAGATCGAACGTACGCATATGGTCATCCTCCTTCAGAGCGATAACGGTTGGTAGCCTTCCCCGGAGGGACAGGCGTTTCATGCCGGCAGCCCATGAGGCGCCCCCGGCATGGTTGGATCTGGGAAGACGTCCGCGCCGTTTCAAGCCCGTTCAGGGCCGGACGAACCGTGCCCCGCCCACCGCGGCCGGCGCCCCGCCCACCGTGACGCGGCGCGCGCCCGGCGAGGGGCCCGCCACCGGCGCGTCGCCGTGGCGCAGGCGGCGCCGCAGTTCGGGCACCACCTCGGCGAGCGGCGCACCGAAGGAGCGCGGCGGCCCGTCCTCGGGGCCGCCCATCGACGACACCAGCGCGAGGATGCGCGCGCGGGTGCCATAGCGCACGAACACCGGCGCGCCGGAAGAGCCGAAGGTCACGTCGCAGTCGAAGACCATGATTCCCGGAGCCTCGTCCAAGAGCCGGCAGCGGCGCTGGCGCGCGGGCGCCTCGGACCGCCCCTCGCCGTAGGAGACCACGCTCACCTCGTCGCCGGGCCGGGGATCGACATGCACCCGGAAGGGATCGGCGACGGCCGCGCCGATGGGCTCCGCAAGGCGCAGAAGCGCCACGTCGTGGCGCACCATGTCTCCACGGATGCTGCCGTCGCGCGAAGGTTCGTAGGCCTCGGGCATGGCCAGCCGCGCGCCCCGCCGCTCTGCCAGCGCGCGCCCGTTCATGTATCCGGCGCGAAAGACGACCTGTTCGGGCGGCACCGGCGCGCCCGTGTCGCGGAAGAACAGGCAATGCGCGGCGGTCAGCACCAGATCGTCGGCGATCAGAACGCCCGTGCAGTATCCGTTTCCGGCCACGTCCACGCGGCCCACCGCCTCCCAGCCCATCAGGTCAGAGCGAAGCTGCATCTGCCGCGGCGCCTCCGCGGCGACGAGGCCCGGAAGGACGAAAAGCGCGATGAGCGCCACGACACGCGCCCGGACCCTCATGGCCGGACGAACTTCGCCCCGGCCGGCGGGCGGGTCGCCCCGTCCGCGCCCATGCTCGGCACCAGCCTGAGATCCAGGTCCATGCGGGCGGAGGCCATCTCGGCCTGCAGGAGGGCCAGCGGCTCTGCCAGCGCGGTGCCCAGTGCCACCTTCGCGCCGCCATACTCGGCCTTGGCCGACACGACGGACACGATGCGCGGCTCGCCCGCGTCGAAGCTGAACACCGGCGCGCCAGAGGCCCCGAAATCCACCTCGCAGTCCATCACGAGCACGCCGTACTGCCGGGCGCGCACGCCGCAGACCTCTTGCAGAGAGGGTGCCTCGGCCCGGTCGCGCGCGTAGGACACGACGCCGATCCGCGCGCCTGGCAGCGGATGCTCGCCCGTCCGGAACGGAATGACGCCGGTATTGCGGATCGGGTGGTGCAGTTCGAGAAGCGCCACGTCGTCGCGCACCCGCGAGGCCGAGGTTTCCGTCTGGAAGCGGTAATTGGGATGCGCCACCGCCCGGCGCACCTGCCGGTAGGCTTCCGCGCGGCCGTTCCGCCAGCCGGCCAGGAACTCGATATCGGTCACCTCGATCCGGGCGCCGGTCTCCCGGTCGTAGAGGCAATGCGCCGCCGTCAGCACCAGATCAGGCGCGATCAGCGCGCCCGTGCAGAAGCCCCGTCCGCCGAGCTCCAGCCGGCCGACGGCTTCCCAGCCGCGGTTCTGCTCGCTCGTTTCCAGCATGCGCAGCGCGCCGTCCGCGGCCGAGGCCACGGGCGCGACGAGCGCGACCAGAAGGGCGAAAAGGGCGACGGGACGCATGAGGCCTATCCTTGGCGGTCGCGACACACCCGGAATAGAGAAAAGTTGAGGCGAAACTACGGCACGAACCTATCCGGCACGGAAACGCAGCGTTTCCGCAACACGGGGCGGGCAGGGCCCGCCGGTCACCCAGTCGAGAAGTTCGACGGTGTGCACGACCGGAATCTCCGTCCCGCCGCCGATCTGCATCATGCAGCCGATATTGCCGGTGGCGATCACGTCCGGGGCGCGCGCCTCGAGCGTGCGCACCTTGCGCGCCTTGAGCTGCCCCGAGATCTCGGGCTGCATCAGGTTGTAGGTGCCCGCCGAGCCGCAGCAGAGATGGCTGTCGGCCGGCTCGACCACCTCGAAGCCCGCGCGCTTCAGCAATGTCTTGGGGGCCGCCTTCACCTGCTGGCCGTGCTGAAGCGAGCAGGCCGCGTGATAGGCCACGCGCAGCCCCTGCGCCGGTCCCTCGGGCAGCCCGAGTTCGGATAGCACCTCGCTCACGTCGCGGGCGCGGAGGGCCACCCGATGCGCCTCGTCGGCGAGCGCGTGGCCCTCGAACATGTGGCCGTAATCCTTCACCGTCGTGCCGCATCCGGAGGTGTTGACGACGATGGCGTCGAGGCCCTCTCCGTCCATCTCGCGGGTCCAGGCGCGGATGTTGGCCGCCGCGCTCGCGTGGCTTTCCGCGGTCTTGCCCATGTGATGGGTGAGCGCGCCGCAGCAGCCCGCGCCCTCGGCCACGACGACCTCGCAGCCCAGCCGCGTGAGCAGGCGGATCGTCGCGTCGTTGATGTCGGTATTGAGCGCGCGCTGCGCGCAGCCCGTCATCAGCGCCACGCGCTTGCGGCGCGCGCCTTCCGCCGGAAAGACCTGCGGGTCGTCGTTGCGGCTCACGGGCGGGATGGTGGCGGGCGCCATGTCCAGCATCGCCCGGAGCCGCTTGTCCGGCACGAGGCCGCGGAACGGCCGCCCGATCTTCGCGGCGAGAAGCGCCACGCGGAACCGCGTCGGATGGGGCAGGATGCGCGCCAGCATCCAGCGCAGCGCCCGGTCGCGCCAGGGGCGGTCGTAGGTCGTCTCGATATATTCCCGCGCGTGGTCCACGAGATGCATGTAATGCACGCCCGAGGGGCAGGTGGTCATGCAGGCGAGGCAGGAGAGGCAGCGGTCGATGTGCAGCACCGTCCTGTCGTCGGGCACCCGCTCGTTCTCCAGCATGTCCTTGATGAGGTAGATGCGGCCGCGGGGCGAATCGAGCTCGTCGCCCAGCACCTGGTAGGTCGGGCAGGTCGCCGTGCAGAATCCGCAATGAACGCAGCTGCGCAGGATGTCGTTGGACCGCTGCATCGCCGGATCGGCGAGCTGCTCTGGGCTGAAGGTGGTCTGCATGGCGCTCAGGCCTCGAGGTCGGGGTTGAGGATGCCGCGGGGATCGAAGCGCGCCTTGAGCCCGGCGGTCAGCGCCGCCACCGGTCCGGCCTCGGGCGGGCGCGCCGGAACGTCCGGCCGGGGCGCGCCACGCACCCGCGTCGCGTGGCCGTCGAAGGTGCCGAGCCGGGCGCGGGCGTCCGTGCCCTCAGGCAGAAGCGCCCAGAGGAGCCCGCCGCCCCAGTCCACAAGCACGCGCTCGGCCTCGAGTCGCGACACCAGCTCCGGCGCCGCGCTCGGCCGGCAATGGATGCGCCAGACGTCGCCCGTGGCGCACTGGAGCGGGGCGGCATCGCGGATTTCACGCCACGCGTCCCGGACGGCGTCAGGGTCGGCCACCGTCTCTGCCGCACCGAATCCCGCAAGGTGCTCGGCAAGCCGGCCCAGCCGGTAGGCGACCTGCGTCTCGAACCCCTCGATCCGGAGCATGGTGCGCCCGGCCGCGGCATCATGCGCCGCGCCCGTCACCTCGTAGGCAGAGCCCAGCGCCGACGACATCGCCGCCACCGCGCGCTCCACGCTCAGCCCGTCGAAGACGATCATGCCCTGCGTCTCGGGCGCGGGCAGCACCTTGAGGCTTACCTCGCTGAGCACGCCGAGACGGCCGCGGCTGCCGGCCATCAGGCGCACAAGATCGTAGCCGGTGACGTTCTTCATCACCCGTCCGCCGTTCTTCACGACACGGCCCGCCCCGTCCACGAAGCGCACGCCGAGCATGAAATCGCGCGCCGCGCCCACGGCCACCCGGCGCGGCCCGCTGACGTTCCCCGCCACCACGCCGCCGATGGTGGGCGCGCCCTCGGTGCCCAGAAGCGCGCGGTGGTCCATCGGCTCGAAGGCGAGGCGCTGGCCCTCCAGCCCGAGAACCGCCTCGATCTCGCCGAGCGGCGTGCCGGCCCCCGCCACGAGGGTCAGCGCCCCCGGCTCGTAAAGCGAAATGCCCGCGAGCCCGGCGGTGGAAAGCACCTCCGCGCCCGCCGCCGCGCCGCTGCGCGTGGCGCCGCCGCGAACGGCCAGAGGCGCGCTCGCCTGCGCAAGCGTTTCGGACAGCTCGGTTTCGGACCCCGGTGCGATCATCTTGCCTGCTTTCGTCAGAGTCCTGCCCGACCGCGCCGCTACTCCGCCGCGAGGCGCGCGGCGCGGCGCGCCTCGGACACCGCCAGCGGGAACACCTTGGCCGGGTTCAGCAGCCAGGCCGGGTCGAACACGTCCTTCACGGCCATCTGCGCCTCCAGGTCGGCCGGCGCGTACTGCTCGCCCATCAGGTCGCGCTTCTCGATCCCGACGCCGTGCTCTCCGGTGAGGCAGCCGCCCACCTCGACGCAGAGCCGCAGGATGTCGGCGCCGAACGCCTCACAGGTCTCGAGGTCTCCGGGCTTGTTGGCGTCGAACAGGATGAGCGGGTGCATGTTGCCGTCGCCCGCGTGAAAGACGTTGGCGACCTCGAGGCCGTACTGCGTCGACATCTCGCCGATGCGGCCCAGCACGCGCGGAAGCTCCGAGACGGGGATCGTCCCGTCGAGGCACATGTAGTCCCCCATCTGCCCCATGGCGCCGAAGGCGGATTTCCGGCCTTTCCAGATGCGCGCGGCCTCGTCCTCGTCGGCCGCCTCGCGCAGCTCCACCGGGTCGTGCTTGCCGGCGATCTGCTTGATGAGGCCGAGCTGGGCGTCGATCTCGTGCTCGGCGCCCTCCACCTCGACGATGAGCAGCGCCTCGCAATCGGGGTAGCCTGCATGGGCGAACGCCTCCGTGGCGCGGATGCAGGGACGGTCCATGAATTCGATCGCCACGGGCAGGACGCCCGCCTTGATGATGTCCGAGACGCACGCGCCCGCGACCTCGCTCGACGCGAAGCCCATGAGCACGGGGCGCGCGCCCTCGGGCTTCGGCAGGATGCGCAGCGTCGCCTCGGTCACCACGCCGAGCTGGCCTTCCGACCCACAGACGAGCCCCAGAAGGTCGAGCCCGCCCGCGTCCATGTGCGCTCCGCCCAGCTCCACCACAGTCCCGTCCATCTGCACGAGCGTCACGCCGAGTAGGTTGTTGGTCGTCACGCCGTATTTCAGGCAATGCGCGCCGCCGGAGTTCATCGCGATGTTGCCCGCGATGGCGCAGGCGAGCTGGCTCGACGGGTCGGGCGCGTAGAAGAAGCCGTCCGCCTCCACCGCGCCGGTGACGGAAAGATTGGTCCGGCCCGTCTGTACGCGGATGATGCGGTCCTCGAGGCTGGATTCCAGAACCTCGGTCATGCGCGCCACGCCGAGGATCACGCTGTCGGCGGTGGGCAGCGCGCCGCCGGCAAGGCTCGTGCCCGAGCCGCGCGGCACGACCGGGACGCCCATCCGGTGACAGAGGGCGAGCACCGCGCTCACCTCTTCGGTGGAGGCGGGCAGCACCACGGCGAGCGGCGCGCAGCGATAGGCCGTGAGCGCGTCGCATTCGTAGGCGCGGGTCTCGGCCGGATCATGAATGACCGCCTCGGGCGGCAGGATGCGGGAAAGACCTTCGACCAGGTCGCGCTTGCGCGCGAGAATCGCGGGATCGGGTGCGGGCATGTCCATCGGCGGATCCTCCTGACAAGAAGGGGTAGTCTTCGCACCGGCCCATGGCAAGGCGCGCGCCGTCGCAGGCGGAGCTGCGCCACTGCCGGCGCGCCCGGTGGCCGAGGCGCGGCGTTCCGGCTAGGCTGAGGGACAAGCAGCATTCATGCGGTAGAGGAAACTTCCATGAACCGTCATGTTTTCCTGATCGCGGCGACCGCCGCGCTGGCCGCCACGGCCGCTGCCGCGGACCCGGCCGTGATCGAGGGCGCGCGGGCCGGGCCCGACGGCGCCGGCTGGCGGGTTTCCGTCACCTTGCGCCACGGGGATACCGGCTGGGACGATTACGCCGACGGGTGGCGCGTGATCGGCCCCTCGGGCGAGGTGCTGGCCACGCGCGAGCTTCTGCACCCCCATGTCACCGAGCAGCCCTTCACCCGCTCTCTCGCAGGCATCACGCTGCCCGAGGGCGTGACCGAGCTGCGCATCGAATCGAGCACCTCCGTCACGGGCTGGGGCGGGGAGCTTTACCTGCTGGAACTGCCGACCGAATGAGGCCCCCGGCTCAGCGGCGCCCTTCGCGCAGCCACGCGCCCACGATCAGCGCCGAGGCCAGAAGCAGCACCGCCCAGGCGGGCAGAAGCGGCATCTGGCGCACGTCGAGGGTCTGGTAGGCCTCGCGCGGGGTGATGCCCACCCAGCCGCGCCCGGCGGCGGGCCGGCCTTCGCGCACCGTGCGGATCGCGGGCATACCCTCCTCCAGCCGCAGGATGCCTCCCCGCACGGCGTCGATGGCCGGCTCCAGCGCGGCGCCGCTGGCGATGGTCTGCACGAACTCGCGCGGGGCCGCCGGGCCAAGCCCGATCACCGCCGTCTGGTCGCCCTGCTCGAGCCGGTAGAGACCGATCTCGGGGCCCTCGTAAAGCGCCTCGAAGCGGCCGGGAGACACCTTTTCCAGGTCGATCGCCTCCTCCTCGCCCGACGGCGTCGTGATCGTCACCGCGCCGACCTCGTCGCCGAGCGTGCGGCGGGCGATCCTCATGCGCTGGCCCGTCGCCTCGGCGGTCAGCGCCTCCTCCTCGAGCTCGGGTTCCTCCATCATCCAGTGCGACAGCCGGCGCAGCAGTTCCAGCTGCGGGCCCCCGCCCTCGTAGCCGCGGCTCCAGAGCCAGGCCTGATCGGAGGCGAGCAGCGCGATGCGGCCCTCGCCCACCCGGTCGAGCACGAGAAGCGGGCGCTCCTCGGTGCCCTGCATCACGACGTCGCCCGAGGCGGGCGTGACCTCGATCTGGCGCAGCCACCGGCCCCAGCCTTCCGGCGCGGGCAGGCCCTGCGTCACGGGGTGGCGCTCTCCCAGCCCCGTCACCGCCGGGCGGAAGCCTTCTTCCACGACGCGGGCCGTTGGCGCCGCGGGGATCACCTCCGACAGCGGCGAGCGGTAGAGGCTGTCCGCGCTGGCGTAGTCGGGCCCGGCGGCCACCAGCACCGCACCGCCCTCGCGGACGTAATTGGCCACGTTGTCGAGATAGATCGAGGGCAGGATGCCCCGGCGCTTGTAGCGATCGAAGATGATCAGGTCGAAATCGTCCACCTTCTCGAGGAAAAGCTCCCGCGTCGGAAAGGCGATGAGGGAGAGTTCGGAAACCGGCACGCCGTCCTGCTTTTCGGGCGGGCGGAGAATCGTGAAATGCACCAGATCGACCGAGGAGTCCGATTTGAGCAGGTTGCGCCAGGTCCGGGTGCCCGGGTGCGGCTGGCCAGAGACGAGAAGCACCCGCAGCCTGTCGCGCACCCCGTTGATCTGCACCAGCGCCGCGTTGTTGCGGTCCGTCAGTTCGCCCTTCGCCTCGGGCACGGAGAAGCGGATCACGTTGCGCCCGGCATGGGACAGGGTGATCGGCAGTTCCACGTCGCGGCCGATCGGCACCTCGAAGCGCTGCGGCGCCTCCCCGTCCACGGAGATGTCGAGGGGCGCGGTCCGCGCGCTCTCGGGCGCGGCGCCCTCGTCCTCGATCCGGAGCGTCAGGGTGATCTCCTCGTCGAGGATCGCGAAGGCGGGCGCGTTGGTGACGACGAGGCGCCTGTCCCAGTCGCTTTCCCGGCCGGTCATCAGCAGATGCATCGGCGCGGTCAGGTCGGGCAGGCGCTCGACGTCGTGAAGCCGCCCGTCCGACAAGAGGAACACCCCGGCCACCCGGTCGCGCGGCTCCTTGGCCAGCGCCTCGGACAGGGCGGTCATGAGAAGCGTGCCCTCGTCGCCCTCCGCGTCGGGCACCGTCACGCGCCGCAGCTCCGTGTCCGGACGGCTCTCGATCTCGGCGGCGAGCTCCTCGGCCGCGGCCTCGGTCGTCGCGGCGCGTTCTGCGAGGCGCTGGCTCGCCGTCGCGTCCTCCACCATGATCACGATGTCGGAAAGCGCCGCGCGCTCCTCCTGCTGCCAGGTGGGCTGCGCGAGCGCGGCGAGCACGACGAACCCGGCAAGCCCGCGGAGCGCCCAGCCGGACAGCCCGCGCCAGAGCGCGAGCGCGGAGGCCGCCGCCACCGCCACGCCCAGCGCGCCAAGCAGCCAGAGCGGCACGAGGGGGTCGAAGAGCACCGTTCCCGTCATTGACCCAACCTGTCGAGAAGCGCCGGAACATGCACCTGGTCCGACTTGTAGTTGCCCGTGAGCACATGCATCACGAGGTTCACGCCGAAGCGGAAGGCGAGTTCGCGCTGGCGCTCTCCCGTGTAGCCGCGTCCCACCGGGTAGAGAGGCTGGCCGCGCTCGTCCACGGCCCACGCTGCCGCCCAGTCATTGCCGCCGATGACCACCGGCGTCACCCCGTCGTTGAGGTTGCGGAAGGGCATCCCCTCGATCCGTTCGGCGTCGGGCGGCGCGGCCTCGACCCAGACCTCGCGGGCGGCATGGCGGCCGGGGAAATCCTGCAGAAGATAGAAGGTCCGGGTAAGGACATGGTCGTCCGGCACCGGCTCGAGCGGCGGGATGTCGAGCGGGCGCGCCAGCTCCTGGAGTTTGCGGCCGTTCGGACTCGACGCGCCGAAGCGCGCAACGTCCGCGTCGCGGGTGTCGAAGACGATCATCCCGCCCGAGCGCAGGAACGCGTTGAGCTTGGCATAGGCCGCGTCCGACGGCGTCGGCTGCGCCGGCGTGACAGGCCAGTAAAGCAGCGGGAAGAAGGCCAGCTCGTCGGTCTCGAGGTTCACGCCGAAGGGCTCTGCGGGTTCCACCGAGGTGCGGAAGAAGAGCGTTTCCGACAGGCCGCGCAGCCCCGCCTCCGCCATCTCGTCGATCGACGCGTCGCCGGTCAGCACATGGGCGAGCACCACCTCGCGGGTCGCGCCCTGGGCAAAGGCATCCTCGGCGGATTGCTGGGCGGCCGCCGGGGGCGCGGGACCGGCGAGAGGGGCCGCGGCCAGAAGAAGCGCCGCCGCGGCACCCCGAAGCCGCCCGGAAAGGGCGAGCGAGGCAAGCACGTCGGCCACGAGCAGCAGGAGCGCGAAGGTCAGAAGCGCCCCGGTGAGCGGCGTCTCCGCCGGGCGGGACAGCCCCAGGACCGTGATCCGGTCGGGCCATGTGACGGGCGCGAGCGTCACCGCTGGCGTCACCACGTTCCGGGCGAGCGTCCGGTCCTCGCCCTGGTAGAGGCCGGGCCGGAGATCGGAGCCGAGCGGCGCCTCCGCCAGGACGGCGCCGTCCACCCCGGGCAGCGCGCCCGCGTCGCGAAGCTGGCCGAAGCCGTCGAGCAGCTTCAGCGGTTGCCAGACCGTGCCCTCGAGGTCCGACGCCTCCGGCGCCGCGACGGCAGAGGAGACGGCAAGGCGTTCCAGCATCTGAACGAAAAGCCCCGAGAGCGGCAGGGTGGACCATTCCGCGTTCGCGGTGACATGGAAGAGGACGACCTGCCCCTCGCCGAGCGGCTTGCGGGTGACGAGCGGGGTGCCGTCGGTCAGCTGCGCCACGACGCGCTCGGACAGCACCGGGTCCGGCTGGGCCATCACCTGCGCCGACACGGTCACGTCGCCGGGCACCTCGAGGCCGCGGAAGGGGCTGTCGTCGTCGAAGGGCGCGAGGCTCTTGGGCTCGCCCCAGCTCATGGCGCCGCCCACCGTGCGCCCGCCCGCGCGCAGGCGGACCGGCATCAGCCTGGCCTCTTCCGCGCGGCTCACGTCGCTCGCGGCGAGGCGGGGTCCGGCGAAGCGCAGCAACAGCCCGCCGCCTTCGACCCACTCGGCAAGACCCGCCTCCTCGGCTGGCGACAGCGTGGCGACGTCGGCGAGCACGATCACGTCGGGGTTGGCGGGCAGGATGTCGGTCAGCGCGCCATCGAGCAGGTCGGCCGTGGGTTCGAGGGCGTTTTCGAGGTAGTGCAGCGGCGACAGCAGTTCGAGCCCCTCGCGGTCGTCGCGCCCGGCGATCAGCGCGACCTCGCGGCGGCGCAGGCTGTCGTCTGGCAGGCTGACCGCCCCCGCGCTGCGCGCGCCCTCGACCTCGAACCGGGTCAGCCGCGCGCGAAGCTCCGCGGGCAGCGACAGCGCGGCCTCCGCCTCCGTCTCGCCGGCGGCGAAGCGCGCCCCCACGCGCGCCAGGATCCGCGGCGCTCCCGCCGGATCCAGCCCGTGGGTGGCGATGGTGATCTCGCGTGGCGCGCCGGGCTCGGAGCGGCGGGCGACAAGGCGGATCGCGCCGTCCTCCACGGTGGGCGGCATGAGACCCAGAACCGGCCCGGGCGATTGCAGCACGCGCACGGTCCCGCGCGCCTCGAGCGCGGAAAGCAGCTCCGCGCGGCTGTCCCGCGCAAGCCCGTCCGACACCCAGAGCGTGTCGAAGCGCGTGCCGCCCAGCCCCGCGAGGAACGTCTCGACATCGTCCGCAGAGGGCTGCCAGGGCTGCGGCTCCAGCCCGACCAGCCGGCCGCGCCAGGCATCGGCGGACTGGAAGACCGGCGCCTCGGGCGCGGTCAGGCGCACCATCGCGACGGTGCGGCCCGCGCGGCCGGCCTCTGCAAGCTCGCGCTCGAGCGCCTCGAGCTTGGCGGCCCAGTCGCCCGCCCCCGCCCAGGACCCGTCCATGAGGACCAGAAGCGGCCCGTCGCCGGACGCGCGCTCCTCCTCGGGGTTCAGCACCGGCCCGGCGAGCCCAAGGACCACCGCCGCCACGGCGAGCATCCGCAGCAGCAGAAGCCACCAGGGCGTGCGGTCGCTCACCTGTTCCTCGTCGCGCAGGCCGAGAAGCAGAACGACGCCCGGGAAATAGCGGCGCAGCGGCGCGGGCGGCACCGCGCGCAGGATCAGCCACAGCACCGGCAGCGCCGCAAGCGCCAGCAGAAGCCAGGGGTTCGCGAAGCCGATCGCGCCGAAAAGCGTCATGCCGTGCCCGCCTCCATCGCCTGCCAGAGCCAGAGCAACGCCGACTGCGCCGAGGCGTCGGTGTGGTGAACGTGAAAGCGCCAGCCGGTCGTGGCGCAAAGCTGGCCGAGCCGTTCCTTCCGCTCGGCCAGCCGCTCGAGATAGCGCCCGCGAAGGTCGTCGGCCTTCAGCGTCTCGTGGCGAAGCCCGCGGCCCATGCTTTCGAACACGGTGCGGCCGCGGAACGGAAACGCCTCTTCCGTGGGGTCGAGCACCTGGATCAGCACCCCGCGCACCCCGCGATCGGCCGCTTTCGCGAGCGCCTGCTCTGCCGGCTCAGGGTCGCCGAGGAAATCCGAGATGAACAGCGCGCGCGACATCGGCAGCATCGCCCGCGCCTCCGGCGTGCCGTACTCCTCGATCCCGTCGCGCGAGAACGCCTCCGCGAGGCGCAGGATCTGCACCTCGCCCCGGCGCGGCGGCAGCGATCCGCCGGTGAGCCCCACGCGCTCTCCGCCGCGGATCAGCAGGATCGCCGCCGCCAGCGCCAGAACGCGGGCGCGCTCGCCCTTGCTGGGCAGGTCCTTCGAGGACGCGAACTGCATGGACGCGGCCTGGTCCACCCAGAGCATCACCGACTGCGCGACGGTCCACTCCCGCTCGCGGACGTAGCGGTCGTCGCCGCGCGCCGAGCGCCGCCAGTCGACCATCCGCAGCGAGTCGCCGGGCTGGACGGGCCGGTATTGCCAGAAATCGTCGCCAAGCCCGGCCCGGCGGCGCCCGTGCTCGCCCAGAAGCACGGTGCCGGCCAGGTGCTCGGCCCGTGCGAGCAGCGGCGGGAACGGGGCGGCCTCTTCCTCGGCGCGGGAACGAAGGACGAGGGGTTCCGTCACGCGGCGGCCTCGGGCCGCGCCATGGCGTCGCAGGTCTCGTCGATCAGATCGGCGAGGCTGTCGCCACGGGCGCGCGCCGAGAAGCGCAGCGCCATGCGATGGCTGAGAACCGGGCGCGCCATGTCCATCACGTCCTCGATCGAGGGCGCGAGGCGGCCCTGCAGCAGCGCCCGCGCCCGGACGGTCAGCATCAGCGCCTGCGCGGCGCGCGGGCCCGGACCCCACGCGACGCTTTCGCGCACCCGCGCGGGGGCGCTTTCGTCATCGGGACGGAAGGCGCGCACCAGATCCAGGATCGCCTCGACCACGCTGTCGCCCACGGGCATGCGGCGCAGAAGCGTCTGCGCCTCCATCAGCTCGGCAGCGGTGAAGACGGCGTGCGCCTCCTCCTCCTCCACGCCGGTGGTGGCGAGCAGGATGTCGCGCTCGGTCGCGCGGTCGGGATAGGCCACGTCGATCTGCACGAGGAACCGGTCAAGCTGCGCCTCGGGCAGCGGATAGGTGCCTTCCTGCTCGATCGGGTTCTGCGTGGCGAGCACGTGGAAGGGCCTGGCGAGCGGCCGGTCCTCTCCGGCGACGGTCACGCGCTTTTCCTGCATGGCCTGCAAGAGCGCCGACTGCGTCCGCGGCGAGGCGCGGTTGATCTCGTCCGCCATCAGAAGCTGGCAGAAGATCGGTCCGGGAATGAACTTGAAGGTGCGGCTGCCGTCCTCGCCCGTCTCGAGCACCTCCGAGCCGAGAATGTCGGCGGGCATGAGGTCGGGGGTGAACTGCACGCGGTTGCCGTCGAGCCCCATCACGGTCGAAAGCGTCTCGACGAGCCGCGTCTTGCCGAGACCCGGAAGGCCGATCAGCAGAGCGTGGCCGCCGCAAAGCAGCGCCGAAAGCGTCAGGTCCACCACCCGTTCCTGCCCGATGAAGCGGCGCGTGATGGAGTCGCGGGCTTCGGCGATCCTCGATTCGAGGGACTCAATCCCGGCGATGAGATCCGCATCCTCGGCCATGACAGGCGCTCCTTGCATCATATATCCCTTTCACGAAGTGTATCGCGCGACAGGAGGAAGGCAAAAACTATGAGCGCACACATTCCCGTGACCCCGTCCGCCGAAAGCCTCGCCGCCTCCGCGCGCGCCGCCCGGGGCAAGGGACGCCCGCCCGTGCATGACTGGAATCCTCCCTTCTGCGGCGATCTCGACATGCGGATCGCGCGCGACGGCACCTGGTTCTATCTGGGCACGCCCATCGGCCGATTCGAGCTCGTGAAGCTCTTTTCCTCGATCCTGCGGAAGGATGGCGACAGGTATTTTCTCGTGACGCCGGTCGAGAAGGTCGGGATCACCGTGGACGACGCGCCTTTCGTCGCCGTCGATTTCGAGGCGCAAGGCAAGGGGCAGGACCAGGTGCTGACATTCCGCACCCATGTCGGCGACACCGTCGCGGCGGGCCCCGACCATCCGATCCGCGTGGAACGCGACCCCGAGACGGGAGAGCCCGCGCCCTACGTCCTCGTGCGCGACCGGCTCGAGGCGCTCATCGACCGCAAGAGCTTCTACCGCCTCGTCGATCACGGCGCGCGCGAAGAGGTGGGCGGCGGGCGCTGGTTCGGCCTCTGGTCCGGCGGTGCCTTCTTTCCGGTGATCCCCGCGGCGGAGCTGCCGGACGGTTGAGCGCGGCGGGAGCCGTCGGGCGGCGCGCCGGGCCGCATGTCAGTCGGGATGGCCGAGCCGTTGCGGCGCCTCGCACGCGGTCTCTTCGGTCTCGATCTCGAGGGTCGTGTGCGCGAGGTCGAAGCGCAACTTCAGCATGTCTTTCAGGGCGAGGCGCACGGTTTGCGCGGGCATTTCTCCCGACAGCACCACATGCGCCTCCAGCGCGGCCTCATGCTCCTGCATCCGCCAGAGGTGCAGGTGATGCACGTCGCCCACGCCCGGCGCGGCGCGCATGGCGGAAAGAACCTCGCGGGCGTCCGGGGTCTCCGGGCTTGCCAGCATCAGGATGCGCACGACGGGCCCCAGCCCCGCCGCGCTTTGCCACAGGATGTAGGCCGCGATCCCGAGCGTCACCGCCGCGTCCACCCAGGTCGCACCGTAGAGCAGGATGAGACTGCCCGCGACGATGACGCCGAGCGAGCCCAGCGCGTCCGCGAGATTGTGCAGGAAGGCCGCGCGTATGTTCACGCTGCTCTTCGCCATCGCCCAGGTGAGCGCGGCGGTCACGAGGTCCACGGCGAGGGCGACCCCCGCCACCGCCACCATGATCCAGCCCGTGACCGGCTCGGGGGTCACGAGGCGCATGACCCCCTCCGCCCCGAGCCAGACGGCGATGACGATCAGCGTCGTGTAGTTGACGAGCGCCGCGACGACCTCGGCGCGCCGGTAGCCGAAGGTCATCGCCGCGTCGGCGGGCCGCCGCCCGATGCGCCGCGCGGCGAGCGCGATCCCGAGCGAGAGCGCGTCGGACAGGTTGTGGATCGCGTCGGCGACGAGCGCGAGGCTTCCGGATATGGCTCCGGCGACGATCTGTACCAGCGTCAGGAACAGGTTCACGCCAACGGCGAGCGCGACACGCAGGTCGCCCGCCCCGGCGTCGATCCCGTGGTGGTGGCCGTGATGGTCGCCCATGGCCGCGTCAGTCCAGCTGGCGCACCACGTAGACGGAGCAGGGCGCATGCGCCACGACGTGGCTTGCGGTCGTTCCGAGAAGGTAGTCGCGGATGCGCGGGTTGGCCGCCTCCATCACGATGAGATCTACCGCCTCGGACATGGCGAGCTTCACGATCTGCCGGTGCACCGCGCCCTTGCGCACGATCAGGCGCGGCGTCACCCCCGGATGGCGGTTGGCGGCGACGAATTTCCGCAACTCGCCCGTCCAGTAGGTCTCCGCGTCGTAGATGTTCAGGTTGCGCTCCATCTCGGGCGCGATGGTCGCGACGATGAGCTCCGCGCCACGCCGCCCGGCCATTTCGCTGGCTTCCTCGTAGGCGCTTTGCTCGTGCTTCACATGGCGAAGATTGACGGGGCAGAGGATCTTTTGGACGGGCTTGACCATGGCGGGGCTCCGGGGGCTGGCGACGCTTCAAGCGTGACTGTCTCACGTCGCGCGCGGGCGGTCCACCGAGACCGGCCGCGCGCGTTCAGTGCGCCTCGGCCCAGTTTGCCCCCTGCCCCGCGTCCACGACGAGCGGCACGTCGAGCCGCACGGCGGGTTCGGCCGCGGCCTCCATGACCGTGCGGGCAGCGGCGACGAGATCCGCCTCGGCGCCTGCCTCCACCTCGAAGAGAAGCTCGTCGTGGACCTGCAGGAGCATCCGCGCGGGCAGTCCTTCGATCGCCCCGGGCATCCGCACCATGGCGCGCCGGATGATGTCCGCCGCGGTGCCCTGAATCGGCGCGTTGATCGCGGCGCGCCGGGCGAAGCCCGCCCGCGGGCCGCGCGCGTCGATCTCGGGCGTGTGGATCACGCGGCCGAAGAGCGTCTCGACCCGCTTGTGCGCCTTGGCGAAGGCGACCGTCTCGTCCATGTAGTCGCGGATGCCGGGGAACCGCTCGAAGTAGCGGTCGATGAAGCCCTGCGCTTCGGACCGCGGGATCCGCAGGTTCCGCCCCAGCCCGAATCCCGAGATGCCGTAGATGACCCCGAAGTTGATCGCCTTCGCCTGCCGGCGGATCTCGGGGGTCATGTCCTCCAGCGGCACGTCGAACATCTCGGATGCCGTCATCGCGTGAATGTCGAGCCCGTCGCGGAACGCCTGTTTCAGCGCGCCGATGCCCGCGACATGGGCAAGGATCCGAAGTTCGATCTGGCTGTAGTCGAGGCTGACCAGCACCTTTCCCTCCTCGGCCACGAACGCCTCGCGGATGCGCCGGCCCTCCTCGGTGCGCACGGGGATGTTCTGCAGGTTCGGATCGGTGGAAGCGAGCCGCCCCGTCGCCGCGCCCGACTGGACATAGGAGGTGTGCACGCGCCCGGTCTCGGGATTGATGTGCTCCTGCAAAGCGTCGGTGTAGGTGCTCTTCAGCTTCGAGACGGCGCGCCAGTCGAGCACCTTGCGGGGCAGCTCGTGCTCCATGGCGAGATCCTCGAGCACCTCGGCGCCGGTGGCGTAGGCGCCGGTCTTGCCGCGCTTGCCGCCCTCGAGCGACATCTTGTCGAAGAGGATCTCGCCCAGCTGCTTGGGGCTGCCCACGTTGAAGGTCTCGCCCGCGAGCTCGTGGATCTCTTCCTCGAGCGCCGCCATCTTCTGCGCGAAGGCCCCCGACATGCGCGAGAGCGTATCGCGGTCCACCTTGATTCCCGCCATCTCCATCTCGGCGAGAACGGGCACGAGCGGGCGCTCCATCCGCTCGTAGACGCGGGTGACATGCGCGACGTGAAGCTGCGGCCGGAACAGCTGCCAGAGCCGCAGCGTGATGTCGGCGTCCTCCGCGGCATAGGCGGTGGCGCGGTCGATGGGCACGCGGTCGAAGGTGATCTGGCTCTTGCCCGAGCCGATCAGCTCCTTGATCGGGATCGGCGTGTGGGAGAGGTAGCGCTCGGACAGCGTGTCCATCCCGTGCCCGTGCAGACCGGCGTTCATCGCGTAGGACATCAGCAGCGTGTCGTCGACGGGCGCGACGGAGATGCCGTACCGGGCCAGGATCTTGGCGTCGTATTTCATGTTCTGCCCGATCTTGAGGATCGCGTCGTCCTCCAGGACGGGCTTCAGCGCCGCGAGCGCGTCCGCCATCTCCACCTGGCCCTCGGCCAGCGCGTCCGAGCCGAAGAGATCGCCCGAGGCCTCGGCCTTGTGGGCGAGCGGCAGGTAGGCCGCCTCCCCGGGCGCGAGCGCGAGCGAGACGCCGACAAGCTCCGCGCGCATGTCGTCGAGGCCCGTCGTCTCGGTGTCGAGCGCCAAGTAGCCCTGCGCGCGGGCGCGGTCGAGCCACGCCGAGAGGGCGGCTAGATCGCGGATGCACGCGTAGCTTCCGGGCTCGAAGCCCGCGGTCTCGGGCGCGTCCTCGCCCTCCGACGGGTCGGCGCCCCCCGGGTTGGTGTCGGGGATCGCCGGCGGCTCGACGCCCAGCGCCTCGGCCACGCGCCGGGTGAGGGTCCGGAACTCCATCTCGGAGAGAAAGCCCAGAAGCGTCCCGGCGTCGGGGTCGCGCAGCTCCAGCTCGTGCGGGCCGACCGCGAGGTCCATGTCGCGGTCGAGTTCCACCAGCTTCTTCGAAAGCCGGATCTGGTCGGCGTGCTCGATCAGGGTCTGGCGGCGCTTGGGCTGCTTGATGTCCTCGGCCCGCTCCAGCAGCGTCTCGAGGTCGCCGAACTCGTTGACGAGAAGCGCGGCGGTCTTCACCCCGATACCGGGCGCGCCGGGCACGTTGTCGATGCTGTCGCCCGCGAGCGCCTGCACGTCCACGACCTTCTCGGGCGGCACGCCGAACTTCTCCTCCACGCCCTCGCGGTCGATGCGGCGGTTCTTCATGGCGTCGAACATCTCCACGCCCTCGCCCACCAGTTGCATCAGGTCCTTGTCGGAACTCACGATGGTGACGCGGGCGCCGGCGTCGCGCGCGCGGCAGGCCAGGGTGGCGATGATGTCGTCGGCCTCGAAGCCCTCCATCTCGATGCAGGGGATGTTGAAGGCCTCGGTCGCGCGGCGCGTGAGCGGGATCTGCGGGCGCAGGTCCTCGGGCATCTCCTCGCGGTTGGCCTTGTAGGCGTCGTAGAGGTCGTTGCGGAAGGTGTGGCTGCCCTTGTCGAAGATCACCGCGAGATGCGTCGCGGCGTCCGGCCCCTCGTTATTGGAGATGTAGCGCTGCAGCATGTTGCAAAAGCCCGCCACGGCGCCCACCGGCGTCCCGTCCGACCGGCGGGTGAGCGGCGGCAGCGCGTGGTAGGCCCGGAAGATGAAGGCCGACCCGTCGATCAGATGCAGATGATGGCCCTTGCCGAAACTCATGGGGAAGCCTCCCGCCCGTGCAGTCGCGCCCTGTCTTGCCACGCAGGGCGGGCGGGCGCCAGTGGCGCGGCCTTGCGGCCGGCCCGCGCCACCGGACGGAGCCGGCAACGCCGCGCCGGGCCGCTCAGCCCTCGCCAGGCGCCTCGGTGAAGTCGCGGTGAACGTATTTCGCGTCGCAGTAGCCGCATTCGACCCAGCCGGTGTCGCGCGGGATCTGCAGCCAGACGCGCGGATGCCCCAGCGCGCCCTCGCCGCCGTCGCAGGCGACGCGCCAGCGATCGACGATTTTCGTCTCGGGCGGCTCGAAGGTCATCGGCATGACGGCTCCTGACGGTTGTAGGCGCGCGGCGCCTCGACTAAGGGCAGATATGCGCGATGAGCGAGGCAGGGACAAGGGCGACATGGCCGGCAACGCGATCGAGATCGAAGGGCTGACGAAGACCTATGCGGGGGGGCGCGGCGCGGCGCCCAAGCACGCGCTGCGCGGCGTCGATCTCGCGGTGCCGGAAGGGTCCGTCTTCGGCCTTCTGGGCCCCAACGGGGCCGGCAAGTCGACGCTGATCAACATCCTGGCCGGGCTGGTGCTGAAAACGGCGGGCCGGGTCGCGATCTGGGGCTTCGACCAGGACGTGAACCCGCGCCAGTCGCGCGCCGCGATCGGGGTGATGCCGCAGGAACTGAACCTCGACCCGTTCTTCACGCCGCGGGCGCTGCTGGAGGTGCAGGCCGGGCTCTACGGCGTGCCGAAATCGCAGCGTCGCACCGCCGAGATCCTTCGCCTCGTCGGGCTCGAGGACAAGGCCGAGGCCTATGCCCGCACGCTGTCGGGGGGCATGCGCCGGCGGCTCCTGCTCGGCAAGGCGCTCGTCCACGATCCCCAGGTGCTCGTCCTCGACGAGCCCACCGCGGGCGTGGACATCGAGCTGCGCCAGATGCTCTGGGCCAATGTCCGGCGGCTGAACGAGCAGGGGATGACGATCATCCTGACCACCCACTACCTCGAGGAGGCCGAGCAGATGTGCGACGAGATCGCCATCATCCACGAGGGCCTCGTGGTCGCCCATGACAGCACCCCGGCCCTGCTGGCGCGCTTCGACGCCAAGACGCTCGTGGTCCAACCCGATGGCGAGGTGCCGCGCCTGCCGGAAGCGGAGGGCGTGACGGTGGAGCGCCGCGCCGACGGCGCGCTCGCGCTGAGCTACCAGACCCGGCGCACGCAGGCCGGGGCGGTGCTGGACGCGGTGCGCGCGGCGGGCATCTCGATCCGCGACGTACGCTCGGAAGAGCCCGACCTGGAGGACGTGTTCCTGTCGCTCACGCGCACCCGCGCGGAGTGACGCGCCGCGCGGCTACTCCGCGCGCGCCAGCATCCGGCCGAGCGGACGGCCGGCGAGGACGTGCACGTGGAGATGCGGCACCTCCTGCACGCCGTCGCGGCCCGCGTTCGAGATGAGGCGGAAGCCCTGCTCCTCCACGCCCTCCATGCGGCAGACTTCGCCCACCGTGCGGACGTAATCGACGATCTCCGCCTCCGACGCTTCCTGCGCGAAGTGGTCGAAGGACACGTAGGGGCCTTTCGGGATCACCAGCACATGCACCGGCGCCTGGGGCTGGATGTCGCGAAAGGCGAGGCTGTGCTCGGTCTCCATCACGGTGTCGTTGGGGATCTCCCCGCGCAGAATCTTCGCGAACACGTTCTGGTCGTCGTAGGCGTAGGCCATCCCCGTCCCCTCAGTCGGCAAACAGATGCTGGGTGCGCGCGATCTCTAGCGCCTGTGCGTCGCCGATCGCAAGGAATTCCGCCAGCGGCCGGGCGTTGGCCTCGGGCGGGTCGTTCTCGCGCAGGCGGTAGTGATGCGCAAAGCCCGCCTCGCGGATGCGGTCGCTTTCGAAGGCGATCTCGTTGCGGATCGTCGGCAGCAGCCGTTCCAGCGTCTCACGCGGCGTGCGCGGCCCGGCCAGTCCGACACGCATCGCATGTCCGACGAGATAGGCATCGGTAAAGGCGCACTCGATCTCCAGGATCCGCGTGACCGAGCGATCGCGGCCGAAATCCAGCATGAGATCGAGATCGGCGGGATCCATGCACACCACGAGCCGGTCGGCGCCGTGATAGTCGAACAGCATCCGCATCAGCGCGCGGCGGTGGCGATGGCGCTTTTCCATGCTTTTCTGGATGCCGCCCAGATCGGGCAGTTCGGCGGTCTCCTCGTTGAAGAGATACTCGGCGCAGGGCAGGTTCGTCATCTGCCGAATGCGCCCGACGAGGCGCTTGGCGACATGCCATTTCTTGCACACCACGATCAGCAGCTCGCGCTCGTGGCCGAGCGTGCCCTCTGCCTCCCAGAAGCGCGGCGCGAAGCGCCGGCCGATGCGGCCGCGCCCGGTGAGGAACCTGTAAAGGCTCCGCCCCTCGTCCGAGATCTGGAACTCGGTGCCCTCGGAGGCGTAGAGATGGCCGAGCCGGCGCTTCAGATCGCGCGCCTCGGGGCTGATCTTGCGGGCGAAAAGCGCATCCTGGCTCAGCAGCAGGTCGTAGTGGTCGTTGTAGAAGGTGACCGGCACCCCGTAGTCGGAGAACATGAGAAAGGTCAGCGTGCGGCTTTCGATCTCGGTCTCGGGCACGAGGTGGCGCACCAGCGTCTGGAACGTCGTCTCGTCCGGGATCCATGTGGTCCGGAAGAAGCGGACGACGTCGGGCCGCCCGGCCAGGAACCCCAGGATCGCCTCCACCGTGCGGCGGCGCAGGCACCACCACTGGCTGCCGATCATCATTTCCAGGTCGGCGGGCACGCGCCGCGCCAGCCCGAGGCGGCGCTGGATGTCGAGCGAGGCGTAGAACAGCCGCTTCTGCCGGCGCTCGTTGAACCAGTGCCGGTAGATCAGCCGTTCCTCCCTGATCCCCGTCCGGATCCAGTCGGAGGCGAAGAAATCGACGCTTTCGATGTAGTCGGCGTCGCGCGCGTCGAGGAAGGCATGGGCGTATTCCGCCGACTTGATCGCCATGCAGTCGCCGGACAGCATGTAGAAATGCGTGGCCTCGGGAAAGGCGCCGAGCGCGGCCTCGACCGCGTTGAGCGTCGCCTGAACCAGCGACCATTCCCCCCAGCCACATCTGACCCGCCGTTTCGCAAAGGTCACGGCGGGGTTGTCGCGCAGCGCGGCGCGAATGCGCGCGAAATGCCCGGGATCCGCGCGCGCGTCGAGGTGGATGGCGATGCAGTCGCCCGCGGCCGTCAGCCGCTGCGCCTGCTTGACGATCGCGTCGGGATCCTTGTGGCAAAGAAGTATGAACGCGATCCTGGCCAAACCTGCGCGCCGCCCCCCCGTGTCCGCTCCCGGTTCCGACGTTGATACCGCCGAAGCCGCGCCGGAGAAACAGTGTTTCCCGGCGCTTCGGCGCGATAGGTTCTTTCCCTGTTTCGCCGCCTCGCGGTATACCGCCAGACAGGCAGGGCCCGAAGCGGCTGACGGAGGCAGGACCCATCGGCTTTCCAGGCACATGGATGACCGAAAGCGGCAGCGTGGTCTACCGCGTGGTGCCGAAATGCGCGTGCTCCACGATCGGGCAGATCCTCTACTACTCCGATCACGGGCGCTACTATGACGGCGACATCCACGACGCGACCGAGGGTCTGCACAAGTGGGCGCAGCCGGAAAGCCAGCCGCGCATCGAGGAGACGGTGAGGGCGCGCGGCGCGGTCGCCTTCACCTGCGTGCGCAATCCCTACAGCCGGATCCTGTCCTCCTTCTTCGACAAGATCTGCGGCATCCAGCGCAACGGGCGGCGCTACCGCGGCAACCTCGTGCCCACGGTGATCCAGAAATATGGGATCGAGGTGGGCGGCGCGGACGGCTGGCAGGAGTTCGACCAGATCAAGAGCTTCCGCCGCTTCCTGCTCTTCGCCCGCGACACGATCCGCTGGAAACGCCCGATGGAGCCCGACATCCACTGGTCCGCCGTCTCGGGCCATGTCTCCACCTTCATCCTGAACGGCGGACGCTACGACCGCATCTTCTGGACCGAAAGGTTCGACGAGGGGATGCAGGCGGTTCTCGACGCGATAGAGACGCCCCACCCCGTCGATCTGGCGCAGGTGCCGCGCTTCAACGAAAGCTCGGGCCACGGCCCGCAGCGCCTGCACCCGGTGGAGGACTACTTCGACGATCTGTCGATGCACCTCGTCTACGAGATCTACAATCGGGATTTCGAGCTCTTCCGCTACGATTTCGAGAACCCGGCCAACCGGATGCCCGTGGGAGAGATCGACCTCGAGGAGGTGCACGCCAAGCTCGGCGAGTGAGCGGCACGGCGCGGGTTCCGGTGCAACGTGAAACTTTTGTGAAATCCGCGGGCGCGTGACCCAGATCAATCGCCCGTCGGACGGCGCCGGGCACCCTCCTGCTCATGCACGAACGGGAGGACGACATGTTCGACCAGAACGGGGCCGCGGACCGGCCAGACGGAAATGCGCGCGACAACGCCGCGCCGATCATCGAAATACGCGATCTGAACCTTTGGTACGGCGACGGCACGCACGCGCTGAAAGATATGAGTTTCGATCTCTACCCGCGCGAGGTCCTCGCCTTCATCGGGCCCTCGGGCTGCGGCAAGTCCACCATGCTGAAGGTTCTCAACCGGATGCACGACGACACCCGCGGCGTCCGGATCGAGGGCAGCGTCTTGATGGACGGGCACGACATCCACGCGCGCGACGTCGATCCGCCGCTTCACCGGCGCCGATTCGGCTGGGTCGCGCAGAAGCCCAACCCCTTTCCCATGAGCATCTGGGACAACGTGGCCTACGGCGCGAAGATCCACGGCCTGACCGGCAGTCGCGCGGAACTCGCCGACCATGTTGAGGACTGCCTGCGCCGCGCGCATCTCTGGGACGAGGTGAAGGATCACCTGCGCGACCTGGAAGCCACCGACCTGTCGGGCGGCCAGCAGCAGCGCCTCTGCATCGCGCGCGCGCTCGCCACCATGCCCGACGTGCTCCTGATGGACGAGCCCACGGGCTCCATCGACCCGATCGCGACCCAGAAGGTCGAGGATCTTCTGTTGGAGATCAAGACGCGCCATGCGGTCGTGGTCGCCACCCACTCGATGATGCAGGCGCGCCGGGTGGCCGACCGCGTGGCCTACTTCCATCTGGGCGAACTGCGCGAGATCGCGCCGACCGAGATGATGTTCAGCGCCGCGCAGGACCCCGAGGCTCGCGCGTTCATCAAGGGCAAGTTCGGCTGAACCCTGGCGCCGGACGGCGTCAGAACCGACCGAACGTCTCCGCGAGGATCGCGCCGAGGCCCGCCGCGTCGTCCAGGCCGAAGGCGGCGGGGCGGTCGCTGTCGATGTCGAGAACGGCGATCAGCCGGCCCGCGCCGTCGTGGACCGGCAGCACGATCTCGGACCGGGTAGAGGAAGAGCACGCGATATGGCCCGGGAACGCCTCCACATCATCCACGATCTGCACCTCGCCGGTGCGGGCCGCGGCACCGCAGACGCCCCGGTCGAACGGGATCGTCAGGCAGCCGTGCCCGCCCTGGTAGGGGCCGATCTTCAGAAGCCCGGGCTCGGTGACGCGGTAGAATCCCGTCCAGTCGAAACGCGCATCGGCGTGGTGGATCTCGCAGGCGAGCGTCGCCATCAGCGCCACCGGGTCCGTCTCGCCCTCCGTCAGCGCCGCCACCGTGCGGGCGAGCTCCGCGTAATCAACCGTCATCGGTGGCCTCCCCTCGCTTGCCGTGTCGGCGATCAGATCCGCTCGATCGCGATCGCCGTGCCCTCGCCGCCGCCGATGCAGATGGCCGCCACGCCACGCTTCAGCCCGCGGGTCTCCAGCGCGTTGAGCAGCGTGACCATGATCCGCGCGCCCGATGCGCCGATGGGATGGCCGAGCGCGCAGGCGCCACCGTGCACGTTCACGATGTCCCGCGGCAGCCCCATCTCGCGCATGAAGGCCATGGGCACCACGGCGAAGGCCTCGTTGACCTCCCAGAGATCGACATCGCCCACCTGCCAGCCGATCCGGTCCAGCAGCTTGCGCGCCGCGGGCACCGGGGCGGTGGTGAACCATCCCGGCGCCTGCGCGTGCGAGGCGTGGCCGAGCACGCGTGCGCGCACCGTCATGCCGATGGCCTCGGCCGTGTCGCGCGCCGCGAGCACGAGCGCGGCGGCCCCGTCGGAGATCGAGGAGGCGTTCGCGGCCGTGACCGTGCCGCCCTCGCGGAAAGCGGGCCTGAGCTGCGGGATCTTGTCGGGTCGCGCCTGGCCGGGCTGCTCGTCCTGGGCGACCACACTCTCGCCCTTGCGGCCACGCACCGTGACCGGCGCGATCTCGCGCGCGAAGGCGCCGCTTTCCTGCGCCTTCAGCGCGCCTTCGAGGGAGCCCAGCGCATAGGCGTCCTGCGCCTCGCGGGTGAACCGGTAGTGTTCGGCGCAATCCTCGGCGAAGGTGCCCATGAGCCGACCCTTGTCGTAGGCGTCCTCGAGCCCGTCGAGAAACATGTGATCGACCGCCTGCTGATGGCCGATCCGCGCCCCGCCGCGCATCGCGGGCAAGAGGTAAGGCGCGCGCGACATGCTTTCCATGCCGCCGGCCACCACGACCCGCGCCTGGCCGAGTGCGATCTGGTCGAAGGCCACCATCGCCGCCTTCATCCCCGAGCCGCACATCTTGTTCAGCGTGGTGGCTGGCACCTCCTCGCCTAGACCGGCGGCGAAACCGGCCTGCCGCGCCGGCGCCTGCCCCTGCCCGGCGGGCAGCACGCAGCCCATCACCAGCTCGTCCACCTCCGGGCGGGCAGCTTCGCCCAGGGCCGCGGAGATGGCGGCGCCACCCAGTTCCGCGGCCGGCATCCCGGCGAACACGCCCTGCAACCCGCCCATCGCGGTGCGCGCCGCCCCGGCGATCACGACTTCGCTCATCTTCTTTCCCCCTGGCTGGGCATGGCTCCCGCGTCTCAATACCGGATGGTAAGGAATCGGGTCTAGCATCTCCTCGCAAGAGGATGGCCGGCCGGGGATGACGATGGAACTTTCGGTGCAGGACAGGGACGGCGTGCGGCTCGTGTCGGTGGCCGAGCCGCGGATCGACGCCTTCGTGGCGATTCGCTTCAAGGACAGGATGCGCGAGATCACGGCGCCCGACCCCGGCGGCGGCACGCCGGGGCGCGTTCTGCTCGATCTCGGGCGGGTGGAGTTCATCGATTCGAGCGGGCTCGGCGCCATCGTCGCCGCGATGAAGCAGCTCGACGGCGCCGCCCGGCTCGAACTCGCGGCGCTGGCCCCGGCGGTGGACAAGGTGTTCCGCCTGACCCGCATGGACACGATCTTCACCATCCACGACAGCGTCGACACCGCCCTCACCGGGGCGGGCGGCTGATGCTCCCAGCCGCCGGCGGGTCGCTGCGATGAGCGCGCCCCCCCACGTGCAGGCGTCGGGTGGCCCCTCTCGGACCGGCGACCGCCGGGTCGTCGCCCGCTGCGCGGCCCGGCCGGCGGACGTCCGGACCGCGCTCGGGCGGGTGATGGCCGGGCTCGCCCCGCATCTCGGCGACTGCGCGGGTCGGACGGCCACCGAACTGGTGCTTGCCGAAGTGCTGAACAACGTGGTCGAACACGCCCATGCGTCGGACGCGCCCTGCGCCATCCGCGTGGAGGTCCGGGTGCGCGAGGGCAGACTCGACCTTTCCGTCTCGGATGACGGACGCCCAATGCCCGGCGGGCGCCTTCCCGCGGGGCAGTTTCCGTCCCTCGCGGGGCCGAAGGCCACCCTGCCCGAGGGCGGCTTCGGCTGGCCGCTCATCCACAGCCTGGCGCGGGACGTGCGCTACAGGCGCCGATACGGGCGCAACGAACTCCGGCTGGCGCTTTGCCTGAAAGCGCCCGGCGCCACGACTGCCCCGAAAACGCCGCAATGAGTCCCAAAGGCGGACAGAATGCCGGGCGACAACAGCTTTGTAGCTGCTTAGGCTTCCCTCGGTGCCGCGTCGTCAACAGCCCCCACCCAGTGCGCGGTACCGAGGTCTTCCCCCTTCATCGTCCCGAGCCTTGCAATCCGGCACGGCAGCCGCGAAAACCCGGCGGCTTGCGTCATGCGGGGAGGGCATCATGCGCGATTTCCAGACACCCGGCCGCTCGGCCGTCTTCTCCACCGAGGGCATGTGCGCCACGTCGCACCCGCTCGCCGCGCTGACGGCGGTGGACATCCTGCGCCAGGGCGGCACGGCCGCCGATGCGGCCGTCGCGGGGGCCGTCATGCTCGGCCTTTGCGAACCGCAGATGACCGGCATCGGGGGGGACTGCTTCGCGCTTCTGTCCGATCCGTCCACCGGAGAGGTGACCGCGCTGAACGGCTCCGGCCGCGCGCCCGCGGCCGCGGATCCGGAGGCGCTGCGCGCCGAGGGGCTGACCACCATCCCGCCCTACGGCGCACAGGCCGTGACGGTGCCCGGCGCCATCGACGCGTTCTGCACTCTGGCGGAACGTCACGGGCGGCTCGGCATCGACGCGCTGCTCGCTCCCGCCATCGCGGCGGCGGAAAACGGCGTGCCGGTGGCGCCGCGGGTGGCCTTCGACTGGGCGGGCGACGCCGCGGTGCTGCAAGGCGCCGCGCGCGACATCTACGCCGTGAACGGCACCGCACCCGCCCCCGGCGCGATCTTCCGCGCGCCCGGACAGGCGGAGGTGCTGCGCCGCATCGCGCGCGACGGGCGCGATGCCTTCTACACGGGCGAGGTCGCCGAGGACATGCTGGCGGTGCTGAACGCCCATGGCGGCGTGCACACCGCCGAGGACTTCGCGGCGACCGCCTCCATGACCGCGGCGCCGGTCTCGGGGCGCTACAAGGACGTGGAGCTTGTCGAGCATCCGCCCAACGGACAGGGCGCGACGGCGATCCTGATGGCGCACATGCTGGCGGAGTTCGACCTCGCATCGCTCGATCCGCTAGGGCCCGAGCGCACGCATCTGGAGACCGAGGCGGCCAAGCTCGCCCACCAGGAACGGGACCGCCTGATCGCAGATCCGGACCACGCCGCGGCGGCCGAGGCGATGCTCGCGCCGGAGACGGCGCGCAGGCTGGCGGCGCGCATAAGGGCCGATGCGGTGCTGCCGCCGCCGCCCGCGCCCGCCTGGGCCGAGCACAAGGAGACCGTCTACATCACCGTGGTGGACCGCGACCGCCGGGCCGTCTCGCTGATCTACTCGATCTTCCACGGGTTCGGCTCGGGCCTCGCCTCGGAGCGGTTCGGGATCCTGCTTCAGAACCGCGGCGCGGCCTTCACGCTGGAGGCGGGCCACCCGAACGAGCTGGGACCGCGCAAGCGCCCGCTGCACTCGATCATCCCGGCGATGCTGCGCGAGAACGGTCGCGTGACGATGCCGTTCGGCGTGATGGGCGGCGGCTATCAGCCGACGGGCCACGCGCGGGTGATGACCAACCTCGTCGATTTCGGGATGGATCCGCAAGCCGCGCTCGACGCGCCGCGCGCCTTTTCCGAGGCGGGAGACCTGCGGCTGGAACGCGGCTACCCCGACGCCACCCGCGCCGCGCTGGCCGAACTGGGCCACAAGGTGGTCACGCCCGCGCGCCCGCTCGGCGGTGCTCAGGCGATCCGGATCCACGAGGACGGGGTTCTCGAAGGCGCCTCCGATCCCCGCAAGGATGGCTGCGCGCTGGGCTACTGATCGCGTCCCGGTGCGCGCAGGCGCGCCGGGCCTTCATCAGTTCAACTGGAAGTGCAGATCGTAGTGACCGTCCTGGAAAGGCCCGAAAAGTTCGGGAATGTCGGGATGGTCGACCGGCTCGCCCGAGTAGTCGGCGACGAGGTTCTGCTCGGACACGTAGGCCACGTAGAAGCTGTCGTCGTTCTCGGCGAGCAGGTGGTAGAAGGGCTGCTGGCGTGCCGGGCGGCTGTCCTCGGGGATGGCCTGGTACCATTCCTCGGTGTTGTTGAATTCGGGGTCCACGTCGAACACCACGCCCCGAAAGGGGTGCTTTCGATGTCGGACCACTTGACCGATACAATATTTGGCGCGCGTTTTTAACATGGTATAGCCCCGCTAACCTTTTAATCGTTTATTGCACGGCTTGTCCATTCCCCGGAACCCGTTGCCCCGGAAACAGACTGTGACTCGCGCAGTCACAATGAAACGTGACCGGCGGCGCCGCGTGGATTGCTGTTTCCCCCCAAGGGTGCGTTGCGTTACACTTGCCCCAATCGGCGCAGAACCGGACACGAGGCAGATGAGCAGAATTCTCGGCGCGCTTCTGACCGCGCTTCTCCTGGCGTCCTGCGGCGCCAAAACACAGTATGCCGCGCCGCGCAATCTGGATGACGCCTGCGCGATCGCGACCGAGCGGCCCCACTACTACCGCGCCTTCCGCGCGACGGAACGGAAATGGGGCGTGCCCGTCTCCGTGCAGATGGCGGCCATGTACCAGGAAAGCAAGTTCATAGGCGATGCGCGCACGCCGTTCCGCTACACGCTGGGCGTACTGCCCATGGGTCGGCAAAGCTCCGCCTACGGTTACAGCCAGGCGCTCGACGGCACCTGGGAGGAATACCAGCGCGAGACCGGGGCGCGCCGGGCGCGGCGCGACGATATCCGCGACGCCACCGACTTCATGGGCTGGTACATGACCAAGAGCCGGGAGCGGAACGGCATCCCGCTCAGCGACGCGCGCAACCAGTATCTCGCCTATCACGAGGGCCATACAGGTTTCGCGCGGGGCAGCTACAACGCGAAATCGTGGCTCGTCCGCGTGGCCGACGACGTGCAGACGCGTGCCGTGCTCTACGGGGCCCAGCTTTCGAACTGCCGCGCCGCGCGCTAGCGCTGCCGTGTATTGAGCTGGATGTTGAACAGCCGGTTCGGCAGCGACGGCCCAAGCTCCAGATCGCCCAGCACCACCGTGGTCGAGCCCCCGCCGCTGTCGTTCACCTTCCATTGGCGCAGCTCGACCGGCGGGCCGGTGAAGACGAGCTGGATGTTCCCGTAGTCGGGGTTTTCGGGATCCTGCGCGGTGACGGTCGTCGCACTGCCGTCATGATCGTGCGCGGTCACCATCCGCTCCCGCGAGAGGTCCACCTGCCGTGCGAGGATGATCTTGAGAGGCGTGCGCTCCAGCGGGTAGGTTTCGGGGCCGGAATTGCCCTTGGGGTCGAACACGGCCACGGCGCCGCCCGAGGCCAGCACGAGCGTCTCTTCGGGGGGATCGTATTCGAACCGCACCCGGCCCGGCCGCCGGATATAGATGGTGCCCGTCTGGATCGTGCCGTCGTCGTTGATCTGCGTGAAGGCGCCCCGCGCCGTCTCGAAACTGTTGAGATAGGCGGAGAGCGCCGAAAGCGACAGCTTCTCGGCGGCGGCCGGAAGCGCGGAGGCGAGGGCGAGCCCCGCGGCGAGGAGGACGGACCGCATGTTCATGAATTGCATTTAACCACTGCGCGCAGGCCGCGCATCCGCAATCTCGCTCACTTTGCCGCGAGCGGCGCCGCGTCGCCTGTCGCCCGCGGCCGCTACTGCGGCTCGGGCAACAGGATCTCGCGCTTGCCGACGTGGTTGGCCGCCGTGACGACGCCCGCGTCCTCCATCTGCTCCACGAGCCGGGCGGCCTTGTTGTAGCCGATGCCGAGCTTGCGCTGGACATAGGAGGTCGAGCACTTCCTGTCGCGCGCCACGATCGCCACGGCCTGATCGTAAAGCGAGTCGTCCCCGTCCGTGTTCCCGCCAAGGCCCAGAACCGCGTCGATGTCACCGGACTTTTCGTCATCGGGCCCCTCGACCACCCCCGAGACGTAGTCGGGCGCGCCGTAGGATTTCAGATGGCGGACGATTTCCTCCACTTCCTCGTCGGAAACGAAGGGGCCGTGGCAACGCGTGATGCGGGCGCCGCCGGCCATGTAGAGCATGTCGCCCTGGCCCAGGAGCTGCTCGGCGCCCATCTCGCCCAGGATCGTGCGGCTGTCGATCTTGGAGGTCACCTGGAAGCTGATGCGCGTGGGAAAGTTCGCCTTGATGGTGCCGGTGATCACGTCCACCGACGGGCGCTGCGTGGCCATGATGAGATGGATCCCGCTCGCGCGCGCCATCTGCGCCAGCCGCTGGATGCAGGCCTCGATCTCCTTGCCCGCGACCATCATCAGGTCGGCCATCTCGTCCACGATCACGACGATGTAAGGCATCTTCTCGGGGGCGAACTCCTCCGTCTCGAAGACGGGCTCTCCGGTCTCGTCGTCGAAGCCCGTCTGGACGGTGCGCGAGAACATCTCGCCCTTGGCCAGCGCGTCGGCCACGCGGGAGTTGTAGCCGTCGATGTTGCGCACGCCCATCTTGGACATCTTGCGGTAGCGTTCCTCCATCTCGCCCACGACCCACTTGAGCGCCACGACCGCCTTCTTGGGATCGGTGACCACGGGCGAGAGCAGATGCGGAATGCCGTCATAGACGGAAAGTTCCAGCATCTTCGGGTCGATCATGATGAGACGGCAATCCTCGGGCGTGAGCTTGTAGAGAAGGCTCAGGATCATCGTGTTGATCGCCACCGACTTGCCCGAGCCGGTGGTGCCCGCGATCAGCAGATGCGGCATCTTCGACAGGTTCGCCACCACCGACGCGCCGCCGATGTCCTTGCCCAGCGCGAGCGGCAGTTTCTGCGTGCCGTCCCCGAACTCGCGCGAGGCGAGGATCTCGCGCAGAAGCACCATCTCGCGCTTCTCGTTGGGAAGCTCGATGCCGATGACCGAGCGGCCCGGCACGGTGGAGACCCGCGCCGACAGCGCGGACATCGAGCGCGCGATGTCGTCGGCCAGGTTGATCACGCGGCTCGCCTTCAGCCCCGGCGCGGGCTCGAGCTCGTACATGGTGACGACCGGGCCCGGGCGGACGCTCACGATCTCGCCCTTCACGCCATAGTCGTCGAGCACGCTTTCGAGCATCCGCGCGTTCTGTTCGAGCGCGTCCTCGGACAGGTGGAGCCGCTCGATCGCGGCGGGGTTGGCCAGCAGCCCCAGCGGCGGCAGCTCATAGGACGAGCCTTGCGCCTCGTCGAACTGCAACGAGGGCTGCGCCTCTTCCCGCGCCCGGCGCGAGGGGGCGGGCGCGCGGCGCACCGGCTGCTCCACCTTCGGCCGCGACGGCTGCGCGGCCGGGATCTGCATGGGCTCGGACCGGAATGCCGCCATCTCCTGTGCCTCGTCCCCGTCATCGGGCTCGTCCTCGAAGGCGGTGTGCGGCGTCTCATGCCGATCGGGCCGCGCCGTCAGGGGCGGCTCGGCGGGCGGGACGGGCATGCCCGAGGTCAGAGGCGGCTCTGCCCGGGCCGCCCGCGGGCGGCTCGTGTCCAGCACGAGCGGGTCCGGGCCACGGCCGCGCCCGCCCGTGAGCGATGCCTCGGGCACGATCGTCATGGGCTTGCGCGTGCGGGCGCGGATGGCGTCCGCGATGCGCGCGCGGATGCGGTCCTCTCCCGGCATGGGCTCGTCGTCGTCGCCGGGAAGCATGGTCTCGACCAGCTCGGGCTCCGGCATCGGGTCGGCCCGGCGCACCAGCGCCGGCACCCGCGAGAGCAACCCGCCCGCGGGCGCACGCGGCGGCGGGGCGGGATCCTCCGCGTCGTCGCACGCCACGAGATCGTCGTCCGCGCGACGCGCCGCCGTCTCGGCACGGCGCGCGCGCCACCCTTCCTGCGCGCCGCGCAGCTGCCGCCCCGTGGCGACCAGGCCGCGCGCCGCGCGTCCCAGCAGCGCCACGAGCGCCGCGTAGGTCATCACGAGCCCGAAGAGCAGGAAGCGCAAGGCGGCACGGACCTCGGCGCGGGTGAAGCCCAGCACGAAGGCGCCCATCGCCAGCAGCAGCAACGCCATCACGGCCGAGGCGACCTTCAGCCCCGCGCCCGCGGCAACGGGCGCGACCGTGAGGATTGCGGCGAGCACGGTGTCGCCGAAAAGGCCGCCCATGCCGAACGGGTGGGCCCAGCCCTCGCCCGGCACCAGCGTGGAGGCGTAGACCGAGGCGAAGGCGATCCAGATCGGCGCGAAGACGAGCCGCCCGATCGCACGGTCCTCGCCGCGATGAAGCGCGAAGCGAATCCCCCAGGTGCCCAGCACCACCGCGATGCCCAGGCTGCCCCACCCCACGATCATGAACAGCGGCGCGGCGAGGGTGGCGCCGACGCGGCCCAGCCAGTTCTGTACCGGCGCGTCGGTCGCGCTCATCCAGCTCGGGTCGTCGGGCGTGTAGGACAGGATCATCGCCGCCGCGGCGGCGCCGAGCAGAACCAGGGCGAGGCCCAGAAGTTCCTTGCCCCGGCGCTCGATCGCCATGGCCGTGTCGCTGTCGAAGAACGGATCGCGTCCGCGTGTCTGATACGCCATTCTACCCCTCGTCCTCACGTCCACAGAACCCGGCGCAGGCTTTTCAGACCGCGCCGCAGATCATCCTCGGGGGCGACCATCGCCACCCGGATGAAGCCCGCCCCCGGGTTGCCCACGCCGGTGTCCCGCGCGAGATAGGCGCCCGGCAGGACGCGCAGCCCCGCCTCGCGCCAGAGTTTCACCGCGGCCGCCTCGCCGTCTTCCACCGGAAGCCACAGGAAAAAGCCCGCCGCGGGGCTTTCGTAGCCGGGGATGTCGCCGAGGATCTCGTCGGCCACCGCGTATTTCGCGCGGTAGCGGGCGCGATTCTCCTCGACATGTGTCTCGTCGGCCCAGACCGCCTCGGCGGCGCGTTGCAGCGGCAGCGGCAGGGGCGCGCCGCCATAGGCGCGCAGCTGTTTCATCCGCGCCACGGCCCGGGGCCCGCCGGCCAGCATCCCCGACCGCAGGCCCGGCAGGTTCGATCGCTTCGACAGCGAGTGGAAGGCGACCACACGCTCGGGGTCGGCGCCCATCTCCGCCGCCATCTCGAGCCCGCCTGGCGGCGGCGCGTCGCGGTAGATCTCGGAGTAGCATTCGTCCGACAGGATGCGGAAATCGTGCCGTTCGGCGAGCGCCAGCAGCGCGCGCCAGTCGTCGCGCCCGGCCACCGCGCCCTGGGGGTTCGCGGGCGAGCAGAGATAGACCGCCGCCGCGCGGTCGAGCGTCTCGGCCGGCAGCGAGGCGATGTCGGGCAGATGGCCCGTCTCCGGCGTCGCTGGAACGAGCACGGGCTCGGCCCCCGCCCCCAGCGCCGCCGCCAGGTAGACCTGGTAGAAGGGGTTCGGGATCAGCACCGCCGCGCGCCGGCCCGCCTTCGTCTCGGGCACCAGCGCGAGAGCGGCGTCGAAAAGCCCCTCGCGCGTGCCGTTGAGCGGCATGACCTGCGTCTCCGGGTCCGCGCGCACGCCGAAGCGCCGCGCCAGCCAGTCGGCGTAGGCCGCGCGCAGTTCCGGCGTGCCGTCGTTCGGCGGGTAGCGGCCGAAACCGGCCGACTCGCGCGCGACGATCTCCGTCACGAAGGGCGGGAACGGGTGCTGCGGCTCCCCGATCGACATGTTCACGACCTCCCCGCCCGGCGCATGGCCGTCGAGCAGCGCCCGCAGACGCGGGAACGCGTAGGGAGGGAGGGTCGAGAACCTCTCGGAAAACATGCTCTTGCTGCCTCGGGCTACGGGATCGTTGACGCCCCGTTTGCGGGGCACGATACGAAATCCCCCCTGCCCCGTCCAGCCAAAGCCCCGCACGACGGGGGCTTGTGGCCTCGCGGCCATAGCGGCGCGAAACGAGTGGCTCAGGCGGCCAGAACGACCTCCGCCGCGGAGCCGAGCCGCAGGAGCCTGCGCTCGGCCGTCGGCGGCGCCAGGAGTTGCAGCCCGCAGGACGGATGGCCGGTGGGCAGGGTGAGCGCGGCAAGCCCCATCAGGTTGCCGATGCGGGTGTTGCGCAGCGTCATCAGGTTTTCGGTGCGGTAATAGGCGTCCTCGGTCTCGAGCCGCGCCAGTTCGGGCGGCATGATCGGCACGGTCGGCGCCAGCACCGCGTCGAAGCCCGCCGTGGCGCGCGCCCAGACCCCGCGCAGACGCTCCAGCGTCCGCCAGGCGGCGACGTAGTCCGCGGCGCCGTGCTCGGCCCCGCCGCGGAACCGCGCGAGGATCTCGGGAAACATCGCCTCGGGACGCGCCTCTATGGTCTCGCGCCAGACGCCGTAGGCCTCGGACGTGTAGAGGATGCCGGAGAGCGCCATCGCCTCCTCGAGCTCCGGCACCGCAAGCTCGACGATCTCGGCGCCGGCGCCCTCCAGCCGGGCCAGCGCATCGGCGTGGGCCGCGGCCGGCCCCTCGCGCAGCTCGTCGAGCGCGACCGTGCTCAGCGCGGCGAAGCGGCGCCCCGACAGGTCGGCGCCGGCAAGATCCGCGGGCGCCCCGCCCTCGAGCGCGGACAGCATCAGCGCCGCGTCCTCCACCGTGCGCGTCAGCGGCCCCACCGTGTCGAAACGCGGGGCGAGCGGCACGACGCCCGAAAGCGAAAGCCGCCCCGAGGTCGTCTTCAGTCCGACGAGGTCGTTCCACGCCGCGGGAACCCGCACCGATCCGCCGGTGTCCGAGCCCACCGCGGCCGCCGCCAGGCCGAAGGCGACCGACGCCGCGGCCCCCGAAGAGGAGCCGCCCGGCGCCGCCCCGGGGTCGTTCACGCAGGGCGGCGTCCCGGTCACCGGGTTGTAGCCCAGCCCGGAGAAGGCGAATTCCGACATGTGGGTCTTGCCGAGGCAGACGAGGCCCAGCGCGGTCGCGTTTTCCAGCACCTCGGCGTCGCGGTCGGGCACGCGCCCGGCAAGAAGCGCGCTTCCCGCCTCCGTGGCCGTGCCGGCCGTGTCGAAGAGATCCTTCCAGCTTACGGGCACACCGTCGAGCGGCGAGCGTCGCAGACCCGCCGCCGCGCGCTCCGATGCGGCCTGCGCCTCGGCGCGGGCGCGTCGGGGCGTGAGCCGCGCATAGATGCGCCCGCTGTCGGGATGCGCTTCGATCGCGTCCAGAAAGACCTCGGTCAGCGCCACGGGGTCGATTTCGCCTGCCCCGATGCCACGCCCGAGCGACGCCGCGCTCATCCCCCGCCACTCGTCCATCGCCATCCCTCCGTTGCGCTCGGAGGCGAGGCTAGCGGCGGCACGGCGCATGGACAATCCCGGGCGCCCGGTCATATTTCCCCCCATGACACATGATGCGGATATCCTCGTTGCCGGCGGCGGCCTCACGGGCACGGCGCTGGCGCTCGCGCTGGCCCGCGGCGGGCACTCCGTCGCGCTGATCGACCCCGCCCCGGCAAAAGCGCGCGCCACGCCAGGTTTCGACGGCCGGTCCTATGCGCTCGCCCTCGCCTCGCGGCGGCTTCTGGCGGCCCTCGGCGTCTGGGACGCGGTGGCCGAGGACGCGCAACCCATCGAGCGAATCGCCGTGAGCGACGGGCGCGCGGGGGAGGGCGCCTCGCCCCTTCACCTGATCTTCGACCATGCCGAGATCGAGGAAGGCCCGATGGGCCACATGGTGGAGGATCGCCACCTGCGGCCCGCGCTGCTGGCCGCCGTGGCGGACGATCCGCGCATCGCCCATGTCGAGGGGGACAGCGTCACGGCGCAGACGCCCGGCCCGGCCGGGGTGACGGTCACGCTCGCGTCGGGACGCACGCTCTCGGGCGCCTTGCTCGTGGGCTGCGACGGAATGGCGAGCGGGACCGCGACCCGGGCGGGGATCCGGCGCACCGGCTGGCGCTACGGCCAGACCGCGCTCGTCTGCGCAATCGCCCATGAACGCGACCACGGCGGCTGCGCGCACCAGTTCTTCATGCCCCCCGGGCCGCTCGCGATCCTTCCGCTGAAGGGGCGGCGTTCCTCGATCGTCTGGACGGAGGAGGACGCCACGGCGCGCGAGATCCAGTCGATGGACGACGAGGGATATCTTTCGGTCCTTCGCCCCCGCTTCGGGGATTTCCTGGGAGAGATCGCGCTGGCTGGGGATCGCTATACCTATCCCCTGACACTCAGCCTCGCGCAGAGTTTCGTGGCGGCGCGTGTGGCGCTTGCCGGCGACGCGGCGCACCGGGTGCATCCCATCGCGGGCCAGGGCCTCAACGCCGGGCTGCGCGACGTGGGCGCACTGGCCCATGTGCTGGCCGAGGCGCGGCGGCGCGGAGAGGACATCGGCAGCACCCAGGTTCTGCTGCGCTACCAGCGCTGGCGGCGCTGGGACACCGCGACCCTCGCACTGGCCACGGACGGCTTCAACCGGCTCTTCTCGAACGACAACCCGATCCTGCGGCTGGGCCGCGACCTCGGGCTGGGCGCGGTGAACGCGGTGCCGGGCCTGCGTCGGGCCTTCATCCGGGAGGCGGCCGGCCTGACCGGAGAGCTACCGGATCTCATGCGCTGAAAGGGGAAGGAGGGCCCGCGCTTCCGGCAGCACTGCCCCGGCCCGCTCAGTCGAGTTTGCGGGCCTCGTCCACCAGCATCACCGGGATGCCGTCGCGGATCGGGAAAGCCAGCCCGGCGGCCTCCGATACCAGCTCCTGTCGCGAGGCGTCGTAGGACAGGCGGCCATGGCTCACCGGGCAGATCAGCGCCTCCAGCATGTGGCGATCGAAATCCCGGCTGCGCTCGGTGGCGGGCGTCGGTTCGGTCATTGCATCAGCTCTCCGCCACCCTCGCCGCCACGCAGCGTGTACTCGATCAGCGTCACGAGCGTCTCGCGCCGGGTGCTGAGACTCGGCGCCTCCAGGAGCGCCTGCTTGTCCTCTGGCTCGAAGTCGAGAAGCATCGAAAGCGAGTTCACGAGCAACTCGTCCTCGGCTTCCTTGAGCGAGTCCCAATCGGTCGACAGGTTCCGCGCCGCGAAGTAGCGCCCCAGAAGGTCGAGAAAGCGACTGCGGTCGAAGTTCGGATCATGCTCCGTCTTGCCGAGATCGTTGTCGAACCCCGTCCAGCTGACGCGCGCGCGGCGGTAGGGGGTGAAGCCCTCCACCTCTTCCAGCACGCGGTAGCGGGACATTCCCGACAGCGTGATCATGTAGCGCCCGTCCTCGGTTTCGGAGAACTGGGTGAGGCGCCCGGCGCACCCGATCCTCTGCAGCGGCGCGGGGTCCTGCTTTCCCGGGCCCGGGCATGGTTGCACCATGCCGATCAGCCGCTCCGGCGTCTTGAGGCAGTCCTCCACCATCGCGAGGTAGCGCGGCTCGAATATGTGCAGCGGCAGGCGCGCGCGCGGCAAAAGCAGCGCGCCCGGCAATGGAAAGACCGGAATCGTATCCGGAAGATCGGCTGGCTTTGTCATGCGCATCGAGCTAGCCCGCCCCATGCCTCAGGCAAATATCATGGAGCTCAACCTGCGGCGGCCGTTCAGCACCACCGGATCGTTGGGCTTCAGGGCCTCGAAGATGGTGAAAAGCTGCGCCTTGGCGGCGCCGTCGTTCCACTCGCGATCGCGGCGGAAAAGCTCGAGCAGCTGGTCCACGGCGCCGGCCGCGTCGCCCTTGGCGTAGAGCGCCTGGGCCAGATCGAAGCGCGCCTGAAGATCGTCGGGATCGGCCTCGACCCTGGCATGTAGCTCCGCGACAGGGCCCGCCCCCTCGGCCTGGCGCGCCAGCTCGAGCTGCGCGGCGGCCGACTCGAGTTCGTGCGCCTTGGAGATGCTGGCGGGCGCGCCGTTCAGGATTGCCTCCGCCTGGTCGAGCTCGCCCAGGGCGATGTGCGCCCGCACCAGCCCGCCATAGGCGGCCGCGTTCTCCTCTTCCTCGCCGAGGATCGCCGCGAAGGTCTGGGCGGCGTCGGCGGCCGCGCCATCCGCGAGCATCTGCTCCGCCGCTTCCAGCGCCTCGCCGAGGCCACCCGAGGCGTCGCCGCCCGCCGCCTCGACCACGCGGTCGATGAATTGCTTGATCTCGGAGGCGGGCAAGGCGCCCTGGAACCCGTCGATCGGCTGGCCCTTCCAGAAGGCGTAGACCGTGGGGATCGACTGGATGCGCAGCTGGCCCGCGATCATCTGGTTCTCGTCCACGTTCACCTTGGCCATGCGCACCGCGCCGCGCGCCGCCGTGACCGCCGCCTCCAGCGCGGGGCCGAGCGTCTTGCAGGGGCCGCACCACGGCGCCCAGAAATCGACGATGACGGGCACCTCCTGGGAGGCGTCCACCACCTCCGCCATGAAGGTCTGCTCGTCCACGTCCTTGATAAGGTCCGTTGCCGGCGCCGCCGCGGCGCCTCCGCCCAGTTCGATCATTCTGTCACCCTCGAATTCGCTTTCGCCTGAATATGGACCCGCCGGGCCCGTCTTCCAAGATGTCGCGCCCGCCCGTCAGAAATCGAAGGAGGCGAACACCGGGGCGTGATCCGACGGCTTCTCCCAGCCACGGACATGGCGCAGGACCCGGCTGGAATGCGCGGCGCCCGCGATGTCGGACGTCGCCCAGACGTGATCGAGCCGCCGGCCCCTGTCGGACGCCTCCCAGTCGCGTGCCCGGTAGGACCACCAGGAATAGAGCCGGCCCTCGGGGATGTCGCGGCGGGTGACGTCGGTGAAGCGGCCCGCCTCCAGCACGCCGGCCAGATGCTCCACCTCCACGGGCGTGTGGCTGACGACCTTCAGAAGCTCCTTGTGCGACCAGACGTCGTCCTCGCGCGGGGCGATGTTGAGATCGCCGACGAGGATCGTCTTTCCCGGCTTCTCGGCATGCAGCCAGTCGCGCATGTCGGTGAGGTAGTCGAGCTTCTGGCCGAATTTCACGTTCACCTCGCGGTCGGGCACGTCCCCGCCGGCGGGAACGTAGAAATTATGGATCACCACACCGTTCTCCAGCCGGCCGGCGACATGCCGGGCGTGGCCGAGCCCCGCCATGTCGAGATCGCCCGCGTCCTCGATCGGCAGCTTCGACAGGATCGCCACGCCGTTGTAGCCCTTCTCGCCCCGCGCGACCATGTGCCGGTAGCCCAGCTCGGCGAAGGCGTCGCGCGGGATCTTGTCGACCGGGCTCTTGCATTCCTGAAGGCACAGGATGTCTGGCGCCTCCTCCGCCATCAGCCGCGCCACGAGGCCCGCCCGCAGGCGGACGGAGTTGATGTTCCATGTGGCAAGCGTGACAGACATGCGCAGCTCCTTCTTCACGGCGCGCGGACCCTAATCAGCCGGGCGGGGGAGGTCCAGCGTGGCGACGGGCCGGGCCGCGCGTGGCGCCGCCCATCCGCAGACCCGTCCTCCGGTGGGTAGAAAAAAGGCCGGGCGCGAGGCCCGGCCGAGTCCAACAGGGAGGTGCATGTCATGACCCGGACATGCGCGGGAGTCCTTGTTTGCCACCATAAAAGATGCACTCGTCGTGCCACATTGATCTGGCTCAAAAAAGCCGGCCGTCACGCCACCAGGCGGTAACCGCCGCTTTCGGTCACCAGCAGCCGCGCGTTGGAGGGGTCCGGTTCGATCTTCTGGCGCAGGCGATAGATATGCGTCTCCAGCGTGTGCGTGGTCACGCCCGCGTTGTAGCCCCAGACCTCGTGCAGCAGCACGTCGCGCGGCACCACGGCTTCCGGCGAGCGGTAGAGGAACTTGAGGATGTTCGTCTCCTTCTCGGTGAGACGGATCTTGCGGTCGTCCTCTGTGATCAGCATCTTCATCGCCGGCTTGAAGGTGTAGGGCCCGAGCGAGAAGATCGCGTCCTCGGACTGCTCGTGCTGGCGAAGCTGGGCGCGGATCCGTGCAAGGAGCACCGGGAACTTGAAGGGTTTCGAGACGTAATCGTTCGCCCCCGCGTCGAGGCCCAGGATGGTGTCGGCGTCGCTGTCGTGCCCTGTGAGCATGATGATCGGGCTTTTCACGCCCTGCTTGCGCATCCGCTTGCAAAGCTCGCGGCCATCGGTGTCGGGAAGACCGACATCGAGTATGACCAGATCGAAGATCTGTGCCTTCACACGCTCCATGGATTGCGTGCCGCTGTCCGCCTCGAAGACCTCGAAGTCCTCGGTCATGACCAGCTGTTCCGAAAGCGCCTCGCGAAGATCGTCGTCGTCGTCGACAAGAAGAATGTTCTTGAGCTGGGGCATCGGGATACGTCCTCCTCCTCTGCCTGACCGAGATGCGCAAGCCGGCAGGGGGTGACAAGATTTGCTGCAAACGTCTCACGCTGTCGTGTAACCGCATGAGGAATTGTTTCATGTCGCGGCAGACGTATCTAGAACGGGTGCCTCTGGACCGCGCGCCTCTGCGGGGGCACGTCACGAACCGAAGGATGCCATGAGCCTCGCGCCAGACCTTGTCGAACAGATCGCGCGTGCCCGCGCAGACCTGCGCATGGGCGTGGGCGTGGTGCTGACGGGCGCGGGGCGGGGGGCGCTGGTGCTGGCCGCCGAGACGCTGCGCCGTGAACGGCTGGAGGCCGTGACGGCGCTTGGCGCGGCCCCGAGCCTTGCGATCACGCGGCGCCGGGCCGAGACGCTCAAGGCGCGGGTCTATGACGAGGATCTCGCCCGCGTGCGCCTGCCCGCGGACGCCGATCTGGGCTGGATCCACGCCGTGGCGGATCCGGCCGACGATCTCGCCCGCCCGATGAAGGGCCCCCTCGTGTCCGAGCGGGGCGGCGACGCGGCGATGCACCGCACAGCGCTGCGGCTGGTGAAATCGGCCCATCTGCTTCCCGCCGCACTGGTGGCGGATCTCGCCGATCCGCAGGCGTTCGCCGCCGCGCACGGGCTGACGCTGCTGCCCGCCGGGCTCGCCGATCCGGTGCTCGCCGCGGTCAGCCCGCTTCACACGGTGGCGCAGGCGCGCCTGCCGGTGGAGGCCGCGGGTGCCGGGCGGCTCCACGTCTTCCGGCCCGAGGACGGCAGCGAGGAGCACTACGCCTTCGAGATCGGCAAGCCCCACCGCGATCGCCCCGTGCTCGCCCGGCTTCACTCGGCCTGTTTCACCGGCGACGTGCTGGGCAGCCTCAAATGCGATTGCGGCGCGCAGTTGCGCGGCGCGCTCGCCCAGATGGGCGCGGAGGGCGCGGGCGTGCTTCTCTACCTCAACCAGGAGGGGCGCGGCATCGGCCTGGCCAACAAGATGCGCGCCTATTCCCTGCAGGACCAGGGTTTCGACACGGTGGAGGCCAACCACCGGCTGGGCTTCGAGGACGACGAGCGCGACTTTCGCATCGGCTCGGACATCCTGCGGCGCATGGGTTTCACGGAGGTGCGGCTGATGACGAACAACCCCGCGAAACTGCACATGATGGAGGCCTGCGGCCTTACCGTTGCCGAGCGCGTGCCGCTCAGCGTCGGCCGCCGGGCCGAGAACGAGGGCTACCTCGCCACGAAGGCCGCGAAATCGGGGCACCTGCTGTGACGGGCAGCGCCGGGGACATGGTGCTGACACCGCGCGGGCTGCGCTTCCGCGGGCGGCTCTACCCCTGCGCGATCGGCCGGACCGGCGTCACGGGGGCCAAGCGCGAGGGGGACGGCGCCACCCCGCGCGGCACCCACCGGATCGTGGGGATGCTCTACCGCCCGGACCGGATGGCGCCGCCCGCCGACTGGGCGGTGCCGATCAGGCCGGGCGATCTGTGGTCCGACGACCCGCGCCACGAGGATTACAACCTCATGGTCCGCGCGCCCTATCCCTGGAGCCACGAGGCGCTCCGCCGGCCCGATCCGCTTTACGATCTGGTGCTGGTCACCGACTGGAACTGGCCGCGGGCCGAACGCGGCCGCGGATCATGCATCTTCATCCACCAGTGGCGGCGACCGGGCTATCCCACGGCGGGCTGCGTCGCGCTGCGGCGCGATCACCTGCGCGAGGTCGCGGCGCGGATCGGCCACGACACGCGGCTGATCGTGCCCTGACGCTCACGCCCCTTCGTCGCGCGCCCCGAAGATCGCGCTGCCCACGCGCACATGGGTCGCGCCGAAGGAAATCGCCTTCTCGAAATCGTCGCTCATCCCCATGGAGAGGCCCGCGAGGCCGTTGCGCTCCGCGATCTTGGCCAGAAGCGCGAAGTGCAGGCTCGGCTCCTCCTCGACCGGCGGGATGCACATCAGCCCCTCGACCGGCAGGTCGAGCCCGCGGCATTCGGCGATGAAACCGTCCGCCTCGGCGGGCGGGATGCCGGCCTTCTGCGGCTCTTCGCCGGTGTTGACCTGCACGAAAAGCTTCGGGCAGTGGCCGATCTCCTGCGCGAGGCGCGCGAGTGTCCGCGCGAGCTTCGGCCGGTCCACCGAGTGGATCGCCTGCACAAGCTCCATCGCCTGGCGCGCCTTGTTGGTCTGCAAGGGCCCGACCAGGTGCACCTCCACCCCGTCGTAGCGCTCGCGGAAGGCGGGCCACTTCTCCGCGGCCTCCTGCACGCGGTTCTCGCCGAAGACGCGGTGCCCGGCCTCCAGAACCGCCTCCACACGCTCCAGCGGCTGCTTCTTCGACACGGCGACCAGCGTGACGGAGCCGTCTTCGCGGCCCGCGGCGAATTCCGCGGCGGCGATTCGCTCCCGGATGTCCTGCAATCCGCTCATGCCGTCCTTTCCCATTCCTCGAGGAAGGGCGCGAGCTCCGCCTCGTAGCGCCGCCACGCCTCGGCGGAGCTCTTGTAGATCGGCTGGCGCACCTGATGAAGCGACAGCGTCTTCACCGAGCCGGCCGCCTTGTGGAAATCGAGACAGCCCGGCTCCCAGTCGAGGCCGGCCGCGGCGACGAGGGCGCGCGCCTGCGGCTCGGGATCGGAGACCAGATCCTCGTAGCCGACCTCGTGGATCACGCCGGGCAGGCGCGCCTTCCACGCCTCGAGGATGCGCCCGTAAAGACGCATGTAGCGGGCGATGTCGCGCAGATCGTTGGAATAGCGGTGGGTGCCGCCCTGGAAGTGATTCTTGTAGATCGAGAGCGCCACGTCGCGCGGATCGCGCCGCACTGCCACGAAGCGCGCGCCCGGAAGCACGCGCGCGAGATAGCCGACAAGCTGGAAGGTCTGGATCGACTTGTCGGTCACGCGCGCGTCGAATCGCACCTCCGCGCGCACCCGCGCCTCGTAGGCGGCGGCGAAATCGAGATGCGTGCGGGGATGGGCCTTCGACACGGGCGTGAAGGCGCGGCCGGCCTGGAAGCGGCGGTAGAATTCGTCGAGCGCGAGGCCCAGCTCGCCGCCGGCCTCCACGGTGGAATGGGCCGCCACGATCTGCTCGACCAGCGTGGTGCCCGAGCGCGGCAGCCCGATCACGAAGACGGGCCGGAAATCCTCTGCGGCGGCGGGCACCTTCGACAGATCGTCCATCGCGGCATGAAGCAGGTCGATCTCGACCGCGCGCTCGTCGAAATCGAAGGGAAACGCCCTGCGCTGCAACGCGTTGGCCGTGTCGAGATAGCCGAACACCCGGTCGTGGCGCTTGGTGTCCTCCATCGCCTTGGCCAGCGCGAAGGCCAGCTGGCAGCGCGCGCCCTCGGTCAGGTCGTCGCGGGCATAGACCTGCTCCATCTCGGCGATCAGCGGGTCGCCGGGCGCGAGTTTCCGTGTCGCGCCGACCATGCGGTAAAGCTCCCCCTGCGCGGGGTTGTGGCGGATGGCGGTCATGAACTCGGTCTCCGCCGCGTCGAAATCGCCCATCTGCTGAAGAAGAAGCGCCTTGTCGGCGCGCGGCTTGGGCGCCTTGGGGCGGGCGGCGATCAGCCGGTCATAGGTCTTCAGCGCGGCCTCGGGGCGGCCGGCCGCCTCCTCGATCTGCGCCTGAAGGGCGAGAAGCGCGGGCTCCCCGGGTTTCAGCCGCGCTGCGGTCTTCAGGTGTTTCGCGGCGGCGTCGAGGTCGCGCTCGGCCAGGGCGATGCGGGCAAGGTGGTAATGCGGCTCCGGCGCGCGGGGCGCGGCGCGGGTCAGGTCGGCGTAAAGGCGCCGCGCCTCGGCCAGCCGGCCCTTGGCGTGAAGCGCGCCGGCCTTCGCGAAAGCGGCCTTGATCTGCTGGGGCGTGGGCGGGGGCATGGCGGGCTCCGTGGGTCGCCGCCAAGTAACACCCCGAGCGCGCAAAAGAAAAGAGCGGGCCGCGAGGGCCCGCTCTTCGGTAGTCGGGGATCGTGACGCTTAGAAGCTCATCGAGAGGCCGAGCGACCAGGTCTCCACGTCGTCACCAACCGCGCTGGGCACGTTGGTGTTGCCGTAGCCGGCCTGGGCCTGAAGGCCGCCACCGAGGTCGTACTGGGCGGCGAGGCCGAAGCCGTCGATGTTATCAGCACTGTCAAAGTTGGTCTGGCCGTAGTTGGCCTCGACCGACAGGTTGTTGAAGTCGTAACCCGCACCGATGGTCCAGCGCTCAGCATCACCGGTGACCGTGGCCTGCTTCGCCTCGTCAATGCTAATGCTTTCGTAGTTTGCCGCCAACTTCAGACCGTTGTCAAAGCCGGCGCCGACGCTCAGGCCCCAGGCGGATTCAATGCCGAGAAAGGGCTGCGCCCCTGCAACAACCCGACCATTATTTTCGTCATGTGACATGAAGCCGGCGCCGAAGTCGAGGTCCACGCCCGTCAGTTCCAGGCCGTAGGAAACGCCGATGCCCCAGATCGGGTTGAGATCGTTCGCGCTGTCGTCCTGCTCGACCGAGATCGACGCGCCGAAGGCGCCCATGTCGTAGTCGAGGCGGGCGATCTGGCCGTCGTAGGCTCCATCGGCCCCGTTCGTGGTGTTGAAGCCGCCATGCGCGGTGTGATCGTCCGTCAGCGAGCCGCCCCAGGAGGCCTCGTCCACGCGCTGGTCGTAGGCGCCGTTGATCTCACCCATGGTGAAGGTGACGGGGCCCGAGGAGACGAACGCGAACTCGTTGTCGAAGCCCGGCGTGCCGTTGACACGGTCGTTGCCGTTGCTGTCGTCGATCTCGAACGACATGCCGAAGGAGATGCCGTTGTCGGTCTCGCCCACGGCGTCGATCTGGATGCCGATGTCGTTGTGCAGACGCGTCTTGTTCCGGTCGACAGGGTCAGTGATGGGACCCGAGCCGGTCGCGACATCGGGGAACCCGCTGCCGCCGGCGATACCGATTTCGGCGAAGCCCGAGATGGAGATGCCCAGGTCCTGGGCGGATGCCACGCCGGCCGAGGCGACCAGGGCGGTGGTGGCGAAGAGAACTTTCTTCATTTTTTCCCTCATGTGTTCAAGGATCGTCCCAATCCGGTGCCCCGGATGCGATGAGGGGTGAATGCACCCTGGGGGGGTCCGTTGGCAAGCGGTGGCGCCGGGCGCGGACCAACACGTCCCCAAGTGATGCGCGTTTGCCACAAGGCGTGTGCGTGACGCTGCGGCACCCGCGGGCCGCCCCGCCGCCCCCGCATCCGGCCCGCCGGAACGCTGCCGCCTTGTCGCGGCGCGGACGGGCGGTTAAGGAGACAAACGAGAGTTGTCAGGAGCGGCCCATGGCTATCTTCACCCCCCGGTTTCTGGTGCTCGCCGCGGCGGCGCTCGCCCTGACGGCCTGCGGGTCGCGGCAGGCGCCGGTGGAAACCCGCAGCCCGCAGGACATCATCGACGCGGAGCGGCAGCAGGGCGCGCGCCCCCGCTCCAGCATATGGGACGTGTTCCGGCGCAACAGCGACGAGCAGGTGACGCAGGTCAACCGCTATATCTGGCAGGCCTCCACCGACGTGCTGAACTTTCTTCCCGTGGACTCGGTCGATCCCTTCACCGGCGTGATCGTGACCGGATTCGGCACGCCGCCCGGCGGCGGTCGGGCCTATCGCGCGACGATCTACGTCTCGGACCCCGCGCTCGACGCGCGATCGCTGCGCGTGGCGCTTCAGACCCGCGACGGCCGGCCCGTCGCCACCAGCACGCAGCGCGCGGTGGAAGACGCGATTCTCGCCCGCGCACGCCAGCTTCGCCAGCGCGACGCGGGCTTCTGAGGCCCCTCAGGTCCCGGGCGCGCGGGGCGTGAGCCCGGCCAGCCCGTCCACCCAGGCGATCTGCCGCGGCAGGCACCGCGTGCGCAGGTCGTAGTCCTCGCGCACGGTGCGCCGCGCCGCCCGGCCCAGGCGCGCGCGCAGCGCCGCGTCGTCGAGCAGCGCGTCGATCCGGTCCACGAGCCCCGCGCCGTCGAAGAAATCCACCAGGAGCCCCGTCTCGCCGTCGCGGATGACCTCGCGCACCGGCGCGGTGTCGCTGGCCACGATCGCGGCCTCCGCGCTCATCGCCTCCAGAAGCGACCAGCTCAGCACGAAGGGATAGGTCAGGTAGACATGCGCGCGACTCACCCGCAGGAGCGACAGGAACTGCGCGTAGGGCACCCGGCCCAGGAAATGCACGCGCGCCCAGTCGGCGTCGGGGATCTGCCCGCGCACCTCGTCGATGAAGATGCGTTTCCAACTTTGCCCCTCGGGGGGGCGCGCCCCGTAACTCACGCCGTCGCCGCCGAGAATCGCCACATGCGCCCGCGGGCGGCGGCGCAGGAGTTCCGGCAGCGCGCGCATGAAGACGTGGTAGCCGCGATAGGGTTCGAGGTTGCGGTTGACGAAGGTCACGACCTCGTCCTCGCAGGTGAGCGCCCGGCCCTCGCCCTGATCCAGCCGCGCGGCGGGGTCGGGGGTCACCGCCTCGGTGTCGATCCCGTCATGGATCACCGTGATTCGGTCGCGGAACGTGTCCGGGAAGGTGTCGGCCTGAAAGCGCGTGGGGCTGACGCCCGCCTCCGCGATCTCGAAATGCAGGCGATTGTTGAGGTTCTTCATGCGCAGCCGCAGCGGGCCGCGGGCGCCCTCGGGGCTGGGAAACTCCGGGTCGAAATCGACATGCGGATAGTCCGAGCGGTGATAGAGCTCGCAAAAGAGGCCGAGCCGCGCATCCGGCCACACGTCCTTGAGGAAAAGGCTCTCGCCCCAGCCCGGATGGGCGAGGATCACGTCGGGCGCGAAGCCCTGCTCGCGCAGCGCCACCGCGCCGGCATGGCAGCCCTCGGCGCGGATGAGCTTGGTCTCGAAATCGGTGAGCCACGGATGCAGTCCCGGCGCGTTGCCGCGCTCGAGGCGATAGGGCAGCACGCGCACCCCGTGGAAGGTCGTGGGCGCCTTCACCTTCAGCGTCAGTGCCACCACCTCGTGCCCCGCCGCGACGAGCGCCGGGGCGAGGTGCTTGTACTGCCCCGGAAAGTTCTGGTGGATCACGAGTATCCGCAACGACCGCTCCGCACGCCTGCCTCCGGCACCCCTCATAGCGGCGCGAGGCCCGCGCGCCAATGGCACGCGCAGCACTGGACGCCCGCCGCCCGCTCGCCTATCACCCGGCGCAATCCACACGCACAACGCCCGAGGACCGCGCCATGGCCCGCTACGCCCCCGCCGAGATCGAGCCGAAATGGCAGGCCGCCTGGGACGAGGCCGGCGCTTTCGCCGCCACGGCCGATCCCGCGCGGCCGAAATACTACGTGCTCGAGATGTTCCCCTATCCGTCGGGGCGCATCCATATCGGGCATGTGCGCAACTACACGATGGGCGACGTGGTGGCGCGCTACAAGCGCGCGCAGGGCTTCAACGTGCTGCATCCGATGGGATGGGACGCCTTCGGCATGCCCGCAGAGAACGCGGCGATGGCGTCGGGCGGCCACCCGAAGGACTGGACCTACGGCAACATCGCCGACATGCGCGGGCAGATGAAGCCCCTGGGCCTTTCCATCGACTGGAGCCGGGAATTCGCCACCTGCGACCCGGAGTATTACGGCCAGCAGCAGGCGCTTTTCCTCGACTTCCTGGAAAAGGGCCTCGTCTACCGCAAGGCGGCGGTGGTGAACTGGGATCCCGTCGACATGACCGTGCTCGCCAACGAGCAGGTGATCGACGGCAAGGGCTGGCGCTCGGGCGCGGCGGTCGAGCGGCGCGAGCTGGTGCAGTGGTTCTTCCGTATCTCGGACTATTCCGAGGAACTGCTGGAGGCGCTCGACACGCTCGACGACTGGCCCGCCAAGGTGAAGACCATGCAGGCCAACTGGATCGGCAAGAGCCGCGGCCTGCAGTTCTCCTTCTCGCTCGTCGACGGGATCGAGGGGCACGACCGGGTGGAGGTCTATACCACCCGGCCCGACACGCTTCTCGGCGCGAGCTTCGTCGCCGTCTCGCCCGATCATCCGCTGGCGAGATCGCTCGAACGCCACGACGACGGCATCGCCGCCTTCAACGCCGAGTGCCGGCGGATGGGCACCTCGGAGGAGGAGCTGGAGACCGCCGAGAAGAAGGGCCACGACACCGGCTTGCGGGTGCGGCACCCCTTCGACACCAGCTGGGAGCTGCCGGTCTGGATCGCCAACTTCATCCTGATAGACTACGGCACCGGCGCGATCTTCGGCTGCCCGGCGCATGACCAGCGCGACCTCGATTTCGCGCGGAAATACGACCTGCCGGTGATTTCCACCTTCGCGCCGTTGGAGGATGACGGCCAGCCGCTCGCAGAGGATGGCGGGCCCGCCTTCGTGCCGCCCAAGTCCGAGCGCGTGATCTACATCCGCGGCTTCGCCGGCGAGACCGAGCAGACCGGCGAGGAGGCCGTGGAGGCCGCCATCCGCTTCTGCGAAGAGAACGGCGTGGGCCAGGGCGTGACGAAGTACCGTCTGCGCGACTGGGGCCTCTCGCGCCAGCGCTACTGGGGCTGCCCGATCCCGGTGGTGCACTGCGAGAGCTGCGGCGTGGTCCCGGAGAAGAAGGAAAACCTGCCGGTCCTGCTGCCCGACGACGTGAGCTTCGACCAGCCCGGCAATCCGCTGGAGCGGCACCCGAACTGGGCGCGCACCGACTGCCCCGCCTGCGGCAAGCCCGCCCGGCGCGAGACCGACACGATGGACACCTTCGTGGACAGCTCCTGGTATTACGCGCGCTTCACGGCGCCGCGGGCCGAGACGCCCACGGACCCCGAGGAAACCGCCTACTGGATGAATGTCGACCAGTACATCGGCGGCATCGAGCACGCGATCCTGCACCTGCTCTACTCGCGCTTCTTCGCCCGCGCGATGCACATCTGCGGCCACCTGCCCGAGAAATCGAAGGAGCCCTTCGAGGCGCTCTTCACCCAAGGGATGGTCACCCACGCGATCTACCAGACCCGCGACGCCGAGGGGCGGCCCGTCTATCACTTCCCCGAGGAGGTCGAGACGCGCGACGGGTCTACCGTGCTGAGGGAGACAAGCGCGCCGGTCGAGGTGATCGCTTCGGCCAAGATGTCGAAATCCAAGAAGAATGTGGTCGACCCAGTTGCGATCGTCGAGGCTTTCGGCGCCGACACCGTGCGCTGGTTCGTGCTCTCCGACAGCCCGCCGGAGCGCGACGTCGAGTGGACGGCCGCGGGCGCGGAGGCCGCGCACCGCCACCTCTCCCGCGTCCACCGGATCGTCGCCGAGATCGCCGCCCTGCCGGACGAGGCCGGCCAGCCGGAAGAGGACGAGGCGCTCCTGCGCGAGATGCACAAGACCATCCACGACGTCACGCAAGGGACGGAAAGCTTCGGCTTCAACGCCGCGATCGCGCGGCTCTACGCCTTCACTGCGACGCTCTCGAAATCGGCCGCGGGGGGCGGCGCGAAACGGCAGGCCGCCGCGGCGCTCGCGCAGCTCATGTCGCCGATGACCCCGCACCTCTCGGAAGAGCTCTGGGCGCTTCTGGGCCGCGAGGGCCTCGTCATCGACGCGCCCTGGCCCGAGGCCGACGAAACCATGCTGGTGGAGGACACCGTCACCCTGCCGGTGCAGGTCAACGGCAAGCGCCGGGCCGAGATCACCGTGCCGCGCGACCTCGGCAAGGAAGACGTCGAAAAGGCGGCCCTCGCCACCGATGCGGTGGCGAGGGCGCTCGAGGGCGCCGCGCCGCGCAAGGTCATCGTCGTGCCGGGGCGGATCGTGAATGTCGTGGTCTGATCGCCGCAGCTTCGTTCTGGCGGCCTGCGCGGCGGCGCTGGCGGGCTGCGGCTTCGCGCCGGTCTACGCCCCGGGCGGGGGCGCATCGCGGCTTCAGGGGCAGGTCGCCTTCTCCGCCCCCGGAACACGGGCGGGATTCGACCTGCGCGCGCGGCTCGAAGAGCGCCTCGGGGTCGCGACGGCGGGCCGCTACGCGCTCGATGTCGTGCCCTCCGTCAGATCCGAGGGGCTCGGCTCCACGCGCGACGGGCGCACCTCGCGTTTCCAGCTCGTGGGCAGCGCGGCCTTCACGCTCTCCGACGCGGAGGGGGGCACGGTGCTGGCCGAGGGCGAGGTCGACGGCTTCACCGGCTACTCCACCACCGGAAGCATCGTGGCCACCGAGGCCGCACGACGCGACGCGGAAACGCGGCTGATGAGGCTGCTCGCCGACCGGATCGTGGACCGGCTGCTTCTGGCGGCGCCGGATCTTTCCTGAGCCCGCGATGAAGCTTTCGCCCCGCGACGCGACGCGCTACTTCGCCCGGCCCGACCCGAACGCCGCGGGGCTTCTGATCCACGGGACGGACACCATGCGCATCGCGCTTCGCCGGCAGGAGGTGATCGCGGCGCTCGTCGGACCCCAGGGCGAGATCGAGATGCGGCTGACGCGCATCGCCGCCGCGGACCTGCGCCGCGACCCGGCGCGTCTGCTCGACGCGGTGAAGGCGCAGGGCTTCTTTCCCGGCCCGCGCGTCGCCTTCGTGGAAGAGGCGGGCGACGGCCTCGCCGACACGATCGCCACCGCCCTCGGCGAATGGCGGCCGGGCGACGCGCAGATCGTCGTCACCGCCGGCTCGCTCAACGCGCGGTCGAAGCTCCGCAAGCTGTTCGAAGGTCACGGGTCGGCCTACGCAGCCGGCGTCTACGACGAGCCCATGGACCGCGCCGAGATCGAGGCGGAACTGGCCCGCGCCGGGCTTTCGGACATCCCGCGCGACGCCGGCGAGGCGCTCGCCGCGCTCGCCCGCCAGATCGAGCCGGGCGACTTTCGCCAGACGCTGGAAAAGCTCGTGCTCTACAAGATGTCCGACGACACGCCGCTCGGCCCCGCCGACGTCGCGGCCCTGGCACCCGCCTCCACCGAGGCGGACATGGACGACGCCGTGCATGCCGCGGCCGAGGGGCGCGACGGCGAGATCGGCCCGATCATGCAGCGCCTCGCGGCGCAGGGCGCGACGCCCGTTGGCCTGGTGATCGCGGCGGCGCGCCATTTCCGGGCGCTCTATGCCATCGCCTCCGCCCCGGGCGGACCGTCCGAAGGGGCGGCGCGGCTGCGGCCGCCGGTCTTCGGCCCGCGCCGCGACCGCATGGTCCGGCAGGCCCAGCGATGGGGCGCGCCGCGGCTCGACGAGGGGCTCGGCATGATCGTGGACACCGACCTCGCGCTGCGCTCGGCGGGGCAGACCGCCCCCGCCATGGCGCTGGTGGAACGTCTCCTGATTCGTCTCGCCCGGCTGGGGGCGCGCTAGGGCGTGGCGCGCGCCGCCGCCGCCGCCGCGCGCCCGGCCCAGCGGCCCGTGGAAAGGCAGGCGGTCAGCAGGTAGCCGCCCGTGGGCGCCTCCCAGTCGAGCATCTCGCCCGCGCACCAGACCCCGGGCACATCGCGCAGCTGAAGCCCCGAATCGAGCCCCTCCCAGCGCACGCCGCCCGCGGTCGAGATCGCCTCGTCGAGGGCCGCGAGCCCGGCATGGGCCACGGGCAGCGCCTTGACGAGCGGCGCAAGCGCCCCGGGCGCGGCCGGCAGCGGCCGCGCGAACTCCATCAGTAGCGCCTGGCGCACGGGATCCAGCCGCAGCGCGCGGCGGAGATGGTTGGAGAGACTTGCCTTGCCCCGCGGGCGGGCGAGTCGCCGGGCCACCTCGGCCTCGGTGAGGTCGGGCGCGAGATCCAGGAAGAGCGGCGCGCCCGCGCGAAGTTCCGGTGTCAGCGGATAGAGCCCGCCGCCCTCGAGCCCGCGCGCGGAGATCACCGCCTCGCCGCGCACCCGCCGGCCGCCCGCAAGAAGCGCGAGCGGCTTCGCGGGCTGGCCGAAATGCCGCGCCATGTGCGCCGACCACGCCACCCGAAGCGCGGCGTTCGATGGCGCGAAGGGCGCGATCGGCACGCCCCGCGCGGCGAGCCACGGGGCCCAGGCCCCGTCCGAGCCGAGCCGCGCCCAGCTCGCCCCGCCCAGCGCCAGAACCGTGCGACCGGCCTCGATCAGGCGCGGCCCGTCGGGCGTCTCGAACCGCAGCGCCGCCTCCTCCCAGCCCCTCCAGCGCCAGCGCACGCGGCGCGCGACACCGAGCCCTTCGAGCCGGGCGAGCCAGGCGCGCAGGAGCGGCGAGGCCTTCATCGCCTCCGGAAAGACGCGCCCGGAGGAGCCGGTGAAGAGCGGCTGGCCGAGCCCCTCGGCCCAGCGCATGACCTCCTCGGGGCCGAAGGCCTCCAGCATCGGGCGCAGCGGGTCCGCCGCGGCGCCGTAGGCGGCTAGGACGCGCGGGAAGGGTTCGGCCTTGGTGAGATTGAGGCCGGACTTGCCGGCCATCAGGAACTTCCGGGCGACCGAGGGCTTCGCCTCGACGACCAGCACGGCGCGGCCCGCGCGGGCGAGTTCCTCGGCCGCCATCAGCCCCGCCGGCCCCGCACCCACCACCAGCGCCTCGATCCGCTCCATCGCGTCCTTGCCCTTCCCGCGGCGCGGACCATGCTCTGCGCCGATGACCGACACCGCGCCCGATCCCGTCTGCCCGCTCTGCGGCCGCCCGATCCCGCCGGGCGCGCGGCAAAGCCTGCACCACCTCGTGCCGAAGCTGAAGGGCGGCAAGGGTGGGCCCACGGTGCTTCTGCACCAGATCTGCCACAACGAGATCCACGCCACGCTGACCGAGGCCGAGTTGGCGCGGGACTTTCACACCGTCGAGGCGCTGCGCGCGCATCCCCGTCTGGCGCGATTCATCGGCTGGGTGTCGAAGCGCCCGCCGGACTTCCACTCGCGCTCGCCGGGGGCGCGGCGTCTGCGACGGCGGCGCTAGCGGCAGAGCTCCTTGATGGCGCGGGCATGCTCGGGCGCGGCGGCGCGCGTGTCCGCGGCGAGGGCGTGCGCCGCGTCCATGAGGTCATCGGCGGGCAGGACACGATCGACGAGGCCGAAGGCCAGCGCCTCGTCCGCCCCGATCTTCGCGCCGCCCATGAGCAGCAGCTTCGCCCGCGCCGGCCCCACCAGCGCGGCGAGCCGCCCGGGATCGGAGGGCTGGGGCAGGAAGCCGAGCTTCATCACCGGGTAGAAGAATTTCGCCTCGGGCGCGGCGAGGCGCAGGTCGCAGGCCAGCGCCATGCCGAAGGCGCCGCCCGCAAGCGTGCCGTTGAGCGCCGCGATCGACAGGCCCGGAAAGCCCGCAATGGCGGCCGAAAGCCGCTCCCACACCGGGGAGGTGGCAAGCCCCGCGCGCGCCTCCTCGAGGTCCGCCCCCGCCGAAAAGACGCCGCCTGCGCCGGTCAGGACGAGCGCCCGCGCGCCTTCCGCGCTCGCGCTCTCGGCGAATTCGGCGAGATCCTGGAGCATTTCCAGGGTCAGCGAATTGGCCTTTTCCGGCCGGTCGATCACGGCGGTCCAGAGCCCGCCCTCGCGCGTCACCCGGATCATGAAAGACCCACCTTCGCGCGGATGTCGGGATCGCGCAGGCTGATCTCCTCGCCGATCCAGGGGTCGGCCTCGGCCCCGCACATCCACACCAGCGCGCGGGCGGGCCATTCGGGGGGGATGTGCTCGGACCAGTCGAGCGCGCTCACCGGGTTGATCCCGCTCGCCTTGATCTCGCGCTGCATCTCGGTCGCCACCGTGCCGGGGCTGAGGCCCATGGCGCGGATGCCGTGGGCGCGGCCCTCGGTGTCGGCGCAGCGGGTCAGCATCGCGGCGCCCGCCTTCGAGGCGCAATAATGGCTCCAGCCTTCCAGCGGGCTGTGCGCCGCGCCCGAGCTGACCGTCAGGATCGTGCCACCGCCCGCCTCGATCATCACCGGCATCGCGGCGCGCATCCCATGGAAGACGCCGTTGAGGTTGATGGCGACGGCCTGCGCCCAGGCGTCCGGGTCGGCATCGGCCAGGGGCGAGATGGGCTCGATCACCCCGGCGTTGTTCACCAGCACGTCGAGCCGCCCGAAGGCCTGCAGGCACGCGCCCACCGCGGCCTCCACCTCGAGGTAGCGCGCGACGTTGCAGGGCACCGCGATGGCATCGGGGCCGATCTCTCCGGCCAGTTCGGCGATGTCCCGCTCGCTCCGCGCGAGAAGTGCCACCTTCGCGCCCTCGGCAGCGAAGGCGCGCGCCGCGGCCGCGCCGATGCCCCGGCTCGCCCCGGTGACCATGACCACCTTTCCGTCCAGTCCGCCCATGCCTCGCCTCCCTGCCGCGATGTCGCGCTTCCGTCGTACCGGGGTGATACGGCTGCCCCCGGCAGACGTCCACCCCGAGGCTTCGGGCTTGACCTGCCGCCCGCGCGGGAGGACGCTCGGGCCGAACGATACGCATGAAAGGCCGAACCATGAGCTGGAACACCTTGCGCGGCGGCCTCGCCGCCGTCATCGCCCTCGCCGCCGGCGGCGCGAGCGCCGACGTCACCGCCCGGCAGGTCTGGGACGACATGCGCGGCTACCTGGAGGGTATGGGATACAGCGTCACGGCGAGCGATTCGGCGGCCGGCGACACGCTGACGGTGCGCGACATCTCGCTTGCCCGCACCCTGCCGGACGACGAAGGCTCGGTGGATGTGACGGTGCCCGAGATCCGCTTCACCGAGAACGGTGACGGCACGGTCAGCATCCGCTACCCCGAGACCCTGCCCGTCGCGATCTCGGCCCGGCCCGAGGACGAGCCGCCCGCCGACTTCCGCCTCGACCTGACCCAGTCGGGCCTCGAGATCGTCGTCTCGGGCGATCCGGAGGACAGCCTGCGCTACGACTACGGCGCCGCGCAGCTGGGCATCGCGCTCGCCGATCTTGTGGTGGACGGACAGCCCGTTCCGCCCGGGGACGCCCGCGCGGCGCTGACGGTCGCCGGGCTTGACGGAACGGCCACGGTGGGCAGCGGGCCGCTGCGTGCCATCGAGCAGAGCGCCTCGATGGAGCGGCTCGACTACGACGTCGATTTCGTCGACCCCGAGGGCGACGACGGGCGCGTGACGCTCAAGGGCAGCATGAACGCCGTGGAGTCGCGGACCTCCGCGCGCATCCCCGAACGCGCGGGTCTCGACGACATGGCCGCGGCGCTCGACGAGGGGTATGCCCTGGAAAGCAGCCTCTCCTACTCGGGCGGACAGGCCGACTTCTCCGCCGAGGAGGACGGGCAGACCCTCACCGGCTCCACCCGGGCGACGCAAGGCGGCGTCGCGTTGGCCATCGACGCCGAACGGCTGTCCTACGAGCTGACGGGCGAGGGCACCGATGTGACGCTCGAGGGCGACGAACTGCCCTTCCCGGTGTCCTTCCAGATGGCCCGGACCGTCATGTCCTTCGTCGTGCCGCTCACCCCGTCCGACGAGCCGCGCGCCTTCTCGCTCGGTCTCACGCTCGGCGATTTCACGATGTCCGACAATCTCTGGAACATCTTCGACCCGGGCGCGATGCTGCCCCGCGATCCGGCCACGCTCTCGCTCGACGTGGACGGGCTCGCCCGCGTCCTGGTGAGCGTCTTCGACCCCGACGTCATGGAAAGCGCGGACGAGCCCGCGCAGCTGGAGGCGCTGACGCTGAACAGCCTTGAACTGCGCGCGGCAGGCGCCGAACTGACGGGCGAGGGCGCCTTCACCTTCGACAACAGCGACACGGCCACCTTCAACGGCATGCCGCACCCCACCGGGTCGATCGACCTGCGCCTCGCGGGCGCCAACGCGCTGCTCGACACGCTGGTGAGCATGGGCCTGCTGCCGGAGGAACAGGCGATGGGCGCGCGGATGATGATGAGCATGTTCGCGGTGCCGGCGGGCGACGACGTCCTGCGCTCGAACATCGCCATCAACGGCGAGGGGCAGATCCTCGCCAACGGCCAGCGTATCCAGTAGCGCCGGCGCACGGGGCCGTGCCGCGCCGGCCGGGGGTCCGGTCGGCGCGGACGGTTTCGCGACCCCGGCGGGCACGCCCCGCTTGCGAAGCGGCGGGCCGAGGTCTACCTCACGGGCTCACAGCCGAGGAGACCGCCCATGCCCACTCCGAGCCCCGACACGCTCTCCGCCCAGCTTCTCGACGCCGCGCGCAGGGCGGGCGCCGAAAGCGCGGACGCGATGGTGCTGGCCGACCGCTCGGTGACCGTCGAGGTGCGCGGCGGCGCGCTGGAACAGGCGGAGCGGGCGGAAGGGATCGACCTCGGCCTGAGGGTCATGCTGGGCCGCCGCCAGGCCTGCGTGTCCGCCTCCGATCCCCGCGCGGAAACCATCGCCGAGATGGCGGAACGCGCCGTGGCGATGGCGCGCGAGGCGCCGGAGGATCCGCATGCCGGCCTCGCCGATGTGGCGCAGCTTGCCGAGGATCGCTCGGCTGCGGCGCTCGACCTGGCCGATCCCGCCCCCGAACCCGCGCCCGACGCGCTGCAGCAGGACGCGGCCCGCGCCGAGGCCGCCGCCCTGGCGGTCGAGGGCGTGAGCCAGGTGCAGGCCGCCTCGGCCTCCTGGGGCGCGCGCGAGATGCATCTCGCGGCCAGCAACGGATTTTCCGGCGGCTACCGGCGCACCAGCCGGTCGCTGTCCTGCGTGGCGATCGCCGGCGAGGGGCTCGGCATGGAACGCGACTACGACGGCGACGGCCGGGTCTACCAGTCGGACCTGCGCGACGCAGACGAGATCGGCCGCACCGCCGGCGAACGCGCGGTGGAGCGGCTGGGCGCGCGCCGCCCGCGCACCGGCGCCTACCCGGTGGTCTTCGACGAGCGGATCGCCGCCTCGCTGGTCGGGCACCTTCTGTCGGCGGTCAACGGCACCGCGGTGGCGCGCGGCGCGTCGTGGCTGCGCGACGCGCTGGGCGAGCAGGTCCTGCCCGAGGCCCTGTCGCTGATCGAGGATCCGCATCGCCCCCGCGTGCCCGGCTCGCGGCCCTTCGACGCCGAGGGGCTGCCGACCCGCCGCCGCGCCATCGTCGAGAACGGAAGGCTGACGGGCTGGACGCTCGACCTGGCCACCGCGCGAAAGCTCGGCATGGCCTCGACCGGGAACGCCGCGCGCGGCGTGTCCTCGCCGCCCTCGCCGACCAACTGGAACGTGGCCCTCACCCAGGGCACGCGAAGCCGCGCGGAGCTTCTTGCCGAGATGGGGACGGGGCTCCTGGTGACCTCGATGATCGGCTCCACGATCAACCCGAACACCGGCGACTACTCGCGCGGGGCGTCCGGTTTCTGGGTGGAGAACGGCGAGATCGCCTGGCCGGTCAACGAATGCACGGTGGCGGGCAACCTGCGCGAGATGCTTCTGACCCTCGTGCCCGCCAACGACGCGCGGCCGTGGCTGTCGCGCGTCGTGCCCTCGCTTCTGGTCGAGGGGCTGACGCTTGCAGGAGAGTGACCTCGCCCTGCTCGTCCGCGCCGCCCGAACGGCCGGCGCGGTCGCGCTGCGCTTCCACGGCCCGACCGCGAAACGCTGGGACAAGCCGGAAAACGCGGGCCCCGTGACCGAGGCCGACATCGCCGTGAACGCCGCGCTCGCCGAGATCCTTCGGCCGGCGCGGCCCGACTATGGCTGGCTGAGCGAGGAGGACGAGGACGCCCCCGAGCGCCTCGCGGCCGAGCGATGCTTCGTCCTCGACCCCATCGACGGAACCACCGGCTTCATCGAGGGATCGTCGAGCTGGTCGCTCTCGCTCGCGGTGGCGGCGGGGGGCGCGATCGGCGCAGCCGTGGTCTATCTTCCTGCCCATGACCTGCTCTACAGCGCCGAGGCGGGCGGCGGCGCCTGGCTGAACGGCGCACGGCTCTCGGCCTCCGCCCGGCAGGAGATCGACGGCGCGAACGTGCTGGCGACCCGGTACGCGCTCGATGACCGGAACTGGCCGGGGGGGCGCCCGGACTTCGAGCGCCATCACCGGCCCTCGCTCGCCTACCGCCTCGCGCTGGTGGCGGAGGGGCGGTTCGACGCCATGCTGACGCTGCGCGAAAGCTGGGACTGGGACATCGCCGCCGGGCTGCTGCTTTGCGTCGAAGCCGGGGCGGTCGTGACCGACCGGCACGGCGGCACCCCGCGCTTCAACACCGATCCGCCGCGCACCGCCGGCGTGGTGGCCGCCCCGCCGCAGCTTCACGCGCCGCTGATCGAGGCGCTTCGGGGCGGCGGGGGCTGACCGGCCCGCGCGGCGCGCTGAAGGGCCGAAAGCGCCTCCATCGCCTCGTCCGCATGGATCTCCGGCACGAAAAGATGATCGTGGTGGAAGGCCGCGACCACGTTGCAGGCGATGCCGCGCGCGGCGAGCGCCTCTGACACGGCAGCAGTGAGGCCCACGCCGTCGAGCGCGGAGTGCACGGTAAGCGTGATCCGCCGCATCGCGGGACCGTCGGGAAAGCCCATGTCCCGCGCCTCGGCCACCGCAAGCACGAGCGAAAGCCCCTCATCCTCCCGAAAGGTCGCGAGCGCCCGCGCCGCGGCCTCGGCGGCGCGGGCGGGATCCGCGCAGGTGCAGAAGCGATAGGTCGCGGGATCGAGCGCGGGCTCCATCGCCGCGATCATCGCGCGCGCGTCGCGCACGGGTTGACCCGGGGCGCTCATGCCCGACCCGCCTTGACCGGGCGCCCCCATCGCGTAGGGTCGCGCCGATCCGGCCCACAGCGAAAGGGAACAGCCATGGCGCAGCGACTGCATCTGGTCTTCGGCGGCGAGCTGGTCGATCCCACCAGCACGAAGTTCAAGAACGTCGACGACATCCACATGGTCGGCATCTTTCCCGATTACCAGAGCGCCTACAACGCCTGGAAGGCCGAGGCGCAGCGCACGGTGGACAACGCCCACACCCGCTACTTCATCGCCCACCTGCACCGCCTGCGCGACGAGGCCGCGGAGGCCTCGCCCACCGAGGAACTCGACAGCTGAGACCCGCCCCCGGCCTCGCCGCCTACCTGGCGCTGACCCGCAAGCCGCTGCGCGGGGCGGCCGCGGAGACCGAAGCGCGACCCGGGGAGGAAATTGTCTGGCTGCACCTGGGACGCCATGCGCGGCCGCGCGGGCTGGTCCAGCTCGGGCAGCGGATCGCGGCGCAGCGGCCAGGTCTCGCGCTGCTCTTCACCAGTGCGGACGACGCCCGGCCGGACACGCTGCCCGGCGAGGCCATCTGGCGACGCGTGCCGGACGAGAACAGCGCCGCGGCCGAGGCCTTCCTCGCCCACTGGCGTCCCGATTGCGGCATCTGGGGCGGGGGCGCCGTCCGGCCCGCGCTTCTGGCCTGCGCGGCACGGGCGGGCGTGCCCCTTCTGATGGTGGACGCCGAAGAGACGGGCCTTTCCCGGCGGCCGGTCCGGTTCCTGCCGCGCGTGGTGCCGGCGACCCTCGCCTTTTTCACCGCCTGCTTCGCGCGCACCGGTGCCGCCGGGCGGCGGCTGGAGCGTCTCGGCGTTCCCGAAAGCGAGATCACGGTGACGGGCCCGCTGCAGGAGGCCGGCGCGGCGCTGCCCTGCGACCTTCGCATGCTCGAGCGCCTCGGCGAGGCGCTGGCGGGGCGGCCGGTCTGGCTCGCCGCCCATGTCCAGCCCACCGAAATGCGAACCGTGCTGCGCGCCCATCGTGCGGCGGCACGCCTGTCGCACAGGCTTCTGCTCGTGCTGGCGCCGGCGGAGCGGACCGTCACCCCCGAGGTCGCAGCCGCGATGGCGACGGCGGCGGGGCTTTCCGTGGCACGGATGCGGGACGGGCCGCCCCAGGACCGAACTCAGGTGCTCGTGTCGGAGGGCCCGGGCGATCTCGGCTTGCTCTACCGCCTCGCCCCGGTCACCTTCATGGGAAGCTCCATCGAAACGGAGCGCGGCGGCGAGGATCCCTTCGCGCCGGCCGCGCTTGGCTCTGCGGTGATTCACGGGCCGAACGTGCGCCGCCACATCGACGCCTACGCGCGGCTCGACGCGGCGGCGGCGGCGCTTCGGATCGCGGATGCCGACGGCCTCGCCGCGGCGCTGGCGCAGCTTCTGGCGCCGGACCGCGCCGCGGCGATGGCCGAGGCCGCCTGGAGCGTCGCCTCCGAAGGGGCAGAGGCCACGGACCGTATCGTGGACCTCGTGCTCGACACGCTCGACCTGGGAAGGCTCACCTGATGCGCGCCCCTGCCTTCTGGTTCACCCCGCCCGACCGCCCGGACTGGCGCGCGCGCCTGCTCGCGCCTCTCGGGGCGCTGACGGCGCGGGCCACGGCGCGGCGCGTGGCCCGGGGGCCCGGCGCGCGGCCCGGCGCGCCGGTGATCTGCGTGGGCAACCTCAATGCCGGCGGCACGGGCAAGACGCCCACCGTCATGGCGCTCGTGCAGCGCCTCGCGGCGCAGGGCGTTGCGGCGCATGTCGTCTCGCGCGGTCACGGCGGGCGGCTGGAAGGCCCCGTGCGGGTGGACCCGCGCCGCCACGACGCCGCGGATGTGGGCGACGAGCCGCTGCTGCTGTCGGCCTTCGGCCCGGTCTGGGTGGCGCGGGACCGCGCCGCCGGCGCGCGCGCCGCCGCCGCGGCGGGCGCCGAGGCGATCCTTCTGGACGACGGGTTCCAGAACCCGGCGCTGGCCAAGGACCTCTCGATCGTGGTGGTGGACGCCGCGCTCGGCTTCGGCAACGGGCGCTGCCTTCCCGCCGGACCGCTGCGCGAGCCGGTGGAGGCGGGGCTGGCGCGCGCCGACATGCTGCTGTCCATCGGGGCGCCGCCCGCCCAGCGCGCCTTCGACGCGACATGGGGCGGGGCGATCCGCGTGCCGCATCTTCGCGGCCATCTCGCCACGCTCCAGACCGGCATGGACTGGGCCGGCGCGCGGCTTCTCGCCTTCGCGGGGATCGGCCATCCCGAGAAGTTCTTCGCGACGCTTCAGGGTCTCGGCGCGGAGCTCACCCGCGCCGAGGCGCTCCAGGATCACCAGCCGCTGACGCCCGCGCTGCTGGCCCGGCTGGAGCGGGAGGCGGCGGCCCGCGGCGCGCAACTCGTCACCACCGAGAAGGACGCTGTGCGCCTTCCGGCCGCCTTCCGGCCGAAGGTCCTGACCCTGCCGGTGCGCCTCGAACTGGTGGACTGGTCGCCGCTCGACGCCGCGCTCGCGGGCGTGGTGGAGACCGCGGAAGGCTAGGCCGCGCCGTCGTCCTCGCCGAGCTTCGGGGACGGGCGGCGCAGCGTGAGATCCGCATCCGAGAAGGCGAAGGGCGAGCGCACGCCGGGCACCCCGTCGAGGGTCACCTGCATGCCCCGGTGCCGCACCTGCGGGTCGGCGAAGACCTCGGCCATGTCGTTGATCGGTCCCGCCGGCACGCCCTCGGCCTCGCAGGCGGACAGAAGCGCGGCCTTGGACCAGCCCCGCGTCTGCGCCTCGAGCCGCGCGGAAAGCAGGTCGCGGCGTTGCACCCGGTCGGCGTTGGTCGCGAACTCCGCCGCCTCGCCGAGGTCGTCAGCGCCCAGAAGCCCGCAGAGCCGGCGATACTGCGCGTCGTTGCCGGTGGCGATGATGATGTGGCCGTCCGCGCAGGCGAAAACCTGGTAGGGCGCGAGATTCGGGTGGAAATTGCCCGTGCGCGCGGGCGGCGTTCCGGTAGCCAGATAGTTCATCGCCTGGTTCGCCGTGACCGCCACGGCGACGTCGAGGAGCGCCATGTCGACGTGCTGGCCCCGCCCCGTGCGCGCGCGCTGATGCAGGGCGGCGAGGATCGCGGTCGCGGCATAGACGCCCGTGAAGATGTCGGTGACCGCAACGCCCGCGCGCTGCGGCGGGCCGTCCGGATCGCCGGTGATCGACATGAACCCCGACATGCCCTGGATGATGTAGTCGTAGCCCGCCCGGTGGGCGTAGGGGCCGTCCTGCCCGAACCCGGTGACCGAACAATAGACCAGCCCGGGATGATCGGGCGCGAGGCTCGCGTAATCCAGCCCGTACTTGGCGAGCCCGCCCACCTTGAAGTTCTCGATCACCACGTCCGCCCCGGCCACCAGCTCCAGAACCCTGGCACGGCCCGCCTCGGTGCGGAAATCGGCGGTCACGCTCGCCTTGCCCCGATTGCAGGAATGGTAATAGGCGGCTTCGCGCGCGCCGTCACGCTCCACGAAGGGCGGCCCCCAGCGGCGCGTATCGTCCCCCTCGGGGCTTTCGACCTTCACCACCTCCGCTCCGAGGTCGGCGAGGACCTGGCCGGCCCAGGGACCGGCCAGGATGCGCGCCAGCTCGACGACACGGACCCCTTCGAGCGGGGCGGTCATTGCCCGGCGAGCTTTTCGTCCAGGATGCGGGCGAAATCGGAATAGCCCATGTTGGAGTATTTCTCGCCGTCTATGACGAAGCTCGGCGTGGCCTCGATGTCATGCTCGGTGGCGTTTTCCTGGTACCATGCGACGAGGGTCCGAAGCTTGTCCGCGTCGGTCAGGCAGGCCTCGATCCGGTCGTTGTCCATCCCCGCCATGCGCCCGATCTTGCGCAGTTCGTTGGCGATGGCGAGGTCGGAGCCCGCGCGCGACCATTCGCTCTGACCGTCGTAGATCAGGTCGACGATGCCGAAGTAGCGATCCGGCCCGGCGCAGCGCGCGATCAGCGAGGCCCACATGCCGTACTTGTCGAAATAGACCTCCCGGTGGATGAAACGGACCTTGCCGGTATCCACGTAGTTCTCCTTGATCTGCTCGAACGGCCCGGTGTGGAAGCTCGCGCAGTGCGGGCAGGTGAAAGAGGCGTATTCGATCACCGTCACCGGCGCGTCGGGATCGCCGAGCGCCATCTCGGTGACCGAGGAGGTGTCCACCTCCGCGCCCTGCGCCTCGGCCGCCATCGGCAGCCCTTCCGGAGCGCTTGGCGCGCGGGTGAGCCAGAAGGCGCCCCCCACAACGAGAACGAGCGCGAGCGCGGCGGGAACGATGTATCGTGTCATGGAATGTCTCTCCGTCAGGTGCTGCGGCCGGCGCGCTCGCGGGAGAGCACGTTCCGGGCCAGTGTCTCGAGCGCCTCGCGCAGGCCCTCGTCGGCCACGGGCGCGGCGAGGCTTTGGGCCTCGCGCTCGGTCCGGGGGTCGGGTGCGGGCGCGCGCCGCGCAGGCGCGGTGTAACCCGCCTGCGCTTCCGCGAAACCCTCGGGCGCGGTCTGGGTGATGCGCAGCCGGGCGATGGCGTTGTAGCCGTAGGCGGCGTTCACGCGGGCGCGCAGGCGTTCCTTCTGCATCTCCAGAACCGGAGCGTGGGCGCCCGTCGTCAGCAGCGTCAGCGTCGCGCCGAAGCCGCCCTGCGCGTAGCTGACCTTCACCGGGCGCGCCACGGCGGCCATGTCGGCGCCGGCGATCTCTTCCCACCTTGTGAGCAGACGGGACACGGCGAAGCCGCGCGCCTCGCCGGCGCGGCGGATGCGGGATTGCAGAAGAGTCGCGGCGCGGGCGAAACCGCGCGTGGTCGCGGGTCTGTCGATCACGGGTTGAATCCTTACCTCACCCCCTATTCTAAGGGACCAAGCGCCGCGCGCCAGCCCCTTCCGCCGCGAGGTCAGCCAACTCCATGTCACGCTTGCGTGAATCGCCTTCCGCCGATGAGCTTCTCGCCTGGTATGACCGCCATGCGCGGGCGCTTCCGTGGCGCGTGGGGCCGGCAGAGCGCGCGGAAGGGCGCCGGCCCGATCCCTACCGCGTCTGGCTGAGCGAGGTGATGCTTCAGCAGACCACCGTGGCCGCGGTACGCGGGTACTTTCACCGCTTCACCGAACGCTGGCCCACGGTAGAGGCGCTCGCCGCCGCCGAGGACGGCGCAGTGATGGGCGAGTGGGCCGGGCTCGGCTACTACGCGCGCGCCCGCAACCTGCTGAAATGCGCCCGCGTGGTGGCATCCGATCATGGTGGACGGTTCCCCGACAGCGCGGACGCGCTGCGGGCGCTGCCGGGCATCGGCCCCTATACCGCCGCGGCGATCGCCGCGATCGCGTTCGACCGGTCCGAGACCGTGGTGGACGGCAACGTGGAGCGGGTGATGGCGCGGCTGCACGATATCCGCACGCCCCTGCCCGCCGCGAAGCCCGAACTGACCGAGGCCGCGGCCCGCCTGACGCCCGATGCGCGGCCGGGCTGCTACGCCCAGGCGGTGATGGACCTCGGCGCCACGATCTGCACGCCGCGCAATCCCGCCTGCGGCATCTGCCCGTGGCGCGCGCCCTGCGCCGCGCGGGCCGAGGGCACGGCGGCCGGGCTGCCGCGCAAGACCCCGAAGAAACCGAAGCCGGTGCGCCACGGCATCGCCTACCTCGCCCGGCGGGTGGACGGGGCCTGGCTCTTGGAGCGGCGGCCCGACAGCGGCCTTCTGGGCGGGATGCTGGGCTGGCCCGGCACCGACTGGGCCGAGGGCGCACCCGATCCCGCGCCGCCGATCCGCGCGGAATGGCGCGACGCGGGCGCCGAGGCGCGGCACACCTTCACCCACTTTCACCTGCGCCTTGCGATTCGCACCGCGCTCGTCCCGATGGACCGTGCGCCCGAACGCGGGACGTTCCTGGACCCCGAGGTGTTCCGCCCGTCGGAACTGCCCACGGTCATGCGCAAGGCCTTCGACATCGCGCGAAAGTTGTAGCGCACCGCGATTTCGCCACAGTCTCTCCGCAAGCCTGCCACGGCTGCGCGCGACACCGCCCCAAAGTCACCAGGACGGATCAGGGCGATGTCGAATCACTCGGATTTCCAGGCGCGTCTTGCGCGGATCGAAGCGCGCCACGGGGCCGGCGCGCCGCTTGCCTCGACCGACGGTGGGGCGATCGGCGAGGACGAGGCGCAGGCCCGCCCGACGATGCGGTTCGGCGTGATCGTCGTCGGGCTCGTCACGGGACTCGGTCTCGGGCTCGCGGGGATGCTTTTTCTGATCTGAGCGCGGCCGCGGGCGCCGCACGGCGAAGGCCGGGGCACTTGGTGACGTTAGGTCGCCTCGCGGCCGGTGCGCCCGCCCGTCGCCACGCGGCCGTCCCGGTGCTAGTCTCGACGCCAGACATCACCAAGCGGTCGCACGCGCCATGCAGCAGCTTCACACGATCCCCGCCACGCAGCTGAGCCGCTGGCAGTCGGCCATGCCGTTCTGGCTGTCGCTGGCGCTGCCGCCGCTCGCGGCGTACGGTGCATGGGCCGGGGGCTGGAACGTGCTGCTGCTGCCGCTCGTGACCTGGTATCTCTTCGCCGCGGCCGACGCCGCGCTCGGGCGCGACAGCGGTAATGCCGACCCGGACACGCCCGACGAGGCGCTGCGCTGGTACAGCCTCGTCACCCGGGTCTGGGCGCCGGTGCAGTTCGTCACGCTTTTCGGTCTTCTCTGGTACGTCCCTCGGGCGGATCATCTGGGCACGCCCGAAACGGTGGCGCTGTTCTTCGGCGTGGGCGTCATCACCGGCACCATCGGGATCAATTACAGCCATGAGCTGATGCACCAGCGGAACCGGTGGGAACGCTGGCTGGGCGACGTCCTTCTCGCCATGGTGCTCTACTCCCATTTCCGCTCGGAACACCTGCTGGTGCACCATCGCTATGTCGGAACCCCCCGCGATCCGGTGACGGCGCGCTACAACGAGGGGTTCCACCGCTTCTTTCCAAGGGTGCTGCGCCAGTCCCTCGCCTCGGCCTTGCGGGCCGAGGCGCGAATGCTGGCGCGCAAGGGCCGGCCCTGGTGGGCGCGCGAAAACCCGTTCTGGCGCTACTGGGCGCTGCAAGGTTCGATGCTGGCGCTGGCCTTCGCCCTGTCGGGCTGGGCGGGCCTCGCGCTCTTTCTGTGGCAAGCCGTGATCGCGGTCTGGCAGCTCGAACTCGTCAATTACGTCGAGCATTACGGGCTGACGCGGAAGCATCTGGGCGACGGACGATACGAGCATGTGCAGCCGCACCATAGCTGGAACGCGTCGCACCGGGCGTCGAACTGGCTACTGATCAACCTGCAACGCCACTCGGATCATCATTACAAGCCGGATCGCCGGTTCCCGCTCTTGCAGACCTACACCGACCGGGAGGCGCCGCAGCTGCCCTACGGCTATCCGGTGATGACGATGGCGGCGATGGTTCCGCCGCTCTGGCGGCGGATCATGAACCCGCGCGTGCGCGCCTGGCGACGCCAGCACTACCCCGAGATCGCGGACTGGCACCCCTACAACAAGGCGCGCAACCCGCTGCCGCGCTAGCGTTCTGCACCTGATACAAGATGCCCTTGCGAAGGCAGGCGCCAAATCAGGACGCAGGTACCGCGGCTGGGAATGTCAGATGACGGCAGTCAGCCCCGGAGCGGAGCCAAAGCCCTTGGCTCGAATCTATCCTAGCTGACCTTCGCCGAGCAGGTCGCTAACGGGTACTATGCGGACTAAGCTGCGGGTCAATGCGACAGACCTAAATGACCGCTCCCAGCCCAAAGCGGCCGAAAACGCTTCGGGTCGAGGTTGCGATAGCTAACCTTCTCCGTCCAGTTGGCAAAATGGTAAGAGGCGGACAAAAACAACGTAAACGGATCGATTCAGACCCGAAGCCCTCCTTCACGCAATGTCGCTCGGAACGGTCACGCCGCTCGGAGCCTTGACATCAAAGACTGCGCCTCCTCATGCAGCATCGTAACGCGTGAAGACCTCTGTCGAGCCGTCCGGCAGGAGGAGATGGACGTCGTAGGCGTCGCGCCGGCTTTCGGGGCCCATGCCGGGGGACCCATAGGGCATGCCGGGGACGGCGAGGCCGACGGCCCTTGGCCGATCATCAAGTAGCCGCCGGATGTCGGCGACAGGAACATGGCCCTCGATCATGTAGCCCTCTATCGTGCCGGTGTGGCAGGACATCATCCTGATCGGAATGCCCTTGCCGATCTTGTAACGGGTCAGCGCCGTGCCGCGCGCGGCCTCCACGGTCACCGCGAAGCCTTCGGCTTCTAGAATCTCGATCCAGGCAGAGCAGCAGCCGCAGTTGGGGTCCTTCAGGACATGCATCGTCGGGCCGGCGGCACGGCCACGGCGCGGCAGGAGCGCCGTGGCTCCGAGAGTGGCGCTCCCGAAGAGAACGGCGCGGCGGGAGGCAAGTGTCTTTGTCATGGCGTGTTTCCTCGTGTCGGGCACGAGCGGTCCAAACGCCCGGCCCTTGAATGGTTTCACTTGACGGTGATCGGGCCGTGCATGCCGGCCTCCATGTGCCCCGGGATCAGACAGGCGAACTGGAAAGTGCCGGCATTGGAGAAGGTCCAGATGAGCTCGCCGCGCTTGCCGGGGCCAAGGCGCAGGGCGTTAGGATCGTCGTGATCCATCTGCCCCATCTCGGCCATCTCAACCATCTCCTCCATGTGGGCGAGGTTGTTCTCTTCCGTGCCAAGCACGATCTCGTGCTCGAGATCGCCGATGTTGGTCACCGCGAAGCGAATGGTCTCGCCTTCCTCGACCGGGAGCGCGGCAGGATCGAACCCCATACCCGTGTCGGTCTCCAGCATCCGGATCTCGACGGTGCGGTCGACCTCGGCGGCTGCGCCAGGCTGGCCCACGGGAAGGCTGTCATCATGGGAATGATCGCCTGATCCAGCGGCGAACGCCGCACCGGCGGAAAGGATCAAGGCGGATGCGAGTGTGAAATTCTTCATTTTGGTCTCCTGAAGAGATGCGCCCCGGCAGGGCGAGGAACTACGATTGCCAAAAAGCGCCCGGCGCCGCTGCGCAGGCCCCTTGGTTTCCGGTAAGTATTGGAGGTTCAGAGGAGAGCGGCCGGGGGCCGGTAGAGGCTTTCCAGAGGTGAGGCGGGGCGACTCCTTCCAGCCGAGGGCGCATAAAGCGCCCAAGTGAGCCCGTTGGGGCGTCCCGCGATCAGCTCGGCCTCCTCGATCCAGTTGCAGGCGTGGATACCGCATGAGACGTGAAGTGGCTCTTGGGCCCGGTCGCCATGGTCACCCCATGCCGGCTCGGAAGTCTCCAGGGTAGCATCCGCATGATGAGAGGCCGGCGCAGCGCCCTCGCAATAGTCATGCCGGGTGGGGACGTGTTCCATCTGAGCCGCGGCCAACACCGTAGCGGGCAGCAAGAGCGCAACGCAGAGCACTCGCAGGAGCTGAACCAGAAATATCACAGGGCTAAATATACCCGCGCAGATGCCACGGTAGCAACCCGCCCCAAATTATGTCCGCGCTTCCGCTTTGATACACATTAGGCATGAGCACGAGGTGTGGTCCATCGCCGCCTCTCAGCGGGTGCAGCTTCCACGGCTTGCGCCGCACGCTTCACGAAAGGCCGCTATCAGGAAATCGCCCAAACTTTGCAATTGTCACTATCTGCGCATAGCTGTCATTGATGCGCCGCGCAGCATCGGTCAATCCGGGCTCTAAACGTGCCTTAGCTGCACGCAGCTTGAAGGTCCGCTTTCGGGAAGCTGCCCAACCTTTGCAAACTACGACCCCGCGCAAAGCCGTCGCTCTCACCTTTGCCGAGCGGCGGAGGTTCACCGGAGGCGATCCGGGGAACTCACGTCAGGCGCAGAACGCTAGATCAGCGACGCCCCCGGCATCAGCGCACCAGCACCGGCGCCGCGCCGACGTGGCTGTCGGCCTCCAGCGCGTTCAGCAGGAAATCCGCCACGTCCGCGCGGCTGATGATCCCGTTGCGCCAGTCCGCCTTCTCGGTCAGCACCTTGTAGCGCCCGGTATGCGGCCCGTTGGTCAGGATGCCCGGGCGCACGATCGTCCAGTCGAGATCGCTTGCCTTGATGAGCTCTTCCTGACGCGTCTTGTCGTCGTAGGCGCGCCCCATCACGGCGCGGAACGGCAATCTTTCCGCAAGGCTCAGCCGTTCGGAGCTTTCGCCCGCGCCGAAGCCCGTGACGGCCAGCAGGCGCCGCACCCCCGCGGCCGACATCAGCGGCAGGAGCGCCTGGGTGGCCGTCGAGAAGAGCGCCACCGGCTTCGTGATGAAATCGAGGTTCTTCGGCACGCCGAGCGCGAGGATCACGGCGTCCACCCCCTCCAGCGCGGGCCGGAGGTCGGCTGGATCCGTGGCGTCGCCCGGCACCGGTTCCAGCCGCTCGCTGTCGAGCGCGATCTTGTCGGCGCTGCGGGCCATGGCGCGCACCGTGAAACCGCGTTCCAGCGCCTGGCGCGTCACTTCAAGGCCGATGCCGCGGCTCGCGCCGATCACGAGTATCCGTTTCATTGCGGGCTCCCCTTGCCGTCCCGCCCGAACAGATAGCACGAACGGCGCATAAAAAAGGGCCCCGCCGGAAGGGCGGGGCCAGGTCGGCGCGCTGTCAGGCGACAGGCACCGGCGGTGTTCGGAGACTCAGTTGGGCCGTGCGGCCATCTCGGCGCGCAGCTGCTGGCGCAGCACGTCGATCGGCACCGTCTTGCCGTCGCGCCGGAAACACCAGTAGGTCCACCCGTTGCAGGAGGGCGCACCCTCCAGCGCCGCGCCCACCTGGTGGATCGATCCCTTCACCTGGTCGGCCACCAGCGTGCCGTCCGCGCGGACCTTGGCGCTCTTGCCGCTGAGAGAGGTCAGCACCTCGCCCGGCCGCAGCATCCCGCGCTCCACGAGCTGGCCGAAGGGCACCCGCGGCTCCGCGCGCCGCGACGGGCTCACCTCCAGCGCAGAGCGATCGTAGGGCCGCACGGCGCGCAGCCGCTTCGCGGCGAGCTCGCGGTAGCCCGCGTCCCGCTCGATGCCGATGAAGTCGCGCCCGAGCATCCGGGCGACCGCGCCGGTGGTGCCGGTGCCGAAGAACGGATCGAGCACCAGATCCCCGGGATTTGTGCAGCCGACGAGAACACGATGCAGCAGCGCCTCGGGCTTCTGGGTCGGATGCGCCTTGCCGCCGGCCTCGTCCTTAAGGCGCTCATGTCCGGTGCAAAGCGGGATCACCCAGTCCGAGCGCATCTGGATGCCCTCGTTCAACGCCTTGAGCGCCTCGTAGTTGAAGGTGTATTTCGCGCCTTCCTCACGGCTTGCCCAGATCAGCGTCTCGTGGGCGTTGGTGAAGCGCTTGCCCCGGAAGTTCGGCATCGGGTTCGACTTGCGCCAGACAACGTCGTTGAGGATCCAGAAGCCCGCGTCCTGCAAGGCCGCGCCCAGGCGGAAGATGTTGTGGTAGGAGCCGATCACCCAGATCGCGCCCCCGGGCCTCAGGACGCGCCGCGCCTCGGCGAGCCAGGCACGCGAGAAGGCGTCGTAGGCCGCGAAGCTGTCGAAGCGGTCCCAGTCGTCGTCCACCGCGTCCACCCGGCTGTTGTCCGGGCGGTGCAGGTCCCCGCGAAGCTGCAGGTTGTAGGGCGGATCGGCGAAGACGAGGTCCACCGACGCCTCCGGAAGCGTCTTCATGGCCTCGATGCAGTCGCCGGCAAGGATCTCGTTGCGCGGCACGGCGGCCGCGGTCTCGCGCGTTGTCATCGTGTTTTCTCTGCCTCTGTCCCCGGCGCGGTTCGGTCCGCGCTCGTCTGGTGAGACCGAAGATGAGTCAAAGGCGATTCGCGGTCAATTTCTTTTTCGAATCAGGGACTTATCGTTTTCGCTTGATACAATATCTTGTGCACCGGCGCGAAGGACCGCCTATGGTGTGGGGAGGGTCCGAGATCTTGAAGCGCCGCGATGTGGCTTTTCGACCCGTATCCCATGTTCGTCTCCCAGCCATAACCCGGGAACTGTTGCGCAAGCTCCAGCATCAGCGCGTCGCGCGCCACCTTGGCCATGATGCCCGCCGCCGCGATCGAACAGCACACCCCGTCGCCGCCGACGATCGCGTCCGCGCCGCAGGGCAACGCGGCGGGCAGGCGGTTGCCGTCCACGAGAAGGTGCTGGGGCGGGCGGGACAGGCCGGCCACGGCGCGCGACATGGCCAGATGCGCGGCGTGCAGGATGTTGAGTTCGTCGATCTCCTCGACGCTGGCATGGGCGACGCAGACCTCGCCCGCGGCGGTGATCTCGGCGGCAAGTTCGACGCGGCGCGCCGGCGGCAGCCGCTTGGAATCGTCCAGCCCTTCGGGGACCCGCGCCGGATCGAAGATGACGGCCGCCGCCGTCACCGGCCCGGCGAGCGGACCCCGCCCGGCCTCGTCCAGCCCGGCCACGCGAAGCAGCCCACGGCCATGCAGCGCGCGCTCGAGGGTGAAGTCGGGACGGTCCATGCATCACGGGATGCCGCCCGAAACGGGCCGAAGGCAAGTCGAAAATGGGGGCGCGCCCTGCCAGCCGCGCGCCCCCGGTCGCCGGCACCGCCCGGCGGCGCCGGCCTGCTCACCCCCGATCGAGGCGCCAGCCTTCGGCGCGCATGCAGCGTGCGGCGTAGCCCAGCGTACGGCCGTGGAAGGTGCGATAGCGCTGAAGACAGGCCCCCGGCAGCCGGTCCGACCGCGGCACCGCGCGCACGGCGCAGTCGCGGTCGATGTAGCGGCGCACGCCGTTGCGGCCCTCGATCGTGCGCAGGCAGCGCGGCGGAACGGTCTTGGCAAGCTGCGGGCGCGCGGGCGCCGCGCGGCGCCGCTCGTCCTTGCGATTCTCCTGGATCGCCTTTCCGATGATGGCGATCGCCGCCACGCCCAGAAGAACGCGGGCGAGGTCGTCCTGGTCGGCCGCCCGGGCGGGCTGTGCGGCCAGGGAGGTGATCGTCAGGCTGGCCGCCAGAACGGCGGCGACGAAACGTCGGGACATGAGAGGACTCCTTTTCTGCGTCCGGTGCCACGGCCGCGTCCGGCGGCGCGGGGCCTGTGCGATCCCTCTTCCGCCCGGTCCGGCGCGGCAGGCAATAACCGGCCCCCGCTATCCGATAGCGCCCCCGCCCAGGCGCCGCGTTATTGAAAAGCCGCGGGCTTGGGCGCAGTGTCTGGCGCATGAAAAGACATGCCATCCTCCCCGCACTCCTCTTGATCGCGACGGCGCTCGCGGCAACGCCCGCCGCGGCGCAGTGCTTCGCCGATTACAAGGCAAAGCAGGACGCGCCCCTGCGCCTGCATTACGGAACCGCCGAGATCGCGGGGCAGTGCACGCCCGCCGCCGCGGCCGAGGCGCTCGCGCCGCGCCTCGCGGCGGCGGGCTGGACGCTGCTCAACGTGGTCTCGGTCTTCGGCCCCGAGGGCCTCGCGGAAAGGAAAGAAAGTGCCGGCGCCTTCCACCTCCGGTTCTGAGGCGCGCCGCCCCGGCGCGCGCCTCGTCGGCGCGGGCATCGCCGCGATCCTCGCGCTGCTCGCGGGGGCGGCGGCGCTGCTGCTCGTCACGCTGCCCGACGGGGACGCCTTCAACGCGCGCGTCGAACGCATCTTCGTGGAGAACGACGACCTCACCAGCCAGGCCGAGATCAAGCTTCTCGAGATCCTCGCGCAATCCGGCACGGCGTTCTCGGACACGCTGGCGGGCTATCGCGTGGTGATCGTGGTGCTGCTGGTCTTCGCCGCCGCGATGCTGGTGGCCGCGCTCGTTTTCCTGGTGATGCTCGTGGCGCTCAACCGACGCATGGCGCAGATCGAACGCGCGGGCATCCAGGTGAACTCGCTCCTCATCAGCCGCGAGGAGAATACCGTCTATCTCAACAATCTCGGGCTCACCCTCACCCCCGCCGCGATGGAGACGCTGAGCGCGCTGGCCGAGGCGCGCATGGACGACGAGGTCCTGACCGGGGCCGAGATCGAGGCGGTGATCTCCGGGCGGCACGCCTCGGACTGCGACGAAGCCGCGGGCGCGACGCGCATCAAGCGGCTGCGCGACGGGCTGGGCAACCAGCTGGTGAGCGCGCTTCTGGTGCGCAACATCGCCCGGCGCGGCTACATGCTGGCCGTGGACAAGGACGCGATCCGGGTGATCTGAGCGCCGCCCGCCTCAGCTCTCGGTCAGTTTCAGCTCGATCCGGCGGTTCTGCGCCCGCGCCTCCGGCGTGTCGGCCGGGTTGATCGGCTGGTATTCCCCGAAACCGTTGGCCGAAAGCCGCTCGGGCGGCATGCCGTGGGTCTCGATCAGGTCGCGCACAACCGAAAGCGCCCGCGCCTGGCTGAGTTCCCAGTTGTCCTCGAACTCCGCGTCCGCGCGCACGGGCACCGTGTCGGTGTGCCCGTCCACGCGCAGGATCCAGTCGATCCCCGGCGGGATGTCGTCCATCACGTTCTTCAGGATATCCGCCACCTGGGCGACCTCGGCGCGCCCCTCCTCCGACAGTTCCGCCGCGCCCGGCGCGAAAAGCACCTCGGAGGCGAAGACGAACCGGTCGCCCTCGATCCGCACGCCCTCCTGCGCGCCCAGAAGCTCCCGCAGGCGGCCGAAGAACTCCGAGCGGTAGAGCTCAAGGTCTTCCTTCTCCGCCTCGAGGCGGGCGGCGCGCTCCTCCTCCAGCTGGCGGCGGCGGCGCTCCTCGGCGGCGGCACGGGCCAGCGCGGCGTTGAGTTCTGCGCCCAGGTTCTCGATTTGCACCTCCTGCGCGGCGTCCGCGGCGCGGGACGCCGCGAGAAGCTCCTGCAGCCGCTCGATCTGGCGGTTGAGTTCGCGGACCTGGCTGTTGAGCAGCGCCGTCCGTTCCTGCGCCTCGGTCGCCGCGCTCTGCTGGCGCGCGAGTTCGCGGTTCGCGGTGGCCAGAAGCGCATCGCGCCGGTCGCGCGCCTCGGCCAGCCGATCGGCCTCTTCCTCGGCGGCGAGCCGCGCGGCAGCGGCGGCGCGCAACTCCTCCGCGAGATCGGCGCGCCGCGCCTCCGCGTCCTCGCGCGCGGCGATGGCCGCGGCGAGCCGCTGGCCCAGATCCTCGCGCGCCGTTTCCGCCGCGAGCGAGGCGGCGAGCGCCTCGGCGAGCCGGCGCTCGAGGTCGCTCCGGCGGTCCTCGGCGCGGGCCGCCTGGGCGTCGCGGGCGTCTTCGGCCTCGGCAAGCGCCTGCTCGAGTTCGCCCACACGTGTCTTGAGCGTCTCGGCGCGGGCCTCCGCCCCGCCGGCGTCCCGCCGCGCGGCCTCCAGCGCCTCGATACGGGCGCGCGCGGTTTCGAGTTCCCTGCGAAGCGTCGCGGCCTCGCCCTCCCGGGCGGCGATCCGTTCGAGCGCGCTGGCCAGCCGGGCCTCGAGATCCGCCGCCTCGGCGCGGAGCGTTTCGGCGGCCGCCTCGGCCTCCTCCCCAGCCTCGGCGCGCAGCAGCGCGGCGGCCAGCGCCGCCTCCGCCTCGCTGAGCTCCGATTGCGCGGCCGCGGCGTCGGAGCGGGCCTCGGCCAGCGCGCTCTCGCGGCTCTCCAGCCGGGCGAGCGCCAGCGCGAGACGCTCTTCGAGGTCCGCGACCTCGCCCGCCCGCGCGCGGGCCCGGGTTTCCGCCGCCTCGGCCTCCTCCCGCGCGGCGGCGAGATCGGCCTCGAGCCCCTCCTGGGCAAGGAGCGCGGCGGCGAGCTTCGTGTCGAGATCCTCCTGCGCGGCCTCGGCGGCGGCCAGAAGCGCGAGCGTCTCCTCCGCGCGGCGGCGCTCCTCCCCGAGGCGGAGGGTCATGGCCGTGAGTTCCGCCTCCGAGTTCTCCAGCCGTTCGCGCAACCGTTCGGCCGCCGCGGCCTCCGCGAGCCGCGCGGCCTCCTCCTCGCTGAGGGCCTCCTGCAGGTCGCTCACCCGGCTTTCCAGCGCGGCCTGCATCTCCGCGCCCTCGGCCGTCTCGGCGCGCAGATCGGCCACCAGCGCCTCCAGCGCCTCGCGGCGGGCTGCGGCGAGGCGGGCGGCCTCGGCGGCGGCGTCGATCTCGTCGCGGGCGGTGGCCAGCGCGGTTTCCAGCGCGTCACGCTCGGAACTCAGCGCCGCGCGCTCCTCCTCGAGCCCGGCGATCGCCGCGCGATCCGCCTCGCGCTCGGCCAGGAGGCTCGCCACCTGCTCCTCGAAGCTCGCGATTTCCGCGCGCGCATCGCCCAGCGCCTCGGCCTGCGCATCGCGCTCGGCCCTGAGGCTGTCGATGAGCGCGGCCTGCCGTTCCGATTCCCGCTCTCTCGCCGCCAGCGTGGCCGAGATCTCGCCCAGATCGTCCTCGAGCTCGGCATTGCGGCGCTGCGCGAGCCCGAGCGCCCGGGCAAGCTGCGTGACCTCCGCCGACAGCGTGTCGAGCTCGCTCTCCTGCCCCGAGATTTCCTCGGTCAGCACGAACTGCACCACCATGAAGATCGTGAGCACGAAGATGAGCACGAGCAGCAGGCCGGTCATCGCATCGACGAAACCGGGCCAGATCGAGGCCTGGAACCTGTTGCCGGGGCGCCGCGAGAGCGCCATGGCTCAGCCCTCCCCGCCCTTGGCCTCGCGCGGGGCGTCCGCGCTGCGCGGGCGCAGCGCCGCGGCGCGGTTGCCTGCGGCGATCTGGCCGACGGCGCGGGTCAGCGCCGCGAGGTCGGTGCGAAGCTCGGCCATGCTTTCCTGGCGGCCGGCCGACATCTCCTCCAGCAGTCGCAGAAGCTGCACGTCGATCGAGCGCAGGCGCATCCGGCTTTCCGCGTCGATGCCCGTCTCGGCCCGGTCCTGGTTCTCCAGCACCTCGGCAAGCCGCTCGTGGCCCTCGGCCACCCGCACCAGCGCCGAAGTGGACGGCGTCATCGCCTCGATCCGCTCGGTCATGCGCTCGACCGAGTCGGCGAGCTGGGCCAGCTTCTCGTCCACCAGCGCGCGGCTTTCGTCGGACTGGGCGAACACCTGCCGAAGCTGTTCCATCTGATCGGCCATCTGGTCGATCACGGCGACGACCGCGGCGGTCTCGCCCTGGTCCTCGCTTTCGCTGGCAAAGCCCAGCCGCGTGATCGAGGAAAGCCATTCCTCCAGCTCCCGGTAGAAGCGGTTCTGCCCGTGGCTTGCAAAGAGCTCGAGCAGGCCGACGACGAGCGAGCCGGTCAGGCCCAGGAGCGAGGACGCGAAGGCGATCCCCATGCCGCCCAGCTGCGCCTCGAGGCCGGTCATCAGGCGGTTGAAGACCTGCACGCCTTCCTCGCCCTCCTGCGGCGCGAGGCCGCGGATCGTGTCCACCACCGCCGGGACGGTGGTCGCGAGGCCATAGAAGGTGCCGAGCAGGCCGAGAAAGATGAGCGTGTTGACGATGTAGCGGGTGATCTCGCGCGCCTCCTCGATCCGCGTGGCGACGGAGTCGAGGATCGAGCGCGTGGAGGTGGCGGAGATCTGCATCCGCTTTGCCCGCGACCGCAGCAGCGTGCCGAGCGGCGCCAGAAGCTGCGGTGCGCGGGTGTCCGCCGCGCCCGGCCGCCCCTCGGCGAAGGCCTCGATCCAGCGCACGGAGGCGATGAGCTGGAAGACCTGCCAGAAACAGGCGAAGACGCCGATCACGAACACGATGAAGATGAAGCCGTTGAGCCACGGATTGGCCTGGAACACCGGCAGCACGCGCGGCAGCGCCACGAAGGCGCCGAACGCCGTCAGCCCGAGCGCGACCAGCATCAGGACGATCTGGCGGACGGGTTGGGAGAAGTGCGGCGCCGCCTCTAGGTCGGGCTGGTGCATCAGGGACAGGCTCCTGAAGCTTGGCTGTCGGCGCGCACCCTACGGGCTAAAGCGAGGCAAGCCAAGGCACTAAGCCCCATCGGCGCCCTTGATCGCGCGCACCCGCTCCGACAGCCATTCCAGATCGGCATCGCGGATGCCGAGATCGGCCAGATGGGAGGCGGTGTTGTGCAGATACTCGTCATTGGGCCCGCGCCCGCCATGGGCCGCGGCGATGATGTGCGCCTGCTCTTCCATCTCCAGGTGCACATATTGTTCATGCCCGGGATCGATCACGTAGGTCACCGCCTCGACGCGGCGCCCGTCGTCGAGATCGAGGGACAGCCGCGTCTCCAGGTAGGCGGACGACACCAGTTCGCGCCCCCGCAGGTAGTCGAGCGTCGCCACCTCGGTGCCGGGCTCGGGCGCGAGCGCCACGCCGTTGCACGCCGCACCCGCCATCGCGTCGAGCGCCAGCACCAGCCCCGGCGTCTCGGGCGTGCCGCGGTGATGGATCGAACGCATGCAGAAGCTCCGGTGCCAGCCCCGCAACGTGGCCAGCCGGCGCTCCGCCACCGCGAAGCCGGGATTCCACAGCAGCGAGCCGTAACCGAACACCCACATCGTCATGCGTCTGGCCCTTCCATCGACGCAGGGTTAAACACGGGGCCGAAGACTCCGCCAGAGGGGGCGCGACGTGAAACGGATTCTGATCGTGGTGCTGATCGTCGCGCTGGCCGTTCCGGGCTGGTGGTTCGTGGCCGCCGCATCGCTGGAACGGTCCCAGGAAAGCTGGCTGGCCGAGCGCCGGGAGGACGGCTGGCAGGCCGACGCCGAGGTCGAGGTCAGCGGGTTCCCTTCGGGCTACAAGATCACCTACCGCGACATCGTGCTCGCCGATCCCGAGACGGGGCTTTCCTGGCAGGCGCCCCTTTTCACGATCGAGCGCCCGCTCGACACCGGCCGCCGCCTCACCGCGGTCTGGCCCGAGACGCAGCGCTTCGCCACCCCCGAGGGGGGCGTGGCGATGGAAAGCGACGGGATGCGCGCCGAGCTGGCGCTCGGCCCCGCGCCGGAAGAGGTGCTGGACCGCCTCGCGCTCTCGGCCGAGACGCTCCGCGTGGACCCCCGCGGCACGGGCGCCTGGGCGGTGGCCCGGCTCGACGCCTCGGCGGAACGCAGCGAGGCCCCGGCCGAAGCCTACGCCGTGGACATCCGCGCAGCCGGCATCGCCCCGCCGCGTCCGATCCGGGGCCTGCCGGAAACGCTGGAGGCCGTCTCGATGACGGCGGATCTGACCTTCGACCGTCCGTGGAGCATGGCGGCGATCGAGGAGGCGCGCCCGCAGCCGCGGCGCATCGACATCACCCGCGCCGAGGCGCGCTGGGGGGAGCTCGAGCTTCTTGCCGCCGGCCGTCTTGCCGTGGACGCCGACGGCGTGCCCTCGGGCCGGCTGGAAGTGAAGGCGCGCAACTGGCGCGAGATCCTGGCCATGGGCCGGCAGAGCGGCGCGCTGCCCGACGGTCTTTCGCGGCGGATCGAGGACGGGCTCGGCCTGCTGGCGCAGATCTCGGGCAACCGCGAGACGCTCGACGTGCCGCTCAACTTCGAGAACGGGCGCGTCGCGCTGGGTCCTATCCCGCTTGGCCCCGCGCCGCGCCTCGTGTTGCGCTGACGCCGCGCCGGTCCGCGGGCTGGACAAGCACGCGGCGGCCGGCGCAAGGTTTTCACCGAACACCCGGCAGAGCCCGGGGCCGCTCAGCCAGGGAGAGCTTCCATGATCCGCACACGCCCAGCGCTCGCTGCCGCGCTCGCGCTCGCCGCGGCGCCCGCCTTCGCCCAGCGCGCCGACATCACCGTGGCGATGCAGCTCGAGCCGCCGCATCTCGATCCGACCTCGGCGGCGGCCGGCGCGATCGACAACGTGACCTACGCCAACATCTTCGAGGGCCTCACCCGGTTCCGGGAGGATGGCTCGGTGGTGCCGGGCCTCGCGGAGAGCTGGGAGATCTCGGATGACGGGCTCACCTACACCTTCACGCTGCGCGAGGGGGTAAGCTTCCACGACGGCACGGCGATGGACGCCGAGGACGTGAAATTTACGCTGGAGCGCCTTCTCGCGGACGAGTCCACCAACGCGCAGAAGGCCCTCTACGAGGCGATCGACACCGTCGAGGTTCTCGACGCGCTCACCGTGCGGCTGACGCTCTCGCGTCCCGAGGGCAGCCTGCTGTTCAACCTCGCCTGGGGCGACGCGGTGATCGTGGCCCCCGAAAGCGTGGCCGACATAAAAACGAACCCGGTGGGCACCGGCCCCTTCCGCTTCGTGGACTGGGTGCAGGGCGACCGGGTGGAGATCGCCCGCCACGACGGCTACTGGGGCGAGGCGCCCGCGCTGGAGCGCGCCACCTTCAAGTTCATCTCCGACCCGACCGCGGCCTTCGCGGCGATGATGGCCGGCGACATCGACGCCTTCCAGGCCTTCCCAGCGCCCGAGAACCTGCCGCAGTTCGAGGCGGACCCCCGCTTCGAGGTGCTGATCGGCTCCACCGAGGGGGAGACGATCCTGTCCACCAACAACGGCCAGCCGCCCTTCGACGACCTGCGCGTGCGCCGGGCGCTCGCCCACGCCATCGACCGGCAGGAGATCATCGACGGGGCGATGTTCGGCTACGGCACGCCGATAGGCACGCATTTCGCGCCGCACCATCCGGCCTATCTCGATCTCACCGACAACTCGGCCCACGATCCCGGGCGCGCGCGCGCGCTTCTGGCCGAGGCGGGCTACCCGGACGGCTTCACCACCACGCTCAAGCTGCCGCCGCCCTCCTACGCGCGCCGCGGCGGCGAGATCGTGGCGGCGCAGCTGCGCGAGGTGGGCATCGAGACCGAGATCACCAATCTGGAATGGGCCCAGTGGCTCGAGGAGGTTTTCCGCGGCAAGGATTACGGCCTCACCATCGTGAGCCACACCGAGCCCATGGACATCGGCATCTACGCCCGGCCCGACTACTATTTCCAGTACGACAACCCCGACTTCCAGGCGCTCATGGAAGAGCTCAACGCGACGACCGAGCCCGCGCTGCGGGCCGCGCTTCTGAAGGACGCGCAACGGGTCATCGCCGAGGATTTCGTGAACGGCTACCTCTTCCAGCTCGCCTCCACCTCGGTCGTGAAGGCGGGCATCGAGGGGTTCTGGGCGAACGCACCCACCCAGGCGATCGACCTCACCGGCGTCAGCTGGGCCGAGTGACGGCGCCGCCGCCCGCCGCCACGTCTTCCCGGCGGCGGCGGGCGCGCAGGTAGAACTCCACGAGCACGAGGTAGGGCAGGAAGAAGGCCCAGAGCTGCACCCGGTCGAAAAGCCCGGTGAACTGCTCGTTGGAGGCGATCCCGCCGGTCGCCATGTACCAGAGCCCGTAATGCACGCGGTAGATCCACGACCCGATCGCCAGCACGAAGAGGCGGAGCGCCCAGTCCCGGTGCAGATCGAAGCGCCGGGCGCGGGCGTGGCGCGCGGTCTGCACGGCGGCCAGCAGCATGAGCGCGCCATAGGTGGCGAAGGCCGCGTCCATCATCGGCCCGCCCACCGTGCCGCGCGCGGCGATGTAGAAAAGCCCCGCGAGCGCCGCCGCGCCGGCGGCCACGGCCAGCACGCGCCCCGACCAGCGGTGCAGCGCGGGCCAGCGCCGGCGGACCGGCCCGACAAGCTGAAGCGGCGCCAGCACCGTGATCGCGGCGCCCGTCACCATGTGAAGCGCGATCGCCGCCGACGCCGCGCCGCCCGCGGGCGGAAAGAGATGCGAGGGCTCGTCGAGCATGCCCGCCATCCCACGCCCGGCGAGATCGACCGAGTGCAGCACGAAGGGCAGCGCGAAAAGCGCGAGCAGCCCCAGAAGCCCGATCTGCACGGGTTCGATCCGTCTGCGGTGCGCGCTCATCGCCGGCCTCCACCCTTGCCCTGCCTTTCAAAGGATATCGCGCCTGCCGCGCGCTTCCAGCCCGCGCGCCGCGGATCCGCTCTGGACCGGCCCCGCCGGCGACCCTAACGTCCGGCCATGCTGCGCTACACGCTTCGAAGGCTCGTCTCGCTCCTCGTCTCGCTCGTCGTGGCGAGTCTCGTGATCTTCGTGGTGGTGGAGGTCGCGCCGGGCGATCCCGCGAGCTTCATGCTGGGGATCAATGCAGCCCCCGAGACGGTGGCCGCGCTGCGCTCCGAACTCGGGCTCGACCAGCCGAAATGGCAGAGATACCTCGGCTGGGTGGGCGGCATGCTAACCGGGGATTTCGGTACCTCCTACACCTACCGCGCGCCCGTGGGCGAGATGATCGCCGACCGGCTCTGGGTGTCGCTGCCGCTCGCGCTCTACGCGCTCGCACTCTCGACCCTCATTGCCTTCCCAGCCGGGATCTACGCCGCCGCGCGGCGCGGCCGGCCGGGCGATCTGGCCGTGATGGGGCTCACCCAGCTCGGCGTGGCGGTGCCGAACTTCTGGTTCGCGATGATGCTGGTCCTCCTCTTCGCGATCACGCTGGGCTGGGTCGGCGCGGGCGGCTTCCCGGGATGGGAGGCCGGCGTCTGGGCCGGGATGAAGGCGCTGACGCTGCCCGCGATCAGCCTGGCGTTGCCGCAGGCGGCGATCCTCGCCCGGGTGATGCGCTCCTCCCTGCTCGACATCCTGGGCGAGGACTTCATCCGCACCGCCCGCGCCAAGGGGCTCAGCCGCGGCCAGGCGCTCTGGCGGCACGGGCTGCGCAACGCGCTCATCCCCGTGCTCACGATCCTGGGGCTGCAATTCGCCTTCCTGCTCGCCGGCGGGATCATCATCGAGCAGGTCTTCTACCTGCCCGGGCTCGGGCGGCTCATCTTCCAGGCGATCTCCGCGCGCGACCTCATCGTGGTGGAATCGGTGGTGATGCTGCTCGTCTTCGCCGTGATCCTGGTGAACTTCCTCGTGGACCTCGCCTATGCCGCGGTGGACCCGCGCCTCCGGAGGCGGGCATGACCGGGGCGGACCGCAAGCTTTTCCTGGGCGGAGCGCTCACGCTGCTCTTCGTGGCCGCGGCGCTTCTCTCCTTCGTCTGGACGCCCGAGGACGTGACGCGGATGAACATCGCCGGGCGGCTCCGGCCGCCCTCGGCCGCGAACTGGCTCGGCACCGATCATTTCGGCCGCGACATGCTCTCGATGATCATGGTGGGCGCGCGCACCTCGCTCGCCGTGGCGCTTCTTGCCGTGGGCATCGGCATGGGGATCGGCGTGCCGCTCGGCCTCGCCGCGGCGGCGCGCCGGGGCGGCTGGCTCGACGAGATCATCATGCGCGCCAACGACCTCGTCTTCGCCTTCCCGAGCCTCGTGATCGCGATCCTCATCACCGCGGTCTTCGGCCCCTCGGCGGTCAACGCCATCGTCGCCATCGGCATCTTCAACATCCCCGTCTTCGCGCGCCTCACCCGCGGCGCGGCGCTCTCGCTCTGGCAGCGCGAGTTCGTCATGGCCGCCCGCGTGGCCGGCAAGTCGACCGCCCGGATCAGCGCCGAGCACATCCTGCCCAACGTCACGAACCTTCTCATCGTGCAGGGCACGATCCAGTTCTCGCTCGGCATCCTCGCCGAGGCGGGGCTCTCCTATGTCGGGCTCGGCGCGCAGCCGCCCACGCCCTCCTGGGGGCGGATGCTCGCCGACGCCCAGACCATGGTGAGCCTCGCGCCCCATGTCGCGCTGATCCCCGGCCTCGCAATCGTGTTCACCGTGCTCGGCCTCAACCTCATGGGCGACGGGCTGCGCGACCGGCTCGACCCGCGGCTCCGGGTGGCGCGCGCATGACGCTGCTGCAGATCGAAGGGCTGAACCTGTCCGTGGGCGGCGCGCCGATCCTGCGCGAAGTCTCGCTCTCCATCGCGGCGGGCGAGATCCTCGCCGTCACCGGCGAAAGCGGATCGGGCAAGTCGCTCACCGCGCTCTCGGTGATGGGTCTCTTGCCGGGCAACGCCAGCGTCGCGGGGGCGATCCGCCTGGAGGGGCGCGACCTTCTCGGCCTTTCCGAGCGCGAGATGTGCGCCGTGCGCGGCCGCGACGTGGGCATGGTGTTCCAGGAACCGATGACGGCGCTCAACCCGGTGCAGAGCATCGGGGACCAGGTGGCCGAAACGATCCTCGTTCACGAGCGCGCGCCTCGGGCCGAGGCCATGGCGCGCGCCCGCGCCATGCTCGACCGAGTGGGCCTGCCGGCCGGGCGCTTCCCGCTCTCGCGCTACCCGCACGAGCTTTCGGGCGGGCAGCGCCAGCGCGTCGGCATCGCAATGGCCATCGCGCTCCGGCCGCGGTTGCTGATCGCGGACGAGCCCACCACCGCGCTCGACGTCACCACCCAGGCGCAGATCCTCGCGCTTCTGAAGGAACTCGCCCGGGATTTCGGCATGGGGCTCATGATGATCACCCACGACCTCGCCGTGGTGAGCGACATGGCCGACCGCATCGCCGTGATGCGCGACGGCGAGGTGGTGGAGACGGGTGAGACGCGCCGGCTCTTCGCCGCCATGCGCCACCCCTACACCCGCGCGCTCTTCGAGGCCTCGGGCCACAGGGTGACCCTCCCGCCGCGCCACGTCACGGGCGGGACGCTTCTGGAGGTGCGGGGGGTCAGCCGCGACTACCCGCTCCCGCGCGAGGGCCTGTTCGCGCCGCGCCGGCACCACCGCGCGGTGAACCGCGTGAGCCTGTCCATCGGCCGGGGAGAGCGCGTGGGCCTCGTGGGCGAGTCGGGTTGCGGCAAGTCCACCCTCACCCGCGCGATCCTCGGCCTCGAGGAGGTGCAGGAAGGCGAGATCCGCATGGAGGGCGCCCCGGTCTTCACCGGCCACCGCCCCAACCCGGAGGTCCGCCGGAAGATGCAGGTGGTCTTCCAGGACCCCTATGGCAGCTTCAACCCCCGTCATCGCGTGGCGCGGCTCGTCACCGAACCCTTCCACCTGCTCGACGCCCCGCCCCGCGGCGCGGCGCGGAACCGCGCGGTGGCCGAGGCGCTCGAGGCGGTGGGCCTCTCGGCCCGGGACGCGACCAAGTTCATCCACGAGTTCTCGGGCGGCCAGCGCCAGCGCATCGCCATAGCGCGCGCCCTCGTCATCCGCCCCGAGCTCATCGTCTTCGACGAGGCGGTCTCAGCGCTCGACGTCTCGGTGCGCGCCCAGATCCTGGACCTCATCGCGCGGCTCTCGGGCGAGTTGAGCCTCTCCTATCTCTTCATCAGCCACGACCTGACTGTTGTGCGCCGCATCACCGAGCGGGTCCTCGTCATGCGCGCGGGCGAGATCGTCGAGGAGGGCGAGACCGAGAAGGTCTTCTCCCAGCCCCGCCACCCCTATACGCAGGAGCTGATCGCCGCCGCGCCGCGCCTGCCCGCGCCGCCATCCGCCACGGAGACGCCCGATGCCGCTTCCTGAGCTGCCCTTCGATCCCGCCCGCTGCCTCGTGGGGGGCGCCTGGATCGCGCCCGAGAGCGGCGCGCGGCTGCTGCTGGAAAACCCCTCCGACGGCGGCGCGCTTGCCGAGATCGCCGGCGGCGGCCCGGCCGAGGTGGACGCCGCCGTCGCCGCCGCGCGCGCCGCGCTTGCCGGCGACTGGGGCGCGGCGGATGCGGCGGCGCGGGGCCGGGCGCTCTCGCGCCTCGGGCGGCTCGTCGAGGAGCATGTAAAGACGCTCGCCCGGCTGGAAGCGCTCGACGTGGGCAAGCCGCTCTCCCAGGCGCGCGCCGACGCCGCCGCGCTCGCGCGCTACATGGAGTTCTACGGCGGCGCGGCCGACAAGCTCATGGGGGCGACGATCCCCTTCCGAGAGGGCTACACCGTCTACACGCTCCGCGAGCCGCATGGCGTCATCGGCCATATAGTGCCCTGGAACTACCCGATGCAGATCATCGGGCGCTCCGTGGGCGCGGCGCTCGCCGCCGGCAACGCCTGCGTTCTGAAACCCGCCGAGGAAGCCTGTATCACCGCGCTCTTCTTCGCCCATCTGGCCGAGCGCGCGGGCCTGCCCGCGGGCGCACTGAACGTGGTGCCCGGCACCGGAGAGGCCGCCGGCGCCGCGCTCGCGGGCCATCCGGGCATCGATCACCTTAGCTTCACCGGCTCGGTGGCAACCGGGCGGAAGGTGCAGGCGGCCGCGGCGGAGAACGTCGTGCCGGTGACGCTGGAGCTTGGCGGGAAATCCCCCCAGATCGTCTTCGCCGACGCGGATGTGGAAGCCGCGCTGCCCTTCCTCGTCGGCGCGGGGATCCAGAACGCGGGGCAGACCTGCTCTGCGGCCTCCCGGATCCTCGTGGAGCGCCCCCGCTATGCCGAGATCGCCGCGCGGATGGCCGAACGCTACGCCGCGCTCGAGGCCGGCCCCGCGCTCGAGGACCGCGCCCTAGGCCCGCTCATCTCGGCCCGGCAGAAGGCGGTCGTGGAGGGCTACCTTGCCGAGGGCGCGGATCTGGCGCGCGCGGGCGAGGGGCGCATCGCCCCGAACGCGCCCGCGGGCGGGCATTACGTGGCGCCCGTCCTCTTCGGCGACGTGCCGCCCGACCACCCCCTCGCGCAGGAGGAGATCTTCGGCCCCGTCCAGTGCCTCATCCCCTTCGACGGCGAGGAGGAGGCCGCCGCCATCGCCAACACCACGGGCTACGGCCTCGTCGCCGGGGTCTGGACCGCGGACGGCGGCCGGCAGATGCGCCTCGCGCGGCGGCTGCGCGCGGGCCAGGTCTTCCTGAACGACTACGGCGCGGGCGGCGGGGTGGAACTGCCCTTCGGCGGCACGGGGCTCTCGGGCCACGGCCGCGAGAAGGGCTTCGAGGCGCTCTTCGGCTTCACCGCGCTCAAGACGGTGGCCGCCCGGCACGGCTAGACCACCGAGACGCGTCCCTCACGCCCAGGACAGCGCGTCCTCCAGCCGGTCGTCGCCCCGGAAAAGCACGTCGCCCACGGTAATGCTCGGCACGCCGAAAAGCCCCCCCGCTCGCTCGGACAGGCCCCCGATCCGAGTGACTTTGAGACGGGAGGCATCGCTCCCCGGGAAGACCCGGAAATCGACCTTGCGCATCGCCCCTCCTTGCGCGTCGCCCGGTTTCCTGCACTCTGTGTTGCAAGGGAGGGACGACCTTGAGACTGGCAGGCAAGACCGCCATCGTCACCGGGGCCGCCTCGGGCTTCGGCGCGGGGATCGCGCGGCGCTTCGCGGCCGAGGGCGCGCGCGTGCTCGTGGCCGATCTCGACGGCGCGGGCGCAAAGGCGATGGCGGCGGAGATCGGGGACGCGGCGCTGCCCTGCCGGGTGGACGTCTCGGACGGCAAGAGCGTGGCCGCGATGGCGAACGCAGCGCAGGCCGCCTTAGGGCGCATCGACATCCTGGTGAACAACGCGGGCGTCACCCATCTGCCCGCGCCCATGGAAGAGGTGAGCGAGGCCGATTTCGACCGCGTCTTCGCCGTGAACTGCAAGTCGGTCTACCTGACCGCGCGCGCGCTCGTCCCGGCGATGAAGGCCCAGGGCGCGGGCGCGATCCTCAACATCGCCTCCACCGCGGGCGTCTCGCCGCGCCCCCGTCTCAACTGGTACAACGCCTCCAAAGGCTGGATGATGACCGCCACGAAGGCCATGGCGATCGAGCTTGCGCCCCACGGCGTCCGCGTGAACGCGCTCAACCCCGTGGCCGGCGAGACGCCGCTTCTCAGGTCCTTCATGGGCGAGGACACGCCGGAGATGCGCGCGCGCTTCCTCGCCACCATCCCGATGGGGCGCTTCTCCACGCCCGGGGACATGGGGGCGGCCGCCGCTTTCCTGTGCTCGGACGAGGCGTCGATGATCACCGGCGTGGCGATGGAGGTGGACGGCGGGCGGTGCATCTGAGCCACGGCCCTTGCGCCCGCGTCTTCTTGGCGGAAATACTCCCGCCGGAGGCCCGCGCGCGCCCGCGGCGCGCGCCACTGAAGGCGCGCGGGCGCAGCCCGCACATTTCGGAGATACGATGGAACCCGGCGCGCGCAACCTGATCACCGACGTCCCCGGTCTCCGGGTGGGCAACGCGCAGGATACCGCGCTGCGGTCAGGCGTGACGGTGCTGACCGCCGACGCGCCGCTCACCGCCTCGGTCGCGGTGATGGGCGGCGCGCCCGGCACGCGCGAGACGGATCTCCTCGCGCCCGACCGCACGGTGCAGGCGGTGGACGCGCTGGTGCTCGCGGGCGGCTCTGCCTTCGGGCTCGCCGCGGCGGACGGAGTCGTGGACGGGCTCCGCGCCGCGGGGCGCGGCTTCGCCGTGGGGCCCGTGCGCGTGCCCATCGTGCCTGCCGCCATCCTTTTCGACCTGCTGAACGGGGGCGACACGGCGTGGGAGGAGAACCCCTACCCGGCGCTCGGGCGCGCCGCCCTCGAGGCCGCCTCGGCCGACTTCGCGCTCGGCACCGCGGGGGCGGGGACCGGCGCGCTCACGGGCATGCTGAAGGGCGGGCTCGGCTCCGCCTCGCTCATGCTCACAAATGGCGTGACCGTGGGCGCACTGGTAGCCGCCAATCCCATCGGCAGCGCCACGACGCCGGGCGAGCGGCATTTCTGGGCCGCGCCCTTCGAGATCGGCGAGGAGTTCGGCGGGCTCGGCCCCGACCCGCGGGCCGGGCTCGGGCGCAGCCTCGAAAGCCGAAAGCACACCGCCTTCGCGGCGCAGGCCGGGGCCAACACCACCATCGCGGTCGTCGCCACCGACGCCGCGCTCACCAAGCCAGAGGCGCATCGCGTGGCGGTGGCCGCCCATGACGGCATCGCCCGCGCCGTGGTGCCCGCGCACACGCCCAACGATGGCGATCTCGTCTTCGCCGTCGCCACGGGCGCGCGCACGCTCAGCGGCCACGGGCCGGGGCTCGCCGAGATCGGCCACGCCGCCGCGCTCTGCCTCGCCCGGGCGATCGCCCGGGCGGTTTACGAGGCGCGGCCCGAGCCGGGCGACCTTCTGCCCGCCTGGCGCGCCGGGAACGCGGCGGGCTGACGTCCGGCCGCGCGCCGCGTCAGCGCCGGGGCCGCCAGTGCGTCGGCACGATGACGAGGGCGCCCACGGAACTCAGGATCGCGTCAACGCCCGGCGGGCCGAAGCTCACGCCGAACATGATCCGCACGAAATAGAACAGGAACGCCCCGCCCACGCAGATGATCACGCTCGGCAGGATGCCGTTCCGGGTAAAGCCCGTCCGCTCGGACAGGTAGCCCACGAGCCCCGCTATGACGACGGTGCCGATCAGTGCCGGGAACATGGCCTAGCCTCCAAGTTGCGTGCCCGCGGGCACCGGCATGCCGCGCAGGAAGGCGTCCGCCTCCTGCGGGCCCCGGCCCTCGCGCTGAAGCCGGGTGATCCGCACGGCGCCGTCGCCGCAGGCCACGGCGAGGCGATCGTCGAGCGCGCGGCCCGGGGCGCCGGCGCCCGCCTCCACACGCGCGCCGAGCAGTTTCACCCGCTCGCCGGCGATCCGCGTCCAGGCGCCCGGGAAGGGCGAAAGGCCGCGGATGCGCCGCGCGACCTCCTCGGCCGGGCGCGTCCAGTCCACCACGGCCTCGGCCTTGTCGATCTTCGACGCGTAGGTAACCCCCGCCTCGGGCTGCGGCTCCGGGGTCAGGGTGTCGAGGCGGTCGAGCGCCTCCACGATCGCCTCCGCGCCGAGCCGGGCGAGACGGTCGTGCAGCGCGCCGGCGGTCTCCTCCGGCCCGATGGGCGTCGCGCGGCGAAGGAGCACCGGCCCGGTGTCGAGCCCCGCCTCCATCTGCATGATGCAGATGCCCGTCTCCTTGTCGCCCTCCATGATCGCGCGCTGGATCGGCGCGGCCCCCCGCCAGCGCGGCAGAAGCGAGGCGTGGATGTTGAGGCATCCCCGCGCGGGGGCCTCCAGGATCGGCCGGGGCAGGATCAGGCCGTAGGCGGCGACGACCGCGACCTCCGGCGCGAGCGCGGCGAAGGCGGCCTGCGCCTCGGCGCTCCGCAGGCTCTCGGGATGGCGGACGGGCAGGCCGAGGCGCTCGGCCAGCGCCTGCACGGGCGAGGGGCGCGGCTTCTTTCCCCGTCCCGCGGGGCGCGGCGGCTGGGTGTAGACGGCGGCGATCTCGTGGCCCGCATCGGCGAGCGCCGAAAGCGCCTCGGCCGCGAAATCCGGCGTGCCCATGAAGACGATCCGCACCGCCCTACCCCGCCTTTTTCGCGCGGCGGAGCAGCATGTCGCGCTTCACGCGGCTCAGCCGGTCGAAATACATGCGCCCGTCGAGATGGTCGATCTGGTGCTGGACCGAGACCGCCCAGAGCCCTTCGAGGTCGCGCCGGTCGATCTGCCCGTGCTCGTTCAGGAAGCGCACGGTGACCGTCGCGGGACGCGTCACCCGCGCCGAGACGCCGGGCAGGCAGGGGCTCGCCTCCTCGTGCTCGGCCAGCTCCGCGGAGGCCTCGAGGATCTCGGGGTTGGCGAGGCGGAGGGCGCGGCCGCGTTCGCGGCTCGCATCCACCACGGCGAGGCGCAGATCGACCCCAAGTTGCGGCGCCGCGAGGCCCACACCCGGCATGGCGTCCATCACCCGGATCATCTCATCCCAGAGGGCAAGGGTCTCGTCGGTCACCGCCTCCACCGCCGGGGCCGGGCGGCGGAGCCGCGGGTCGGGCCAGCGCAGGATCGTCCGCACGCTCACGCGCGGGCCTGCTCGCGCTTCAGCTTGACCATCCTGCGGGTGATCATCTGCCGCTTCATCGGACCGAGATAGTCGATGAAGAGCTTCCCGTTCAGATGGTCGATCTCGTGCTGGAGGCATGTGGCCCAGAGCCCGCCGAAGCCTTCCTCGCGAAGCGCGCCGTCCACGTCCATCCAGCGCACCTGCACCTCGGCCGGGCGGGTCACGTCGGCGAACTGCTCGGGGATCGACAGGCATCCCTCCTCGTAGGTGTTGAGCTCGTCCGAGGCGGCCACGATCTCGGGGTTGAACATCGCCAGCGGACGCGGCTCCTCCCCCTCGCGCTTGGCGCAGTCGAGCACGACAAGCCGTTCGAGCACGCCGACCTGCGGCGCGGCAAGGCCGATGCCGGGCGCGTCGTACATGGTCTCGAGCATGTCCTCGGCCAGCTGCCGGCGCGCGTCGGTGATGTCGTCGACCGCCGCGCTGACCTTCTTGAGGCGCGGGTCGGGGTGGATCAGGATGGGCCGTTTCATGGCCGTTGAGATAAGCGAGCGCGTGACCGTGCGCAACGCCCCCTTGCGCCCCGCGCGCTTTCGTCTAGCGTCGCGCGCCGAACCGGAGGAAGCAGATGGATTTCGACTTCGACGAGGTGATCGAGCGCCGTGGGACCCATTCGCAGAAATGGGACAAGATGGAGCGCCTCTACGGCGTGCCGGCGGAAGACGGGCTGGCGATGTGGGTGGCGGACATGGATTTCCGCCCGCCCCCGGGCGTCACCCGGGCGCTGGCGCGGATGGTAGATCACGGGATCTACGGCTATTTCGGCGACGACTCGGACTATCTCGACGCGATCCGGTGGTGGATGCGGGAACGCCATGGCTGGGATGTCGCGCCCGAGTGGATCTTCACCACCCACGGGCTGGTGAACGGCACGGGCCTTTGCGTCGACGCCTACACGCAACCGGGCGACGCCGTGGTGCTCTTCACCCCCGTCTACCACGCCTTCGCGCGGGTGATCCGCGCCGCCGGGCGCCGCGTCGCGGAATGCGAGATGCCGGTCGAGGACGGGCGCTACGTCCTCGATTTCGACGCCTGGGACGCGCAGATGACGGGCGACGAGCGCATGCTCGTGTTCTGTTCGCCGCACAATCCGGGCGGGCGGGTCTGGAGCGCGGAGGAACTGCGCGGCGTGGCCGAGTTCGCGCGGCGCCACGACCTGATCGTGGTGTCGGACGAGATCCATCACGATCTCGTCTATCCCGGCGCGCCGCGGCACCTGCCCATGACCGTGGCGGCGCCGGATATCCTCGACCGGCTCGTGATGATGACCGCCACCACCAAGACCTTCAACATCGCGGGCGCGCATCTCGGCAACGTCATCGTGCCCGACGAGGCGCTGCGGGCGCGCTTCGCGGCGCGGATGGCCGCGCTCGGGATCAGCCCGAACGCCTTCGGGCTGCACATGGCCACCGCGGCCTATTCGCCGGAGGGCGCAGCCTGGGTGGATGCGCTCATGGCCTATCTCGACGGCAACCGCCGCATCTTCGATGCCGGCATCGCGGAGATCCCGGGGCTCTTTTCCATGCCGCTTGAGGCCACCTATCTGTCATGGGTGGATTTCTCGGGCACCGGGATGCCGGGCGAGGAGATCACGGCCCGCGTCGAGAAGGACGCGCGGATCGCCGCGAATCATGGGCCCACCTTCGGCAAGGGCGGCGAAGGCTGGCTTCGCTTCAACATCGCGACCCCGCGCGCCCGCGTCGAAGAGGCGGTCTCGCGGCTTCGGTCGGCCTTCGCCGACCTTCAGTGACGCCTCAGCCCTCGCGCGCGTCGGCGATCAGCCCGGCGGGCGCGGCCTCGTCCCGAGCGAAGTCGAGCGCCACGCCGCCGGGGGCCGCGATTGGCCGCTTGAACTCGTAGCGGCGCTCGCCCCCCTCCTCGGCGGAGGTCACCACGAGGCACCGCCCGAGATGGCGCGCGCCGTCGTAAAGATCGACGAGGCCGCGCAGACGCGGCGCTTCGCCCGCGTCGAGAACGAACCCGCCCTCCCAGATCCGAAGCACGGCGTGGCTGGCCCCGCCCCCTTCCACCCTGAGGCGGGTGCGGCGGCGCGCGCGCATCGACCGCGCGGCATCGAGACCCGCTTGCAGTTCCGCCGAGACGTAGGTGGACATGATCCGCTCTCCGCTTTCCCTTACGACAAGAAGGTCCGCAAAAAAGATGAAAATCAAGTGAAACCGGGGGCGCGGCGGATGCCGAAGCTGCGCGAGGATGTCGCGTCCGCGCCCCGCGCCGAAGGCTCTGTGCGATGCCGCAGGGCGGGTGCGCACCCTCCGCGCTTTCATGCCGGCGCAGGATGGCTATCTCTGGCTGAAAGAGGAAAGGAAAGCGGCATGGGCCTTCTTGTCGACGGCGAATGGCACGACCGGTGGTACGACACCAGCAAGACGGGGGGCGCCTTCGTGCGCTCCGATTCGAAATTCAGGAACTGGGTCACGCCCGATGGGGCGCCGGGCCCCTCCGGCGAAGGCGGCTTTTCCGCCGAGAGCGGGCGCTACCATCTCTATGTCAGCCTCGCCTGCCCCTGGGCGCACCGGACGCTGATCTTCCGCAAGCTGAAGGGGCTGGAAGACCACATCGGCGTCTCGGTGGTCCATCCCGACATGCTGTCGGACGGCTGGACCTTCGACACGGGCTTTCCCGGCGCGACCGGCGACCGGCTTTACGGCCTGCCCTACGCCCGTGACCTTTACGTGAAGGCGAAGCCGGATGTCAGCGGCCGCGTCACCGTGCCGATCCTGTGGGATCGGCAGAGCGAGACGATCGTTTCTAACGAATCGGCCGAGATCATCCGCATGTTCAATTCCGCCTTCGACGGGATCACCGGGAATGCCGACGATTACTGGCCTGAGGACCTGCGCGAGGCCATCGAGCCCGTGAACGCGCGCATCTACGACACCGTGAACAACGGGGTCTACAAATCCGGCTTCGCGACGACGCAGGACGCCTACGAGGCGGCGGTGCATCCCCTTTTCGAAACGCTCGACTGGATCGAGGACCGCCTCGGCGGCAGCCGTTACCTAATGGACGCGCGTGTCACCGAGGCCGACTGGCGGCTCTTCACCACGCTCATCCGCTTCGATTCGGTGTATCACGGACACTTCAAGTGCAACCGGCGCCGGATCGTGGACTACCCCAATCTCTGGGGCTACACGCGTGAACTCTACCAGTGGCCGGGCGTGGCCGAGACGGTGAACCTCGAGCACATCAAGCGCCACTACCACTACAGCCACGAGACCATCAATCCGCACCGCATCGTGCCCATCGGGCCCGTTCTCGACCTCGAGGCGCCGCACGGGCGCGGCTGACGGGCCGGGGATCAGGGCGGCGGGGATGGCGGGGCGGAGCCGTAATGCTCCACCATCGCCGCAAGGTCCTCGGGCGGGGTCGCACTCTGGATATACGCGCAGGCGTTCGAGCAAAGTCCGAAGATGGAGCCATCGGAGAAGAAGCGCGTGTTGGTAACGAAGATCACCTTGGCGTCCGGGACACGGTAGCTGGCGAAGTCGGCGACGGCGAAGGCGCTGCCCTGGTCGAGCACGAGGTCCAGCACGATCACCTGCCAGTCCGCCTGCTGAAGAAGGGCGATCGCGTCGTCCTCGGCCGCCGCGCGCCCGACCTCCGCGCCCTGTCGGTGCAGGTGGCGTTGCCAGAGTTCGCCCAGATCGGGGTTACTCTCCACGATCAGAACGCGCATGCGAGCCCCCGTTACAACGCCGGGCCCGCGCCTCGCGCCGCCCGCAAACGCCCCTCCCCCTTCTTACCTTAAGTCAAACGCGACGCGCCGGGTGGAATTTCGGACGCTTCCCGGCCCGACCGGCAAGATTCGGCCGGCAGGAGTGGCGCGGGCCAGCCTTGCTCCCCCGGCTGCGCCTGCTAGCCTGCCCCCGTGGAAACCAGTTTAGGGTATCATCATGCGCGGCGCGGCGATCCTATGGGCCTTGCTGATCTTCCTTCACACCGCCGGCGCCGCGACGGCGCAATCCGCGCCCTGCGGCGGCCCGTTCCCGGACTTCGTGGACGGCCTGAAGCGCGACGCCGAGCGCCGCGGCCTCGATCCCGCGACTGTGGCGCGTTTCTTCGCAAATGTCCGCCAGGATCCGGACGTGATCCGCGCCGACCGACGGCAGGGCGTCTTCCAGCTGCCCTTCGTGGAGTTCTCGCGCCGCCTCATCAGCCAGAACCGGATAGAGAACGGACGCCGCAACGCCCAGCGCCATGCCGCGGTCTTCGACAGGATCGAACGCGAGATCGGGGTGCCGCGCGGCATCCTGCTGTCCTTCTGGGCGTTCGAGACCGATTACGGCGCGGTGCAGGGTGATTACAACACGCGCGACGCGCTGGTGACGCTGTCGCACGACTGTCGCCGGCCGGGGCTTTTCCGGCCGCAGGTCTTCGCGGCGATCGAACTCTACGCGCAGGGCGACCTCGATCCCGACGGCACGACGGGCGCCTGGGCGGGCGAGATCGGCATGGTGCAGATGCTGCCGCGGGACATCCTGGAACATGGGACGGACGGCGACGGCGATGGCCGCGTCTCTCTCAAGACCTCGCCGCCCGACGCGCTCCTTTCCGGGGCGAAGATGCTCGAAAGCCTGGGCTGGCGCGCGAACGAGCCCTGGCTGCAGGAGATCACGGTGCCCCGGGGCTTCGACTGGGCGCTTTCGGGGCTGGAGGGCACGCGGCCGGTTTCCGAGTGGGCGGCGCTCGGCGTGCGCGGGCGCACCGGGCCGCTCGGCCCCGGCGCGCTTCAGGCATCGGTGATCGCGCCGCAGGGCCGGCTCGGGCCGACATTCCTCGCCTATCCGAATTTCAATGTGCTTTTCGAGTGGAACCAGAGCTTCGTCTACGTCACGACCGCCGCCTATTTCGCCACCCGGCTCGAGGGCGCGCCGGTCTATGACGCGGGCACGCCGGAACCCGGTCTTTCCGGCGATCGGATGAAGGCGCTTCAGCGCAAGCTCGCCGGGATGGGCTACGACGTGGGCGGGGTGGACGGCATCCTCGGGGCGAAGACGCGGATCGCCGTGCGCGAGGTGCAGGCGCGCCTCGGGCTTCCCGCCGATGGCTGGCCGACGCCCGCGCTGCTGGATCGTCTGTGAGGCGGATTGCAGTCAGCGCGGCGCCCACCTATCTCTGCGGCGTGCCCGTCGGGGCGCATCCCTTCCAGAGGCCGCATGGGCGAGCTTGAGCTTCCCCGAGATCGCGATCCGATCACAATCCGCGAGATCCTCGCGCGGCTCGAGGTGCTCTCGCAGCGTGAGCGCGTGTCGCTGGGCGACATCCTGGAATCCTTCGGCCAGGCGAGTTTCGTTCCGGCGCTGATGCTGCCGGCGCTTCTGGTCTTTTCGCCACTGTCGGGGATTCCGCTCTTCTCGTCGATCTGCGGACTGACGATCGCCGTCGTCTCGGCCCAGATGCTCGTGCGGCGCCGGTATGTCTGGCTGCCGCGAGGGCTGCGCAAGCGCGCGGTGGCCGGCGGCCGCCTGCGTGCCGCGCTTACGCGCATCGCGCGCATCGGGCAATGGATCGACCGGAACACCGGCACCCGGTTGCGGCTGCTGACAGTACAGCCCATGGCAAGCTTGTTCACGCTGATCTGTCTCTGCGCCGGGCTTGCCATGCCGTTCCTGGAGCTTGTGCCGTTTTCCTCCTCCGTCCTCGGCCTGTCGGTGGTCCTGATCTCGGCGGCGTTCCTGACGCGCGACGGGCTTTTCGCGCTCGCCGGGCTCGGCGTCTTCGCCATCGCGCCGATGATCCCGCTGGCGCTGTGGATCGGGCTCGTCTGAGCCTCAGATCCACTTCGCCATCGGCGGCAGGCTCATGAGCACCGCGTTGGCGTCGTGCCCCGTGGCCAGACCGAACTTGGTGCCCCGGTCATAGACGAGGTTGTATTCCGCGTAGAGCCCGCGATGGACAAGCTGCGCCTCCTTGTCCTCCTCGCTCCACGGCATGACGCGGCGGCGCTCGACCAGCGGCACGAAGGCCGGCAGGAAGGCGCGGCCGATGTCCTGCGTCAGCGCGAAATCGGCCTCCCAGTCGCCGGAGTTGCGGTCGTCCATGAAGATTCCGCCTACGCCGCGCGCACGGTTCCGGTGGGGGATGTAGAAATACTCGTCCGCCCAGGCCTTCAGCTCGCCGTAAAGGTCCTCGCCGTGCGGCGCGAGATGCGCCTGCTGCGTGGCGTGGAAGTGCCGGGTATCCTCCGCGTACTCGATGCAGGGATTGAGGTCCGACCCGCCGCCGAACCACCAGGCGCCCGGCGTCCAGAACATCCGCGTGTTCATGTGCACCGCCGGAACATGCGGGTTCTGCATGTGGGCCACAAGGCTGATCCCGGACGCCCAGAAACGCGGATCGCTGTCCATGCCCGGCACACCCCGGGCCGCCATCGCCTTCTGTGCGGCCGGCCCCAGGGTGCCGTAGACGGTGGAGACGTTGACACCGACCTTCTCGAAGACGCGACCGCCCCGCATCACGCTCATCAGGCCCCCGCCCGCGTCCGAGCCATCCTCCGAGGAGCGCCGCGTCTCGGTCACCTCGAAGCGCGCGGGCGCGGCGTCGGAGAGCGGCCCGGTGTCGTGGCTCGCCTCGAGCCCCTCGAACGCGGCGACGATCTCGTCGCGCAGGTCACGGAACCAGGCGCTCGCGCGGCCCTTCTCGCTTTCCATCATGGCGGTCATTCCCGGCCCTCTTCCCCGTGTCGCCGCAAAGACGTAGCAGCGCCCGCGCGGCTTGGCCAGAACCGGGATGCCGCCCTGATCGCCGCTCGCGCGCCCGGGCGTTGCGCGGACCGCCGTGCCGGCCTATCGTTCCGAAATGCGGTTCGTGCTGATCTTCCTCGTCGCGCTCGTGACGCTTTCGGCCTGCACGCAGCGCGACATCTGCATCTCGCAGGCGACGCGCGATCTTCGCGTGCTCGATGGGCTGATCGCCGAGACGCGCGCGACGCTCCGCCGCGGCTACGCGGTCGAGGAGCGTGTGATCGAAACCACGCGCACACGCGGATGCCGCCTGGCCGACGGCACGGTCGGCGTATGCACTGTCGAGGTGCCGACGACGGTGCGGACCCCGGTCGCCGTCGATCTCGACGCGGAGCGGCGCAAGCTCGACTCGATGCTGGCACGGCGCGAGGGGCTTGTCCGGGAAACCGAGGCGGCGGTGCGCGCCTGCCAGGCCGCCTACCCAGAGGGCTAGGCGGCTTCGGCGCTAGTGAAGGTGTCGCGCCGAAGGCGCGCCAGTTGGATCAAATCAGGCCGAAGGCGCGCCAGTTGGGTCAAATCAGGCCGAAGGCGCATCAGCCCGGGCAACGCCCCCTTGACGGGATCCGATCGGGGCGGCCCGGCGGGGGCCTCGTCAATGCGCCGGGGCCGCCACCGGGTCGAGCAGCGTGCGCCCGCCATCCACCGTCATGATCTGCCCGGTCACGAAGCCCGCCCCCTCGGAGGCCAGGAACTGCACGGCTTCGGCAAGCTCGCCCGGTGCGGCGATCCGGGACAGGGGCGTGTGGTCCTCGATGTCCTCGCGATATTCCGCGTTCTGCTGCAAGGCGCCCTTCAGGCTCGCCGACATGACCGAGCCGAAGGCGACCGCGTTCACCCGGATGCGGTATGGCGCGAGCGCCACGGCAAGCGACCGGGTCAGCTGGTCCAGCGCGGCGCTCGATACCGAATAGGCCATGAGGTCGGGATGCGTGCGGCGTGCGGCGATCGAGGACAGGTTCACGATGCTGCCCACCTGCCCGCTCTCCTGGCCTTCCGCCTGCTTGATCATGCGCCGCGCCACGCACTGGCTGAGGCGAAGGCTTGTCATCAGGTTCTGGTTGAGGAGTTTCTCGACAGACGTGTCCTCGGGGTCCAGCGGGTCGGAGGCCATCATCTGCCGCGAGCCGTTCACCAGGATGTCCACCCGGTCGAAGCTGTCGAGCGTGGCCGACAGCAGGTTGGCGATGGCCAGGCGCTCTCGCAGGTCGCCCGCGAAGTATCGGACGTTGCCGTCCTCCGCCGTCCCGCCCAGCTCGTGGGCGAGACGCGCCTCGTCGATGTCGGCGAACATCACGTTCGCGCCCCGGTCGGCGAAATGCCGCCCGATCGCAAGACCGATGCCGTTGGCGGCGCCAGTGACGATGGCGGTCTTGCCTTCGATGGAAAAGGACATGGGAAAAGGCTCCTGGGGGGATCAGCGGAGGCGGCGCGGGCGCGCGGCCTCAAGGATCTTGAAACGCGCGTCGCCGCCGGTCTCGGCCGTCTGCGCGAAACACTCCGTCAGGGCGGTCTCATAGGGCAAGTGGCGATTGGCGACAAGCCAGAGCCGTCCGGAGGGCGCGAGGCAGGCCGCGGAGGCGGCGATGAAGGCGCGCCCGAGCGACGGGTCTGCGGCGCGACCGCCGTGGAAGGGCGGGTTCATCACGATGCCGCCAAGGGGCGCTTCGGGACGCCAGCGGGTGGCGTCGGCCCAGTGAAAGCGCGCTCGGGGATCGCGGATGTTCTCTCGCGCGCAGGTCAGTGCCAGATGGTCCGCTTCGACGAGGTCGATCGCCTCCACCCCGTCGCGGCTCAGCGCCGCGGCGGCGAGCCAGCCCCACCCCGCCCCGAGATCGGCGAGATGCGATGGCAGGCGTGCGGGCAGCGCCTGCGCGAGCAGCACCGAGCCCGGGTCCGGCCCATCGGCGGAAAAGACCCCCGGCGCGGTGACGAAGCCGCCTTCCACCTGCTCTCTCGGCGGTGCCCGCCAGTCCGAAAGCGCCCCCGTCGCGGAAAACCAGTAAAGCTTGCCGTGCGCCTTGTTGATCGGCCCGGCCACGGCCACCCGCGTCCTGAGCGCGCGAAGCAGCGCGTCGGCACCGTCGGTCTTCTGGCCGTCGACGACCACCAGGCCGCCGCGCGCCACCAGCAATTCGGCGCGTGCCACGGCGTCGCGCCCCTCCGAGCGCGCGCGCGGCAGGACCACGATCGCCGCAGCGTAACGCCCCTCGGCCTCCTCGGGCGGCTCTGGCGCCGTGTTCCAGCCCCCCACGGCAAAGGCGTCGTGGTCGGGCCGGAAGCGCTGGATCACATCCACACGGTCCCGGTCCAGCGCCGAGAGATCCATGCCGGCACGCGGACCCAGCACGACGATCCGCCCATCGGAGGTCAGCTCCAGTCCGCCGCCGAGGGCCAGGCTCAGGCGCGATGCGCCCATCCCGGGCGGCCTATTCCTTTTCCATGGTGCACTGCAGCGGGTGCTGATGCCGGCGGGCGAAGTCCATGACCTGCGCCACCTTCGTCTCGGCGATCTCGTGGCTGAAGACGCCGACGACGGCGACGCCCTTCTTGTGAACCGTGAGCATGATCTCGAAGGCCTGGGCGTGGCTCATGCCGAAGAAGCGTTCGAGCACGTGCACGACGAATTCCATCGGCGTGTAGTCGTCATTCAGCAGCAGGACCTTGTAGAGCGGCGGGCGTTTCGTCTTGGGCTTGGCCTCGACGACGACGTCCGAGCCCGTGCCACCCCCGTCGGGGCGGTCGGACTGCAGCGTCCATGTCCGGGCGGGCGTGTTCATCGTGTCGCTTCGCGTCATCGTTTCCGACCCGGTTATATAAGTGACCGGGGCGCACTGAAAAGGGGGCGTCCGGTCGGCAGCATCATGGTTTCCGGCCAGAAGGGTCCCCGCCGTTGCAGGGCATGTCCGGCGCCGCGCCCGGTTCATGCCAGGCCCGGGGCCTCGCGCTTCGCGTCTGTCTGCATGACGGCGCCGGGAAAACGGCCGCGACATGCGGGGCGATTGGTCGCGGTCGCCGCTTCGACCCGCCATGCGATGGACCGGGGGAAAGGTATTGCGCCCTCGCAACGCGCAGGCCCCACATCTTGGGACGCCCTGCGTCCCTTCAGGCCGAAAAATCGTTCCTATGTCGTGCTTTATTCGCCGTTCTTCCTGTGGTAACTTTCCGTCACAACAATTGCCAGCCGGAAACCGGCGGCGCGAGCAGACGAGGCGGGACAGCGATGGCGCGGGTACGCAGGCAACCGGCCCGGTGGGGCCTGTATTTCATTGCGTTCGTATGGTTGGTCGTGGTGGTGCCACTCAGCGCCGCCGCGGCGCCCTATGCGGCGATGGTGATGGACGCGCGCACCGGCGAAGTGCTGCACTCGCGCAACGCGGACACCCGCCTGCATCCTGCCTCTCTGACCAAGATGATGACGCTTTACGTCGTGTTCGAAGCGGTGGAAAACGGCGAGATCGGTCTCGACGATCTGGTGACGATCTCGCGCAAGGCCGCCGCAGAGCCGCCCTCGAAGCTCGGCCTGCGCGCCGGCCAGAAGATCAAGCTGCGCTATCTGATCCGCGCGGCCGCCGTGAAATCCGGCAACGACACGGCGACGGCGCTGGCCGAGGCGATCTCGGGCTCCGAGGCCGCCTTCGCGCGGCGCATGAACCGCACGGCCAAGGCCATCGGGATGACGCGCACCACCTTCAAGAACGCCCATGGCCTCACCCAGGAGGGGCATCTTTCCACCGCGCGGGACATGACGATCCTGGGCCGGCAGCTCTTCTACGACTACCCCGAGTATTACAATCTCTTCTCCCGTCGTTCGACCCATGCGGGCGTCAAGACCGTGCCCAACACGAACCGCCGCCTGCTCGACGCCTACAGGGGCGCCGACGGGATCAAGACCGGCTACACGCGCGCCGCGGGCTTCAACCTCGTGGCCTCCGCCGAGCGGGGCGGTGAGCGCATCATCGCGACGGTCTTCGGCGGCCACTCCACGGCATGGCGCAACCAGCGCGTGGCCGAACTGCTCGACATGGGGTTCGCCCGGGCGCCGACGCGGGTCGCGGTCCACCGGCCCGCGCGCCCGCCCTATCTCGGCAATACCGGCCCCGGCGGCGCCAGCGGCACGGAAATCCGCGTCAGCGGGCTCGTCGCGCGCTCGGTGCGGCCGATGGCGCGGCCGCGGCCGGCCGAGACCGTCCCGGTGGCGGTCGCCAGCGCGCAGGTGATCGACAGCGCCGTGGCCGAAGTGCTGGATGCCTCGGTAAGCGACGTGCTCGCCACGGTGGTCGGCGACCCGGACGAGCAAGTCGCCGAGATCGTGGCCGAGACCGTCAGGGCAGAGCCCGCCCAACCCGTCGGCGCGGCGGCGTCCACGGCAGGCGTCGCGCCGAAGGCGAGCGTCCCGCCGGAGACGCGTCCCGAGACGTTGCAACTTGCCAGCGCCGCCGCGAACGAGCGCGCGGCGGAGACCGCGGAAGACCGCGTCGTCACGCGGCTTTCCACGTCGGGCGGGCGGCAATGGGGCGTCAACCTCGGCCGGTATCCGACGCGCACGAGCGCAGAGAAGGTTCTGCTCACCACCGCGCTCGCGGAGATGTCGGCACTCGACGGGGCGCTGCGGAAGGTCGTGCAGCGCAACGGCGGTTTCGAGGCCAACTTCCACGGGCTGACGCGCGACGGGGCGGACCGCGCCTGCCGGCGTCTCCAGGCGCGCGGCACCACTTGCTTCATGGTCGGCCCGCCCAGCTGACGCGCGGCGCGCGTGGCTCAGGGTTTGGGGTGGTCGTCGTATTCGTCCGACAGGATGCGCCGCGCGTCGCCCTCCGGATCGTCGTACTGGCGCGACCGCACCGTGTAGACGAAGAAGGCGAGGCCCACGGCCCCCAGGAACACCGAGATCGGGATGAGGTAGGCGAGGATGTTCATGAGCGTCCCCTCAGCCGCAATGCGTTCAGCGACACCGTAATCGACGAGGCGGACATCGCCAAGGCGGCGACCAGCGGCGTCGCCCAGCCGATCACCGCGATCGGCACCGCGATCACGTTGTAGATCGTCGCCAGGCTGAAGTTTTCATGGATCCGCTTCGTGGCGGACCGCGCCACCGCGATCGCGTCTGCCACCGGCTCCAGGTTGCCGCCAAGAAGCACGATGTCGGAGGCGACGCGCGCGGCGTCGAGCGCCGAGGCCGGCGAGATCGAGGCATGCGCCGCGGCAAGCGCGGCCGTGTCGTTGAGCCCGTCGCCGATCATGAGCACCCTGGCACCCTCGGCCGAAAGCGCCTCGACCCGCGCGGCCTTGTCCTCGGGCCGCATTCCCGCGGTCCACTCCGCGATCCCCAGCCGGTCGGCCAGGTCGCGCACCGGCGCAGCGGAATCGCCCGAGAAGAGCAGGATCCGCATCCCGTCCGCACGCAGCGCGTCGACGGCGGCCTCCGCCCCCTCGCGCAGCCGGTCGGTGAAGGTGAACGCCACCGGATCGCGCCCCTCGATCGACAGCCAGGCTGCGGTCGTCTCGCCGGTCTCGGCCCCGACCCAGTCGGCCCGGCCCAGCCGGACCCGACGGCCCTGCCAGCGCGCCTCGGTGCCGTGGCCGGGCACCTCGGCCAACGCCTCGATACCCGGGGCGGGCTTCACCCCCGCCGCCCGCGCCGCTTCCGCCAGCGCGCGCGAGAGCGGATGCGCAGAGCCTTCGGCGAGGGCAAGCGCGATTTCGAGGTCCTGGCCTTCATGCGCGTCGAGATTCGTGAGCACCGGCGTGCCCGCGGTCAGCGTCCCCGTCTTGTCTAGAACAACGGTGTCCACCTGCGCCAGACGCTCGAGCGCGGTGGCGTTCTTGATCAGAAGCCCCTTGCGGAACAGACGCCCGGAGGCCGCGGTGGTCACCGCCGGCACGGCGAGGCCCAGCGCGCAGGGGCATGTGATGATCAGCACTGCCGCCGCGATGTTGAGCGAGATGCGCAGATCGCCCGACCACAGCAACCAGCCCGCGAAGGAAAGCGCGGCAAGGATGTGAACGCCGGGCGCGTAAAGCTTGGCCGCCTTGTCGGCGAGCGAGGTGTAGCGCGACCGGCCCGATTCGGCGACAGCGACGAGTTCGGCCATGCGGTGAAGCGAGCTTTCCTCGCCCACGGCGGTGGCACGCACGGTAAGCGGGCCGGTCAGGTTCACCTCGCCCGCGCTGACCGCCATGCCGGGCTGGGCGCGGACGGGCAGCGTCTCTCCGGTGAGGAGCGAGCGGTCGAGTTCCGAGGCGCCCTCCACGATCTCGCCGTCCACCGGCATGCGCCCGCCGGGCCGCACCAGCACCAGGTCGCCGGCGGCAAGCTCGGCGATGGCGACCTGCTCGGTTCCGCCGTCGTCGCGGACGCGCAGCGCGCGCGGCACCTCGAGCGCGGCAAGCTCCTCGGCGGCCGAGCGTGCCACGGCCCGGGTGCGGTGGTCGAGGAACCGGCCGGCCAGCAGGAAGAAGGTGAGCGCGATGGCCGCGTCGAAATAGGCATGTTCGCCCGAAAGCGAGGTCTCCCACAGGGACGTCACCACCGCGAGGAGGATGGCGAGCGAGATCGGCACGTCCATGTTGAGCCGTCCCGCCGACAGCGCCGCCCAGGCGTTGCGGAAGAAGGGCTGGGCCGAGAAGGCGATGGCCGGAAGCGCGATCGCCGCGGAGACCCAGTGGAAGAGGTCGCGCGTCACGCCTTCCGCGCCGGACCAGACGGCGATGGACAGCAGCATCACGTTCATGGAGGCGAAGCCGGCCACCGCGAGGCGCATCATCAGGTCGCGGCCCGCGCGGTCGGTTTCCGTCGCCGAAAGGGTGCCGGCATCGAGCTCGTGCGCCTCGTAGCCGAGCCGGTCGAGCACCCCGGTGAGGTCCTCGGCGGTGACGTCCGGATCGGCCTCCACGGAGGCGCGTTTCAGCGTCAGGTTCACCCGGGCGGAATGCACCCCCGGATATGCCGAAAGTCCCTTCTCGACGGTCGTGATGCAGCCCGCGCAGTGGATCGTCGGCAGCGAGAGCGCGATCCGCGCGTTCTTCTGGGGTGCGCGCGCGGCGAGGTCTTCCGCCGCGGGCGCGGCGCTGCATGCGGGACAGGCCGAGGGGCGGGCCGCGGTGTTCACCTGGTCAGCCCCGCACGTAGATCTCGATGCGCTGCTCGAACGGCGTGCCGTCGAGCGCCTGCGCCCGCATGCGCAGGTTCCAGACGCCGCTCGCGAGCGAGGTCCGCGCCACGTAGTCGCGCCCGTCGAAGCTGAACTCCGGCGTGAAGTCGTCCCGCACATGCGTGGCCCGGCCCATGGTCGTCTCCAGCTGGCCGAGTTGCACCGGCCGGCCCTCCGCATCGCGCACCGACAGCACCAGCGTCTCGTCCTCGAAGGCGGCCGAGACGTCCCAGCCGAGCGCCTCCTGCGCCTCGCGGCGGGCGTCGAAGTTCTGCGACGCGACGTAGGAGTTCTTCACCTCGAGGCCCGGGAAAGTCGAGACCGCGTTCCAGGCCAGCGCCAGGTTGACGCCGATGATGATGGTGAAGGCGCCGACGAAGATGGCCAGCGCATGCCGCCCGGTGAATTCGCGTTCAGGTTTCAATCCGAGGCCCTCCCGAAGAAGATCGTGCCGTTATGCGCACGCTCCGCGTTGGTGAGATCCTCGACCCAGAAGCGGAAGTCGGTGCGCTCCGCGGTGGCCGGCTCCGATCCCGGCGGCGCAACGACGTAGACGCGCTGCAGGAAGGTGGTGTCGGCGGGCACCTCGACGGTCTCGTAGGGCGTGCCCTCCAGCTGGATGCGCAGCTGCGGGTGGCCGGTGAGCGAGACGCGGAAGGGGCGATCCTCTCCATGCTTGTTCAGAAGCCGCACGTCGTAGGTGTTGCGGACCGATCCGTCCGACAGCGTGACGTAGGTCGGGTTGCGCACCGGCGCCACGGTCATCTCGATGTCGGGGCGAACGAAGAGCGCGAAGACGAGGCCGAGGCCCACCATCGCCCAGAGCGTCGTGTAGAGGACCACGCGGGGGCGGAGAACGTGCTTCCACACCGGGCGCGGCGCCATCCCCTCGCGCTCTCGCCGCTCGTCCGAGAGCGCGATGTAGTCGATCAGGCCGCGCGGCTTGCCGATCTTCTCCATGACGTCGTCGCAGGCGTCGATGCACAGCGCACAGGTGATGCATTCGAGCTGCTGGCCCTCGCGGATGTCGATGCCCATCGGACAGACGTTTACGCAGGCCATGCAGTCGATGCAGTCGCCGGCCTCCTGCTCCTGGTCCTCGCTCCGGGTGCCGGTGGGCGCTTCGGGCGTGGGCGTGGGCGCATACCTCACCGCGCCTTCGCCGGACGCCTGGGCCTGCTCTTCGGCGGCCTGTGCCTCCTTGACCGAAACGCGGCGCACGTTGTGCTTGCCGCGCGGCTCGCCCCTCCAGGCGCGATAGGCGACGGTCAGCGTTTCCTCGTCCATCATCGCGGCCTGGATGCGGGGCCAGGGGCAGGCATAGATGCAGATCTGCTCGCGCGCGAAGCCCCCGAAGAGGAACGTCGTGCCGGTCAGGATCGCGATGGTGATGTAGGCCGCGGGATGCGCGTCGAGCGTGAAGAGGTTGCCCAGAAGGGTCGGCGCATCCGCGAAATAGAAGACCCACGCCCCGCCCGTGGCCACCGCGATGAGAAGCCACGTTACCCATTTCGTCAGCCGCAGACGGGCCTTGCGGAAATCCAGCTTCTTCTGCCTGTGCAGGCGCAGCCGGGCGTTGCGGTCGCCCTCGATCCAGCGCTCCACGGTCAGGAAGAGATCGGTCCAGACCGTCTGGGGGCAGGTATAGCCGCACCAGACGCGCCCGAGCGCGGAGGTGAAGAGGAAGAGCCCCAGCCCCGCCATGATCAGCAGACCGGCGACGAAATAGAACTCGTGCGGCCAGATCTCGATCCAGAAGAAGAAGAACCGGCGGTTCGCGAGATCGATCAGAACCGCCTGGTCGGGCAGGTTCGGGCCACGGTCCCAGCGGATCCAGGGCGTGATGTAGTAGATGCCCAGCGTCACCGCCATGATGATCCATTTGAGGTTGCGGAACCGGCCCGAGACGCGGCGCGGGAAGATCGGCTCGCGCGCGGCGTAAAGGACGGGGGGCTCTTGGTCGGTGGAACTCACGGAATGTCTCCAGCGGTCTGGGAATGCGTCACGGTCTTGTCTCAGGGCGGGGCCGCGCGAGCTTTGACCTGCATCAAATCCTGTATCTGTGATCCACCTATTCGCGTTGCGCTGCGGCCTCGTGCCGCAGTCGTGTCGGGCACCAGGTCGCGCGACACGCGGCGCAAGCGCCGCCTTGGGCATGCATGCGGTCCGTGCCGCGCAGGCCGGCCGGTGACGAGCGGCGTGCCGAGGTCGCGCAACCACGACCTTCCGTCAGGCCGCCATTGCCAAAAGTGGGTCCAGAGGGCACGTTCGAAGTTGGGACAATTTCGGGCAAGGGTCGAAAAGGACTGTAGAGTTGCGACATCGAATTCAACGAATAGTCAACAGGTTTCGGCCAGTCAAACTACCGGACTTTGCAATCATCGGCGGCCAAAAATGTGGCACGACCTCATTGTATCACATGCTCGCGTCTCACCCGAATATTGGCATGTCAGTAGGCGCACAGGAAACCCATTTCCTAGACCGCCATTTTCACAAGGGTCTCGATTGGTACAGGGCCCACTTTCCCTTCGACGGCAAGACTGACAGACAAGGGATACGAACAAGTGCCGGCGACTGCACGCCCATCTATCTCTTTCATCCCCTTGTTCCCGAACGCGCCAGGAACACGATTCCGAACGCTAAGTTCGTCGTACTCCTGCGCGACCCCGTCGAACGTACTCTTTCGCACTACTTTCATTGCCTCAAAAGAGGCCATGAACATCTGAAGCTTGACGACGCCCTCGCCGCAGAGGAGGAACGGTTATCCGGGGAAGTCCAGAGGATGTATGATGATCCCGGCTATTACAGCATACCGTACAGACGGTTTTCCTATCGCAAGCGTGGCGTCTATCATGAGCAGATCGCTCGTTGGCGGGACTTTTTTCCGGAGGAGAGCTTCCTGTTTCTGCGAAGCGATATGCTATCGTCCTCACCCGGCGAGGCTCTGGGGCGGATCTTCGATTTTCTGGATTTGCCAGCAATGGAGCCGCCGCCCGATACACGACGGAATGTCGGAAGGTGGAGTGATGTCCCAGAGAAAACCATAGAAATGCTCGCCCAGTACTTTGAAGAACCCAACCGGCATCTCACGGAAGTGCTCGGACCCGATTTCAATTTCAACGAACGCCCCGGCCCACTATTGCGCCAGAGATTTGGCGATAAATCTTCCAGATAATCTCCACGCGGCTCGCGTCGGTTCGCGAGTTTCCTCGAAAGCTGCCTCCAGCTCACTCCCATTAGTGAAAATCAAAAAGGCTCTTTTCGAGGAATGTCGCGACGCAGCACGTGGCTGGAAAGTGTCGCGGCGCTTGGGTTCCAGGTCCGGGCGCATCCAAAGAACCCTCAGCGACGTGAAAAACCGCCTTGGCGTTGTGATGCGCCCCTGTTTTATGTCGGGGACGTAACACGTGCACTCCGCAGGTTCAGCAGGCGCGCCGATGAGGAGCTGACGTATCTTTTGCCGGAAAATCGCGCCGGCATCCCGGGAAACGCGCGAACAGGACGGGATGCCGGCGCTGGGCCCGGGGGGCAGGGATGCCCCCGGGTGTTCTCTACCCCGTCACTCGGGGCTATCCTCGCCGCCGCCCAGCTGGTGGACGTAAAGCGACACGGCGCGGATCTCGTGCTCGTCGAGGCGCGACTGCCACGGCGGCATGACGCCGAAGCGCGAGTAGGTCACGGTCTCGTGGATCGTCTCGTAATCCCCGCCATAGAGCCAGATCGCGTCGTTGAGCGCCGGCGCGCCCTGCCACTTGTCGCCATTGCCTTCGGCGCCGTGGCAGGCCGAGCAGTTGATGTCGTAGACCTCGGCGCCGGCTTCGGTGGCCGCGGCGTCCTGCGGCGTCTGGCCGGACATCTGCATGACGTAGTTGGTCACCTGGTGGATCTCGTCCTCCGACAGGATCTCTCCGAAGACCGGCATCTGCGACCAGCGGGCGTTCGGGTCGTCCTCGTTGCGGATGCCGTGCGCGATCGTGGTGTGGATATCCTCGATCGTGCCGCCCCAGAGCCACGCATCATCGAGCAGGTTGGGATAGCCCGCCGCCTGCACGCCCGCCGCGCCCGAGCCGTGGCACTGCGCGCACCAGGTCTGGAACACCGACGCGCCGGCCTGCACCGCGTATTGCCGCAACTCGGGGTCGTCGCCGATCTCGGTGAGCGGCGCGCTGACGAGCCGTTCGTTGATGCCCGCGTTCGCCGCCTCGGCCTCGGCAAGCTCCTTGGCCACTTCCGCCCGGCTCGAATAGCCCAGAAGGCCCGGCGTCGCCTTGTTGATCCCGGGCCAGGCCGGGTAGGCGATCGTGTAGCCGATGGCCCACACGATCGTGGCATAGAAGATCCAGAGCCACCAGCGGGGCAGCGGGTTGTTGTATTCCTCGATCCCGTCCCATTCGTGCCCTGTGGTTTCCGGCTCGTGCTTCTTCTGTCTGGGCGACTTGCTCATTTCCGCGCCTCCTCGTTCTCGGCGGGTTCGTCGTCATCGCGGCCGGCGTCCGGCGCTGGCGCGTCCTCGTAGCGGAAGGGAATGGTCTTGCTGTCCTCCAGCGCCTTCTTGCGGCTGGGCAGGAACACCCAGATCACAACGGCGATGAAGAACACGAACATCGCCAAGAGACCCCAGCTGTCCGCGAAGCCCCGCAATGCGGAGTAGGTCTCCATCGCGTCCTCCTAGCGGCTTTCGTCGGGCGTGAAGGTGGAGAAGTCCACCAGCGTGCCCAGCATCTGCATGTAGGCGATCAGCGCGTCGGCCTCGGAGATGCCGGGCTGGCCGTCGAAGTTGCGCGTCTGCGCCTTCGGATAGCGCGCCAGCAGCCCCTCGTGATCGGCATCCGGATCCGCCTGCGCGTTGAAGTCGGCGCGCGCGTTCTCGATCATCTCGTCGGTGTAGGGAACGCCCAGGAACCGGTGGGTGCCCAGCAGGTCCTCGATATACTGGGCGTCGATCAGCGTGCGCTCCAGGTGATCGTATTTGGGCATCACCGATTCCGGCACCACCGACTGCGGGTCGCGCAGGTGGTCCACGTGCCAGTCGTCCGAGTAGCGCCCGCCCACGCGGGCGAGGTCGGGCCCCGTCCGCTTGGAGCCCCACTGAAAGGGGCGGTCGTACATCGACTCGGCAGCGAGGCTGTAGTGGCCGTAACGTTCCACCTCGTCGCGCATGGGCCGGATCATCTGGCTGTGGCAGACGTAGCAGCCCTCGCGGACATAGATGTCGCGGCCGGTAAGCTCGAGCGGCGAGTACGGCCGCATCCCCTCCACCTCCTCGATCGTGTTGTCGAGGTAGAAGAGCGGCACGATCTGCACGAGCCCCCCGACCGTCACGACCAGGAACGAGAAGATCAGCAGCAGAGTCGCGTTGGTCTCGAGGATCTTGTGCTTGTCGAGAATTGCCATGCCTCGGCCCTCCTTATTCGGCCGGGACGGCCGCCGGGGTGCCCGCGGCCTCTTTGGCCGGGGACCGCCGGACGGTCATCCAGAGATTGTAGCACATGATGATCGCGCCGGTGAGGTAGAGCACCCCGCCCAGAGCCCGGACCACGTACATCGGGAACTTGGCGGCCACGGTGTCGGCGAAGCTGTTCACGAGGAAGCCGTTCGCGTCCACCTCGCGCCACATCAGGCCCTCCATGATGCCGGTGACCCACATCGACGCGGCGTAGAGCACGATGCCGATGGTCGCGAGCCAGAAGTGCCAGGACACGAGGCTCAGCGAGTAGAGCCGCTCGCGGTTCCAGAGCCGCGGCACGAGGAAGTAGAGCGCGCCGAAGGTGATCATGCCGTTCCAGCCGAGCGCGCCCGAGTGCACGTGGCCGATCGTCCAGTCGGTGTAGTGCGACAGCGAGTTCACGGCCTTGATGGACATCATCGGCCCCTCGAAGGTGGACATGCCGTAGAAGCCGACCGAGATCACCATCATCCGGATCACCGGGTCCGTGCGCAGCTTGTCCCAGGCCCCCGAAAGGGTCATCAGGCCGTTGATCATGCCGCCCCAGCTGGGCATCCAGAGCACGATCGAGAACACCATGCCCAGCGTCGAGGCCCAGTCGGGCAGCGCGGTGTAGTGCAGGTGGTGCGGACCGGCCCAGATGTAGATGAAGATCAGCGCCCAGAAGTGGATGATGCTGAGCTTGTAGGAGAAGACGGGCCGCTCCGCCTGCTTCGGGATGAAGTAGTACATCATGCCGAGGAAGCCGGCGGTGAGGAAGAAGCCCACCGCGTTGTGGCCGTACCACCACTGCGTCATCGCGTCCTGCACGCCCGAGAAGGCGGAGACGGACTTCGAGCCGAAGATCGAGACCGGCACCGACAGGTTGTTGAAGACGTGCAGCATCGCGACCGTGACGATGAAGCTGAGGTAGAACCAGTTGGCGACGTAGATGTGCGGCTCTTTCCGCTTCACGATCGTGCCGAGGAACACGGCGAGATAGACCACCCAGACGATCGTCAGCCACCAGTCGGTGTACCACTCGGGCTCGGCGTATTCGCGCGACTGCGTGGCGCCGAGAAGGTAGCCGGTCGCGGCCAGCACGATGAAGAGCTGGTATCCCCAGAAGACGAACCAGGCCAGATCACCGCCCCAGAGCCGTGCCGCGCTCGTGCGCTGGACCACGTAGAACGAGGTCGCGATCAACGCGTTGCCGCCGAAGGCGAAGATCACCGCCGAGGTGTGCAGCGGGCGTAGGCGGCCGAAGTTGGCGTAGCCTTCCGCCCAGTCGAAATTGAGACCCGGATAGGCGAGCTGGAAGGCGATGAAGGTGCCCACCAGGAAGCCCACGATCCCCCAGAACGCCGTTGCGATCACGCCCGCGCGGACGACGCCGTCCATGTATTGCCCCGACAGGTCGGGCTTTACGGTGTCCTCCTCCGTGTTCCGCAAGACCCACAGGAAAAGGCCGCCCGAGACCAGCATGATCAGGATGGCATGGACCAGATAGGCCGCGTCGCGCGCGAAATTGGCCGCGATCATCGCGAAGAGCGTGATCAGGCCGAGCACGATCAGCTTCAGATAATTCGCCATAAGGTGTCGTCCCTTCGGTCGTTCTGCCCGCACGGGTCATGCTCCGCGGGGGCGGGTGTCTGTGTCAGCTTTCATGTACAGGCGCGGCCCCGCGCGCCTTGATCTGCATCAATGCGTTGGGCCGGCAAGGTTGACGCGCATCAAGGTCGCACGCCGTCTGGCACCCTACGGTCCACGAACGAAGTCTATCTGGAGGACGAGATGAGCTACAAGACACTGATGACCGTCGTCACCGACACCGGCGTTTCAAAACCGCCGCTCGAGGCGAGCGTGGCGCTGGCGCAGGCTTGGGACGCGCATCTCGAGGCGATGTGCATGGGCGTCGACAGAACGCAGACCGGCTACTACTACGCGGGCGCCAACGCGATGATCCTGCAGGAGACGATCGCCCGCGCCCAGCGCGACGCAGAGGCGGCGGGGCAGCACGTGCGCGACACGCTCGGCAAGAGCGACGTGCGCTGGAACGTGGAGACGGGTGTCGCCCAGCTTGCGGATATCGGCCGCCAGGTGGCGATGCACGCGCGCTTTTCCGACCTGGTGATCCTGCCCAAACCCTATGGCGAGGACCGTGGCGCGGAGTTGGAGCCGGTGATCGAAGGCGCCCTGTTCGACGGCCATGTGCCTGTCCTCGTCGTGCCGGAGGACGGGCTTGCCAAGACGCGGCCCGAGCGAATCCTGCTGGGCTGGGACGAGGGCGACGAGGCGCTTTCGGCGGCGCGCGCCGCGCTGCCGTTCCTGTCCGCGGCCGACACCGTGCATATCGTCGTCGTCGATCCGCCGGCGCACGGGCCGAACCGGTCCGATCCGGGCGGCCTTTTGTCGCAGTTCCTCGCCCGTCACGGCGTGAAGGTCGAGATCGACGTGCTGTCGAAGACGATGCCGCAGATCTCGGACGTGCTGATGCGCCACGCGCTGGACGTCGATGCGGACATGATCGTGATGGGCGCCTACGGGCACTCGCGCTTCCGCGAGGCCATTCTCGGCGGCGCGACGCGCAACATGCTGGAGAATTCTCCGCTGCCGCTCTTCATGGCGCATTGAACCGTGCGGGGCGCCGGCCGCGTTTTGCGGCCGGCGGGGCACGACCCGGTCAGACCAGCATGCCGCCGTCGCTGTCGTCGCCCGCCTCTTCCATCAGGCGCCCGAAATCGGGCACCGTGACGTGGCGCTTGCCCTGAAGCTCGATGACGCCGTCGCGCCTGAGCGCCGACATCTGCCGGCTCACGGTCTCGAGCGTGAGACCGAGATAGTCGGCCATCGCCTCGCGCGTCAGCGGAAGATCGAAGACGAGGGGCCCTTGCGTGCCCCGAAGTTGCAAGGTCGCGTCGCGCCGCGCGATGATCGACAGGAGCGACGCGATCTTTTCGCGCGCCGTCTTGCGGCCCAGGACCAGCATCCATTCCCGCGCCGCGTCGAGTTCGTCCAGCGTCATTTCCAGAAGCCGCTGCGCGATGTGGGGCGTGCGCTCCATCATCTGTTCGAAGGGCTTCTTGCGGAAACAGCACATCACCATGTCGGTGGTGGCCACGACGTCGTAGGCCGCGCCCTCGCGGCCGGGGCGTCCGACGAAATCGCTGGGCAGCAAGAGGCCGACCATCTGGGTGCGGCCGTCTTCCATGGTTTGCGTGAGCGTGGCGATGCCGGAGACGACCGAGCCGACGAAATCCATGCGGTCGCCCGACCAGATCACCGTCTGCCCCGCCTCGAAGCTGCGGTAGTATTTCATCTCTTCGAGGCGATCGAGCTCGTCGGTGTCGCAGCGCGCGCAGACAGCGCGGTGGCGGATGGGGCAATCCGAGCATGCCTGCGAGATCGGTTTCATGGTGTCGTTGAGCATGTGATCGGTCGCTCTCGCTGGTTGATCTGAGTCAAGGTTCCCACATCCCTCATTGTCTAATTTTAGTGACATGGACAGCCGAACACAACTTGCAAAGCTGGGACTCTTCGACGCGAAGGTGCCCCGCTACACCAGCTACCCCACAGCGCCCCATTTCGGTGGCGGCGTCGATCCGCAACACTTCGCGGACTGGATCGGTGCGATTCCCGAAGGCAGCGCCATTTCGCTCTACGTGCATGTGCCGTTCTGCCGCAGACTTTGCTGGTTTTGCGCGTGCCGGACGCAGGGCACCCAGAGCGAAAAGCCCGTCGCGGCCTATCTCGAAACGCTGAAGACCGAACTGGCGCTGCTTCGCGACACCCTGCCGGGCGGGGTCCGCCTCGCGCGGCTTCACTGGGGCGGCGGCACGCCCACGCTGCTGTCCGCGCCGATGATGGAGGAACTGGCCGCCGCCATCGCCGAGATCGCGCCCTTCGCCGAGGACTACGAGTTTTCCGTCGAGATCGACCCGAACGAGATCGACGGTCCCCGGCTCGACGCGCTCGCCGCGGCGGGCATGAACCGTGCCTCGATCGGCGTGCAGGATTTCGACCCGCATATCCAGAGCACGATCGGCCGCATCCAGAGCTTCGACGCGACCCGCGACGCGGTGGACGCGATTCGCGCCCGTGGCGTCGCGAGCCTGAACGCCGACATTCTCTACGGCCTGCCCCACCAGAGCCGCGCGCGGATCACCGAAAGCGTGCAGAAGCTCCTGTCGCTCTCTCCGGACCGGGTGGCGCTTTACGGCTACGCCCATGTGCCCTGGATGGCCAAGCGCCAGCAGATGATTCCCTCCGACGCGCTGCCCACACCGCAGGAACGCCTCGACCTCTTCGACACGGCGCGGGAGCTTTTCGCCTGGGACGGTTACGAAGAGATCGGCATCGACCATTTCGCCCGGCCCGAGGACGGTCTCGCCGTCGCGGCGCGGCAGGGGCGGCTTCGCCGGAACTTCCAGGGCTACACCGACGACACCGCCGAGGTGCTGATCGGCGTCGGCGCCTCGTCCATCTCGCGCTTTCCGCAGGGCTATGCGCAGAACGCGCCGGCCACCTCTGCGCACACCACCGCCATCCGCGAGGGGCGCTTCTCGACCTCGCGCGGTCACGTCTTCAGCGACGAGGACAAGCTGCGCAGCCGGATGATCGAGGCGCTGATGTGCGACTTCCGCATCGACGCGGCAGAGATCGCCGACAGCTTCGGCGTGTCGCGTCGGCGGCTTTCGGCCATGTTCGCAGAGGCGCAGGCGGCCTTCGGGGGGCTGCTCAGGGTCACGCCCGACGGGCTTTCGATCCCGCCCGAGGCGCGACCGCTGACCCGCATGGTGGCGCGCGCCTTCGACGCCTACGAACTCGACAAGGCCGGCCACTCCTCTGCCATCTGACGCGGGCGGGCTCTGGACAGGGGCGCGGCCGTCGGGCGCTATGGGTTCATGCGTGTCGCCAGCTTCAACATGCAGAACCTGCGCCTGCGCGACGGGCGCCTCGATGGCGCACGCGACGGCGACCGCCCCGAGGACGCGACGGCGACGGCCGCGGGGCTCGACCCGGCCGACCGGCGCCTAGGGGCGAAGCTGATCGCGCGGGCCGACGCGGATGTCGTCGCCCTGCAGGAAGTCTTCGACCGTGCCTCGCTCGATCATTTCCACGACCGGTTCCTCGCGCGCGCCGGAGACGGCCGATATCCTTGGCGGGTGTGCCTGCCGGGCAATGACGGGCGCGGCCAGGACGTGGCGCTGATGAGCCGGCGACCCCTTGAGGACGTGGCGAGCCACGCCAGCCTTCGCCCCGCCGACCTCGGCCTCGAGGCGCCGCGCGGCGTCGATCCCGACCACCCGATCTTCCGCCGCGATTGCCTGCGCGCGCGCGCCGGCCCGCTCACGCTCTTCGTCTGTCACTTCAAGGCGCCCTACCCCAGCGCGCGGCGCGCCTGGGCGATCCGCCGCCTCGAGGCCGAGGCGGTGCGCCGGCTGATCGAGGCGCGCTTTCCGGACCCGGCCGCGGCGCTCTGGCTGGTTCTGGGCGATCTGAACGAACCGGCGGACGGGACCGGCGCGCCGGCCATCGCGCCGCTGCTGCCACCCTTCTCGGTGGACCTTCTCCAGCGGCTGCCTCCCGGCCGGCGCTGGTCCTGGCACGACGCCGAGACCGGCGGGTACGGCCGGCCCGACGCGCTGCTCGCCTCGCCCGCCCTTGCCGGCCGCTTCCCGCAGGCATGCCCCGAGATCCTGCGCGCGGGGCTCGGGCACGAGGCCACCCGGCACGCGGGACCGCGGCTCGAGGGGACGGGCTGGCATCGCCCGCATGCGAGCGATCACGCGGCGCTGGCGGTGACGTTTCCGGGTCTCTAGCGCAGCGCCTCGGCCGGCGCGGGAGCGCGGCCCGCGACGCTGCCACCCGTGGGGTTGAGCGCCGCCTCGAGCAGCGCGCGCGTGTAGGCGTGGCGCGGCGTCTCGAAGATCTCTTCCGAGGGGCCGTGTTCGACGATATCGCCGTCCTTCATCACCACGACGCGGTGCGACATCGCCCGCACAACCCGCAGGTCATGCGAGATGAAGAGGTAGGCGAGGCCGTACCGCTCCTGCAACTGGCGCAGCAGGTTCACGATCTGCACCTGCACGGTCATGTCGAGCGCCGAGGTCGGCTCGTCGAGCACCAGAAGCTTCGGGCGCAGGATCATCGCCCGCGCGATGGCGATGCGCTGGCGCTGGCCGCCCGAGAACTCGTGCGGATAGCGGTCCATCGTCGCGGGGTCGAGCCCCACGTCGGACATGACCTCGGCCACGAGTTCGCGCTGCGGGCGCTTGTCGCGGGTTCCATGCACGCCCAACCCTTCCGCGATGATCTGCTCGCAGCTCATGCGCGGCGAAAGGGAGCCGAAGGGATCCTGGAAGACGATCTGCATATCCCGGCGCAGGCGCCGAAGCTTGCGCACGGACCACGCGTTCACGTCCTCGCCGGCGAAGGTGATCTCTCCCTCTGAGCCGATGAGGCGCATCATCGCCATCGCGAGCGTGGTCTTTCCGGACCCGGATTCGCCCACGACACCCAGCGTCTCGCCCCGCCGCACCGTGATGGTGGCGTCGTTCACCGCCTTCACATGGCCCACCGTGCGCCGCAAGAGCCCGCGCTGGACGGGAAACCAGACCTTCAGCCGGTCGGTGCGCACCACCTCCTCGGCGTCTTCGGGCACGGGGTCGGGCATCCCCTCCGGCTCTGCGGCCAGGAGTTTCCGGGTGTAGGGGTGTTCGGGGCGGGAGAAGATCGCGGCGGTCGGCCCGCTCTCGACGATCTCGCCGTCCTTCATGACGCAGACGCGGTCCGCGATGCGCCGCACGATGCCGAGATCGTGGGTGATGAACAGAAGCCCCATCCCCTCGTCGGCCTTCAGCTCGGCCAGAAGCTCCAGGATCTGGGCCTGGATCGTGACGTCGAGCGCGGTCGTTGGCTCGTCGGCGATCAGGATGTCGGGCTTGTTGGCGAGCGCCATGGCGATCATCACGCGCTGGCGCTGCCCCCCCGAGAGCTGGTGCGGATAGTCCTTCAGCCGGCTTTCGGGATCGCGGATGCCGACCCGGTCCAGGAGCTCCACGATGCGCACGCGCGCCGCGTCCCCCACGAGCCCCTGGTGCAGCGCGAGGCTTTCGCGGATCTGCCGTTCCAGCGTGTGAAGCGGGTTGAGCGATGTCATCGGCTCCTGGAAGATGAAGCTCAGGTCGTTGCCGCGCACGCGGCGCAACGCCGCCTCGGGGGCGCCGATCATCTCCTCGCCCTTGTAGCGCACGCTGCCCGAAACCTCGGCCGACGGGCCGAGCAGCGACACCGTCGAAAGCGCCGAGACCGATTTGCCCGAGCCGGATTCGCCCACCAGCGCCACCGTCTCGCCCTTGTCGACGGCGAAGGAGACACCGCGCACCGCCTCGATGCGCCGTCCGTCCTGACGGAACGCCACGCTCAGCTTCTCGACTTCGAGGACCCGGCTCACTGGAAGGTCTTTCGCGGGTCGAAGGCGTCGCGCACGCCCTCGAAGATGAACACCAGAAGCGAGAGCATGATCGCGAAGGTGAAGAACGCCGTGAAGGCCAGCCAGGGCGCCTGAAGGTTGCGCTTGGCCTGAAGCGTCAGCTCGCCCAGCGACGGCGCCGAGGACGGCAGGCCGAAGCCCAGGAAATCAAGGCCGGCGAGCGTGGCGATGGTGCCGGTGACGATGAAGGGCAGCATGGTGAGCGTCGCCACCATGGCGTTGGGCAGCATGTGGCGGAACATGATCGTCCAGTTCGACACGCCGAGCGCCCGGGCCGCGCGGACATATTCGAGGTTGCGCGCGCGCAGGAACTCCGCGCGCACCACGCCCACCAGCGCCGTCCATCCGAAAAGCACCGTGAGCAGCACGAGCAGCCAGAAACTTCGCCCGAGGATCGCGAAGAGGATGATGATGATGTAAAGCGCCGGCGTCGCCTGCCAGATCTCGATGATGCGCTGGAAGATGAGGTCCAGCCAGCCCCCGAAGAAGCCCTGGACGGCGCCGGCGACGATGCCCACCACGCTCGCGAGCGTGGTGACGATGATCGTGAAGAGGATCGAGAGCCGGAAGCCGTAGATGATGCGCGCCAGCACGTCGCGCTTCGTGTCGTCGGTGCCCAGAAGGTTCTGCTCGTTGGGCGGCAGCGGCGCCGCGCCCGGCCGGTCCACCACGGTGTCGTAGGCGTAGGGAATGGGCGGCCAGAGCAGCCAGCCCTTCTCGATCTCCTGCCCGTCCACGATCCCGTCCTCCGCGTCCTCGATCAGGCCCTCGGGATCGTCGAAACAGGCGTCGAGCCCGCCCGTGACGATCAGGCAGGACACCTCGGGATCGCGGTAGATCGCCTCCGTCCGGAAATCGCCGCCGAATGCCGTCTCCGGGTAGAAGGTGAAGACGGGCGTGTGAAGCTCGCCCCGGTAGCTCACGAGGATCGGCTTGTCGTTGGCGATGAACTCCGCGAAGAGCGAGAGCCCGAACAGGATCGAGAAGATGATGAGCGACCAGTAGGCACGCCTGTTGCGCCGGAAGTTCCGCCAGCGCCGCTCGTTGAGCGGCGAAAGCCAGCGGCGCTTCTGCGGCGGAACGACCGGCGCGGGGGCCATGTGGCCCGGCATCCGTTCCTTGTGGGGGACGGTCTCCTCGGTGGGAACCGGGGTTTCGTTGGGCGCGCGTTGCTGCACCGCTCAGCCCTCGCGTTTCTCGAAGTCGATGCGCGGATCGACGATGACGTACATCAGGTCCGACAGGATGCCCACCACGAGACCGATCAGCCCGAAGATGAACAGCGTGCCGAAGATCACCGGATAGTCACGCGCCACCGCCGCCTCGAAGCCCAGCCGCCCCAGCCCGTCGAGCGAGAAGATCGTCTCGATGATGAGCGAGCCGGTGAAGAAGATCCCGATGAAGACGGCCGGGAAACCCGCGATCACGATCAGCATCGCGTTGCGGAACACGTGCCCGTAGAGCACGCGCCCCTCGCTGACGCCCTTGGCCCGGGCGGTGATGACATACTGCTTCTTGATCTCGTCCAGGAAGGAGTTCTTCGTCAGCAGCGTGAGCGTCGCGAAGGCCGAGATCGTGGAGGCCGCGACCGGCAGCGTGATGTGCCAGAAATAGTCCGCGATCTTGGCGGGAAGGCTCAGGTCCTGCCAGTTGTCCGAGGTCAGGCCCCGCAGCGGGAAGATCTGCAGATAGCTGCCGCCCGCCAGCAGCACGAGCAGCAGGATCGCGAAGAGAAAGCCCGGAATGGCATAGGCCACGATGATCGCGCCCGAGGTCCAGGTGTCGAAGGGGGTGCCGTCCTTCACCGCCTTGCGGATGCCCAGCGGGATCGAGATCAGGTAGGCGATCAGCGTGGACCAGAGGCCGAGGCTGATCGACACGGGCATCTTCTCGAGGACCAGCTCCGTCACCTCGATCTTGCGGAAGTAGCTCTCGCCGAAATCGAGCCGCATGTAATCCCAGAGCATCCCGAAGAACCGCTCCAGCGGCGGCTTGTCGAGGCCGAACTGCCGTTCCAGATCGGCGATGAACTCGGGCGGAAGTCCGCGCGCGCCGGCATAGCCCTCGAGCTCCTCGGCCGAGGTGCTGCCCGCATCCTCTCCAGAGCCCGCGAAACCCTCGAACACGTCGCCCTGCCCCTGCATCTGGGCGATGATCTGCTCGACCGGACCGCCGGGCACGAACTGCACCAGCGTGAAGTTGATGATCATGATGCCCAGCAGCGTCGGGACGATGAGCAGAAGCCGCCGGAGGATATAGGCGCCCATGCCGCCCCTACCTCAGCGCGCCGTCGGCGCGAAGGCGCGCGGCCTTCTCCGCGTTGAACCACCAGAAATCGAGTACGCCCAGCGCGTAGGGCGGCAGGGTCTCGGGGTGCTCGTACTGGTCCCAGTAGGCCACCCAGTGGCTGTCGTTGTACCAGACCGGCACCATGAAGAACTCGTGCCGCAGAACGCGGTCGAGCGCGCGCAGCGCCACGGCCTCGTCCTCGCGATTGTCGGTCGCGAGCGCCGCCTCGATCACCGCATCCACCAGCGGGCTGGCGAGCCCGGCGGGATTGAACAGGCTGAATTCCGCCTCTGTGGAGCCGTATCGCTGCATCAGACCGGTGCCCGCCTGAAGGAAGGCGACGTAGTTGTCGAACACCAGATCGTAGTCGCGTTCCCGGCTGCGCAGGGTGAACTGCGAGGGATCGACCCGCTCCACGTTGGCCTCGATCCCCATCAGTTCGAGGTTCTGCGCGAAGGTCTGCACCACCGAGACGAGGGTCGCGGAACTCGACGACGAGATCGGGAAGTCGAGGCTCAGCACCTCGCCCGCGGCGCTGCGGCGCAACCCGTCATCCCCCACGGCCCAGCCCGCCTCGTCGAGCAGGCGCATCGCGCGGCGCAGGTTCCGGCGGTCGTTCAGCCGGTCGGCGCCGGAGCTGTGCGCGTCGCGGGCCGGTTCGGTCAGCACTTCTTCGGGGACCTCCACGTCGAGGGATTGCAGCAGCTCGAGTTCCGCGCCCTCGGGCGGGCCCTCGGCCTCGATCGGCGTGTCCTGAACGAAGGACTCGCGCTGCTTGAAAAGGCCATACTGCAGCGACTCGTTGGTCCATTCGAAATTGTAGGCCAGCGAGATCGCCTCGCGCACACGCTTGTCCTTGAGGACGTCGCGGCCGAGGTTGAAGACGATGCCGGTGGGCGCGGGCGGCGTGCCATCCGGAAGCTCCTCCAGCTTCACGTGCCCGCGCTCGACCGCGGGGAAATCGTAGCCCGTGGCCCAGGTGCGGGAATTGCCTTCGGCGCGGAAGGTGTAGACCCCCGCCTTGAACGCCTCGAAGGCGGCGTTCTCGTCGGCGAAATACTCGATCCGGATGCGCTCGAAATTGTGCCGGCCCTGGTTGATCGGCAGGTGCCAGCCCCAGTAGTCGGGATTGCGCCGATAGACGATGCTGCGGTTCACGTCGACGCTGTCGAGGACATAGGGACCGGAGCCGACCGCCGGCTCGAGGCGCGGCTCGTCGAGGCGGGCGCCCGTCTCCTCGAACCACGCCTGCGACCAGACCGGAACGCCGCCCACCTGGTCGATGAGCGACCGGCGCGAGATATCCTCGGCGAAGGTGAACTTCACCGTGTGATCGTCGAGCGCCTCCGCCGAGAGGACGCGGCGGCTGACCGCCTGCGCGTAGCTCGGAAGCCCCTGTTCCAGCAGCAGGTTGTGCGAGAAGACCACGTCATGCGCTGTCACCGGCGTGCCGTCGGAAAACCGCGCCTCGGGGCGCATGTGGAAGATCGCCCAGGTCTTGCCCGGATCGTATTCGACCTTCCAGGCGAGAAGCCCGTAGGATTCCCCGATCTGGTCGGCCGGCGCGCCCGCCCCCGAGGCGGGCATCTCGCCCAGAAGCGACTCGTAGAACATCCACGAATAGCGTCCGGCCCGGCCCTGCCGGGAATAGGGATTCATGCTGTCGAAGGTGCCCGGGGCCCAGAGCGAGATCTCGCCGCCCACGGGCGCGTCGGGATTGACGTAGTCGAAATGCTCGAAGTCGGGCGGATAGGTGAGATCGCCGAAGAAGTTGTAACCGTGCGAGACGACGACCTCGCCGCCCTGGGCGCGCGCGGCCTCGCTCGGCTCCGGCGTGAAGGCGGGCGTCCCGGTCTCGGCGGCAGCCGTCGCCGGCGGGAACGCCGCCGCAAGCGCGAGCGCCGCGGCACCGAAGAGTTGGACGATGGCCTGCGCGGGCTGCTGCGACGGGGTCATGGTCGGATCCTCCAGCGTTCCGAAGCGGTGCGCACTTCACGGGAAATGGTGCAGTTACGCTAGAATGCCAGATCGCGCGTGTTCAAGTTGCGATTGCGTGATCCCGGCAGGCCGACCGTCCGCTGGCGCGAAAAGGGCCGCCGCGCTCCCGCGCGACGGCCCCGATACGCCTTGCGGGCGCGAGACACTGCTCAGTCGTCGAGGCTGTCGAGCCACGCGATAAGGTCGGCACGATCCTGAAGATCGCGAAGCCCGGCATAACCCATCGAGGTGCCCGGCGCGTAATCACGCGGGTTCTCGAGCCAGGCGTCCATTTCCTCGGCCGTCCAGACGCCTTCGGGAAGGGCGCCGGAGTAGCGGAAGCCGTCCACCGCGCCGATCTCGCGGCCGATGATGCCGACAAGGTGCGGGCCGACGCGATTCTGTTCTTGGTTCGCGACGTGGCAGGCCGAACACTGGCGGAACACGCGCTCGCCGTTGCCGACGTCGGCCTCGGCCAGCGCCATCTGCAACTCCGACATCTCGCCGCCGGCGGACGCATCCTCGGACGCGTCATCCGCGGCGGTCATCTCCTCGGTCGCTGCCTCCTCGGTGGCGGTGTCCTCCATCGCGACGTCTTCCGTGGCGGTGTCTTCGCTCGCGACCTCTTCTTCGGCGGCTTCTTCCGCGGCGGGCTCCTCAGGCGCCGCGTCTTCCGCAGCAGCCTCCTCGGTGGCCATGTCCTCGGCGGGGGCCTCGGCGGCCGCCTCTTCCACGGCGGCGTCCGCGCCCGGCAGGGTCCATCCTTCGGTGTAGCTGCCCAGATAGGCGATCAGGTCCGCGCGGTCCTCGTCATCGGCAAGCCCGCCATACCCCATCGAGGTGCCCGGCGCGTAGTCGCGCGGATTCTCGATCCACGCGTTCATCTCTTCCCATGTCCATGCGCCCTCGGGCAGCGCCCCGGAATAGCGGAACCCGTCGATGGACGCGATCTCGCGGCCCATGACGTTCACGAGATGCGGCCCGACACCGTTGCGCTCCTGATCGACGACGTGGCAGGCCGAACACTGGCGGAACACGCCTTCGCCGGCATCGGCGCTCGCGTTGGCGAGAAGCTGGACGAAGGGAACTTCCTCTTCCTCTTCGACGGGGGCCGCGTCGGCCACCTCCTCTTCCTCTTCGCCCGTGTCGATAACGTAGGCTTGCTGCTCGCCGTAGGGAACGCCGACATGATAGAGTTCCTCGGCGGCCCACTTGCCCAGCAGGAAGACCAGGAGCGCGCCGCAGAGGCTCCCGAATACCTTGGTAAACGTCATCGTGTCAGGCATGGCTCGCATTTCCGTTTTCCGGTGTCAGTCCGGGGGTATCTATAGGGTTCCGTCCAACCCGCGCAAGGTGTAGTTACCGCGACCAAACGCCCGGATCGGGGCTTTTTCGCGGGACGATGGCCATGACAGCACGCATCGCCTTCCAGGGCGAGCCGGGTGCGTATTCGCACCAGGCCTGCCACGACGCGCATCCGGAGATGGAGGCGCTGCCCTGCCGCACCTTCGAGGACGCGGTGGAGGCTGTGCTGGACGGCCAGGCCGAACTCGCCATGCTGCCGGTGGAAAATTCCACCTACGGGCGCGTGGCCGACATCCACCAGCTTCTGCCGATGTCCGGGCTGCACATCGTGAACGAGGCCTTCGTGCGGGTGCACATCAACCTGCTCGCCCTGCCCGGCACGCCCCTGTCGCGGATCGAGCGCGCGATGAGCCACACCATGCTGCTGGGCCAGTGCCGCGACTTCCTGCGCGCCCACGGCATCCACCGCGTGACCGGCGCGGACACCGCCGGTTCCGCCCGCCATGTCGCGAACGCCCACGATCCCGCGCTGGCCGCGCTGGCCGGCGACCTCGCCGCCGAGATCTACGGCCTCGAGGTGCTCGCCCGGCACATCGAGGACCAGGGCAACAACACCACGCGCTTTCTCATCATGGCGCGAGAGCCCGACCACACGCCGCGTGGCGACGACGGCATGATGACAAGCTTCGTCTTCCGCGTTCGCAACATCCCCGCGGCGCTCTACAAGGCCATGGGCGGGTTCGCCACGAACGGTGTCAACATGACCAAGCTGGAAAGCTACATGGTGGGCGGCTCGTTCAAGGCCACCCAGTTCCACGCCGATATCGAGGGGCACCCGGACGATCCCGGCGTGAAACTGGCGCTCGAGGAACTCGACTACTTCACCGACGAGATGCGGATCCTCGGCGTCTACCCGGCCGATCCCCGGCGGCACGGCGCCTGAGGCGCCGGCCGGCCCACGCATTCAATCCAGCCGGTCCGCGAGCCAGTTGCGCAGCAGGAACCCGGCGATGGCGCCCGCGCGCGGCGGGCTGATGAGGGGATGCGTGCCCGCGAAAACGTCCAGAAGCTCGGTCCGGCCGACCCAGAGCGCATCCTCCAGCTCCGCAGGATCGAGCGTGATCGCCTCGCTCTCGGCCTCGGCGAGGCAGCCGAGCATGAGCGAGGCCGGGAAAGGCCAGGGCTGGCTGGCGAGGTAGCGCACCGCGCCGACGCGCACGCCCGCCTCCTCCAGGACTTCGCGACGCACCGCGGCCTCCATGCATTCGCCGGGCTCCATGTAGCCCGCGAGCAGCGAATACATGCCGCCCGGCCAGTGAGGCGAGCGGCCCAGCAGCACCCGCGGGCCCGAGACGACGAGCATGATGACCACCGGATCCGTGCGCGGGAAATGCTGGCCGCCGCAGGACGCGCAGACCCGCACCCAACCACCCCGCGCCGCCGCGCTTTCGGCCCCGCAACGCGCGCAGAACCGATGGCTTCGGTGCCAGCCGAGAATGGCGCGGGCGGTGGCGGCAAGCTCGGCATCGCGCGGTCCGAGTGCGGTCATGGACGATCTCAGCTCGCGGAAGGCGTGATCCCCGGGAAGGGCGGGGTGGCGCTGTTCGGCATCTTCCGAAGGCTCTTCGGCCGTCTCCGGCATCCAGTGCGAGATATCGGCGGCGAAGACCGCGCAGCCATCCTCGCGCCCGATCAGGATGGGCTCGCCCGCGCCGTCGAGCGCGGCATGCCCGACCGGAAGGCGGACCAGCCGGTCGAGCGCCGGGCCGGCGAAAAGCGGCCGTCCGCGCCAGAGCGCCAGCACGCTGGACCGGGGATCGGACATCGCGTCCGCGAGCGCCCGTTGATCGGCCCGAAGCGTGTCCGCGCGGTCGAGCGCCGATCCACCGAAAGTCACCGTCTCCGCGTGCCGCATCATCCTTCCTTCCGGTTCGTTCGCCCGCCGCCGGGCACGAGCCATGACATGCGCGACGCCACGCAGGCCAGTGGAAATGCGGACTCCGGCGGCTGGCTTAACCCTAGATTGCAATACATCATTGGATTACATTCCCAGATAGTCAAAGCCGATGGATGCCAGAACTCCCAACGATGACGATCTCTTTCGCCCCCCTGACCCTCGCGCCGGGCATGGTACAGCTGCGCATCCTCGCGACCACAGACCTGCACTGCACGCTTCTCGGGCACGACTACGCGCGGAACGCGCCGGTGCCGCGAGCCGGGCTTGCCGCGCTCGGCCCGCTCATCCGGCGGCTTCGCGCGGAGGTGCCGGGCACGCTGCTCCTCGATAACGGCGACACGCTGCAAGGCACGCCGCTCGCCGACCATGTGGCCGAGAACTGGGCGGAGCGCGGCGGCGCGCCACACCCCGCGATCGCGGCGATGACGGCGCTAGGCTACGACGCCGCGACGCTCGGCAACCACGATTTCGATTACGGCCTCGCGTTCCTGCGCAACGCGCTGGCCGGCGCGGGCTTTCCGGTCGTGCTGGCCAATTTCGCGGACGCGGGCGGCACGCCCCTGCTGCCGCCCTACACGCTGATCGACCGCGAGCTGCGCAACGGCGGCGGCGGGCGCGCCCGGGTGCGGGTGGGCGTGATCGGTTTCGCGCCGCCCCAGACCGTACGATGGAGCGGTCGTGCCCTCGCGGGCGCGGTGCGCGCCGCTTGCATCCTCGACACCGCGCGCCGGCTCGTGCCGCGGATGCGCGCGGACGGGGCCGATGTGGTGGTGGCGCTCGCCCATAGTGGCCTCGGAGAAAGGCGGCCCGCCCCCCGCGCCGAGAACGTGGTCCGCGCGCTCGCGGCGGTTCCCGGTCTGGACGCGGTGATCGCCGGACACAGCCACGCGGCCTTCCCGCCCGACGACACGCCCGGCGCGACGCTGGCGGGCATCCCCGCCGTGATGCCCGATTTCCTGGGCAAGAGCGTGGGCGTCATCGACCTTGTCCTCGAGCGGCGGTCGACCGGCGGGTGGCGGGTGGCGGCGCACCGGGCGCGCCGCGTCGCCCCGACGGGCGGGGAAGGCGAGGACGCCGCGGTCCTGCGCGCGGCGGCCCGCGACCACGGCGCGGCGCAGGCGCGTCTCGCCGTGGTCGCGGGCGCCACCTCGCGGCCGCTTCACAGCCATTTCGCGCTTCTGACCGACGCGCCGGCGCTGCGCCTTCTGGCCGAGGCGCAGCGCGCCGCGGCAGAGCGCGGGCTCGCCGGCACCCGATGGGCGGGCCTTCCCCTGCTTTCGGCCGTCGCGCCGTCCAAGGCGGGCGGGCCCGGCGGACCCGGGCACTTCGTCGATATCCCCGCCGGCCCGCTGCACGCGCGGCACCTGTCGGAGCTTTTCCCCTTCGGCAACGCGCTCCAGGTCGTGCGGCTGAGCGGCGCGGCACTGCTCGACTGGCTGGAACGCGCCGCCGCGCTCTACCGCACGCTGCGGCCCGGCGTCGCGGACCAGCCGCTCCTCCAGCCCGATTTCCCGACCCACCGCTTCGACGTGCTGCACGGCCTGAGCTATCGGATCGACCTGTCGCGCCCGGCCCTTTACGACATCTCCGGCCGGCCCACCGGGCCGGGGCCCGGCCGCGTGGACGCGGTCCGGCACGCGGGGCGCCCGGTGCGGCCGGCCGACGACTTCCTCGTCGTCACGAGCGCGCATCGCACCGGCGCGTCGGACCCGCCCGGCGGCGCCGCCGACTGGGAGGTCGTCTGGGATGCGGACCTGGCCGACCGCGATGCGCTCGCGGACCACCTTCTTCGGGCAAGCCCGGTCCGGCCGGACCCGATCCCGGTCTGGCGGTTCGCGCAGCTGCCGGGCGCCACCGCACTCGCGCCGACCGGGCCGGCCGCGCGGGCGCATCTTGTCGACGCGGCAGGCCTAGACGTGGCCGAGACGGGCGAGACGGCGGACGGGTTTCTGCAACTCCGGCTGCGGCTCTGAGCGCACGGGTTGCGAATCCGCGCCGCCGGCCTTAGATACCCTCTTGAGAGGTTGGTGCGGGCAAGCGCCTCGCCAACCCGGTCAGGTCCGGAAGGAAGCAGCCGTAACGAGCCCCGCTTGGGTCGTTTTCCAACCTCTCACCTTTCCCCTCCAGTCCGGAATCTGACGCGCGTGCGGATGTGACGGGGCGCGGTTCCTCCGGCCGCCGCCCGCTGATATGTCCCTGATGTGGGCAACCCGGTCCGAGGCGCGGTGGATGTTTTCCGACTTCTCTTTCGCGGCCCTCGCGGCGTTCCTCGCCGGGACGGCCATCGTCATCCTGCTCAGCGGCTTGCGGATGACCTCGCTCGCCGACCGCCTGGCCGACCGAACCGGGCTGGGCGAGGCGATGGTGGGGGCGGTCCTCCTCGGCGCGGCGACGTCGATCTCGGGCACGATCGTCTCGGTCACCGCCGCGCTCGACGAGCGCGCATCGCTCGCCTTTTCCAACGGGATCGGCGGGATCGCGGTGCAGACGGCCTTCCTCGCGCTCGCGGACATCCTGCATCGCAAGGCCAACCTGGAACATGCCGCCGCCGAACTCGCCAACGTCTTCCAGGGCACCGTGTTGATGCTGATGCTGGCCCTGCCCTTCGTCGCCTATACCCTGCCCGAATTCGCGATCTGGGGCGTTCACCCCGTCTCGGTCCTGCTCGTCGCGGTCTACGCGGTCGGGCTGCTCGCGGTCCGCGAGGTGCGCGAGACACCGATGTGGCGACCGGTGCGCACGCACGAGACCCGCGAGGACGAGCCCGAGGAGGACGATCCCGAGCCACGATCGACGCTCGCGCTTTTCACCGTTTTCGCGGCGCTGATGCTGATCATGGCGGCGGCGGGCTGGACGCTTTCGCGCGCGGCGGCGGAACTGACCGACCGCTACGCGTTGAACGCCTCCGTCGTCGGCGCGCTCGTGACTGCGGTCATCACCTCGCTTCCCGAACTGGTCACGACGCTCGCCGCGATCCGGCGCGGCGCGCTGCAGATGGCCGTCGGCGGCATCATCGGCGGAAACACCTTCGACGTGCTCTTCATCACGCTCTCGGATGCCGGCTATCGCGAGGGGTCCATCTACCACGCGATCGGCAGGGACGACCTGTTCTGGCTGACCGCGGGACTGACCATGACCGCGATCCTCGTCCTCGGGATGCTCTACCGGCAGCGGCGCGGGCCGGCCGGCATCGGGCTGGAAAGCGTCCTGATCCTGGCGGTATACGGGTTCGCGATCGCGGTGCAGGCGTTCTGATGGGCGGGCGTCCGCGCGCCGCCCGCTGGACGATGCCGGGCGGCGGCCCTATGCTACGCATTCAGGATTCGGGCGAGGCGTGATGCGCGAGACGGACAAGGGCGGCTACCAGGTTCTGGCGCGGAAATACCGCCCCGAGACCTTCGCCGATCTCGTCGGCCAGGACGCCATGGTGCGCACGCTCAAGAACGCCTTCGCGGCGGACCGGATCGCGCAGGCCTTTCTCATGACCGGCATCCGCGGCACGGGAAAGACGACGACGGCGCGGATCATCGCCAAGGGCATGAACTGCGTCGGCACCGACGGAACGGGCGGGCCCACTACCGATCCCTGCGGGGTCTGCGAGCACTGCGTGGCCATCGCCGAGGGCCGGCACGTCGACGTGCTGGAAATGGACGCGGCGTCGAACACGGGCGTGGGCGACATCCGCGAGATCATCGACAGCGTCCACTACCGGGCGGCCTCGGCGCGCTACAAGATCTACATCGTCGACGAGGTGCACATGCTGAGCACCTCGGCCTTCAACGCGCTGCTGAAGACGCTGGAGGAGCCGCCGGCGCATGTGAAGTTCATCTTCGCCACCACCGAGATCCGCAAGGTGCCCGTCACCGTGCTCTCGCGCTGCCAGCGCTTCGACCTGCGGCGGATCGAGCCCGAGGTGATGATCGGCCTGCTGCGCCGGATCGCCGAGCGGGAGGGCGCGGCGATCGCGGATGACGCGCTGGCGCTCATCACCCGCGCCGCCGAGGGCTCGGCCCGGGACGCGACCTCGCTTCTCGACCAGGCGATCAGCCACGGCGCGGGCGAGACGACGGCCGAGCAGGTGCGCGCCATGCTGGGTCTGGCGGATCGCGGCCGGGTCATGGATCTCTTCGAACTCGTGATGAAGGGGGACGCGGCCGGCGCGCTGTCCGAGCTGTCGGCGCAATACGCCGACGGGGCCGATCCCATGGCCGTCTTGCGCGATCTTGCCGAACTCACGCACTGGATCAGCGTCGTGAAGATCACGCCGGGCGCGGCCGAGGATCCCACGGTGGGCCCGGCCGAGCGCGCCCGCGGCGCCGACCTCGCCGAGCGGCTGCCGATGCGCGCGCTCACCAGGACGTGGCAGATGCTGCTGAAGGCGCTCGAGGAGGTCGCCGCCGCGCCCAACGCGATGATGGCCGCCGAGATGGCCATCATCCGCCTGACGCATGTGGCCGAACTGCCCAGCCCCGAGGATCTGCTCCGCCGGCTGCAATCCGAGCCGCCCCCGCCTGGGCCTGCCCCGGGCGGCGGCGGAGGCGGCGGCGCGGCGCAGCAATCGACCGGGCAGATGGCCACGTCCGGCGCGCAGCTTCGCGCGCCCGCGCCCCCCCGCGGTCCGGCCGGCGCGGCGGGCGGCGCGGCGCAGGCCCACGCGCTCGCGCCCTCGCTGGCCGACTATCCGGCCTTCGAGCATGTGGTCGAGCTCGTCCGCGCGCGCCGAGACATGACGCTGCTGATCGAGGTGGAAAGCCATCTGCGCCTTGCCGCCTATCAACCCGGACGGATCGAGTTCGAGCCCACGGACGAGGCCGCCCCGGACCTCGCCCAGCGCCTCGGCCAGCGTCTTCAGGCCTGGACCGGCGCCCGGTGGGCGGTGAGCGTCGTCGGGACGGGCGGCGGCCCCACGATCGCGGAGACCCGCGCCGAAGAGGCGGGCGCGCTCGAGGCCGAGGCGCGGGCGCATCCGCTCGTGCAGGCGGTGCTCGCCACCTTTCCCGGCGCCCGGATCAAGGATATCCGGACACAGGCGGCGCAGGAAAGCGCGGCCGCCGAGGGTGCGCTGCCCGAGGTCGAGGACGAGTGGGACCCCTTCGAGGACGATTGACGAAAGCCGCCGGCAGGCGCCGCGCGCGACAGGAAAGGAACGAAGATGTTCAAGGGACTGGGCCAGCTCGGCGACATGGCCGGGATGATGAAGAAGGCGCAGGAAATGCAGCAGCGCATGGCTGACCTGCAGGAAGAGATGAAGCAGATGACGGTGACGGGCGAGTCGGGCGGCGGCCTCGTGAAGGTCGTCTGCACGCTCAAGGGCGAGCTTACCGCACTCGACATCGATCCGTCGATCTTCTCGGGCGACGACAAGGAAGTCGTCGAGGATCTCATTCTCGCGGCGGTCAAGGAGGCGCAGACCAAGGCCCAGACCGCGGCGCAGGAGGAGATGTCGAAGCTCACCGACGAGATGGGCCTGCCCAAGGACATGAAGCTGCCGTTCTGAGGCGCGTGGCCGCGGCCGCGCCGCGCCACCGCCCGGGATTGCCGCCTTCGCCGCCATGAGCGCTCCTTCGGACATCGACACGCTGATCGAGATGATGGCCCGGCTGCCCGGTCTCGGGCCGCGGTCGGCGCGGCGCGCGGTGCTGCATCTCGTGGCGCGGCGGGAAAGCCAACTCGCGCCGCTCGCGCGCCAGATGCAGCAGGTGGCCGCGACCGCGCGGGAGTGCGCGCGCTGCGGCAACGTGGGCACCGGCGAGATCTGCCCGATCTGCGCCGATCCGGCGCGCGGCAACGGTCAGATCTGCGTGGTCGAGGACGTCGCCGACCTCTGGGCGATGGAACGGTCGGGCGTGTTCAAGGGGCGCTACCACGTTCTCGGCGGCACGCTCTCAGCGCTCGACGCGGTGGGGCCCGAGGATCTGCGCATCCCGCAGCTCCTGGAGCGCGTGGCGGAGGAAGGCGTGCAGGAGGTGATCCTGGCGCTTTCGGCCACGGTGGACGGACAGACCACCGCCCACTACATCGCTGACGCGCTGGACGGGCGGGCCGCGATCAGCTCGCTCGCCCAGGGCGTGCCGGTGGGTGGCGAGCTCGACTACCTCGACGACGGCACCATCGCCGCGGCGCTCACCGCGCGAAAGTCGTTCTGACGCGGCGCGGGGCGGCTCAGGCGGCCCGTGCGGCCACCGGCTGCAGCTCGGCCCAGTCCGGCAACGCGGCGCCCAGAACGGCAAGGCCGCCCAGCCGCCCGAGTTCGTCGGAACACTTGGCGCCCCGCCCGCAGCCGGCCACCGCCACCGCGACGCGGTCGGAAAGCCGCCCGATGGCCGGGCGATCGGCAGGGGTGTAGGTGGTCACGCAGGCGTCCGTGACCGTGCGCCGGATCGCGAGGCCGGGCATCCGCTTCCGGATCATGGCCTCGAGGCGCGCGCCCACCTCCGCCGAGCCGCCGCCGCGGAACCAGTCGCCGAGCGCCGCGCGGCCCTCCAGCGGCACGTCCACCGGGTCGCCGCCGAGCTTGAGGTAGAGCCGCCCGTCGGGGTAGCGGATCGGCGGCAGGAGATAGGGATCCTCGCCGTTCGGCAGAAGCGCGATGAGCGACGGCATCGAGGAAAGCCGCGCGGCCTCTGCCGCGTCGATCTCGAAAAGCGCCACGGTGCGCGCATAGACCGAAAGCGGCAGCGCCCCGGGCAGGAGGACGTCGGTGAATCCGCCTGTCGCCACCAGGGCGCGATCGGCCCGCACCGGTCCCTCGGACGTGGCGACGCTGATGCCCGCAGCGGTTTCGTCGAGGCCCTGCGCCTCGGCCGCGAGATACCGCGCGCCGGCGCGTTCCGCCGCGACCCGCTGCGCCCGGGCAAGACGGCGCGGGCTGATGTGCCCTGCCGCCGTCGCTTCGTAAAGGGCCAGCGTCCCGGGCGCGAACGCGAAAAAGGGGAACCGCTCGGCCAGCGCGCCGCCTGTCAGCCGCTCGGCGGGAAAACCCGCGGCCTCCTGCACCTCGGCGGTCTGGCGGATCAGCGTGCCGTCAGCCGGCCCCGCGAGCATCGCGCCCGCCTCGGTGTAGAAGGAAACGCCGCTTTCGGCCTCGATCTCGCCATAGCGCGCGATGCTCTCGCGGCTTACACGGCTCCAGAAGGCCCAGGGATCGAGCTTGCGGGTGATGCGGCCCTCGTCGTAGTGGCTCGCGAAGACCCCGTCGTGGCACCGCTTGTCGCCCGGCTCGGCCGGACCGATCAGCACCACGTCGTGGCCGGCCCTAGCCAGGTGCCGCGCCGCCGCGCCACCGATCAGACCCGCGCCGATGATGGCGATCCGCATCGCATCCTCCCGCTCTGTCACCGGGAAAAGGCTGCCGCGCGGCGAAGGAAAAGAAAAGCCCCGCCGCGCCTTTCGCGCTCAGCGGCCGCCGTCCTCGTCGTCGTCCTCGGTCTCGTCGGGCAGGTTGAAGAAGCTGTCGGGATCCCGCTTGTCGTCCTCGTCGGCGCGCGTTTCGCTGCCTCCGGTGAGCGTGAAGGACTCGAGCCCCTCGATCGCCGTCGGCATCTTGGGCTCGGCCTCCATGCCGAGGCTCTGCTCGGTGGAGACGAGCTTGCGGCGCTCGTCGTCGGACATGATCGCGCCCTCGGCTTCCTTCTTCTTCGCCGCCTTCTGCACGACGGCGTCGAGCTCGCTCTGCTTGCAGAGCCCCAGGGCAACCGGGTCGATCGGCTGGATGTTGGAGATGTTCCAGTGGGTGCGCTCACGGATCGACTGGATCGTGGGCTTCGTCGTGCCGACGAGCCGCGCGATCTGGCTGTCGGCCAGCTCGGGGTGGAACTTCACCAGCCAGAGGATGGCCGCCGGGCGGTCCTGCCGCTTCGACAGCGGCGTGTAGCGCGGGCCGCGGCGCTTGTCCTCATCGCGCGCGGCGGGGTTGAACTTGAGCTGGAGCCTGTAGTTCGGGTCGGCCTCCGCCTTGCGGATCTCCTCGGGCTCGAGCTGGTTGTTGGCCACGGGGTCGAAACCCTTCACGCCCGCGGCCACGTCGCCGTCGGCGATGCCCTGGATCTCCAGCTCGTGCATCTCGGTGAAATCGGCGATCTGCTTGAAGCTGAGCGTGGTGTTGTCCACGAGCCAGACGGCGGTCGCCTTCGGGTGCAGCAGTTTGGCCATGTCGCGTCTCCTCAATACGTATTGCCCGGCGCCCGGGGCCGGGCGGCCTCGCCCTGCGAGGCTGGATCGAGTTGTGGGGGAACTCGGCGCTGATATAGTCGAGCCGAAACGCGAAGGGAAGGGCCGAATGCGCTGGGCGATTCTGCTGCTGTTCTGGGCTACGGCGCTGCGCGCCGAGGGCGAGGCGGCGGGCGATTTCGACTACTGGGTGCTCTCGCTGAGCTGGAGCCCGACCTGGTGCGCGCTCGAAGGCGGGGCGCGCGGCGCGCCGCAATGCGATCCGGCCGCCGATCACGGCTGGACGCTGCACGGGCTCTGGCCACAATACCATCGCGGCTGGCCGAGCCATTGCCCGACCTCGATGCAGCCGCCCTCGCGGGCGGACACCCGCGCGATGGCAGACATCATGGGCAGCGCGGGGCTCGCCTGGCACCAGTGGAAGAAGCACGGAAGCTGCTCGGGGCTGGCCGCCGACGACTATTTCGCGCTTTCGCGCCGCGCCTACCTGTCGGTGGCGCGGCCCGAACTCTTCCGCCGGCTGAGCGATCCGGTGCGCCTGCCCGCCCGGGTGGTGGAGGAGGCGTTCCTGAAGGCCAATCCCGGCGTGGCGCCCGACATGCTGACCATCACCTGCCGGGCGGGCCGCATCCAGGAGGCGCGGCTTTGCCTGTCGCGCGACGGGCTCGCGCCGGTGCCCTGCGGCCGCGACGTGGTCGAGGACTGCCGTCTCGACGACGCGCTTCTCGCGCCGATCCCCTGAGCGGCGGACGGAGGGGCGTTCAGCCCACCTTCAGAACGATCTTCCCGATATGGGCGGAGCTTTCCATCCGGGCATGCGCCGCGGCGGCCTCTTCGAGCGGGAATTCGGAATCCATCACCGGTTCGATGCGCCCCGCCTCGAGAAGCGGCCAGACATGGGCGCGAAGCCCTTCGGCGATGCGCGCCTTGGCGAGGTCGGATTGCGGGCGCAGGGTGGAGCCGGTGATCGTCAGCCGCCGCGTCATCACCTGCGCGAAGTTCAGCTCCACCTTGGGGCCCGACAGGAACGCGATCTGCACGAGCCGCCCGTCATCGGCGAGCGCCTTGACGTTGCGCGGGATGTAATCGCCGCCCACCATGTCGAGGATCAGGTCGGCGCCGCCCTCGGCGCGAAGCGCCTCGACGAAATCCTCCTCGCGGTATTTGATCGCGCGCTCGGCCCCGAGACGAGCGCAGGCGGCGCATTTCTCCGGGCTTCCCGCCGTGGCGAAGACCCGGGCGCCGAAGGCGTGGGCGAGCTGGATCGCCGTCGTCCCGATCCCGGAAGAGCCGCCATGAACCAGGAACCGCTCCCCGGCCTGGAGCCCGCCGCGCATGAAGACGTTGGACCAGACGGTGAAGAAGGTCTCGGGCAGGCAGGCGGCCTGCTGGAGGTCGAGCCCCTCGGGCACGGGCAGGCAATGCGCCGCGGGCGTCACGACGTGTTCGGCGTAGCCGCCGCCGGGCAGAAGCGCGCAGACGCGGTCTCCCACCGCCCATTCCGTCACCCCGGGGCCGATTGCCGCGATCTCGCCCGCGGCCTCGAGGCCCGGCAGGTCGGACGCGCCGGGCGGGGGCGCGTAGGCGCCCGCGCGTTGCAGCGCATCGGGCCGGTTCACGCCCGCATGGGACACGCGGATCAGGACCTGCCCCGCCCCCGGCTCGGGCACGGGGCGGGTTGCCAGGCGCAGCACCTCGGGGCCGCCGGGCTCGCTGATCTCGACGGCGCGCATGGACTGCTCTGGCATGGGCTCACTCCTGGGCGGGCGGGCCGGACCAGCGGCCCGGCAGGTCGATGTCGGGGGCGCGCATCGGCGCGCGTACCTTGCCTAGCACCCAGGCCGGTCCGGCGAAAACCCGTTTCAGCACCGGGTTCTCGCCGACCTGCGCCTTGACCTTCTCGAACTGCATCACGTCGGCGATCCGGCGGTCGAGGAACGCCCATGTCGCGCTGCTGTCGGGCGTCTCGTCGCCGAGCCAGTAAAGCACCGTCGCGCTGTAGACCGCCGAAAGCGTGGCGCGCTTGGTATACCAGTTCACGTCGTCGGAGTCGTCGCCAAGGGCCGTCCAGATGGTGTCCGCCGTCTCCCAGATCAGGCGCGCGCCCTCCGCCGCGTGGTTGGGAAGCGCGAAGAACGTGGTGCCGCGGCGCACCGCCTCCTTGTCGCCTGCCGCCTCGAGGCGGGCGCGCACGGCGAAGGCGATCCGGTCGCGCATCCGCATCTCCGTGAGGTCGGTGACGCGCAACCGCTCGCGCATCGCCCTGTCGCCGCGGCGGTGGAACGCCACGGCAAGGTCCAGAGCGCCGCGCCGGCAGAGCGCACGGGCGACCGCCGGGTCGATGCCGGTGTCGCGTATCGCGGCGCGGAACGTGGCCTCGGACCAGCCGTCGAAGGGCACGTGAAGAAGCGCGGCGTCTAGCAGCGCTGCGAGTTCGGGGCTTTCCGGCGTCGTGGGCATCTGGCGACTCCTCGGCATCTCGTGGATGTTCTGGACAAGCTAGCGTGGCCTTGGTATACGACCACCTCCTGCAATAACAGCAACTTCAGCCCGAAAGGTGGTGACACCCACATGCAGGTCAGTGTTCGCGACAACAATGTCGATCAGGCGATGCGCGCGCTCAAGAAAAAGCTGCAGCGCGAAGGCGTCTTCCGCGAAATGAAGCTGCGCCAGCACTTCGAGAAACCCTCGGAGAAGAAGGCGCGCGAAAAGGCCGAGGCGATTCGCCGTGCGCGCAAGCTCGCGCGCAAGAAGGCCCAGCGCGAAGGGCTCCTCTGAGCGTTCGCCTGCCGGCGATCGAACACGAATGGGAAACCCCCGCGGCCTCGTGCCCGGGGGTTTGTCATGTTCGGGCGGGCCCGTCGGGACGCCGGAACGTCCGGGCCCGCGCGCGGCCCGGCGCCGCCGGCGTCAGGTCCCCGCAGGGCGCCGCCCGCATCGCGGCCGTCAGGCGCGGCTCACCACGCCTCCTCGTCCCGCATCATCACGAAGATGAGCACCGCGAGAATGCTCATGTAGAAGCGGAAGGCGGCCTGCTGGCCGTTCCACGTGTCCGACTGCCACATCAGGAACCACTCGCCGCCCACGGCCATGAACCCCACGAACCAGACGAGAAAGCCCACCGTCGCGCCGAGCACCACGTAGGTCTTGGCGGACTGGAACGCGTCGGCGTCTGCGTCCCGCGCGGCGAACATGCGCAGCGCGCCGACGAGAAGCAGGAGGAAGGTGATCCCCTCCCCCGCGATGATACCCCAGTAGCCGGCGTGCCACATCCACGGCACCGTGATCGCGCGCCACATGCCCGCGTTGCCCTCGAAGGTCGTGTCCATGCTGAGAACATGTTTCACGAACTCGAAATTCGAATTGTAATCGGTCAGGTTGTTGAACGTGACGAGAAAAGCGAAAAGGCTTAGGCCCAACACCATCACCATCTTGCAGTAGCGGACGAGCATGTCGGTAACTCCAGTTTCACACGGCGCCGGATTGCGGACCAGGTTCCGGCTCACGGCGAGCGCCGCCGCACGTGCCCTTACGTCAGGGATCGGCGAAGAGTTGCGGCCCGTCAAGCCAGATCCGGCGATGCAGGCCGGCGACCGGCTGCGTGTGCAAGACGAGGTCTTCGTCGTGATCCGGCGCGTGTGGACCGTCTCGGACGGCGCCCCGCTTCTGGAACTGGTCGTGGACTGGCCCGAACGCTGAGCCCTCAGACGGGCAGCGCCGTGGTCGCGCAGACGCTGCGGAGCGAGAAGCTCGACTGCATCTGCGCCACGCCCGGCAGGCGCGTGAGGTATTGCCGGTGGATGCGGGCGAAATCCTCGGTGTCCTCGGCCACGATCTTGAGAATGTAGTCCGCGGTGCCCGCCATCAGGTGACATTCGAGGACGTTGGGAATGCGCCGCACCGCGGTCTCGAACGCCTCGAGCACCTCATCGGCCTGCGCCTGGAGCGTGATCTCCACGAAGATCGTGGCAGGAACGCCCAAGGCGCGGGGCGACAGCAGCGCGACGTAGCCCGCGATCGCGCCCGCCGCCTCCAGCCGCTGAACCCGGCGGTGACAGGCCGAGGGCGACAGGTTGACCTGTTCCGACAGGTCGGCGTTCGAGATGCGGCCCTGCTTCTGAAGCGCGCGCAGGATCCGGCGATCGGTTTCGTCCATCGTCATTACGGCCGCATGTCCTTCGCCGATTTACCTTGATCTGCGAAGAAACTGCCGAAGACTGCATTCCCGGCGCGAGAGATTTCAACGCATTTGCACCGGATATCCTGCATGCTCGGTGCAGGGAAGAGGAGACCGCGATGAAGATTGGCTGCCCCACCGAGATCAAGCCGCAGGAGTTCCGCGTGGGCCTCACGCCGAACGCCGCGCAGGAAGCCGTGGCGCACGGGCACGAGGTGATCGTCCAGTCGGGCGCCGGCCGGGGCGCGGGCTTCGAGGACGCGGATTACACCGAGGCCGGCGCGCGGCTCGCCGAGACCGCCGAGGAGATCTTCGCCGAGGCGGAGATGATCGTGAAGGTCAAGGAACCGCAGGCGGCGGAGCGCGGGATGCTGCGCGAGGGCCAGGTGCTCTTCACCTACCTCCACCTCGCCCCCGACCCGGACCAGACGCGGGACCTGCTCGCGTCGGGCGTCACCGCCATCGCCTACGAGACGGTCACCGACGCGCAGGGCGGGCTGCCGCTGCTCGCGCCCATGTCCGAGGTCGCGGGCAGGCTCGCCCCGCAGATGGGCGCCTGGGCCCTGCAGAAGGCCAATGGCGGGCGCGGCACGCTGATGGGCGGCGTGCCGGGTGTCGGTCCTGCCGAGGTGGTGGTGATCGGCGGGGGCACCGTGGGCACCCACGCCGCGCGCGTGGCGGCCGGGATGGGGGCCGAGGTCACCGTGCTCGACCGGTCCCTGCCCCGGTTGCGCTACCTCGACGACGTGTTCGGCGACAGGTTCCGCACCCGCTACTCCTCAAGCGGCGCGCTTGCGGAGCTGCTCGGCCGCGCCGACCTCGTGGTGGGCGCGGTGCTGATCCCCGGCGCGGAGGCCCCCAAGCTCGTGCGCCGCGACGACCTTGCCCGGATGAAGCCGGGCGCCGTGCTCCTGGACGTGGCCATCGACCAGGGCGGCTGTTTCGAGACGTCGCGGGCGACCACCCACGAAGACCCGATCTACGAGGTGGACGGGATCGTGCATTACTGCGTCGCCAACATGCCGGGCGCCGTGGCGCGCACCGCGACCATCGCGCTCGGCAACGCCACGATGCCCTTCATGCTGGCGCTCGCCGACAAGGGCTGGCGGCAGGCCTGCACCGACGACCCCCATCTGCTGGCCGGGCTGAACGTGCACGCGGGGCAGCTGACTTACTATGCCGTGGGCAAGGCGCTCGGGATCGACGTGATCTCGCCGCAGAAGGTGCTGCGGTGCTGAACCGCCCGCCGCGGCGGCGCGCGGCGGCGCGCGGCCCTTTCAGGCGGCCTTCCACTTGATCGAACACCCGATGGACGGGACCGGCTCGGCCGGTCCCTTCCCCGTCTCGGCCACCTGCTTCATCGCCTCGAAGAGATCCCGGCGCAGGTCCTCGGGGCCCGTCTCCGCGCGCGAGGCATCGAGCCTGCCGCGATACTGGAGGCCGAGATCCGCGTCGAAGCCGAAGAAGTCCGGCGTGCAGGCGGCGCCATAGGCGCGCGCCACGGACTGGTCCGCGTCGTGCAGGTAGGGGAAGGGGAAGTCCTTCTCCTTCGCCATGGCGCCCATGTTCTCGAAGCTGTCGGCCGGGTAGTTCTCGGCGTCGTTCGAGCAGATTGCCGCGAAGCCGACGCCGAGCGGCGCGAGATCGCGCGCGTCGCGCACGATCCGGTCGATCACGGCGAGGACATAGGGGCAGTGATTGCAGATGAAGGCGAGCACCAGACCGTTCCGGCCCCTGAGGTCGGAGAGCGCGTGGGTCCGACCGTCGGTCGCGGGCAGGCGGAACTCCCGGGCCGTCCAGCCGAAGTCGCAGACAGGGGGGCGGGCGGCGGGCATGGGCAGGGCTCCTTTCTGTCGGTCGCGCCGAGGCTAACGCGCCGCGCGGTGCCGCTTCAAGCAGCGCCGGCCCCGGCCGCTCAGGCCGGCTTCGAGATCTCGACCGAATGCGGGTAAGGGATCGTGACGCCCTCCGCGTCGAAGGCTTCCTTGACGCGTTTCAGCATGTCGAACTTGAGATCCCAGTAATCCTCCGCCGCGCACCAGAGCCGCACGCCGAGGTCCACCGAGCTTTCGCCGAGGCCGACCACGCGCACCCAGGGCGCCGGGTCGGCGTGGACGCGCGGATCCCCCTCGGCGATGCGCAGGATGATCCCCATCGCCTTGTTCGCGTCGTCGCCGTAGTCGATGCCGAAACCCAGATCGAGGCGGCGCGTCGCATGGGCTGAGTAGTTGGTGATGACCGAGCCCCACGCCTTCCCGTTCGGCATGATGATCTGCACGTTGTCGGGCGTGACGAGTTCGGTCACGAAGAGGTCGAGGTTCTCGACCGTCCCCGCGGTGCCGCCGATATCGACGAACTGGCCCAGCTTGTAGGGCCGGAACAGGATCAGCATGAAGCCCGCCGCGAGGTCGGCGAGCGTGCCCTGGAGCGCGAGGCCCACCGCCAGCGTCGCGGCGCCCAGCACCGCGACGAGGCTCGTGGCCTCGATCCCGAAGATGCCCAGCACCGCGATGAAGACCACGAGGAGCAGCACCCACTTCACGACGCTGGCCACGAAGTTGCCGAGCGTCTTGTCGATCTGCGGGGTGCGGTTGATCCGACGGCGCACGGTGCCGCCGACGATGCCGGCGATCGTCCAGCCGACGACGAGGACGACGAGCGCCTTCAGCGCATTGAGCAGGATCGGGCCGTAGCCCGACGCCGTTTCCATGAGCTGTCTCGCCTGGTCTTCCATCGCGCCCATCCTTTCGCCGCGCAGCCGTCGCCCCGCGCCTGCGGGTTGACCCTCATGCGCAGGCAATCCTGCACCCGCGCACAAGTCAAAGGGTTTTACCTGCCGGTAATGCGCCTATTGTGCGACCGGAGCATGAAAGGAGACCCGATGGCCGAGCTTGCCGATTTCCCGATCACCCGCCGTTGGCCGCCGCAGGACCCGTCCGTGCTGCAACTCTATTCCTTCCCCACGCCGAACGGCATCAAGGTGTCGGCCATGCTGGAAGAGACGGGACTGCCCTACGAGGCGCACCGCGTGACGCTCGACGACGCCGACGTGAAGAGCCCGGAATTCCTTTCGCTCAACCCCAACAACAAGATCCCCGCCATCATCGATCCCGACGGGCCCGGCGGGGAACCGATGGGCCTCTTCGAGTCGGGGGCCATCCTGGTCTACCTCGCCGAGAAGACCGGGCAGTTCCTGCCCGCCGATCCGCGCGGGCGCTACGAGGTGCTGCAGTGGCTGATGTTCCAGATGGGCGGCGTGGGGCCGCTCTTCGGCCAGCTCGGCTTCTTCGTGAAGTTCAAGGGCGCCGAGGTGAAGGACCCGATCCCGCGCGAGCGTTACGTGAACGAGGCGCGCAGGCTTCTGGGCGTGGTGGAAACCGCGCTCGAGGGGCGCGAGTGGATCGCGGGGGAGTATTCCATCGCCGACATGGCGCTCGCGCCCTGGCTGCGCGCGCTCGACTTCTACGGCGCGAAGGACCTCGTGGGCTGGGACGCGCATCCGCGCACCGTGGCCTATCTCGACCGCTTCCTCGCGCGGCCCGCGGTGCAGCGGGCGCTCGACATCCCGCCGAGGAACGGCTGACGCGGCGGCGCCCGCGGCCTCTCATCCCGCTGCAGGCGGCGTCAGCCGGTCGCGCAGCAGCGCCACCGGGTGCGCGCGCAGGCTGAGGCGCATGGCCACGTAATCCTCCACCACCTCCTCGCCGAGCGTCATCTCCGGCAGGAGCGCCGCTGGCTCGGCGATGCCTTCCCCGTCCATGTCGCCCTCGAAAAGCGGCAGCGGCGCGGGGGCGCGGAGCGCGCGCGCCTCCCATGACGCCTCGCGGCGCGAGAGGCCGAGCGCGGCGAAGACATCCGCCTCGGCCAGCCGGGCGAGCACCGGGGGCGTCACGCCCGCGCGGCGCCAGACGTCCTCCACCGTCAGGTAGCCATTGCCGCGCGCCGCCGCGATCCAGGCGGCGTCCTCCTCCTTCAGCCCCCTGATCTGGCGGAAGCCCAGGCGCAGCGCCAGCCCGCCGCGGCCGTCGGGCTCCATCACGTTGTCCCAGTAGCTCTCGTTGATGCAGACCGGGCGCACCTCCACCCCGTGCTCGCGCGCGTCGCGCACGATCTGCGCCGGCGCGTAGAACCCCATGGGCTGCGCGTTGAGAAGCGCGCAGGCGAAGAGGCCCGGGTGATGGCACTTGAGCCAGGCGGAGGCATAGACCAGCAGCGCGAAGCTCGCCGCGTGGCTTTCGGGGAACCCGTAGGAGCCGAAGCCCTCGATCTGGGAGAAGCAGCGCTCCGCGAAATCGCGGTCGTAGCCGTTCGCCACCATGCCCTTCAGGAACCGGCTCCGGAACTCGCTGATGTTGCCGTGCTTCTTGAAGGTGGCGAGCGAGCGGCGCAGCCGGTCGGCCTCATCGGGCGTGAAATTGGCGCCGATGATGGCGATCTGCATCGCCTGCTCCTGGAAAAGCGGCACGCCCAGCGTCTTGGCCAGCACCGCGCCCAGCGCGTCGGAGGGGAACTCGACCCGCTCCTCGCCGTTGCGGCGACGGATGTAGGGGTGAACCATGTCGCCCTGGATCGGCCCCGGCCGCACGATCGCCACCTCGATCACCAGATCGTAGAACGAGCGTGGCTTCATCCGCGGCAGGAAGTTCATCTGCGCGCGGCTTTCCACCTGGAAGACGCCGACGGAGTCGGCCCGGCACAGCATGTCGTAGACCCTCGGATCCTCCTGCGGCAGCGTCGCCAGCGTGTAATCCGCCCCGTGATGCTGGCGCAGCAGCTCGAACGCCTTGCGGATGCAGGTCAGCATCCCCAGCGACAGCACGTCCACCTTGAGGATGCCCAACGTGTCGATGTCATCCTTGTCCCAGCAGATGACGGTGCGGTCCTCCATCGCCGCGTTCTCCAGCGGGCAGAGCTCGTCGAGCCGCCCCTCGGTGATGACGAAGCCGCCGACATGCTGCGACAGGTGGCGCGGGAAGCCCACGATCTCGTCGATCAGCTCCATCGTCTGGCTCAGGCGCCTGTCCGAAGGGTCGAGGCCGATCTCGGAGAGCCGCTCCGCCTCCGTCCCGCCCATGCCGTAAAAGCCCCAGAGCTGGGAGCTGAGCGCCGCCACCGTGTCCTCGGAAAGCCCCATCGCGCGGCCCACCTCGCGGATCGCGCGCTTGCCGCGGTAGTGGATGACGGTCGCGCAAAGACCCGCGCGGTGGCGGCCGTAGCGCTCGTAGATCCACTGGATCACCTCCTCGCGGCGCTCGTGCTCGAAATCCACGTCGATGTCGGGCGGCTCGTCGCGCGCCTCACTGACGAAGCGCTCGAAGACCATGGTGCCGATCTCGGGGGAGACGGAGGTGACGCCGAGGCAGTAGCAGACCACCGAATTCGCCGCCGAGCCGCGCCCCTGGCAAAGGATGCCGCGCGTGCGTGCGAAGGCGACGATGTCGTTGACTGTCAGGAAATAGGGCTCGTAGTTCAGCTTGGCGATGAGCGCGAGTTCATGCTCGAGCATGGCGCGCACGCGCTCCGGCGCGCCCTCGGGATAGCGCCGGGCGAGACCCGCCCGGGCCAGCCGGGCCAACCGGTCGCGCGGGCGCTCTCCGTCGGCGACCTCGGAAGGATATTCGTAGCGGAGCGCGTCGAGCGAGAAGGTGCAGCGCCGCGCCAGCGCCTCCGCCCGCGCCACCGCCGCCTCGTGGCCGCGGAAGATCCGGCGCATCTCGGCCGGCGAGCGCAGCCGCTGTTCGGCGTTGGCGAGCGCCGCGCGGCCGAGCGCGTCCACCCGCGTGCCGGTGCGGATGGCGGTGAGCACGTCGGCGAGCCGGCGGCGCCGGCCGTGATGCATCATGGGCCGCGCGGTGGCGAGGGTCGGCAGGGCAAGCCGCGCGGCCTCCGCCGCCCAGAGGTCGAAGCGCGCCGGGTCCTGCCCGTCATAGGCCGGGGCGAGGGCGAGGTGCAGGCGCTCTCCGAAGCGGCGGGCGAGGCGGGCCGCCTGCCGCCGCCAGTCCTCGGGCCAGTCCAGCGCGCGGGCGGGCGGGTGCAGCAGAAGCTCGAGCCCCTCCATCCCCTCCATGATGTCGTCCATGCGCAGCGCGGCGCCGCCCTTGGGCGCGCGCAGCCGCCCCCGCGAGATCAGCCGGCAGAGCCGCGCCCAGCCCTCGCGCGTGGCCGCGAGCGCGGTGATCTCGGGGCCGTCCACCGGCACGAGCCGCGCGGCCGGGATGAGGCGCGGCACGTTGCGGATCGCCGCCGACGGACCCGGGGCGCAGCCCTCGGGCGCGGGCGGGCCGATCGGCCCCCTGGCCGCCTCGAGCGCGTCGCGCTCGGCCACCTCGCGGGCGATCTCGCGCGCCGCGGCATGGGCCCGCACGATCCCCGCCACCGAGTTCTCGTCGGCCACCGCGATGGCGGACAGCCCCATGAGCCCGGCGCGGCGCATGAACTCCTCGGGATGCGAGGCGCCGGTCAGGAAGGTGAAGTTCGAGGTGATCGAGAGTTCCGCGGCCATGACGAGTCGGCATTATATTCACGTTTTGTTCTTTTTTGGAGTCCGCGCCGCGCCCGGTTCAGAGCCGCGCGCGGAACGCGTCGAGAACCTGCTCGTAGACGACACGCTTGAAGGGCACGATCACGCCCGGAAGATCCTGCGCCGGGATCCAGCGCCACTCCGAGAACTCGGGGTGATCCGTGGCGATGTCCACGTCCGCGTCCGTGCCCAGGAACCGCGCCAGCACCCATTTCTGCTTCTGCCCGCGGTAGCGCCCCTTCCAGATCCGGGGCACGAGGTCGTGGGGCAGGTCGTAGGTGACCCAGCCCTCGGTCTCGTCCTCGACGCGCACCAGGTCGGCGGTGATGCCCGTTTCCTCGCGAAGCTCGCGCAGCGCGGCCTCGCGCGGCGTCTCGTCCCCGTCGATCCCGCCCTGCGGCATCTGCCAGGCGGCCACATCGGAATCGATGCGCTGGCCCACGAACACGTCGCCGCCCGCGTTCAAGAGCATGACGCCCACGCAGGGACGGTAGGGCAGGCGGGCGATCTCCTCGGGCGTCATCCGGCGCACTCCTCTGGGCAAGAGCTTTGGCCGGCCCCTGTCCGGCCAGGGGCGGGGGGGGGGGGGGGGGGGGGGGGGGGGGGGGGGGGGGGGGGGGGGGGGGGGGGGGGGGG
>NZ_JBGFSJ010000006.1:162912-208435 GCF_041365695.1 Rhodosalinus sp. 5P4
CCCCCCCCCCCCCCCCCCCCCCCCCCCCCCCCCCCCCGCCCGGATGCCGGGTTCAGGGCTGATCCGGCCCGAGCGCCTCCATGCCCTTCAGGATGTCGATCGCATAGGCGAGCTGGTAGTCCTCTTCACGCAGCCGCGCCGCGGTCTCGGCCTTGGAACGCTCTTCCTCGATCTGCCGGATTTCGTCCTCCGACAGGGAGTCGTTGTCGAGCCGGCCGCGCAGGTCCGCCTCCGAGCGCGGCGGGCGTGCCCCGTCCTCTGCGTCCTCCTCGGTTTCGGCCCTGCGCCGCGGTTGTTCCACCACGATGTCGGGGGAGACGCCAAGCGCCTGGATCGAGCGGCCCGACGGGGTGTAATAGCGCGCCGTCGTCAGGCGCATGGCCCCGTCGCCGCGCAGCGGCATCACCGTCTGCACCGAGCCCTTGCCGAAGCTCCGCGTGCCCACGACCACCGCGCGGCGATGATCCTGAAGCGCCCCGGCCACGATCTCCGACGCCGAGGCCGAGCCGCCGTTGATCAGGACGACGATGGGCTTGCCCTCTGCCAGGTCGCCGGGCGTGGCGTTGTAGCGATCGCCATCGGTCAGGACGCGCCCGCGGGTCGAGACGATCTCGCCCTTCTCGAGGAACGCGTCCGAGACCCGGATCGCCTGGGTCAGCAGCCCACCGGGATTGTTCCGCAGGTCGAGCACGATGCCGTTGACGCCCTCCATGCCGCCCGCGGCCTCGATCTGCTCGGCCAGCCCTTCCTTCAGGTTGTCGTAGGTCTGGTCGTTGAAGGTCGTGACGCGCAGCACGACCGTTTCGCCCTCGAGCCGGGTGCGCACGGCCGTCAGCGTGATCGTGTCCCGGATGATCGAGACGTCGAAGGGTTCGCCCTCGCCATCCCGCACGACGGTGATGATGATCTCGGAGCCCACCGGCCCGCGCATCAGGTCCACCGCCTCGTCGAGGGTGAGGCCGAGAACCGACTCCCCGTCCACATGGGTGATGAAATCGCCCGCCTCGATTCCGGCCGCGTCCGCCGGCGTGCCGTCGATCGGCGAGACGACCTTCACGAAGCCGTCCTCCTGCGTGACCTCGATCCCGAGCCCGCCGAACTCTCCCCGGGTCTGGACGCGCATGTCCGCCGCGTCCTCGGGCGAAAGATAACTCGAATGCGGATCGAGCGATGTCAGCATGCCGTTGATCGCCGCCTCGATCAGCTCTCCCTCGTCCACTTCCTCGACATACTGCGCGCGGATGCGCTCGAAGATGTCGCCGAAGAGGTCGAGCTGCTCGTAGACGCTGGTCGATCTCTCGCTTTCCTGCGCCAGCAACGGGCCGGCGACCTGCGTCGTCGCGACGATCCCGGCCGCTATGCCGCCCAGCGCGGCGATCACGAATTTCTTCATCTGCTCAGTCCTTCTCGCTGCGGAACCACGCAAGCGGATCCTCGGGCTCCCCGCCCGCTCTGACTTCCATATAGAGCGTCTCGCTCCGGTCTCTTCCAGCCCCATCACCCGACTGTGACACGATCGCCCCGACCTGCGGGTCCTCTCCGCCCATGAGGCCCACCGGGCTTCCCTCTGGCAGCACCTCTCCGACCTCCCCGAAGACGACGTCGAGACCCGCCAGGACGAAGAGTACTCCGGCTTGCGGTTCGAGCATGGAGACCAGACCGTAATCCAGCAAGGGGCCACGGTAACGGAGCGTCGCCGCCGCGGGCGTCGTGACGAGCGCGCGCGGACGCGTCGCCACCACGATGCCGGGCCGCACGATCCCGGCGGCGTCGGCCTCGCCCGCGCGGCGGATGACGGTGCCCTGCACCGGTAGCGGCAGGTCACCCTTGCGCTGCACGACCGGCGGCAGGCGCACGGGCGTCTCGTCCTGCACGATCCCCGAGAGCCCGCTCGCGAAGCCTTCGAGCGTTTCGGTCGCGGCGATCAGGATCTGCATGCCGACCGGGTCGGCCGTGAAGCGGCGCGGCAGATCCTCGCGTTCGGCCACCGCCTGGCTGAGCGCGGTGCGCGCCGTCTGCACGCCGAGAAGGCCCTCCTCCACCCGCCGCGCGGCGCCCTGCTGAAGCGCGCGGAGCGTCGCCACCTCCGTCAGGGTTGCGGACAACGCCTCCGCCCGCCGCTGCAGCGCGGGCGTCACGTCGGCCACGAGCATCCCCGCGCGGGCCGTCCCCAGGGGGCCCGACGGGTGCAGGGTAAGAAGCGGCGCCGGCGCGGCGCTCATCGACTGGAGCGCCCCGAGCAGCCGCGCCACCTCGGCCTCGCGCGCCTCGAGTTCGAGGGTGAGCTGGCGTTCGCGTATCGACACGACGCGCAGCCCCTCGCGCATCGCGGCGAGCCCGGATTCGAAGCCGCGCACCGTCTCGGTCAACGCCGCCACCCGGTCGCGCGCGGTCTCTGCGGCCTCCAGCGCCTGCGCGGCCGCCTCGAGTTCCTCGATCGCCCCGCGCGCCGCCGCGGCCGGGTCCGTCTCCGCCGCGGCGACCGCCGAGGCGAAGAGCACCAGAAGAAGCGCGGCAAGCGATCTCATCGTGCGATCAGGCTCCGGCCGGTCATCTCGGGCGGTGCCTCCAGATCCATGAGTTCGAGCACCGTGGGCGCGAGATCGGCCAGCCGGCCGCCATCGCGCAGCCGCGCGCCGTCCGGCCCGCCCACCAGGATCACCGGCACCGGGTTCGTCGTGTGCGCGGTGTGCGGCGCGCCGGTATCGGGATCGACCATCACCTCGCAATTGCCGTGGTCGGCGGTGACGATCATCGCGCCGCCCGCCGCCGCGAGCGCCGCGCGCACGCGGCCGAGGCCCTCGTCCACCGCCTCGCAGGCCCGGATCGCCGCATCCAGATCGCCGGTATGGCCCACCATGTCGGGATTGGCGTAGTTCACGACGATCAGGTCATAGCCCGCGCCGATCGCCTCCACCAGCTGGTCGGTGACCTCGCCGGCCGACATCTCGGGGGCGAGATCGTAGGTCGCGACCGGCGGCGACGGAGCCATGTACCGCTCTTCGCCGGGCGCCGGGACCTCTTCGCCGCCGCTCAGGAAAAAGGTCACATGCGGGTATTTCTCGGTCTCGGCGAGACGGAACTGCCGCAGGCCCTTCGCGGCCACCCAGGCGCCGAGCGTGTTCGCGATCTCTTCGGTTTCGAAGAGCGTGTCCATGTAGGCGTCGTGCGCGTCGGAATAGGACACCATCCCGAGGCAGGCGGCGAGCGCCGGGCGCGGGCCGGTCTCGAACGCGTCGAACCCCGGCTCGGCCAGGGCGCGCAGGAACTCGCGCGCGCGGTCGGCGCGGAAGTTGAGGCAGAAGACGCCGTCGCCGTCGGCCATGCCGGTGTAGTCGCCGATCTCGGTCGGAAGAAAGAACTCGTCGGTCAGCCCCTGCGCGTAGCCTTCGGCGACGGCATCGGCCGCGCTGCGCGCATGGGGGCCCTTGCCCTGCACGATGGTCTCGAAGGCCAGCGCGATCCGGTCCCAGCGGTTGTCCCGATCCATGGCATAGTAGCGCCCCGTGACGGTCGCGATATAGGCCCCCTGGGGCAGTTGGTCTTCCAGCCGCGCGACATACTCGGCGGCGGATTTCTGCGCCACGTCGCGCCCGTCGGTCAGGGCATGGATGGCCACGGCGACGCCCTCGTCGGTGATCGCGCGCGCCGCCGCGAGCATCTGATCGAGCGAGCCGTGCACGCCCCCGTCCGACACCAGACCCCAGAGATGGGCGATCCCGCCCGTCTGGGTCAGCGCCTCGATGAAGCGCCGGAGCGCGGGGCGTTCGGCGAAGCGACCCTCGGCGATGACGGCATCGATCCGCCCCAGATCCATCGTGACCACGCGGCCCGCGCCGATGTTCATGTGGCCCACCTCGGAGTTGCCCATCTGGCCCTCCGGCAGGCCCACATCCGGGCCGTGGGTCACCAGCGTGGCGTTCGGGCAGGCGGCCATGAGCTGGTCGAAATTGGGCGTGTGCGCGAGAGCGGGCGCATTGGCCTCCGTCTCCGCGCGCAGCCCCCAGCCGTCGAGAATGCACAGCACCACCGGTTTCGGAGCGCCCATCGCCCTGCCCTCGCTTTCCTTGCCACGGGGCCCTTCTAGCGCCCCGGGCGCCGGGATTGAACCTCGCGCGGGGCAAAGACGTGCGGAAAGTCGCGGCGGCCCCGGTCATGCCCGGTGATACGGCGTCCCTGCAAGGATGGTGGCGGCCCGGTAGAGCTGTTCGGCCAGCATCACCCGCGCCAGCGCGTGCGGCCAGACCATCGCGCCGAAGGACAGCAACAGGTCGGCGCGCTGGCGCAGCGGCGGAAAGAGCCCGTCCGCGCCGCCGAGAAGGAAGGCCGTGTCCTGGCGCCCGCCGTCGCGCCAGGCGCCAAGCGCATCGGCGAAGTCGGGTGAGGAGCGTGTTCGCCCCCGCTCGTCGAGGGCGACGACGACGGCGCCGCGGGGCAGGGATTTCTCGAGAAGTGCCGCTTCGGCCTCGGGCCCGCCGCCGCGGCGGGCCTCGACCTCGTGCTCTGCGCCCAGCGTCAGGCCCAGCGCCCGGCCCGCGCGATCGAAGCGCGCGAGGTAGTCGTCGATCAGGGCACGTTCGGGGCCGCCGCGCAGGCGACCCACGGCGCAGATGTGGACGCGCACGCCCTTAGGCGCGGCTGGCCGCCGCCGCGGGCGTCATCCACATCTTCTCGAGCTGGTAGAACTCGCGCACCTCCGGCCGGAAGACGTGAACGATCACGTCGCCGGCGTCGATGAGCACCCAGTCGCCAGCCTCCTTGCCCTCCACCGAGCAGTGAACGCCGCGCTCCTGCTTGAGCGTGTCCACCAGCCGGTCCGAGATCGCCGCCACCTGGCGGGACGACCGGCCCGAGCAGATCACCATGAGATCGGCCATCGCCGACTTGCCGCGCAGGTCGATCTGCACGACGTCTTCGGCCTTGGCGTCCTCGAGAGTGGAAAGGATGAGCGAGGCGAGCGGGATGTCCGAAGCCTCGTTTGCGGGATGGCTCATCATGGGCATCCCGGTGTCTGCGGCAGACGCCGCATCAACGTGAAAAGACAGGACATCGTCCTCCTTGTCTGACGCGCCGCATGAGGGCCCCGGCGCCGGACCTGTCATGAAGGTAGCAAGCGGACGGCCGCATTTCAATGAAACCTCGCATCGCGACCCTTCAGGGCGCGGCGCTGTCGCGACGGGACCACGCAGCTGCCGACAGGCTTGCGAGTCGCGGGCCGCGGTAGTATCTCATGCCCCATGATGCGGGTCTTCGACATGGACGATCGGGCGCGCCTGCCCTGGCGCTTCTTCGGCGCGGCGCGGAGCATTCTCGCCCGGCTATGAGGAGACGCCCCGTGGCGCGCGACGCCGCGGGCCGCCCGACCCGTCCAGCCCCCTGACACCCGAAACCGGGAGAGACCGCAATGTCCCCCAAGACGCTTTACGACAAGATCTGGGATGCCCACCTCGTGCACGAGGACGAGGACGGCACCAGCCTTCTCTACATCGACCGTCACCTGGTCCACGAGGTGACCAGCCCGCAGGCCTTCGAGGGTCTGCGCATGGCCGGCCGCCAGGTCCGCGCGCCGCAACGCACCATCGCGGTGCCCGATCACAACGTGCCCACCACACCGGACCGCGTGAACGGGATCGAGAACGAGGAAAGCCGCATCCAGGTCGAGGCGCTCGACCGCAACGCCCGCGAATTCGGCCTTAACTACTACCCGGTGAACGACATCCGGCAGGGCATCGTGCATATCGTCGGCCCCGAGCAGGGCTGGACGCTGCCGGGCATGACGGTGGTGTGCGGTGACAGCCATACCGCGACCCACGGGGCCTTCGGGGCGCTCGCCCACGGCATCGGCACCTCGGAGGTGGAGCATGTGCTTGCCACGCAGACGCTGATCCAGCGGAAATCGAAGAACATGAAGGTCGAGATCACCGGGCAGCTTCCCCCCGGCGTCACGGCGAAGGACATCACGCTCACCGTGATCGGCCATACCGGCACGGCGGGCGGCACCGGCCATGTCATCGAATACTGCGGCGAGGCGATCCGCGCGCTGTCGATGGAAGGGCGCATGACCGTCTGCAACATGGCGATCGAGGGCGGCGCGCGCGCCGGTCTGATCGCGCCGGACGAGACCACCTTCGAGTACATCAGGGGCCGCCCGCACACGCCGAAGGGCGCCCAGTGGGACCAGGCGATGGAATGGTGGCGGACGCTTCATTCCGACCCGGACGCGGAATGGGACAAGGTGGTGACCATCCGCGGGGAGGACATCGCGCCGGTCGTCACCTGGGGAACGAGCCCCGAGGACGTGCTGCCGATCACCGACGCCGTGCCCGATCCCGACAGCTTCGCGGGCGGCAAGGCCGGCGCGGCGAGGCGCGCGCTCGAGTACATGGGGCTCGAGCCCGGCACGCCGCTGTCGGAAATCGAGATCGACACCGTCTTCATCGGCTCCTGCACCAACGGACGCATCGAGGACCTGCGCGCCGCCGCGGCGGTTCTCAAGGGCCGGAAGATCAAGCCGGGCCTTCGCGCCATGGTGGTGCCGGGCTCCGGCCTCGTGCGGGCGCAGGCCGAGGAGGAGGGCCTTGCCGAGATCTTCACCGAAGCGGGCTTCGAATGGCGCCTTGCGGGCTGTTCCATGTGCCTGGCCATGAACCCCGACCAGCTCGCCCCCGGCGAACGCTGCGCGGCGACGTCCAACCGCAATTTCGAGGGCCGCCAGGGCCGCGGCGGACGGACCCACCTGATGAGCCCGGCGATGGCGGCGGCCGCGGCGGTCACCGGACGGCTGACCGATGTGCGCGAGGTGCTCTGATCCACCGCCATCAGGGCACCTGCCCCGTCTGCAGGACGGATGCCGAGTTCGTCAGCGCGCACGACTGGCTGCGCGACGGGTTGCTGTGTTCCTCCTGCGGGTCCATCCCGCGCGAACGGGCCTTCGCATGGTGCCTCGACGTCCTGTGCCCCGACTGGCGGGGCCTGGTGCTGCACGAGTCGTCGCCGGCCGACCGGTCGATCTCGGCGCGCATGCGGACCGAGTGCCCGGGGTATATCGGCTCGCAGTTCTTCCCCGACGTTCCGCCGGGCGAGACGCGGTCGGGCATGCGCTCGGAGAACCTGGAGGCGCTGACTTTCGCGGACGAGAGCATCGACCTGCATGTGCATCTCGACGTGCTCGAGCATGTGAACGACCCCGCGGCCTGCTTTGCCGAGATGGAGCGTACGCTGAAGCCCGGCGGCCGGATGCTGTTCACGACCCCCGTCTACGAGGGCAAACCGAAAACCGAACGGCGCGCCCATTACGGCCCCGAGGGCGTGCGTCATTTCGCCGAGCCCGAGTATCACGGCAATCCCATCGATTCGCGCGGCGCGCTCGTCACGTTCCATTTCGGCACGGACCTCTCGGACCTGATCCTTGCCTGGGCGCCCTCGTGCGGCGTGCGCATGATCACCCTGAACGACCCGCGCATCGGCGTGCTCGGAGAGTTCCGCGAAGTGTTCCTGGTGGAAAAGCGGGCATGATCCCTCTGCGGGGGATGTGCCGGGCGGCACCGTGGCGCCGCGATCGAACGATGCGTCAGCCCGTGGAAAGGGCGGCGCCGGACCCGCCGGATCGGCGCTTCCTTGGCCGCGCTACGGGCCCTCCACCCCTTGGCGTCGGCGGCGCGGCGCTCTTCGCTGCCGACGGATCCCCTTGACCCACAGCCGCAATCGCCGGCCGTCCGCCGGCCCTGACGGAGACGAGACATGGAAAAATTCACCCCGCTCACCGGCATTGCCGCCCCGCTTCCCCTGATCAATGTCGACACCGACATGATCATCCCCAAGCAGTTCCTGAAGACGATCAAGCGCTCGGGGCTCGGAAAGCATCTTTTCGACGAGATGCGCTACGACGAGAACGGGGAAGAGAACCCGGATTTCGTGTTGAACCGGGCACCCTATCGCGATGCCGAGATCCTGATCGCAGGGGAAAACTTCGGCTGCGGCTCCTCTCGCGAGCACGCGCCCTGGGCGATCAAGGATTTCGGCATCCGTTGCATCATCGCGCCGAGTTACGCCGACATCTTCTACAACAACTGCTTCAAGAACGGGATCCTGCCCGTGGCCCTGCCGCAAGAGGCCGTGGACGCGCTGATGCGCGATGCCGAGAAAGGCGCGAATGCCCGCATCGCGGTGGACCTCGAGGCGCAGACCGTGACCTCGCCCGACGGCACGGTCTACCCGTTCGAGATCGACGCCCACATGAAGCACTGCCTTCTCGAGGGCCTCGACGACATCGGCCTCACGCTGTCGAAATCCGCCGCGATCGATTCCTTCGAATCGCGCGCCTCCGCCGCGCGCCCTTGGGTCTGAGGGGCGTTCGGCGCAGGCCAGCATTGTGGGCCCGCGCCGCTTACCCACAAAATGTTGAAAAAAGGCGAAAAATGTGCTTATCCGACCCCGGATTGGTGCAATGTCGCATCAGTTTTTCCCCGAAAACGCCGCAATCTCCCCGTTAGGTGGCGGGGCAACTTGAGAGTTGGGACGGAAAAGGGCAGAAATCGGGCAAAAATGAGGCAGGCCGTCCGTCCCGGCGGAAAACGGCAAAGAACGCGGGAACGGCATTGCATCGTTCCCCTCGGGTACGAAGGGATAAGTCCTTGATGCGACGGCTCGTCGGCGCAACTCTGCGCGCGCTCTGCGTCCTGGCGCTTGTCATCGCGCCGGCGCTTCTGCTTCCGGGGGTCAGCCCGTCCTCCGGGCTGCTGATCCCGCTCATCGCGTTGATCGCGGCCGCCTTCACCTTCATGGAATACGCCACCGACTACCCCAGCTTCGTGGAATTCCGCGACGCGCCGCCCTTCAACCGGCTGCGCTTCGCAAGCCTCTTCGGGGTCGTCGCACTGACGGCCGTCGTCTGCGCCGACGTCATCGAGCCCACCCTTGTCACCGGGGCGATGTTCTCGCTGGGCCTGTTGATCGGCGACCTGGCGGATTTCCCCTATTCCCCGGTCCGGCTCCTCCTGATCGCGCTGGCCGAGACGGCGCCCGTTTCCTACCTGGACATCGCGCTCAGTGCGGCGGGTCTCGCGCTTCTGGTATCGGCCGCGACGCTCGCCGCTTTCGCGCTGCTCGTGCGCCTCCTGAACTGGCCGTTGCAGTCCGGCGCCTTCAACGTCTGGGTGAACATGCCGCTTTTCGACCCGACGAGCGGCGGGGACGTGTTGCTGCGCCTGCGGCGCGACGCCCGGCTGAACGTCGCGATCGGCTTCCTTGTGCCTTTCATCCTTCCCGCGCTCGTGGCACTTGCGGGCGTGCTGCTCGGACCGCTCCATTTCGGCGATCCGCACACCCTGATCTGGATGATGAGCGTATGGGCTTTCCTGCCCACCAGCATGATCATGCGCGGTATCGCCCTTCACAGGGTCGCCGACCTCGTGGAGGAAAAGCGCCGCCGCACCTACGGAGAGCTGGCCGCCGCCTGAGGCGCGCGGCCGCGCTTGCCGCGCTGGCGCTGCTTGCACTCGTCGCGCCCGCCGCCGCCGATCCGCTTCGCATTGCCACGTTCCACGCGGAACTCACGCGCCGCGGGCCCGGCCTTCTGCTGCGCGACATCCTGCGCGGAGAGGACCCCCAGATCGCCGCGGCCGCGCAGGTGATCGCCCACGCCGCACCGGACGTGCTGTTGCTGACCGGCATCGACTACGATCACGGCCTCGCGGCGCTCGGCGCCTTTCGCGACCGGATCGCGGCGGCGGGCCACGCGTTTCCGCATCTCTTCGCGCGCCGGCCCAATGCCGGCATGGCCACGGGCCTCGACCTCGATGGCGACGGGCGGCTCGGCGGGCCGGGCGATGCGCAGGGCTGGGGACGGTTCGCCGGCGCCGGCGGCATGGCGCTCCTGTCGCGCCACCCGATCGACGGCTCGGCGGCGCGCGACCTGAGCGACCTGCTCTGGGCGGAGGTGCCGGGCGCGCTCGTGCCGGACGCGATGCCCGGGGATCACCGCGCGGTGCGCCGCCTGTCCACGACCGGGCACTGGATCGTGCCGGTGCGTCCGGCGGCCGGCCCCCTGCTCGTGATCATGGCCTTTTCCGCCACGCCCCCCGTCTTCGACGGCCCCGAGGACATGAACGGGCGGCGCAACCACGACGAGATCCTGCTCTGGCGGCACGTGATGGACGGCGCCTTCGGCCCCGCGCCGGACGCGCGCTTCGTGATCCTCGGCAACGCCAATCTCGATCCCGTGGACGGCGAGGGGCGCCACGCCGCGATCCGCGCGCTTCTGGACGACCCGCGCCTGCAGGACGCGCGCCCCGGCAGCGAAGGCGGGCGCGCCGCCGCGAGCCCCGGCCACGCGGGCGACCCGGCGCGCGACACCGCCGACTGGCGCGAACCGGCGCCCGGCAACCTGCGCGTCGACTACGTCCTGCCTTCGGCGGACTGGGAGGTGACCGCCGCGGGCGTGCTCTGGCCCGATGACGGCCCCCTTGCCGAAACCGTGGCGCGCGCCAGCCGTCACCGGCTCGTCTGGGTGGACCTCGCCCCGCTTGACCCCGTGGAAGCCAGTGAGTAGGCGGTCGCGAACCCTGTCGAAGGAGGCCCTCGCCCATGTCCACCCGCTCGCTTCTCATCCTGCCCGGTGACGGGATCGGCCCCGAGGTGATGGCCGAGGTGCGCCGCATCATCGACTGGTTCGGTGAGACGCGCGGGCTGGCCTTCGAGGTGGAGGAGGACCTGGTGGGCGGGGCGGCCTACGACATGCACGGCACGCCCCTCGCCGACGCCACCATGGCCAAGGCGCAGGAAGTGGACGCGGTGCTTCTGGGCGCCGTCGGTGGCCCGAAATACGACGATCTGGATTTCTCGGTGAAGCCCGAGCGCGGGCTTCTGCGCCTGCGCAAGGAGATGGATCTTTTCGCCAACCTGCGGCCGGCGCAGTGCTTCGACGCGCTGGCGGAGTTCTCGTCGCTCAAGACGGAGGTCGTGGCCGGGCTCGATATCATGATCGTGCGCGAGCTGACCTCGGGCGTCTATTTCGGCGAGCCGCGCGGCATCATCGAGGACGGCAACGAGCGCGTGGGCATCAACACCCAGCGCTACACCGAAAGCGAGATCGCGCGCGTCGCGCGCTCGGCCTTCGAACTCGCCCGCCGGCGCTCGAACAGGGTCTGCTCGATGGAGAAGGCCAACGTGATGGAATCCGGCGTGCTCTGGCGGCAGGTGGTCCAAGAGGTGCACGACGCGGAATACCCCGACGTCGAGCTGTCGCACATGTATGCCGACGCGGGCGCAATGCAGCTCACCCGCTGGCCCAGGCAGTTCGACGTGATCGTGACCGACAACCTCTTCGGCGACCTGCTGTCCGACCTCGCGGCGATGCTGACGGGCTCGCTCGGCATGCTGCCCTCGGCCTCGCTCGGCGCGCCGATGGCGAACGGAAGGCCGAAGGCGCTTTACGAGCCGGTCCACGGCTCGGCGCCGGACATCGCGGGAGAGGGCAAGGCCAACCCCTGCGCCTGCATCCTCTCCTTCGCCATGGCGCTGCGCTACTCCTTCGACGAGGGGGCAGAAGCCGACCGGCTGGAGCGCGCCGTGGAATCGGTGCTCGCGAAGGGCGTGCGGACCGCCGACCTGATGAACGCGGAAGGTCGCGCGCCCGCCTCCACGCGGGAGATGGGAGACGCCGTTCTCGCCGCGCTCGACGCGAGCGTCTGAGCCGCGATCCGCTCTTGCCAAGCCCAGCGCGAGGGGCTATGCGGCGCGTCACGGTCGGAGTGTAGCTCAGCCTGGTAGAGCACCGTCTTCGGGAGGCGGGGGTCGTAGGTTCGAATCCTGCCACTCCGACCATTCATCGGACATGAATGACGGCGGGCCGAAGGCCGCAAGTGCGCAGGCGCTGCAAGGCTGTTCGGGCCAGAGATCCGCGCCCGGAAGACGCGCCGTGGCGCGCCGCGTCGGGCCAGGCGTCACACTCCAGGGTACGGCTTGCGCCGCCGACAGCCTCGCCACTCGCGGCGGCGGGATGCAGCCCTGGGCCTGTCCCGTCCCTGCGTCGAAAGACCGATGCGGCGTCCCGCCCTCGACCTTGTGCGGTCCGGCACGCCGGAGTGGGGCGGGCCCTGCCCGGGCCCGGCCTCAGATGTAGTAGAGATCGCGGAAGACGTGCTGGACGATTTCGTCGCGCTTCAGTCCGCGCGCGGCGAGTTCATCGTCGGTCATGTCGTTCAGCGTGTCGACGCGGTGCACGCGCCGGCCCACGTCGCTGGCCATCGCGAGCGCGTCGCCGATCGCCACGAGAAAGGCCATGAAGCCGCTGCGCCGGGTTGGCGCGAAGTCTGTTGCTGTCGAGTCCGTCATCTGGAAACCTCGCCTCGGTTTGCGTGTTTCCTCCCTGCCCGGATAGATAGACAGCGCCCGCCCGCATGACCACGGGCGGCGCTGCATAGCCGGATGACGCCTGGCGCAAGCCTGGCGGCCGCGCGTCAGCCTTCGTCGGTGCCGGTGGAGGCGCGCTCCGGCATCGGCGGCGGCGGCGACGGTGCGCGCTTGGGCTTCGGACGGGGCGGGTCGGCCGGCGTGTCGGTGGACGCGACGATCCGCGGCGTCGCCGGCCGCGCCGCAATCGTCGCGGTCGGCGTCGCGGGCTTGGCGGCGGGCCGCTTGCGCGCGGGCGCTTTCGCCTTGCGGGCGCTTGGCGTGGGCCGCGCGGGCCGCGGCGCGGCCGGTTGCGCGCCGTGCATCCAGGGCGAGGCGAACATCACGTCGAAGCAACTGCGCGCGATGAGTGTGCCGATGCGCATCTGCGCCTCGATCGTGTGGCTGCAAAGACGGAAGGCGGCGACCGACATGGCGACCGGGTCTGCGGCGGTTTTCATGCATCTCTCCCTTGTCGAGGCGTTGCGGCCCGGTCCGGGACCGCCGACGCCTTTCGTGCGCGGGCCGGGCGTCGGACCGCTGCGCGGGCATCGGACAGCCACCGTTTGAAGCGGTGACGACGGTAGCACCCGCATGTTTCCTACATATGACACTGGCCCCCGGCATGTGAGTCCACTCGGCCGCTGATGCGCCACGCTTCGCGGAAACGCGCCGAAAGAGGCAGTCATTGCCCCGATCGGCGTTTTCTTCGGCAAGACCGGACGCAAGAGGTCGGCGAAAGGGCCGCAAATCTTTTACCGCTTGATAAAAATTTTTGGCTGTGAGACGTTTTCTTCAAGAAAAGACCGACAGAGAGGTGGACGATGACCCCGAACGCGCTGGCCGAGGGCATCAGGCCCGGCCGACTGGACGAGGAGAGCCTTCTGGAAGGATTCTGCGACGTCCACCCCCGGCTCGATCCGCACGAGGCGATGGTCGCCGCGGACCGCTGCTATTTCTGCCATGACGCGCCCTGCATCGCCGCCTGCCCGACCGAGATCGACATCCCGCTCTTCATCCGCCAGATCGCCACGGGCACCCCCGAGGCGGCGGCGAAGACGATCTTCGAGCAGAACATCCTCGGCGGCATGTGCGCGCGGGTCTGCCCGGTCGAGACCCTGTGCGAGGGCGCCTGCGTCCGCGAGACGGCGGAACGCAACCCGGTCGAGATCGGGCGTCTTCAGCGCTACGCGACGGACACGCTGATGGCGGCCGGCAGTCACCCCTTCCGGCGCGACGCGCCGACGGGAAAGCGCATCGCCGTCGTCGGCGCGGGACCGGCCGGCCTTGCCTGCGCGCACCGGCTGGCGATGAAGGGACATGACGTCGTGATCCACGACGCGAGGCCGAAGCCCGGCGGCCTCAACGAATACGGCATCGCCGCCTACAAGACCGTCGACGGCTTCGCCGAGCGCGAGGTCGACTGGCTGATGCGGATCGGCGGCATCACCCTCGAACAGGGCCGGACGCTGGGCGCCGAAATGACCCTCGACGCGCTGCGCGACGCCTACGACGCGGTGTTCCTCGGCATCGGTCTCGGCGGGGTCAACGCGCTCGGACTCGACGGCGAGGACCGGGAGGGCGTCGACGACGCCGTCGATTTCATCGCCGAGCTCCGGCAGGCCGAAGACCTGGCCGCCCTGCCGATCGGGCGCGACGTGGTGGTGATCGGTGGCGGGATGACCGCGGTGGACGCCGCGGTGCAGGCGAAACTCCTCGGCGCGCTCAACGTCACCATGGTCTATCGCCGCGCGCGCGACCGGATGAACGCGAGCCGCAAGGAACAGGACCACGCGGCACGGCGCGGTGTGAAGATCGTCACCAACGCGGTCCCGGTCGCCGTGCACGGCAACGGCGCAGTGCGCGAGGTGGAGTTCGAGTTCGTGGAGGATGACCTGGCCCCGACCGGCGCGCGCTTCCGCCTTCCCGCCGATCAGGTCTTCAAGGCGATCGGCCAGCGGCTCGACGGTGCGGCGCTCCCGGAGCTCGACCGCGGCAAGATCGCGGTGACCGGCGCGGGACGTACCAGCGTCGAGGGCGTCTGGGCGGGCGGCGACTGCGCGGCGGGGGGCGACGACCTCACCGTGACGGCCGTGGCCCAGGGTCGCGACGCGGCCGAGGACATCCACCGCGCGCTCGCGGGCTGACCGCCGGGCCGCCACCAGCCAGGGAACACCGATCATGGCCAATCTCGCCTCCGACTTCGTGGGGATCAGATCCCCCAACCCCTTCTGGCTGGCCTCCGCGCCGCCCACGGACAAGGAATACAACGTCCGCCGCGCCTTCGAGGCGGGCTGGGGCGGGGTGGTCTGGAAGACGCTCGGCCTCGACCCGGCCATCGTGAACGTCAACGGCCCGCGCTACGGCGCGATCTGGGGGGCGGACCGGCGCCTTCTGGGCATGAACAACATCGAGCTCATCACCGACCGCCCGCTGGAGGTGAACCTTCGCGAAATCAAGGCCGTCAAGCGCGACTGGCCCGACCGGGCGATGGTCGTCTCGCTCATGGTTCCCTGCGAGGAGGAGCCTTGGGCCTGGATACTGAAACAGGTGGAAGACACCGGCGCCGACGGGGTGGAGCTGAATTTCGGCTGTCCCCACGGCATGAGCGAGCGGGGCATGGGCTCGGCCGTGGGCCAGGTGCCCGAGTACATCGAGATGGTGACCCGCTGGTGCAAGGCGAACACCCGGATGCCGGTCATCGTGAAACTCACGCCCAACATCACCGACGTCCGCAAACCCGCCGCGGCCGCGCTCGCCGGAGGTGCGGATGCGGTGAGCCTGATCAACACGATCAACTCGATCACCGCGGTCGATCTCGACCTGTTCGCGCCCGAACCGACCATCGACGGCAAGGGCGCGCATGGCGGCTATTGCGGCCCCGCGGTGAAGCCCATCGCGCTCAACATGGTGGCCGAGATCGCCCGGACGCCGGAACTCGCACAGCTGCCCATCAGCGGCATCGGCGGCGTCACCACATGGCGCGACGCCGCCGAGTTCCTGGCTCTCGGCGCGGGCAATGTGCAGGTCTGCACGGCCGCCATGACCTACGGCTTCAAGATCGTGCAGGAGATGATCTCGGGCCTCTCGCAGTATCTCGACGAAAAGGAGATCGCGCTGCCCGACCTGATCGGACGCGCGGTGCCCAACGTGGTGGACTGGAACGCGCTCAACCTCAACTACGTGACGAAAGCGCGGATCGACCAGGACATGTGCATCAAGTGCGGGCGCTGCTTCGCCGCCTGCGAGGACACGTCCCACCAGGCGATCACCATGTCGCCGGAGCGCGTGTTCGAGGTGGACGACAGCGAATGCGTGGCCTGCAACCTCTGCGTCAACGTCTGCCCGGTGCAGGACTGCATCACAATGGTGCGCATGGAGGCGGGCGCAGTGGACCCGCGCACCGGGGAGGTGGTGCGGGAGGCGTATGCCAACTGGACGACGCATCCGAACAACCCGGCCGCGGCGGAGTGAGCCGGAGCCCGCCATCTTTCGATCGAAAGATGGCGGGCGACCCGGGTGAGAGACGGAAGATTTTTCGATCGAAAAATCTTCGGACCCGTCAGCAGATCACGCGCATGTCGCCGGCGTTGCAGATGATGATGAACTGTCCGCCGCATTCGATCAGGTGAAAGCCCCGCGCGCGCACCTCCTCGATCAGCGCCTCGCGCCCGATCTCGCGCTCGACATCGCGGACCGAGCGGCGCAGCACGCCCCCGCGCGCCGCCGCCTTGGCGTGGAAGATGCGCCGGCCCCAGGAGGGGTGCCGGACCGGCAGGGCGGGCGGGGCGAGATCGTGGGCCATGGCCCCGACCCTTGCCCGATCAGCGTAAACGGCGCCTTAATCCTGCTGCGGCGTCAGCAGCTTGCGGAACAGCGTCTCGACATGCGCCCCGGCCCGATCCCACACGTCTCCCTCGGGCATCAGCACCGCGATCTGGGCCTCGAAATCGGCGTAGTGCTGCGTCGTCGCCCAGATCGAGAAAATGAGGTGCCGCGGATCCACGGGCGCGAGCCGCCCCTCGGCCACCCAGCGCGCGATCAGCGCCGCCTTCTCGTCCACCAGCGGTTTCAGTTCCGATTTCAGATGCGGGCGCATGCGCGGCGCGCCCTGCACGATCTCGTTCGCGAAAAGACGGCTTTCGGACGGAAATTGCCGGCTCATCTCGAGCTTTCGGCGGATATAGCCCATGAGTTCCTCCAGCGGCTCGCCCTTCGGGTCGAGCCGCCGCAACGGCTCCAGCCAGGTTTGCATGAGCTGGGCCAGAAGCGTGACGTGGATCTCTTCCTTGCCGTCGAAGTAGTAGAGGATGTTGGGTTTCGACAGCCCGGCCGCCGCGGCGATCTGGTCCAGCGTCGCGCCGCGGTACCCTTCCGTCGAGAACACCTCGAGCGCGGCCTCGAGGATACGAGCGCGGTTCCGGCGCTGGATGCGGGTCTGCTTTTGCGGCGGGCTCTGATCCAATGCCGGGGTCCTGATGATTTTCGCGGCAGCGTCACCGGTCGTGCGCCTGCCGGCAAGAGTGCCACCTGTCAAACCTTGACAGGCCATGGGGCGGTTGCAATGCTCGATTGACCAAACGGTAAAAAGTTGCGGCGCGCGACGCAAGCCCGGACACAGGCTGCGCCCGCGCGACCGCGACCACGACAGGGAGCGCGGGATGGCGGCACCGGCCGAGAATCTCAGGATCGACGGTGACAGGCTCTGGGACGGCCTGATGGACATGGCAAGGATCGGCCCCGGCGTCGCGGGCGGCAACAATCGCCAGACGCTGACCGATGCCGATGCGGAGGGCCGCGCGCTTTTCCGGGAATGGTGCGAGGCGGCGGGGCTTTCGATGGGCCTCGACTCTATGGGCAACATGTTCGCCCACCGCGACGGCGCGGATCCCGCGGCTCTGCCGGTCTATGTCGGCAGCCATCTCGACACCCAGCCCACCGGCGGCAAGTACGACGGGGTTCTGGGCGTGCTCGGCGGGCTGGAGATCATCCGCACGATGAACGATCTCGGGATCCGCACGAAGCACCCGATCGTGGTGACGAACTGGACCAACGAGGAAGGCACGCGCTTCGCCCCGGCGATGCTTTCGTCCGGCGTCTTCGCCGGTATGCATGACGAGAGCTGGGCGAAGGACCGCACCGATGCCGAAGGCAAACGCTTCGGCGACGAGCTGGAGCGCATCGGCTGGAAGGGCGACGAGCCGGTGGGCGCGCGCAAGATGCACGCCTTCTTCGAGCTGCACATCGAGCAGGGCCCGATCCTCGAGGCCGAGGGCAAGGACGTGGGCGTCGTCACCCACGGGCAGGGGCTCTCCTGGACGCAGGTCACGATCACCGGAAAGGACGCGCATACGGGCTCGACCCCGATGCCCATGCGCCGGAACGCGGGCCTCGGCATGGCGCGGGTGCTGGAATTGGTGGACGAGATCGCGCTTTCGCACGCACCCGACGCGGTGGGCGCCGCGGGCCACATCGACGTCTACCCGAACTCGCGCAACGTGATCCCGGGCAAGGTGGTCTTCACCGTGGATTTCCGCTCGCCCGAACTGGCGGTCATCAAGGACATGGAGGCGCGCCTGCGCGCCGGCGCCGGGAAGATCTGCGCCGACATGGGGCTCGAGGTCGCCTTCGAGAAGGTGGGCGGCTTCGACCCGGTGGAATTCGACCCCGACTGCGTGAAGGCCGTGCGCCACGCCGCCGAGCGGCTGGGCTACTCGCACCGCGACATCGTCTCGGGGGCGGGGCACGACGCGTGCTGGATCAACCGCGTGGCGCCCACGGCGATGGTGATGTGCCCCTGCGTGGACGGGCTCTCGCACAACGAGGCCGAGGAGATCAGCAAGGACTGGGCCCGGGCAGGCGTCGACGTGCTGATGCACGCGGTGCTCGAGACGGCGGAGATCGTGGAGTGACGGCGTGAGCGACAGCGCCATGGCGGCGCGCATCGACGCGATGCTGGACGCCGAGGAAGCGGCGTGGGACGGCGCCGGGCCACCCCGTGCGGGCACGCTGCACGAGTTCCGCCGGCACCGCCGCCCGCCGCGTCCCGTCACGGTCAACTTCTCCGGCGGGATCACGCAGACCTGCTGGTCGGTGACGCGCACGAACGGATCCTACCGGGTCATCTATCTGCCGACGGCGGGGTATTTCTCGCTCTGCGTGGAAAGCGATTTCGGCCCGCTGGACATCGGGGTGCACGGCCCCGCCATCGACTGCTTCGGCTCGGTCTGAACGGACAGAGGACAACAGGGAGACGACGCCAATGAGCAAGGTCATCAAGGGCGGCACCATCGTCACGGCCGATCTGGTCTACAAGGCCGACGTGCTGGTCGAGCGGGGGCGCATCGCGAAGATCGGCGCGGAGCTGACAGGCGACGAGGTGCTCGACGCCACGGGCTGCTACGTCATGCCGGGCGGGATCGACCCGCACACCCATCTGGAGATGCCCTTCATGGGCACCTATTCCGCCGATGACTTCGAAAGCGGCACGCGCGCCGCTCTGGCGGGCGGCACCACCATGGTCGTCGATTTCGCGCTGCCCCAGCCCGGGCAGGGGCTGATGGACGCCATACAGATGTGGGACAACAAGTCGACGCGGGCGAACTGCGACTACTCGTTCCACATGGCGATCACCTGGTGGGGCGAGCAGGTGTTCGACGAGATGAAGCAGGCGACGGAGCGCGGCATCAACACGTTCAAGCATTTCATGGCCTACAAGGGCGCGCTGATGGTCAACGACGACGAGCTTTTCGCCTCGTTCCGGCGCTGCGCCGAACTGGGCGGCATCCCCCTCGTCCACGCCGAGAACGGCGACGTGGTGGCCGATCTCCAGCAGAGGCTTCTCGCCGAAGGCAACGACGGGCCGGAAGGCCACGCCTACTCCCGCCCGCCAGAGGTGGAGGGCGAGGCGACCAACCGCGCCATCATGATCGCCGACATGGCGGGCGTCCCGCTCTACGTCGTGCACGTGTCGTCGGAGGACGCGCACGAGGCGGTGCGGCGGGCGCGCATGCAGGGCAAGCGCGTCTGGGGCGAGCCTCTGATCCAGCACCTCACCCTCGACGAGAGCGAGTATTTCGACAAGGACTGGGACCACGCGGCGCGGCGCGTGATGTCGCCCCCCTTCCGCGACAGGAAGCATCAGGACAGCCTATGGAACGGGCTGGCGAGCGGGAGCCTCTCGGTCGTCGCCACCGACCATTGCGCCTTCACCACCGAGCAGAAACGCTACGGGGTGGGCGACTTTACCAAGATCCCGAACGGCACCGGCGGGCTCGAGGACCGCATGCCGATGCTGTGGACCCACGGGGTCAACACCGGCCGGCTCACCATGCAGGAATTCGTGGCGGTGACCTCGACCAACATCGCCAAGATCCTGAACGTCTATCCCCGGAAGGGCGCGATCCTCGAAGGCGCGGACGCCGATATCGTGGTCTGGGATCCGGCGAAGGAAAAGACGATCTCGGCCGACACGCAGCAATCCGCCATCGACTACAGCGTCTTCGAGGGAAAGCATGTGAAAGGGCTGCCGCGCTTCACGCTCACCCGGGGCAAGGTGGCCATGCATGACGGCGAGATCCGCACCGAGGAGGGTCACGGCCAGTTCGTGGAACGCCCGCCGATGGGGCCGGTGAACACCGCGCTGTCCACCTGGAAGGAGCTCACCGCGCCCCGCAAGGTGGAGCGGACCGGCATTCCGGCGAGCGGCGTGTGAACGCACCGGCCAAGGGATTGGCGGCGAGGGGAGAGACCGGCGGCATGAAGGACACGCGCGCGAGCGAGGCGGTAATCGAGGCCCGGGATCTAGACCTTGTCTTCGAGACGGGCGACGGCCCGGTGCAGGCGCTGAAGGATGTGAACCTTGCCATCGGCAAGGGCGACTTCGTGAGCTTCATCGGCCCGTCGGGCTGCGGCAAGACCACGCTTCTCCGCGTGATCGCGGCGCTGGAGCACCCGACCGCGGGTTCCATGACCGTCAACGGCATGACGCCCGACGCGGCGCGGCAGGCCCGCGCCTACGGCTACGTCTTCCAGGCGGCGGGGCTTTACCCCTGGCGCACCATCGGGCGCAACGTACGCCTGCCGCTTGAGATCATGGGGTATTCCCGGGCCGAGCAGGCCGAACGCACCCGCCGCGTGCTGGAGCTCGTCGATCTCGCGGGGTTCGAGAACAAGTTCCCGTGGCAGCTTTCTGGGGGGATGCAGCAGCGCGCCTCGATCGCCCGCGCGCTCGCCTTCGACGCCGACATCCTCTTGATGGACGAACCCTTCGGCGCGCTCGACGAGATCGTGCGCGACCATCTGAACGAGCAGCTTCTCGCGCTCTGGGCGCGGACGGGCAAGACCATCGCCTTCGTCACCCATTCGATCCCCGAGGCCGTCTATCTTTCGACGAGGATCGTCGTGATGTCCCCGCGACCGGGCCGTATCACGGACGTGATCGAAAGCCCCCTGCCCGCCGAACGCCCGCTCGACATCCGCGACACGCCGGAATTCATCGAGATCGCCCACCGCGTGCGCGAGGGGCTTCGGGCGGGGCACGGCCATGACTGAGAGCGGCCGATGAGCAGCGCCGCCGAGATCGCCGCGCCGGGCGCGGGCACCGGGCGCAGCGCGCCCTGGCTCGGCCGGCTGGGCGACCGGGTGCTGCCGGTCCTGACAGTCGTCGCGGCGATCGTCGCGATCTGGTATGTCGCGGCGGTCTTCCTCAACGCGCAATGGGCCGAGGACCAGGCCCGGCGCGCGGGCGTCGAGCTTTCGACGATCGAACTCGTCGCCGACACCTGGAGCCAGGACAAGCCCAAGCTCCCGGCCCCGCACCAGGTGGCGATCGAACTCTGGGAGACGACGGCCGAGAAGGCCGTCACCTCCAAGCGTTCGCTGGTGTATCACAGCTGGGTCACGCTCAGCTCCACGCTTCTGGGCTTTCTCATGGGCACCGCGCTCGGCATCGCGCTGGCCGTGGGGATCGTCCACAACCGCGTGATGGACATGAGCGTGATGCCCTGGGTCATCGCGAGCCAGACGATCCCGATCCTCGCCCTCGCGCCGATGATCATCGTGGTGCTGAACGCCGTCGGCATCTCCGGGCTCCTGCCCAAGGCGGTGATCTCGATGTATCTTTCCTTCTTCCCCGTGGTGGTGGGCATGGTGAAGGGCCTGCGAAGTCCGGACGTGATGCTGCTGGACCAGATGCACACCTGGAACGCGTCGGAGTCCCAGATCTTCTGGAAGCTCCGGCTGCCCGCCTCGGCGCCCTACTTCTTCGCCTCGATGAAGGTCGCGGTGGCCGCGAGCCTCGTCGGCGCGATCGTGGGCGAACTGCCCACGGGCGCGGTGGCGGGGCTGGGGGCGCGCCTTCTCGCCGGCAGCTATTACGGCCAGACGATCCAGATCTGGTCGGCGCTGATCATGGCGGCGATCATGGCGGCCCTCTTGGTGGGGTTGATCGGCGTCCTGCAGAAGATTGTGCTCCGGCGCATGGGCATGGAGGCGCAGGGATGACCGGCTGGCTCGCGCTCGGCCTCCTCGCATGGGGGCTGGGGTGGTGGACGAATGTCCGCCTCGCGCGGTTGCCGAGGAGCCGTGTCACCTCCCTCGCCGTGCCCGCCGTCTTCGGGCTGACGCTCGTGGTGATCTGGGAGAGCGTCGTTCGCGGCCTCGAGATCCCCGCCGTTCTCCTGCCCCCGCCCTCGGCCATCGCGGCGCGCTTCGCCGCCTCCACCGGCATCCTGTGGGAGGACTTCGTGCAGACGGTGATCCGCGGCGCGCTCACCGGCTATGTCCTCGGCTGCGGCGCCGCGGTGCTGACCGCCATCGCCGTGGACCGCGTCCCCTTCCTGCAGCGCGGGCTCCTGCCCGTGGGCAACTTCGTCGCGGCGCTGCCGATCATCGGCATGGCGCCGATCCTCGTGATGTGGTTCGGCTTCGACTGGCAATCGAAGGCCGCCGTGGTCGTGGTCATGGTGTTCTTCCCGATGCTGGTGAACACCGTGCAGGGGCTGCGCGAAAGCGCGCCGATGCAGCGCGACCTCATGCGCACCTACGGCGCGGGCTACTGGCAGACGCTTTTCAAGCTGCGCCTGCCGGCCGCCATGCCCTTCATCTTCAACGGGCTCAAGATTTGCACCACGCTCGCCCTGATCGGCGCCATCGTCGCCGAATTCTTCGGCTCTCCGGTGAAAGGCATGGGCTTTCGCATCTCCACCAGCGTCGGCCAGCTTGCGCTGGACCTGGTCTGGGCGGAAATCGTGGTGGCAGCGCTCGCCGGATCGGCCTTCTACGGCGCGGTCGCATTGATCGAGCGGGCGGTGACCTTCTGGCATCCTTCGCAGCGAAGCCGGGCGTGAGGCGGAAAAGACGGCAGGCAAGACCGTGGAGCATCGAAAGATCAAAAGGTCCAACAAGGAGAGAGCCATGAAACATCTGAAGACTTCCGTGATCGCGGGCGCGATGATGGCGGCGGGCACGATCGCCCAGGCCGCCGACGAGGTGACGCTGCAGCTGAAGTGGGTCACCCAGGCCCAGTTCGCGGGCTACTACGTCGCCCAGGAAAAGGGCTTCTACGAGGAGGAAAACCTCGACGTCACGATCAAGCCCGGCGGGCCGGACATCGCGCCCACCCAGGTGATCGCGGGCGGCGGCGCCGACGTCACGGTGGAATGGATGCCCGCCGCGCTCGCCGCGCGCGAGAAGGGCCTGCCGCTCGTCAACATCGCGCAGCCCTTCAAGAGCTCGGGCATGATGCTCACCTGCCTCGAGGAAACAGGCGTCACCGGCCCCGAGGATTTCCCGGGCCGCACGCTCGGCGTCTGGTTCTTCGGCAACGAGTTTCCCTTCCTGAGCTGGATGAGCCAGCTCGGCATCCCGACCGAGGGCGGCGAGGACGGCGTGACGGTGCTCAAGCAGGGCTTCAACGTCGATCCGCTGCTCCAGGGCCAGGCCGACTGCATCTCGACCATGACCTACAACGAGTACTGGCAGGTGATCGACGCGGGCATCACGCCCGAGCAGCTGGTGACCTTCAAGTACGAGGACCAGGGCGTCGCCACTCTGGAGGACGGCCTTTACGTGCGTGAGGACCGGCTCGAGGATCCGGAGTTCGCGGACAAGATGGTCCGCTTCGTGCGCGCCTCGATGAAGGGCTGGAAATACGCCGAGGAGAACCCGGACGAGGCGGCGATGATCGTGCTCGAGAACGACGCCACCGGCGCGCAGACCGAAAAGCACCAGAAGCGGATGATGGGCGAGGTGGCCAAGCTGACCGCGGGCTCGAACGGCGCTCTCGACCCCGCGGACTTCGAGCGCACGGTGGAAAGCCTGCTCTCCGGCGGCTCGGACCCGGTGATCAGCGCGCATCCGGGCAACGGCGCCTGGACCCACGCGATCACCGATGCCGCGCTGAACTGAGCGCACGGAAACCGGGCAAGGGGCCGGCGTTCGCGCCGGCCCCTTTTCGTTGCCCGGCGGGCGGGCAGGGCCGTCACAAAACTTTTGCGGAACTGACATGAAGCGGTTGTCGCGCGCCCGTACTGCGGCGGCAACCGCTCTGGAGGTCGCTGCTTGCTACGTATCGAGAAACTGACCAGGCGTTTCGGCGTGAACACGGCCGTGGACGCCGCCGACATCACCATCGACAAGCCCACGATGGTGGGCATCATCGGCCGATCGGGCGCGGGCAAGTCGACGCTTCTGCGCATGCTGAACCGGCTGACCGACGCCTCCGAAGGGCGCGTGTTCTACGAGGATCTCGAGATCACCGCCCTGACCGGAGCCGCCAAGCGCCGCTGGCAATCCGACTGCGCGATGATCTTTCAGCAGTTCAACCTCGTGCCGCGGATGGACGTCGTCTCGAACGTGTTGCACGGCACGCTGAACCAGCGCTCCGTCCTCGCGACGATGTTCAACCTCTTCCCCGCGGACGACATCCACCGCGCGATCGACATCCTCGACCGGCTCGGCATCGCCGAGCACGCGCCGAAGCGCGCCGAGGCGCTGTCGGGCGGCCAGCAGCAGCGCGTGGCCATCGCCCGGGCGCTGATGCAGGACCCGCGGATCATCCTCGCCGACGAGCCCATCGCCAGCCTGGACCCGATGAACGCGCAGATCGTGATGGACGCGCTTCGCCGCATCCACGACGAGGACGGGCGCATGGTGATCTGCAACCTGCACACGCTCGATACCGCGCGGCGCTACTGCGAGCGCGTCATCGGCATGCGCGACGGGCGCGTGGTGTTCGACGGCACGCCGGACCAGCTGACCACCGGCGTGGCGCGCGACATCTATGGCGCCGACGCGAGCTTCTCGGAGGCGGCCACCTCGACGTCGCTCCAGGCTCTCGAGGCGCGGCAGGAACGCGCCCTGCGCGAGGCCGAGGCCACCGTCTGACCGACACCCCGTTTCAACCCCGGCCCCGCACAGCCGGGGCCCATCCACAGGAGAGTGCAAGACCATGAAACACTTCGTTGCCGCCGCACTGGCGACCACCATGCTCGCGGGCCCGCTGGCCGCGCAGGAGATCACGGAATTCCGCATCGGCATCCTTGGCGGCGAGAACGCCCAGGACCGCATGACCTCCAACGAGTGCTTCCGCGCCAAGACCGAGGAGCTCTTGGGCGTCGAGACGAAGCTCTTCACGCCCGCCGACTACGACGGCGTGATCCAGGGCCTTCTGGGCGGCACCATCGACATGGCGTGGCTTGGCGCCTCGGCCTACGCCAAGACCCATCTGACCGACCCCGACGCGGTCGAGCCCGTTCTGGTCAAGGTCAACGTGGACGGCTCCTACGGCTACCATTCGGTCGGCTTCGCCCGCAAGGACAGCGGCATCGCCTCGCTCGAGGACATGCAGGGCAAGGTCTTCGGCTTCGGCGACCCGAACTCGACCTCGGGCTACCTCATTCCCTCGATCGAGATCCCCGAGATGACCGGCGCATCGATGGAGTCGGGCGACTACTTCGGCGAGGTCAAGTTCACCGGCGGACACGAGCAGACCATCGTCGCGGTCTTCAACGGCGACATCGATGCCGGCGTGACCTGGGCCGACGGCCTGGGAGAGTGGGAAGACGGCTACAATTCCGGCGCGCTGCGCAAGGCGTCGGACGCGGGTCTGGTCGACATGAACGAGCTCGTCGAGATCTGGAAGTCGAAGCCGATCCCGGAAGGTCCGATCGTGCTGCGCACCGACCTGCCCGAGCGCGTGAAGCTCGACATGATCGCGCTGATGGCGTCGCTGCCCTACATGGACCCGGACTGCGCCTACAACTTCATGGCCGGCGAGGCTCTGGGCATGCAGCCCATCAACCACGACGCCTACATCTCGATCATCGAGGCGCGCAAGTCGAAGATGTAAGCGCAACCGCGCTCTCCGGCCGGGTCCCTTGCGGGCCCGGCCGTTTCATTACCGGGGACATGGCATGGCAGAGGTAGCGTTCGGCGCGGGCGGCACGGCGGATGTCCGCACCGCCTACATGGAGATGACGCGCCGCAAGCGGATGTATGGCGGCATCCTGATGGCGATCTTCGTGGCGCTGATGGCCTCGGGCTTCATGCTGGCGAACGACCGCAACGCGGGCGGGTTCTGGCGCGGCATCACCAGCATCTTCGACTTCCCGGGCGAGGTGCTGTCCGAGGCCGCCGAGAAAGCGGCCAACCTGCCCGGGCTGATGTGGAAATTCCTGCCCTCGCTGATCGAGACCGTGAACATCGCCGCCGCGGCGACGCTTCTGGGCGCATTCGCCGGGATTGTGCTGTCGCTGCTCTCGACCCGGGGCCTGGCGCGCTGGCCGCGGCTGATCGGCGTCTTCCGCCGGATCATGGACATCGCGCGCGCGATCCCGGAAATCGTCATCGCGCTCGTGCTGATCTTCATCCTCGGCGGCGGACCGGTGCCCGCCATGATCGCCATCGCGATCCACACCTCCGGCGCGCTGGGCAAGCTTTTCTCCGAGGTGAACGAGAACGCCTCGCTCAAGCCGGTCGAGGGGTTGCACTCCGTGGGCGCGAGCTGGGGGCAGCGCATGTGGCTGGGCGTGCTGCCGCAGGTGGCGCCGAACTACCTCAGCTACGGGCTCCTGCGCTTCGAGATCAACATCCGCGCCTCGGCGATCCTGGGCTTCGTGGGCTCGGGCGGCATCGGCTACGACCTGAAGAACGCCTTCAGCTGGGGGCAGGGCCGTTACGACGAGGTGGCCGCGATCTTCATCCTGCTGTTCCTGACGATCGTGACCTTCGACCAGGTGTCGAGCCATTACCGCAACAAGCTGACCAGGGGGCACTGAGCATGTCCGTGACCGATATCCCCCAGGCCGACCGCATGCGCGGCGAGGTTGCGCGGCTCTTCGCGCGCAAGCGGCGGATCGCCTTCGGCCTGCCCGCCGCGATCCTGATCTACTTCGTCTACATCTTCTTCGCCTTCGACCTTCCCGGCCTCGCGGAACGCGCGCGGATGGACAACGCCCGCGTGCTGATCGCCGACAGCTACAGCTACAAGACCCACGTCACCCACGACAACCGGAACGGCGGACTGAGCTTCGCCGTGGAAGGAGAGAACAAGGGCACCTATCCCCCCGGCATGGTGCCAGATTTCGTGACGCTGACCGGCGAGGACCGGGCCGAGATCGCCCTGCCGCACGATCATTCGGCGGTGATCGACGGGTCCACGCTGGTCTTCTCGGTCCCCGGATACGGCGACGTGACGGTCACGGTGGACGGGCGCGACATCGTGCTCGACCTGCCCTCGGACGAGATGCCGGACTGGATCAGCGCAAGCGGCGCGCGCGTGGATATCAGAACCGATGGCGGGCGGGCCATCGTCACCCGGGCCAGGACCGAGGTCTATCGCTACGCCTTCGGGTGGGAGCTGTTCTGGTTCACGCTGGACAGCCCGTTCCACGGCAAGTCCTTCGGCGAACTTGCCGCGCTGGCCGTCTCGGGCGAGCGTCTCGTCGAGGGGCAGAGCAACCTGGCCGCGATGGCGGGGGATTTCTGGAACAATGCCATGTGGCGGCACAAGGACGTCATGTGGGCGATTTTCGAGACGATCCTCATGGCGTTCCTAGGCACGATGGGCGCGGCGCTGGTGGCGCTGCCGCTGGCCTTCCTCGCGGCGAAGAACTTCACCCCGCTGCAATCGCTGCGCTTTGCCGCGCGGCGCGTCTTCGACTTCGTGCGCGGCGTGGACGCGCTGATCTGGACGATCATCCTGGCGCGCGCCTTCGGACCGGGCCCGCTCACGGGCGCGCTCGCGATCCTGGTCACCGATACCGGCAGCTTCGGCAAGATGTTCTCGGAGGCGCTCGAGAACGTGGACGACAAGCAGATCGAGGGCGTGTCCTCCACCGGCGCGAAGCCGTTGCAGCGCTATCGCTTCGGCGTGATCCCGCAGGTGACGCCGATCTTCCTGAGCCAGATCCTGTACTACCTCGAATCCAACACGCGCAGCGCCACCGTGATCGGCGCCATCACGGGCGGCGGGATCGGCCTGCTGCTGACGCAGGCGATCATCACCCAGAAGGACTGGGAAGAGGTCAGCTACTACATCGTGCTGATCGTGCTCATGGTGATCTTCATGGACTGGGTGTCGGGGCTTCTTCGCAGCCGCCTCATCAAGGGCGGCGAGGGCGGACAGTAAGGGTGGCTTTCGGAACCGCATGGCCCGCCTGAGCGAAACGCCCGTCGTCCATCCCGACTGCGACCTGACGGACGCAAGGCTGGGCGCTTACACCGAGATCGGGCGCGGCACCCGCCTGACGCATGTCGGTTTCGGCGATTACTCCTACTGCGATCGCGGCTGCGACATCGCCAATGCCGAGATCGGCCGCTTCTCCAACATCGCGAGCCAGGTGCGCATCGGCGCCACGGATCACCCGCTCGACAAGGCCAGCCTGCATCACTTCCTCTATCGCTCGGCGAGCTATTGGGACGACGCGGAGGACGACGCGGCGTGGTTCGCGCGCCGCCGCGCCCGGCGCACCCGGATCGGGCACGACACCTGGCTCGGACACAACGCGCAGGTGAAGCCCGATGTGCGCGTGGGCCATGGCGCGGTCGTGGCCGCGGGGGCCGTCGTCGTGCGCGACGTGGACCCCTACACCATCGTCGCCGGGGTGCCCGCGCGCCCGGTCCGGCCGCGCCAGCCCCCGGAGATCGCCGAGCGCCTCATGGCTCTGGCCTGGTGGGACTGGAGCCATGACGCGCTGCGCGCCGCGCTGGAGGATTTCCGCACGCTCCCGGCCGAGGCGTTTCTCGAAAGATACGGGGGCTGATGCGGTGCAGCCCCCGCACACGCGAAAACGGGCGGCCCGCAAGCCGCCCGCCCCGCAATCGCACCCGGAAAAGATAGCACAGGAACCGAAAATCGACTGGCATCACATTCGGGCGATCCGCCCAGTGGCAGGCGATACACGCGCTCCGTGACACGACAGTGAAGCGCGGATGACGGCGGCGCGTCTATTCCGCGGCGAGTGCGAGCGGGGCCCCCGCCGCGAAGAAGCGATGCGCCGCCTCGCCCGCGAGATAGCCGACGCGCCCGCCCGCGATGGTGGCTTCCACCACGCGGGTTCTTTCGTTGACGACGGCAAGATCGGCGCGCTTGCCGTAGTCGATCACCCCGCGGTCGGCGAGCCGCAGGATCTCCGCCGGCCGTGCCGAGATGAGCGACCAGGCCTGCGGCAGGCTCATCGTCCCGTCGTCGACCAGCCGGAAGGCCGCCGCCGCGAGGGCGGGGTAATAGTAATCCGACACCAGCGCGTCGCACTGCCCCTTGCGCAGCAGGTCCGCGGCCGAGACGTTGCCCGCCTGAGAGCCGCCGCGCATCACGTTGGGCGCGCCCATGACGACGGGGTCGCCCACCGCGCGGGCAAGCGCCGCGGCCGATCGGCGGGTGGGAAACTCGCAGATCTTCGCCCCGATCATCGAGAACATCTCGCGGGTCTCTCCGTCGGCGTCGTCGTGGCTGCCGTAACTCACGCCCAGCGTGTCGAACGCTTCCGCCAGTCGGCACAGGTAGCGCGGCACGGTCCTCGCCTGCGCCCGCGCCGCCTTCAGCGCCTCGAGATGATCCTCGAGGCTGCGCCCGGCCTGCCGCGCCCAGAGGGCGAAGTCCGGGCCGGACCGCTCGGCCTCGATCAGCGCCTCGTCGAGGTGGTTGTTGAACACGACGTAATCGACACCGTGCCGGCGCACCGCGGCGAGCAGGCGGTCCGCGGTCTCGACGGTATGCGTCTCGCAACGCAGCTGCACCCGCAGGTCCACCAGCGCCTGCGGCCGGTAGGCGTCGAGCGCGGCGAGGAAGACCTCGGCATGGTCCGGGCCGCGCCGCCCGCCTTCCCAGGACCAGCCATGCGCCAGCCAGGCGGTCGTCACGCCGTTCGCGGCGGCGTCGCGGTCGGTGGCGCGCAGGGCGATGTCGAGCCGGAACGGGGCCGAGGGCCGCGGCGCGAGATGCCGTTCGAACGCGTCCCCGTGCAGATCGACGATGCCCGGCAGGATCAGGTAGCCCGTCAGGTCCACGGCGGGCAGCGGTCCCTTGGTGATCCGTCCCTCGGCCACGGCCACGGAGCGGCGCTGCAACGCGCCGTCCCGCAGGACGGTGGCGCCGGTGAGGCGGAAGGAAGGAAGCGATGCGCTCATGGCACGGTGTCCCGCGGGGTCAATGCTTGGCCTGTGGATAGTTCCCGAATTGATATCAGGGGTTTGTGTCGCACCCGTGACAAATCCCGCCGCGCCGGCAGGCCGGCACGGGGTCAAGGCCCCGCCACGGTGAGCGTGACCCTGTCGGCCGCGAACCAGGCGGTGCCGAACTCCACCGGCCGGCCCTCGGGACAGGCGTTCAGACCGACGGTGCGCAGGATCGGCGCGCCCTCAGGCATCCGCAGCTTGTGTGCCTGCGCGGCCGTCGCCGGGCGCGCCGAAATCCGGGTCGAGACGCGGACGTAATCGGGCAAACCGCACGCCGCGAGCGCCTGCGTCACCGATCCCGTCCGCCGCAAGGCCCCGGGCAGGGCGGGCAGCCATTCGGCCGGAAAGACGCTGCGGAAGAGCGCGATCGGATGATCGTCGGCCAGCGAGATCCCCTCGCAGACATGCACCGGCGCGCCCTCGGACAGGTCGAGCGCGCGGGCCTCGCGCGCGTCCGCCATGCGCGTTTCCAGAAGCTGGATGTCCCGGCCCGGGATCCTGCCCGCGGCCTGCAGGGAGCGGTGGAACCTGACCCGCTGCCCGATGGGATAGTCGGTGGGGGAATGGGTGACGAACACGCCCGAGCCGCGGCGCGAATGCACGAGCCCGTCATCGGCCAGCGCGGCGAGCGCGCGTCGGACGGTGTGCCGGTTCACCCCGAAGCGCACCGAGAGTTCGGCCTCCGTCGGAAGCTTGTCACCGGGACCGTAGCGCCCCGCGCCGATGTCCGCGGTCAGCGCCTCCGCGATCGAGGTCCAGATGGCGGTGCGGGGCATGGCGTCAAGAAACCTTCACAGTCGCGCGGGCCGAGAGCGGTTGCGTTCGCGCCGGCCGCGATGTATTGATTTGTATAGTTGTATAGGAACTTGGACAAACCCGCAAGATGTCAGCAATGCCGCACGACACCGCAACCCCGGCGCCGCCGACGGACCGGCAAGGCTGGATGGGGCTTCTGGCGCGCGCCCCGGAGCAGGCGCTCGCAGAGCTTTGGGCGGCGACGGGGCAAGAGCCCGGGCACGCCTGGCTCCGCGCGCCGGAAACCGGATCGGTCATGGTGCGCGGCCGCGCGGGCGGCACCGGGGCGCCGTTCAACCTCGGCGAGATGACGGTGACGCGCTGCGCCCTGCAGCTGGACAGCGGCGAGACGGGCCACGCCTACGTGCAGGGCCGCGACCGCGAGAAGGCGCGGATCGCCGCGCTCGTCGATGCGCTGATGCAGACCGCCGCGGCCCCGACGATCCGCGCGCAACTGCTGGACCCGCTCGCCGAGGCGGAAGCCCGCCGCCGCCGGGACACCGCCGCGCGGGCCGCCGCCACGAAGGTGGAGTTCTTCACCGTGGCGCGGGGAGAGGACTGATGGGCGCCGCGGCCTTGTCCAGCGGCTTCGCCGACCCGGCGGTGGACGCCGCGCGCGCGTTTCGCGCTGCGCTCAACGCCATGGCGCGACCGGGCCGGATCGAGCGCGTGGCCGGGCCCACGCCGCCCGGCCCGCTTTCCCCGGCGGCGGCGGCACTCGTCCTGACGCTTTGCGACGGCGAGACGCCGCTGCACCTTGCCGGTCGCCACGACACCGCCGAGACGCGCGACTGGATCCGCTTTCACACCGGCGCGCCGCTGGTCCCCGCGGAGGCGGCAGTCTTCGCGCTGGGATCCTGGGACGCGCTCGTCCCGGTGGAGCGTTTCGCGGTCGGAACGCCGGAATATCCCGATCGCTCGGCGACCCTGATCGTGGAGCTGGACGGGCTCGAGCCCCGCGGCACGCCCCTCACCGGGCCGGGCATCCGCGAGCGCGCGGCCCTGCCGCTGCCCGATCCGGCGGCGTTCCGCGCCAACGCCGCGCTCTACCCGCTGGGCCGGGACGTCTTCCTGACGGCGGATCACCACCTCGCGGCGGTGCCACGCTCCACCCGCATCCACGGGGAGGAGGGCTGATGTACGTCGCGGTGAAGGGCGGCGAGCGCGCGATCGACGCGGCTCATGACTGGCTCGGCGCGGCGCGCCGCGGGGATCCGGCGGTGCCGGAACTGTCGCTCGCGCAAATCCGCGAGCAGCTCGCGCTTTCGGTCAACCGGGTGATGGCGGAAGGGTCGCTTTACGATCCCGACCTCGCCGCTCTCGCGATCAAGCAGGCGCGCGGCGACCTGATCGAGGCGATCTTCCTCATTCGCGCCTACCGCACCACCCTGCCCCGCTTCGGGGCGAGCCGACCCGTGGAGACGGCGGCGATGCGGATCGCGCGCCGGATCTCGGCCACCTTCAAGGACCTGCCCGGGGGGCAGATCCTCGGCCCCACCTTCGACTACACGCATCGCCTGCTGGATTTCACGCTCGCCGCCGAAGGCACGGCACCGCCGGCCCGATCCGAGGACGGCGGCGCGGCCGCCGACGCGGCGCCGGCGGAGCTTCCCCACGTCTCGGGCTTTCTCGGGCGCGAAGGGCTCTTGCAGAAGGAACACCCGGGCCCGGACGACCCGCCGGACCTGACCCGCGAGCCGCTCGAACTGCCCGCCGGGCGCGCGCTTCGGCTGCAGGCCCTCGCGCGCGGCGACGAAGGTTTCCTGCTCGGGCTGGCCTATTCCAGCCAGCGCGGCTACGGGCGCACGCACCCCTTCGTCGGCGAGCTGCGCGTCGGCACGGTCCCGGTCAGCCTCGACATTCCCGAACTGGGCTTCGCCATCGAGATCGGCGAGGTGGAGCTGACCGAGTGCGAAACCGTGAACCAGTTCACCGGCTCCCGGACCGAGCCCGCCCAGTTCACCCGCGGCTACGGCCTGGCCTTCGGTCATGCCGAACGCAAGGCGATCTCCATGGCGCTCGTGGACCGGAGCCTGCGCTGGGAGGAGCTGGACGAGGAGAACAGCGGCGCGCCGGCGCAGGACGCGGAGTTCGTCCTCTACCACGCCGACAACATCCAGGCGACGGGCTTCCTAGAGCACATCAAGCTGCCGCACTACGTGGATTTCCAGTCCGAACTGGAACTCGTGCGGCGGCTGCGGGCAGAGGCGCAGAGCGCGGCCCGCGACGGGGAGGCCGCGGAATGACCTCAATCGCCGCCGTCGCAATCGCCGTCGCCGCCGCCGGTGTCCGCCGGGCCGCCGAAGAGAATGGCGCGGGCCACCAGCGCGACACCCACGAGCATCAGGACCGTTCCCGCGGGCGTGCCGAGCAGAAAGGCGAAGAGATCCATGACGGGCTCCCTGGTGGCGTCGTCCCGATCCTCGCCGCCGGGCGGGGCGAATCCTTGACCGTGAGAGGGCCCTGCTCGGCCGATTCCGGGGAAGCTGCGCCATGAAGGACTACAATTTCGCCTATCTCGACGAGCAGACGAAGCGCATGATCCGCCGCGCGCTCCTCAAGGCGCTCGCGGTGCCGGGCTACCAGGTGCCCTTCGCCAGCCGGGAAATGCCGATGCCCTACGGCTGGGGCACCGGCGGCGTGCAGGTCACGGCGGCGACGCTCACGCCTGAGGACCGGCTCAAGGTGATCGACCAGGGCGCCGACGACACCACGAACGCGGTCTCGATCCGGCGCTTCTTCCAGCGCGTCGCCGGCGTCGAGACGACCGAGGAGACGGCGCGCGCCACGGTGATCCAGACCCGCCACCGCGTGCCCGAAACGCCGCTCGGCGAGGACCAGATCCTCGTCTACCAGGTGCCGATTCCAGAGCCTTTGCGCTTCCTGGAACCATCCGAGGCGGAGACGCGGAAGATGCACGCGCTGGAGGAATACGGGCTCATGCACGTGAAACTTTACGAGGACATCGCCCGCCACGGTGCGATCGCCACCTCCTACGCCTATCCGGTGAAGGTGGAGGGGCGCTACGTGATGGATCCCTCGCCGATCCCGAAATTCGACAACCCGAAGCTCGAAAGCGCGGCGATCCAGCTTTTCGGCGCCGGGCGCGAGCAGCGGATCTACGCGCTGCCCCCCTGGACGCGGGTCGAAAGCCTCGACTTCGAAGACCACCCCTTCGATCCCTCGAAGGCGGATCACCCCTGCGCGCTTTGCGGGGCGGCCGACAGCTACCTCGACGAGGTCATCACCGACGATACGGGGGGACGGATGTTCGTCTGTTCGGACACGGACTACTGCCGCGCGCGCCGCGCGTCGGGTCATCGCGGGGAGGCCGCGGCATGAGCGGCGCAAGCGTCTTGCAAGACGCTTGCCAAGGGTCTTCCAAGACCCTTGGCCCCGCCCCGGACACGCCGCTTCTGCGGGTCGACAGGCTCACGAAGCGCTACGGCGCGCGGATCGGCTGCGCCGAGGTGTCCTTCGAGCTCTGGCCGGGCGAGGTCATGGGCGTCGTCGGCGAGAGCGGGTCGGGCAAGTCCACGCTGCTCGGCTGCCTCGCGGGTCATCTCGCGCCCGACGCGGGGCGCGTGCTCTTCGAGATGGAGGGACGGCTTGCCGACACGCTCGCCCTGCCCGAGCCCGCGCGCCGCCGCCTCGCCCGGACCGACTGGGCGTTCGTGCACCAGCACGCGCGCGACGGGCTGCGCATGAACGTGAGCGCGGGCGGCAATGTGGGCGAGCGGCTGATGGGCGTGGGCGCGCGGCATTACGGGCGCATCCGTGACGCCGCGCTCGACTGGCTGGGTCGCGTCGAAATCGGCGCCGACCGGATTGACGACCGGCCGGCGCAGTTCTCCGGCGGCATGCAGCAGCGGCTCCAGATCGCGCGGAACCTCGTGACCGGCCCGCGCCTTGTCTTCATGGACGAACCCACCGGCGGGCTCGACGTGAGCGTGCAGGCGCGGCTTCTCGACCTTCTCCGCGGCCTCGTGCGCGAAATGGGTCTCTCGGCGGTGATCGTGACCCACGACCTCGCCGTGGTGCGGCTGCTCGCGGACCGGCTCATGGTGATGAAGGACGGGCGCGTGGTGGAGCAGGGGCTCACAGACCAGGTACTCGACGACCCGCAGCACGGCTACACGCAGCTTCTGGTCAGCTCGGTGCTGCAGGCATGACGGACGGGGGCAGGGACGGCGCGGGATGACGGCGATTATCGAGATCGAGGACGTCCACAAGGCGTTCACGCTTCACAACCAGGGCGGCGCGGTGATCCCGGTGATGGCCGGCGCACGGCTTTCGGTCGCGGCGGGCGAATGCGTGGCGCTCACCGGCGCCTCGGGGGCGGGCAAGTCGACGCTGATGCGGATGATCCACGGCAACTACCTCGCCGGGTCCGGCCGGATTTCGGTCTGCGGGGTGGATGTGGCGCGCGCCGCGCCGCGCGAGATCCTCGCGCTCCGCCACGACCGTCTCGGCTATGTCAGCCAGTTCCTCCGCGTCGTGCCGCGGGTGCCCACCCTGGACGTGGTGGCCGAGCCGCTGCTTGCCACGGGACTGCGGCGGGAGGCCGCGCGCGACCGGGCCGCGGCGCTTCTCGCGCGGCTCAACCTGCCCCAGCGGCTCTGGGGCCTCTCGCCCACCACCTTCTCGGGGGGCGAGCAGCAGCGCGTGAACATCGCCCGCGGCTTCGCCCACCCCTACCCCGCGCTTCTGCTCGACGAGCCCACGGCGAGCCTCGACGCAAGGAACCGCGCGGTGGTGCTGGCCATGATCGACGAGGCGAAGGCGCGGGGCGCGGCGATCCTCGGAATCTTCCACGACGCCGAGGCCCGCGCGCAGGTGGCCGACCGGGAGGTGGACGTTTCGGCCTTCACGCCGGAGGCCGCATGAGCGGGCGGCTCGTCGCGGTGGTCGGCCCCTCGGGCGTGGGCAAGGACACGGTGATCGCGGCGCTCGCGGCGCGGCGCGCGGGGCTTCATGCCGTGCGGCGGGTGATCACGCGGCCCGCGCTTCCCGGCGCGGAGCGCCACGAACCGGTGAGCGAGGCCGAGTTCGACCGCCGCGAGGCGGCCGGCGATTTCGCCCTCGCCTGGCGCGCCCACGGGCTCGCCTACGCCATCCCCACGGCCGAGATCGCCTGTCTCGCCGATGGCCGCGACGCGCTTGCCAACCTTTCGCGCGGGGCGCTGCCCGCCGCGCGGGCGCGGTTTCCCGGGTTCGTCGTGCTGCACCTGACCGCGCCGCCCGAGGTTCTGGCCGCGCGCCTTGCCGGTCGCGGGCGCGAGTCGGAAACCGAGATCGCCGCGCGGCTCGCGCGGGCCGACCGGACCTTGCCCGACGGGATCGAGGCCGTCGAAATCGACAATTCCGGGCCCGTCGGGCAGGCGGCCGACGCCGCCCTCGCGCGGCTCTACCCAGTGAGGGCGTAGCGATGGAGGTGATGGAAGCGGCCGGCGTCGTCCTCGGCCAGAAGCGTCACCGCGTCCGCGACGAAGGGCGCCGGCAGCACCGGCGCGAAATGCCGAGCGAGGACCGTCTCGGTTTGCGCAAGCTCGTCCGGCCCGAGCGAACCGGTGAGGGTCATGTGAAAGCGGAACTCCTCCATCACGTAAGGATACCCCCAGCGCGCCAGCAGCGCCTCCTGCCGCGGCGTGAGGCGCGCGGCGCGGCGGCGCGCGATCTCCTCGTCGGCGGGGGGCGCGCGGAAGGGATCGAGACCTTCCACCACGGCGGCGGCGAGCGCGCTCAGCGCGGCCGCGTCCCCGGCAGGCCGAAGCGCCAGGAAGCGCCCCAGCCGCGCGACCTCGAGCCCGTCGAGGACGACGGCCGGACGGCCCGCGGCGAAGGCTTCGAGCGCGGCGCCGAGATCGGCCTCGCTGCGCCCCGCGGCCAGCCGGAAGGGCGGCTTCAGCGTGGCGTGGAAGCCGTATGCGCGCGGCCGCGCGGTGATCTCGTCCACCGGCCGCGGCAGGCCGGAGAGGCCCGGATGCGCCCGCGCCGCGCCCGCCGCGGCGTCCCAGCCGAGCCACGCGGCGCCCCGTTCGGCGAGCGCGCCTTCCGGCGTGAAGTAGATCGCGTAGCGTCGCCAGCCCATCACCACCCCTTTCCCCCGAGACCGCGAGGCGCGTCATGACACAGGATACCGTGCTCGCCAACGCCACGCTCGTGCTGACGGACGAGACGGTGCGCGGAAGCCTGCGCCTCTCGGGCGGCGAGATCGCCGCGATCGACAGCGGGGCCACCGTGCCGCCCGGCGCGGTGGACTGCGAGGGCGATTTCGTCGCGCCGGGGCTCGTCGAGCTTCACACCGACAACCTGGAGCGCCACATCCAGCCGCGCCCGGGCGTGGACTGGCCCCACGCCGCGGCGATCCTCGCCCACGACGCCGAACTCGCCGGATGCGGAATCACCACCGTCTTCGACGCCATGCGCGTGGGCTCCATCCCCGGGGGCAAGGCGCGCTACGACGCCTATGCCCGGGGCCTCGCCTCGGAACTCTGGGCGCTGCGCGAGACGGGCGGGCTGCGCATCAGCCACTTCCTGCACCTTCGCGCCGAGGTCTGCTCGGAAACGCTGCCCGAGGAGATGGCGGCCTTCGGCCCCGAGGACCGGGTCGGGATCGTGAGCCTGATGGACCACACGCCGGGGCAGCGCCAGTTCCGCGACCTCGAGAAACTGAAGGGCTACGTGATGGGCAAGCAGGGTCTTTCCGAACGCGAGTTCGAAGAGCATGTGGACCGGCTGGCCGCGCTCCAGGCACGCCACGGGGCGGCGCACGAGGCGCGGGCCGTCGCCGAGGCGCGCCGCTACGGCGCCGTTCTGGCGAGCCACGACGACACGACCACGGCACATGTCGCGATCTCGGCCGGCCACGGCGCGCGCCTCGCCGAGTTCCCCACGACCGAAGAGGCCGCGGCGGCGTGCCGACGCCACGACATCGCGGTGATGATGGGCGCGCCGAACCTCATCCGCGGCGGCTCCCATTCCGGCAACGTCGCGGCGGCATCGCTGGCCGAGGCCGGGCTTCTCGATATCCTGTCCTCGGACTACGTGCCCGCGGCGCTTCTGCTCGCCGCGGTCCGGCTCGGCGCGCTCTGGGGCGACATGGCCCGCGGCCTAGCGACGGTGACGGCGGCGCCGGCGCGGGCCGTGGGCCTCGGGGACCGGGGGCGCCTTGCACCCGGGCAGCGGGCGGACGTGATCCGGTTCGCGCTGGACGGCGACACGCCGCGCCTCGGCGGGGTCTGGTGCAGGGGCGTGCGCGTGGCCTGAGCGCGCGGGTCACTCGGCAGCAGCGCCCGTCCCCGGACGGATGCGGCGTACGAGCCCGCCGCAGGTCTCCACGATGCTTTTCATGCGCTCCTCGAGCCGGGTCATCTCCGCCATCGCGCCCTTCAGACGCTCACTTTCATCGCCAAGCTCGGCGAGACCCTCGAAAACCTTTTCGCTGGTGGCGATCTGCGCCTCGGCGTTGGCGACGACCGCCCGCAGATCCTCCAGCAGTGCGCCGGCACCGGGGCGCCCGTCGGCCTCCTGAAGCGCGGCCTCGAGGTCGCTCACCGTGCCGCGCATGGCGTCGAACCAGGCGTTGGAGAGGCGCGGCTCGCGCTTGGCCGCGAGCATCGCCTCGCGCTCGAGCCGCCTGACACGTCCCACGACCCCGTCGATCCGGTCGCGCAGATCGCCCTGGACCTTAAGGATATCGTCGTTCACTGCCGAGACGCGCTGCAGCACCGCATCGAGCTCGGCCACGAGGCGGGTCACGCGGTCGAGGAAGAGATTGAGGTCGCGGGCCAGCGCGCCGAACTCGTCCGCCGTGCGGATTTCGGCGCGGTGGTCGAGCCCGCCATAGGCGCGCGCGAGATTGCTCACGACCGAGCGCAGCCCCATGAGAGGTTCGAGCCGCGCGCGCAGGATCAGGAAAAGAAGGACCGAGTGCAGAACGATCTTGCCCACCGCGAAGCCGGCCGTCAGCTGCACGTCCTCGAACCAGAGCGCGAAATCCCGGGCGAGGTAGTTGCGTACCGTGACCGTTCCCAGCACTTCGCCCACCCGTGCCTCCGTGTGGCAGGCGAGGCAGAAGCTTTCCGCCTCGATGTCTAGGCTCACGGAGCGGGCGGCGCCCTCGGGCCAGTCGCCCGCCGGTATGCCCTTCGGCGTGAAGCCGAAGCCCGCCTCGATGGAGCGCACGGTGACCGGCGACGGCTCTATGGCGATGAGGTAGCCCAGATCGTCCCAGTTGCGCTCGAGGATCGGATAGACGGTGCGGGCGGCGACCGGCCCGCCTTCGTTGCGCATGATCTCGCGCACGTTCTCGGCAAGATCGTCGGCCACGGCGCGCGCCTCGTCCTCGCCGTTCGTCATGTAGTTCGTCCAGACGAGGCCCGCCTTGATCACGAACTCCATCACCGTGACGAGCAGGAGGATCACGAAGAAGTCGCGGATCATGTGGATGAGAAAGGACTTGTCGAACCGGCCGATCGCCGCGCTGTTCTGGTCGAGCATCGGACTGCCCCCGGATTGACGCCGCGTCAGGAGATAGCGCGCCCGTGCCGCCGGGGAAGTCGCCCCGGCGGTTTTCCGGATCCCGCGCGGCTCAGCCGCGACGGAGCGTGTCGCCCGGGTCGATACGGGGCTCCAGCGCGACGATGCGCTCGATCGCGCGGCCCTCCATCCGCGCCAGCACGATCTCGGCGGCGCGGCGGCCGATCTCGCGGCGGCAGGAATCCATCGTCGCGATCCGCCGTGGCAGCCCGTCCAGAAGATCGACGCGGTTGAACCCCGCAAGGCCGATGCGGCCGGGGACGTCGATGCCCTCGCCCAGCAGCCAGAGCAGCCCGCCCGCCGCGATCATGTCATTCGAGTAATACAGGAAATCCAGGTCCGGCGTGCGTGCGAGCATGGCCCGCGTCATATCCTGCCCCTTGGCGAGCGCCGAGCCGCCCGAGTAGAACTCGTGGTCGGCCAGTTCGACGCCGCCCTTGGCCAGGGCCTCGACGAACCCCTCGAAGCGTTTGCGCGCGCGGTGGTCGAGCGGCATCTTCGTCCCGAGAAAGCCGATCCGCCGATAGCCCTCCGACAGGATGGCGCGGCCCATCTCGCGGCCCGCGCGACGATGCGAGATGCCCACCATCGCATCCACCGGCGTACCGTCGAGATCCATGATCTCGACCACCGGGATGCCGGCGGCACGCAGCATCGCGCGGGACGCGTCGGAGTGTTCGAGCCCCGCCACGATCGCCCCGGACGGCCGCCACGAGAGCATCTCGTAAAGCACCCGCTCTTCCTTTTCGGGAAGATACTCGGTCACGCCCACCACGGGCTGAAGCCCGGCCCCGTCGAGCACGGAAGAGATGCCCGAAAGCACCTCGGGAAAGACCATGTTGCCGAGGCTCGGAATGATCACGGCGACGAGGTTCACCTGCTGGCTGGCCAGTGCGCCGGCGATCTTGTTGGGCACGTAGCCAAGCCGCTTCGCCGCGCGCAGCACCTTCTCGCGCGTGGCCTCGGACACGTCGCCGCGGTTGCGCAGGACCCGGCTCACCGTCATTTCGGACACGCCCGCGGCCTCGGACACGTCGCGCAGCGTGAGCGGTCGGGGCTGGTCGGTCATGCGGGTCGGCGCCCTCGCGTCGCGGTTCGGAACCAGCGCAGGGTATCCCCATTCGCCGGGGGCTGGAAGGGGTGGCGCGAGGCGGTGACAAAGCCCGACGGGCGCGCTAAACAGACGCCACGGCCCCGTGGCTCAACCGGATAGAGCAGCCCCCTCCTAAGGGGCAGGTTGCAGGTTCGAATCCTGCCGGGGTCGCCAAGGATTTCTGATAAAAATTTGTTTTTTATAATAAAATATATATTTCTTAGATACTCATCCCCCACCCAATCCCCCACCGTGACGGCGACTGCCCCGGAATTTGCCAGAAGCTCAGGTCAGCGGCGAGCCGTCGCAGCGTTGCTCGAGCGCCAGCGCGGCCGTCTCTGCGCGCGTCGTGAAGTGGGACAACTGGGGGACAGCTACAATGGCGCCAAGTCCGCGCCATCGGAGGGCAGATTGCAGGCGATTGCATCAAGAGGCGCGTCAGGATGCACCGGTCTCTGTTCGGCCGCGGGTGTGTCTGCGCTACCGAGGCTTACCAGCCGCAGTCCTGATAGCCGGAATCAACACAAACGCGCGCGCGGCGCTGCGCCTCGGACACGTCTGCGGGCGTCATATTTTGAGCCAGGGAATCCCGCAGTTCGCGGGAGCGGGTGTGGCCGTTTGCTGCCGCAATGTTGAAGCTCATGTGCGCGGTAATGAAGTTCTGCACAACGCCGTCGCCCGCCTCATACATCAGGCCGAGGTTGTGTTGCGCCGGGGCACCACCTTGCTCCTGACCTGCCCCAATGAAGTGGTCCAGGTCGAATTTGTGGTAGTGGCCGGCATGTGCATGGTGATATACGGCTTGGACCAGTAATGGCTAGCGATGTCGAGACAAAGAATCGCCACGGCATGGTCATTCAGGCCGCAAGTTGGCTTTCTCGCCTACCAGAAGAAAATCCGGATGTTTATGGAATTGAACATCTGCGAGCTTGGTATGATCAATCAAGAAAAGCATTGGTAGAAAATTCCCCATCTCAACACATGCCTGGTGCGTCCGAAACGACCAGGGACGCGGCCGGAATTGCGGCGCAGACCGTGATCGACTGCTCGTATATTGCTCGACATGAGCAATTAGAGGGAATCATTGCTAATCGCGTGACCGGCAGTGAAGAAGCGGCAAGATACCACTGCGAACGTGCTCTCAGATGCGCGAGGGGTGCATACATTAATGAAAATACGGATTATCTAGCGATTGCCGCCGACACAGCCTCAAGCCGGCTATGTTCTGTCGATGCTCCAGACGAGCTCGGCGGCTTGTTGAATGAGGAATTGCCCCATTGGCGAATCGATGAAATTCTTCGCTCTATGGAGTTCTCTTCGCTTCTGTTCGCGGATGAAGAACACGCATTTTCGACATCAGAAATTTTTTCCTATTTGGATTTCTTTGATGATGCGAGGCTCCCTGCAATTTCTGGACTGTCGATCCCAGCTAACGAGCGCGAAAGGATCGCCGTTGGGGCCACCCTCGACCTGCTTTTGAGAAACTATGGCTTGAGTCTTGGTGAAATTAATGAAGCTATGCAGGATTTTGGTCCCTAGATTTTGGTCGAAAGAGGTTGCCTTTCCGGCAGAGTACGCGGAGCGCTGGATGCCGGGGCTTTTCCCTGAGGTCTGAATCCTAGTGTTCCGAGTCTGACACTTGCTACCGGTTCCCCCGAATTTCATCGAGTGCGTTCAGCGCGCGGCTCTCTCGGGCGAGGATGTCGTCGGCCGATTTGGTCCAGGTGAAGGGCTTCGGGCTGGCGTTGTGCTTGAGGAGGTAGTAGTAGATGGCGGCATCGAGGTCGCCGACGCTGGAATAGCTGCCGTGCCTGATGCGCCTCGATGTGATCTTGGCGAAGAACCGCTCCACGAGGTTGAGCCACGACGCGCTGGTCGGCGTGAAATGCATGTGGAAGCGCGGGTGCCTCGAAAGTCAGGCCATCACCTCCGGGGTCTTGTGGGTCGCGTAGTTGTCGAGCACGAGGTGCACCGCGCGCGACTTGGGCACAGAACGGTCGATGCAGCGCAGAAACCGCAGGAATTCCTTCGCCCGGTGGCGGGGCAGGCATTCGCCGATCACCTGGCCCGACTTCACGTCGAGCGCCGCGCACAGCGTGGTCGTGCCGTGGCGCTTGTAATCGTGGGTCATCGTGGCCGCGCGACCCTTCTTGAGCGGCAGCCCCGGTTGGGTCCGGTTCAGCGCCTGGATCTGCGACTTCTCGTCGACGCAGAGCACCACCGCCCGTTCCGGGGGGTCGAGGTAGAGGCCCACGAAGCCGGTGGCCTTCTCCTCGAACAGCGGGTCGTTCGAGACTTTGAAACTCCGCGTCTGATGGGGCTTGAGCCCGGCCTCCGACCAGATCCTCCCCACGCTCGACGGCGAGATGCCGACCGCCGCAGCCATCAGGCTGCGGCTCCAGTGCGTGGAATTGGCCGGGCTCTCCTGCACCGTCTTGGCGATCACCTTCATGCGCGTCTCCCGCGGCAGCGGCGGTACCCGCGACGGCCGGGTCTTGTCGCGCTTCAGGCCGTCCACGCATTCGTCGAAGTACCGCTCCTGCCAGCGCCAGACGGTGGGCTTCGACGTGTCCGCGCGCCGCATGATCTCGCCCGTGCCGTGACCATCCGCCGTTGCCAGCACGATCTCCGCTCGCCAGACGAGCTTGCGCGGGGTGTTCCGGTCGGCGAGCAAGGATTGGAGTTCAGCTCGGTCGTCAGCGCTCAGGTACAGGCAGATGTTGACCTGAGACCCGCAATCAGCGAAGCCGAAGCGGTAGTTCAGACGATCCTTCCATAACCAGCGCGGCACCGCCGAGCAGCATATCAAGGGAGGCAAGCACGCCTTCCACTGGACGCGGCTGTCGTGCAGGTGGTTCCGCGACAACGAAGTCCGGCTGCAATTGGACGCGCTGGCCTACAATCTGGCCACCTTCCTGCGCTGCATCGATCTGCCCGAGGAAATGGCCGACTGGTCGCTGACCAGCCTGCAAGTCAAACTGATCAAGATAGGGGCGCGCATGGTGCGTCACGCCCGTGCAATCGCCTTCCAACTGGCTGAGGTCGCGGCGTTCGGTCCCATGGTGCGCGACATCCTCGCTGTCATTCACTGACTTTAAGCGTCACCGTCATGTACGTGAGCGCGACCCCGCCCCAAACGCCACGAAACCGGCTCGACAGGTCCGCCCGGTGGGATGAAGAACGCCTCCATGGGCCAAGGATGACCCCGCCGTCTGACCTCCGGCGCCCGAAATAGCGCGCTTGCGCGAGGCCAAGGGCCATCCGGAGCGAAAAATGCTTGCCCTAACGGCATCGTCAGGCGATTTTGAACCCAAACGGTTGGCCCGTCGGGGAATGTCGGCAATAGAACTTCGTGAAGACGTCCGGAACGGATCTCATGCAGCCTTGCCGGAAAACCGACGGCACGCACATTTCCGCATGCAAGCGGTCAGGAAGAGCCGTCTCGTTTCCCGACATCCGGAGTTTCCGTATGACCGCCCTCAGGATCACGTATTCGAGTTTCCGAAACGCCGGGATGGCGTTGATCGTCTCGTCTTTCGTTTCGCCCAATGCAGGTATCTCACAGGAGATCCCGGATCGCATCGGAGATATGCTCGGATGCGACGAGAGCCCCGAGGCAAGCCCGTATTGCACGTCGCCCGAGATGCGCCTGCTTCTCCAGGAGCAGCACCTCCTGAGGGAGGAAATATCCGGGCTTTCGGAGATCGCGATCACACCGGAGATGCAGCTGTCCATGACCGGCGCGATGCCGGGTTACATGATGGCGCGCAACCTGGAGTCGAACCTAGCTCTCGAGATGCGCCGGTGTCGCGGAGACGAGGACTGCCTGCTGACGACCATGCAGGAGGGCACGCGCCTCTTGCGGGTCGCAGCGGGGCGACCAGAGAGTGAGCGCCTCATCTCCGCCGAAGAAGCTGCCGCCCTTGAGGCGGAGCAGCAGGCCGGGTTGGAACGGCTGAGGCAGGAAGCCGAGGAGATCGCGGCCGCCTACCCGGTCGAATGGGAGCGGGCGCGGTCCATGCTTGCGCCGCCTGAGGATCCGGATGCCGTTCAGCCGCTCTTTTTGTGGCGCAATCCCGAACCTGAGGCCTGGATGGCCGAGCGGGAACGGCGATGCGGGAAGGATCTCGAATGCCTCGCCGATCGCACGGACCTCGAGCGCCTTCTCGAGGTGCAGCGGCGCGTCGAGGCGGAGCGGATGGAAGCGTTCGCGGAGGAAGAACGTCGCGCGCAGGAAGAACGCGCCGCCGCCGAGCGCCAGGCCGAGGAAGCCCGCCGACGCGAGGAGCAGCGCATGGCGCTTGTCGAGCGATTGTCGAGCTACAATGTCGATGGCCTTCTCCCCGAGGGCAGCCATCTTCGCCCGATCCTTTTCGGCCGCTTCACGATCTTCGATCGCCGCACCGCGCGGCCCTTCGCGGAGGCCCTCGGCGCAAGCGCGCGGGACTCGGCCGCCTTCTACGGGATGGAAGGCCTTGGGATGGGGCTTGAAAGCGGGGCCATCGAGAACCGGCGGAACCTGATAGTGGCCGCTTATGCGCTGACACGGAAGGAGGAGCTGGGGTTCTGCGGGGACCCTTCGGTCGATGTCTATCGTAGGACCGTTCCTGGAAGCGAGTTCACGATCGGCGGCGCCGTGGTCCAGAGATACGCGCCGGCCGAGGTCTACGTGTCCGTTCCCGCGCCCTTCGCGCGTTTCGTGGAAGCCTCGCCCTTCGAGGCGGGAGACGATCTTCTGCGTCGGGACGTCCGCCGCCTCGCCACCTGCCGAAGTCCCGTGCGACAGGTGCTCGAGCACAATCTCATCGCCTATGCCCTGGACCGGGAGCCGATCCCCTGGGACCCGGAAGATCCGCGGATGCATGCCATCTTGCGGTAGTGCCCCGTGCCACCGGCAAAGCCTGCGGCTGCATGCACCTGGATGACCTGCTTTGCCCGATCGACTTCGTGACCTGCCCCAATGAAGTGGTCCGGTTTCAGTCTTAGTGCATAACGGGTCTGGTAGCTACGGTTGGGGTGGCCGGC